>JAZSMH010000031.1:0-291955 GCA_045535785.1 Clostridia bacterium
TGAAGGTAACCCCGTTACTATCCGTTTCTTAGATCCTCCTCTACATGAATTCGTTCCTACGGAAGAAGCTGACATTGCAGAACTTGCAAGCGTTCAAGGAAGTCGGATCGTAGCCATGTCGTTCTGTGAGCCAAGGAGTTGTGTGATGAAATTGTCTTCCTAAGACCGCTTGGCCTCCGACTTTGAAGGTAACCCCGTTACTATCCGTTTCTTAGATCCTCCTCTACATGAATTCGTTCCTACGGAAGAAGCTGACATTGCAGAACTTGCAAGCGTTCAAGGTAAAACTGTAGAACAAATCAAGGCTATCATCAACAACCTACACGAATTTAACCCCATGATGGGACATAGAGGATGCCGGCTAACCGTAACGTATCCTGAAATTGCTAAGATGCAAACTAGAGCAATTATTAAGGCTGCAATCAACGTTCAAAAGAAACATCCAGATTGGAAAGTATTACCCGAAATTATGATTCCCCTAGTAGGCGAAATCAAAGAATTCAAGTTTGTAAAAGATATCGTAGTAGCTGTTGCTAACGAAGAAATCGAAAAATCTGGTGTTGCACTTAACTACGAAGTTGGTACCATGATCGAAATTCCTAGAGCAGCTCTTACCGCTGACGAAATTGCAAAAGAAGCTGAATTCTTCTGCTATGGTACGAACGATCTAACCCAAATGACTTTTGGCTTCAGCCGTGACGACGCAGGTAAGTTCTTAGATGCATACTACGACACCAAGATTTACGAAAACGATCCGTTCGCAAAACTTGACCAAGTAGGCGTAGGCAAACTTATGGAAATGTCTGCAAAACTAGGAAGACAAGTTCGTCCCGAAATGCACCTAGGTATTTGTGGTGAACACGGTGGTGATCCTTCCACTATCGAATTCTGCCATAAGATTGGTTTGAGCTATGTATCTTGCTCACCGTTTAGAGTGCCGATCGCTAGACTTGCAGCAGCTCAAGCAGCAATTAAAGCAAAGAAATAATTAACACAAAACGCGCAAGGCTCCCTTATATGGTAAGGGAGTCTTGCAAAAATTTTTTTCATTTACACAAGACGAATTTAGTCTGATTTTATTTCACAAAAAATAAGAATAATTACATAGCCACAGCGATAATATACTAATGTTAGTATTTTACGTTTGTGCATCAATAAAACACGGAGGAAATCCATGGATTTTTTTAGTTATACAAGTATAGAGTCTTTAGAGAATCTTACTCTTTACGAATTGAGAATTATAGGAAAATCATTAGGAATAAAAAGCCCCACTAGCAAGAAAAAAGGCGAATTAATAACGGAAGTTTGGACTATTCTTTCGGAAGAGAGAGAGCAATCAATCAATATAAACAGCAATGATACGACTCTTAATAAGTCTACAACATCTAGTAACAGTATTACGTTCAATGATTCAGGTGATTCATCAATAGTTGCAACAGAAATCAGTATCCCTACCGAAGAGGAATACGTAGAAACTGAGTTTGTTGCAGTGAGAGAAGAACCTAATGATGAATGTGGATTAGAAATTGATCCCAATGAAGGTGGAATAATTCCAGAAACCGTAGAAATAATGGACGGCCTTACTGACACGAATAGCGGTTTTTCGGCAAAAGAAGAACAGGAATGGCGAAAAACGTATAAGCGCAAAGAAGGTGCTAATAATAACGTTAAGAAGCAATCTAGTCAGCAAGCAAACGAAAATAAAGAAGAGAGCACTATCGAAAACAACAAAGAAGAAGCAGAAGGCGATAATATAGAAGTTGTTGAAGGTGTGCTAGAAATAATGCAAGACGGATACGGTTTTTTGAGAGCTCACAATTATGAGGGCGGAGAAAAAGATGGATATCTTTCTGCGCAAAGAATAAAGAAATTTGGGTTGAGAAAAGGTGACTTCGTTAGAGCGCAAGCTGAAAAGAATTTGGATAATAAGCCTGGCAAAGTGTTTAATATTTTATCAGTTAACGGTAAAGATGCTAGTTGTGCCTTCAAACGTAAAAACTTCGATTATCTCACGCCAATTTATCCAGACAGCCGTTATAGATTAGAAATAGACGGAACGAAGAACGATTTTGCAATACGTAGCATAGACTTGGTAGCACCGATAGGTAAGGGACAAAGAGCAATGATTGTTTCTCCCCCTAAAGCAGGTAAAACAACGTTATTGAAGAACGTTGCTAAGAGCATTTCGGCCAATTACCCCAATGCACATCTTATTGTGTTATTAATCGACGAAAGGCCTGAAGAGGTAACCGATATGCAACGCTCAATAAATGGTGAAGTTGTTTATTCTACCTTCGATGAAATGCCCGAACATCATACGAAAGCGGCAGAATTGGTGTTAGAAAGAGCAAAGAGACTGGTAGAAATGGGCGAAGACGTCGTTATACTTATGGATAGTTTAACTCGTCTTGCGCGTGCATATAACCTTACTATATCGCCTACGGGAAGAACACTTTCCGGCGGTATTGATCCAGGTGCATTGCATAGTCCTAAGAGATTCTTTGGCGCTGCGCGTAATATAGAAAACGGCGGAAGTCTTACCATTATAGCAACGGCATTAGTAGATACTGGAAGTAGAATGGATGACGTTATTTACGAAGAATTCAAAGGTACTGGAAATATGGAAATCCACCTTGATAGAAGATTGACTGAGAAGAGAATATTCCCCGCTATCGATCTAAATAGAAGTGGTACTAGACGTGAAGAGCTATTACTTTCACAAAAAGAATTGGAAACCGTTTGGAATATGCGCCGTATGTTGAACGCAGGAGACGGTGGAGATGCGTCAGAACAAATGATATCCGAATTAATCAAGACCAAAACGAACAAAGAGTTTATGGAACAAATGGATATGAAGATAAAAATGATGCGCCAACAAGGTTTCTGGAGAAATTAAAAATTATAGAAATAAGTGTAAAAACTAAAAAATGACTCAATTTTTATTGGGTCATTTTTTAGTTAACATAATCAATGGAACGTTCATTTCTTCAGTTAAAGACGTGTGATGTCCTTTGAATCTATGCATGCCTTCAAAAGAAATAAATTGTTTATAAGTGTGCGTGCCAATAGCTATATAATCGCCTAATAGATAACCATACTCACCACGTTCACCGAAGTAACCGAGTTTAATCAAATCTTTTGATTTATAAAGTTTAAAATCTTTTCCGTATCTTTCTTCAAAAATTCTTTCGAAGTCGCTTTCTTTGCCTTTTTTAACGTTAAAAGCAGGAGATCTTGCATCTAAATAAGGAACACAACGTAGCATGTCGTTAAGTTCCTTGTCTTTATAAAATTCAACGTAGCCTTTAATATCTATTTGGCCATGGTCAGCGGTGATGATAATTAAACTATCTTCTAAATCGTTATAAAGTTTTTCAATTTCATTATTTATACTTGCTATTGTTGATTTTGCAGCGTTGCTAGAAACACCAAATTCGTGCATTCTTGCATCTGGTTCGGGAAGATAGGAATATATGAATTGTTTGCCATTTTTAGCACAAACTTTTCTGATTGCGTCGCATAATTCAAATTCATTGGTAATTACTATCTTTTTATCTTCGTTTTTCGTTTTAACGTAAATAGGCAAAATCGTATTAATCTCATAATCGGTATTTACGTTGTCAAAATAACAATCAGTATTATCTGCAAGTGGATATTCGTAATTTACAATTTCTCTAGTTTGGGAATCTCTACGTAGATATATATCTAAATTGCGTTCAATTTCTTCAAAATACATACTCCAACCGAACCAACCATGTTCTAATGGTTGCTTGTTGCAGGCTAACGAAGTCGTTGCATTCGTTGTGGTTGAAGGAAAAGTTGAAGTTAAAGTTTGCTTTATATTTTTTCTTAAAAAAGAATCCTCACTCAAATTTGTTTCGAGTGGGTTTATACCCATTCCGTCAAAACAAATGAATATAACGTTTTTATATTCTTTTGCCAATTCTTCTTTTAGTAAGGCTAAAGTATTGTTTTTATTGGGCGCACCTAAAAATTCAGCTAGAGTAGCTGAAATATTAAGATTGCTTTTTTTCCAATCAGGTTTAATAAACTCACTCATTAATACTAAAATCCATCCTTCAATTAATATAATAGCATCTTTAGAATAATTTTTCAGTATTTTTACATAGAATTTTTGAAAAACACAAAAATAATGCTTCTTTTATATCGATTACTGTGTGTAGGAACTTGTTTATAAATTTGAGAATGATTCTCAAATTGCTTGACTTGATAAACGCGCATTGATATAATTGATGCGTAGATTTTTGGTGGAAAATGCAATATAATACAAAGAGTAAAAAAGAGATAATCAACATTTTTCAAGACAACGCTAGCACGTGGTTAAGCGTTGATGACGTTATTGCTAAAATTGGTGAAAATGCTAAAAAAAGTACCATATACAGACAAATAGGGGATATGGTAAAAAATGGTGTTTTAACAAAAAAACATGCACAAGACAAAAACAATTTTTTGTATAAATTCAACGAAAAAAGGTGTCATAATCATCTACATTTGATGTGTGTTGATTGCGGGTGTTATATACATTTGGAAGACGAAGAAACAGAAAAAGCAATATTAGAAGTTTGCGAAAAGAAGAAGTTTATACTTAACAAAGGTAAAACTATATTCTACGGAATATGTGAAAAGTGTGCGAAGTAGTATGAAAAAAGTGGTATTATGCGTGGCGTTAATAATGATACTTTGTTGTATTCTACTTGTAGGATGCAACGATATTGTCGACGATACCGTTCAAGTTGTGTGTACGATTTTTCCGCAATATGATTTTTGTAAACAAATAGCAAAAGACCTCATAAACGTTGACGTATTACTGAAGTCTGACGTGGACGTTCATAACTATGAACTTACCCTAAAAGATAAAAACAAAATTAAAAATTGCGACCTATTTTTCTATATAGGTGGTACTAGCGAGGGTTGGGTTGACGAAGTAAAGAATAGTACTGATCTAGATAACGTTAAGATGGTAAAACTTCTTGATAGTGTGGATTGTGTAGATTTGCACGATCATGAAGATTCTACTTGTGACGAGCACATATGGACTTCATTGAAGAATGCGATCAAAATATGCGCTACTATTAAGGATAGTTTATGCTCTATGTATCCACAATATGTAGACGAATTTAACTCTAATTATCAAGTTTATATTTCCGAACTAGCTAGTTTAGATAGCCAATTTGAGCATTTAATAAATAACGCGGATAAAGATACTATAGTAGTTGCGGATAGATTTCCTTTCAAATATTTTACCGAGGATTACGGCTTAAATTATCTATCGGCTTTCGAAGGATGTTCTAGCGCAACCGACGTACCTATTCTAACGAAAATTGCACTAAAGAACGCGCTTAATGATTTTAACTTAAAAGGCGTTATCGTATTAGAAAGTGGAGATAGAACACTCGCCAATTCTCTAATAGAAGGAACGAACAAAAAGATATTTGCGATGCATTCTTGTCAGACGATAAAAGCGAGCGATTATGAAAACGGAGTTACCTATTTAGATCTTATGCAAAATAATTATCGAGTTCTTGAAGAGGTGTTGTATGACTAATTTTATAAAAGCAAACAACGTATCGTTAGGGTATGAAGGCAAATGCTTTGTAGAGAACATTAATTTTACGATAGAAGAAGGCGACTACGTTTGTATCGTTGGTGAAAATGGTTCTGGTAAAAGTAGTTTGATAAAAACTCTTGTTGGACTCAATCGCTGCATGAAGGGTAATATTGAATTTTCCGATGCCATCAAAAAGAGAGAAATCGGTTATATGCCACAGAGATCAGAGTATAATAAAGACTTTCCCGCGCTTGTAAAAGAAATCGTTTTATCTGGTTGTTTATCGCAAGGTAAATTTTGTCCATTTTATACAAAAGAACAAAAAAATCTTGCATTAAAAAATATGGAAAAACTCGGAATTATCGATATAGCGAAAAAGAGTTTTCGCGAACTATCCGGCGGTCAACAACAAAGAGTATTGTTAGCGAGAGCATTATGTGCCACGAAGAATTTAATTATTCTTGACGAGCCCGTTACAGGACTTGACCCTACCGCTACCGCGGAGTTTTATAAATTACTAAAAGAAATAAACGACGAAGGGATAACTATTATTATGGTATCGCACGACGTCGACGTAGCTTTGCAATATGCAAATAAAGTGCTGCACGTAAGCCATAACGCAACTTTCTTTGGGAACGTAGAAGCATACCTGGAACAAGGGGGAAGTGTATGTTAGAAAACTTGCAATATTTAGCGGACAAATCCGTATATTTTGCGTTAATAGTTTCCGTCCTTGTAGCGTTGTGTGCCGGACTTCTTGGAGTTATGCTTGTTCTAAAGCGCTATTCAATGATAGGTGACGGTTTATCGCACGTTGCTTTCGGCGCATATGCAGTTGCGGTAGTTTTGAGTTTTGCCGATAATATGATTCTCACAATACCCGTAACAATAATAGTTGCTATACTTCTCCTGAAGGTTAAAGAAAATGCCAAGATAAAAGGGGATACGTTAATTGCAATGCTTAGCACGGGAGCTATGGCAATTGGGTACTTGGTATTGAACGTTACGGGCGGAATTAACGTTACGGGTGACGTATGTACGACGCTTTTTGGTGGGGTAACGATACTATGTTTGACTACTCAAGACGTAATAGTAAGTAGTGTGCTCGCAGTGATTGTCATCGTAGTGTTTCTTATATTTTACAATCGTTTGTTTAGTGTTACTTTTGACGAGACCTTTGCTAAGGCAACGGGACTTAAAGCGGGTATATATAAGATAATTCTTGCGGTTGTTACAGCGATAGTTGTTGTGCTTGCAATGGAATTAGTGGGTGCATTACTTATTAGTGCGCTTATAGTTTTTCCTGCATTAAGTGCAATGAGAGTAGCAAAAAGCTTTAGAGGGGTAGTTATAGTTTCGGCTATAATTAGCGTTGTAAGCGCAGTAGTTGGATTGTTAAGTGCATGCCTAAGCGATGCCCCAATAGGCTCCACGATAGTTGTAGTAAATATTGTCATTTTCTTGGTGTGTTATTTGATTCAATTTGTAAAAAAGGGCGTAAATAGAGCAAAATAACAACATAAGGTTACCAATTATAGAGTAACGAATGCCTAAACTAAAGAAATATGATAAATTAGAAGCAATAAACTTTATTTTTTTACCCGACAAAAAATAAAGTAAAAAATTAAAAAATAACGTACAAAACATTGACAAACGCGAAAAATAAGTGTAATATATAATGCGTTGACTGGGTATGGCGCAGCTTGGTAGCGCGCTTGAATGGGGTTCAAGAGGCCGGAGGTTCAAATCCTCTTACCCAGACCAAAGAATCGGCGGAAGTACTTTCGCCGATTTTTTTATTTAATCTTAATTATCGTGTAAATGGTAGAAATGCTTGCAAAATTGCGCGCGCTAATGTATTATATATTAAGTAATTAACAATCAATAATGCATACTAGGAGGTATTTTATGCATTGGTCAGATAAATTAGCACAACAAATAGTTAATAGGAATCCGAACAAAGAAGAGTACGTATGTGCCGCTGGTATTAGCCCGTCCGGATCTATCCATATAGGTAATTTTCGTGATATAGCAACGAGTTATTTCGTAGTAAAAGCGCTACGCAAGATGGGTAAAAAAGCTAGATTGTTGTTCTCGTGGGATGAATTTGACAGAATGAGAAAAGTACCCGTTAACGTAGCGAAAATTAACGACGATATGGAAAAATATATCGGTTGTCCTTACGTGGACGTAATCAATCCTTTCGTTGATTCCGATGCAAAAACTTATGCAGAATATTTCGAAAAAGAATTTGAAGCATCTATCGTAAAATTTGGCATTGATATGGATTATCGCCATCAAGCGGAAATGTATAGAAGTGGAAAATATCGCGAGCACGTTCTTACTGCGTTAAAAAAGCGTGGAGAAATATTCGATATACTAGATAGTCACCGCACCCAAGATGCAACGGAAGGGGAAAGAGAAGCATATTATCCCGTTAGTATTTATTGTCCTATTTGCGGAAGAGATACGACGAAGATTACGTCTTTAAGCGACGATTGTGTTCATGCAACTTACGAATGTAAGTGTGGACACAGTGGCGAATTTAATTTTGAAACCGACTTCAATTGCAAACTTGCTTGGAAAATCGACTGGCCGATGCGTTGGATGTATGAAGGCGTTGACTTTGAACCCGGTGGTAAAGATCACGCGTCTGCACACGGCAGCTACGATACGGCTAAGGATATATCCAAAAAGATTTTTGGTTATACACCGCCCCTATTCCAAGGTTACGAATTTATAGGTATTAGCGATAACAATCTTCAAACCGGCAAAATGTCGGGTTCAAGCGGTCTCAACTTAACCCCTGATACTTTGTTAAAGCTTTACCAACCCGAAGTTTTGCTTTGGTTGTACGCAAGGAATGAACCCTTAAAAGCATTTAATTTCTGTCTAGACGATGGAATACTACGTCAATACTTTGAATTTGATAAGATGCTTAGCGAAGTTCAAAAAGGCACCGCTAACGAATTAACTAGCGACATTATGGAACTTTGCAAAGTTGAAGGCAGAGAATTGAAGTGTGTACCTATGGGACTTATTGTACAACTTGGTTCCGTTGTTGACTTCAACGTTGAATTATTAGAATTAGTGTTTGAGAAAATTGGTACGCCTTACAAGAATGCAGATTTTGCAGACAGATTAGAAAGAGCTAAATTCTGGTTAGAAAAGTGTTCACCCGAGAACGTAAATAAGCTCTGTGCTAAGCGTAATTGGGAAGTTTATGAAACCCTTGACGAAACTGAAAAGAAAGAAATAGCAGATTTGTATGAATATTTGGCAAAAGGCGGATATACACTTGAAGAGTTACAAACCGAATTATATGCAATTCCTGCACGTTGCCATGGTTTAACAAAGGAAGACAAGGCGCTCAAGCAATACCAAGGCAAGTTCTTCCAAAACGTATACAAATTGCTTATAAACAAAGAAAAAGGACCTAGACTATACTTGTTCTTGTTTGCAATTAATACCGAAGATTATCTACCTTTACTTGATTTCTCTACGCCGATTACTGAGGAAGAAATGAAGAAAGAGGAGATCGTTGAAGTAATAGAAGAGCAAAAGGTGTATGGTGAACCCGACCCCGTTGCACCTATTGAAGAAGAAGTGGATATTGACGAGTTCTCAAAAATAGATTTACGTGTTTGTAAAATATTAAAGTGTCAAGAAATTCGCAAGTCACATAGTTGTTACAAATTAACACTATCCGACGGGCTTGATCAAAGAGTAATCGTATCTTCAATTAAGCACGATTACAAGCCTGAAGAACTTGTTGGTAAAAAGATAATAGTAGTTGCTAATTTAAAGCCTACTAGAATTACCGGCGTAACGAGTAATGGAATGTTGCTTGCAGCAACGAATAACGCTTGTGGATGTCAAGTAATCTTCGTAGACGATATCGTTCCCGAAGGAACTAGAATAAAGTAAAAAAACAGAATTAAGAATTAATCGATAAGGAGTTAATTATGAACGTTTGGAAAGATATAGATCCGTCAAGAATAAACCCTGATGATTTTATTGCATACATTGAAATCGAACAAGGCAGTAAAAATAAGTACGAATTAGACAAAGAAACGGGACTTATTATCCTTGATCGTGTTTTGTATACAAGTACTCACTATCCCATGAATTATGGATTTATTCCACATACTCTTTCAGGCGATGGCGATCCACTAGACGTATTCGTGCTTTGTAGTCAACCCATCGAAAAGATGAGTTTGGTGCGTTGTTATCCTATAGGTGTTGTGTTTATGAGCGATAGCGATGAAACTGACGAAAAGATAATCGCAGTGCCTTTTGGTGATCCACAATATAACTGCTATCGCGATATATCAGCATTACCTGCGCATATAGTGGAAGAATTAAGACACTTCCTATCCGTCTATAAACAACTAGAAAGGAAAGTCGTTAAAGTCCTAGAAGTAGGGTCTTGCGACGTTGCAAAGCGCACTATCAAAGAAAACATAGCAGCGTTCAATGAAATGATGAGTAATTAAAAAAAACATCGTAATAATAACAAAAAGAAGATCGCTATCAGTATAGCGGTCTTTTTTATATTTCAATATTTTATGAAAAAGTGCAAATCAAAAAAAATCAATTTTTAAAAAAAATAACCAATTAATCAAGAAAGAATATAAGCAATATAAAATAAATATATTGGCAGTGTCTACAATTCCAAAAATCTTACATTGATTAGTATAGCTAACCTAAATAGAATGTTTAGGAGCCTATTATAAAACTTAAATTACACTGATATATGAAGTTTGCTTTGAATGACAAAATATTTAGCGCGAATTGTGATGTGAAAATTTATGTGAACAATAGCCAATAAATTAAAAATAATTTTCCATCAAATTTTAGAGAAATTTGCGGTTTTTTTACAAAAATTAATGTTAAAAATTTTATAAAAATGCGTGATTTTATTCAAAAAACAAAGAGAAATTACGGACGAAAAACTCGTCCACACATGCGCGCTCTCAGGTGAGCGTGCGAAATATTTTATTTAGTTGCCGATTTGCTATTGCAAAAAAAAATGGTTTGTGGTAGAGTAGTATATATACTAATTCAAAAATTTTTACCGGGAGGTTACTATGGGTAGAATTAAACTAAGCGGAGTTCCTTTCAACGGAACAGAAGCACAAGAAAAAGCTTTACGCGAGAAGTTGGCAGAAATTAAGAATATGCCTGGTGCATTAATGCCCGCATTGCAAGAAGCACAAGAAATTTATGGTTATTTGCCGATAGAAGTACAAACTATCGTTGCTGAAGAGCTTAACGTATCTTTGGAAGAAGTATTCGGCGTTGCTACGTTCTATGCACAATTCTCTTTGAATCCTAAGGGAAAATATTCTATGGCAGTTTGCCTTGGTACCGCTTGCTACGTTAAGGGCGCAGGCGACGTTATGGCAAGATTGGAGAGAGAATTAGGTTTGAGCGACGGTATGACGTCTTCCGATGGTAAATATTCACTTTCCGCTACTCGTTGTATAGGATGTTGCGGTCTTGCTCCCGTTATGACCGTTAATGGTGACGTTTATGGTAAGCTCGTTGCTGACGACGTACCTGGCATCATTGCTAAATACAACTAATAACTGACAAGTTTTGGAGAAAACAAGTGAAAATTAACGAAATTGTAAAAATCTTGGATGCAGAAGTCCTTTATGGAATGGATGAATTGTTACAAACGGAAGTAAACTCCGCCTGTGCTTCAGACATGATGAGCGATGTGCTTGCTTTTGTAAAAGATCAAGCCGTACTCGTTACTGGACTATGTAATGCACAAGTTGTGCGCACGGCAGAGATGATGGATATGGTATGTATCGTACTTGTTCGTGGCAAACGCCCCGATGCTGCAATGCTAAAGTTAGCGGAAGAAAGACGTATCGTTATGCTTTCGTCTCCGTATAGAATGTTTGGGGCATGTGGACTTTTGTACCAAGCAGGCTTGAAGACGGAGGGTTAAAATGCCTGACGTTATACACATGGAGTTCGACGTCGCTGGAAATAATTTTATTTCAGCAGGCGCGGCAACTAATCACGTAAAGGACACTCTACGCAATCTAGGTATTCCGAATGCGGACGTAAGAAGAATAGCTATTGCGATGTATGAAGCAGAAATTAACATGGTTATACATGCTTGCGGTGGCAAGGTGTACGTGGATATTTATGCAGACAGAGTAGAAGTTCTTTTAGTGGACGAAGGTAAAGGCATAGAGAATATAGAACTCGCGATGCAACCCGGTTGGTCAACGGCAGGGGAAGAAATAAGAGATATGGGATTCGGCGCAGGCATGGGCTTACCTAATATCAAAAAATACACCGATGAGTTCAAGATTGAGAGCGAAGTAGGTAAAGGAACGAAAGTATTCTTGAAAGTGAATTTCAACTAGGCTTACGAAGACTATGAAGGAAAATTTGATTAGGCATAATACGGTTATACTCGATCCAGACAAGTGCAAAGGATGTATCACTTGTATGAAACGTTGTCCTACCGAAGCGATTCGTGTAAGGAACGGTAAAGCGAGCGTAAATTACGACCGTTGTATTGGATGTGGCGAATGTGTTAGACTTTGTCCGCATCAAGCAAAATTGCCTGCATACGATCCTTTCGAAATAATTCACAACTATAAATACAAGATTGCATTACCCGCACCATCACTTTACGGACAGTTTGATAATTTAACGAATATCGACTACGTACTTAACGGATTGTTAGAAATAGGATTCGACGACGTTTTTGAAGTGGGAAGGGGTGCGAATTTAAGTTCTGAACTTACAAAAATACTCTTTGATCAAGATAAGCTAAAAAAACCCGTAATTAGCACTGCGTGCCCCGCGGTACTAGATTTAATTTTGGTTAGATTCCACGATCTAAAGTCGCACTTGTTGCAATTGTTAGCACCGGTGGATATCGCGGCCAAATTAGCGATTAAGCGAGCGCTAGATAAGGGCATAAGAAGACAAGATATCGGAGTATTCTTTATTTCACCGTGTCCGGCTAAAGTTTTTGCGATAAAACAGGGCATAGGGGTGGATAAACCATATATAGACGGTGTTTTGAGCGCAGGTGAAGTCTATATGCATCTTTTACCGGTCATGAAGTCGGTAGAATTAAAACCCTTGTCAAAGATGAGCGTGCAAGGAATATCTTGGGCATCTAGTGGTGGAGAAGCTGCTAACTGCTCTAGAGAAAAATACCTTGCGGCAGACGGAATAGAGAACGTTGTGAAAGTACTTAACGCTATAGAAGACGGACAACTTCGCGGTATTGAATTCATAGAACTCAATGCTTGCGTAGGTGGATGTGTCGGCGGAGTTATGAACGTTGAGAATCCGTTTGTAGCAAAGGCAAGAATAAGAGAGTTAAGACGCAAGTTACCTATAAAGTTCAACGAACTTGCAGACGAAGGTTTAGGTCTTGACTTTTATACGTGGGAACAAGCACCCGAACTAAAAGACGTTTATTCTTTGAGTACGGATCGTGTAACGGCGATAAAAAAGATGATGGAGATAGAGAGTATCTTCAACGAATTACCGCATAGAGATTGCGGAATGTGCGGTGCACCGTCGTGTCGAGCATTTGCAGAAGATATAGTAAACGGTGTTATTCCGCGTGATTCAAAGTGTTGGAGCAAAGAGCATGAAGAGAGTATCTGACGTGGTTAAGACGTTGAATGCGGTAGTGTATAACCAAGGCGAAGATAAAGAAATTATCGGTGGATATGCCGGAGATTTTTTGAGTTTCGTAATGGGAAGAGCACCGTCGAAATGCGCGTGGTTTACGGTAATGACTAACGTAAACGTATGTGCGGTAGCAACGCTTGCAGACGTTGGTGTAATAGTTCTTTGTGAAGGCGTAGAACCGAGTGAACAACTTTTAGCTAAAGTAAAAGAACACGGTGTGAACCTTATAGGAACGGAAAAAGACGTCTACGAAGCTGTAGTAGAGTATTCTAAAAATGAAAATTAAATACGATTTTCACGTGCATAGTGCGTTATCTCCGTGTGCGGATAACGATATGACTCCCGTTAACGTCGTTGCATATGCAAAGATGAACGGGTTAGATATGGTTGCAATAGCGGACCATAACGCAATTGAGAACGTAGAAGTAGGAATACTCGCAGGGGAATTCTACGGAGTCACCGTAGTTCCTGCTATAGAAGTTCAAACGGTGGAAGATATACACGTATTGTGTTTGTTCGAAACCTTTGATAACTTAAAGGCATTTTACGAGACGTTAGAAATGCCACCGATTAAGAACAAACCTGATATTTTTGGTGAACAACTAATTCTAAATGAAGATGACGAAATAGTTGCATACAAAGAGAATCTATTGTTAGTATCGTGCACTGTTTCTTCCGCTGAGTTGCCTACCAAGGTGGCAGAATTCGGTGGAATCGCGGTAGCGGCGCATATTGATAGAGAAGCAAACGGAATGCTACAAATATTGGGTGCAATAGAAAGTGGATATACCGTGGTAGAACTATCTACTAGGGCTACGGATACCGAAGTAGAAAGTTATCGTAAGAAGTACAAAGTTTTGGTAGATTCGGACGCGCACACGCTAGAATCGATAGGAATGAAAAGCGAATTGGAACTTGACGACAATACGATAAAATCGTTGTTCCGCTATTTGAAGGGAGAATAACGAATGCAAGAATTATCTCTTAACATACTTGATATTACTGATAATTCTATCAAGGCGAAAGCAGAACTCATTAATATTGACGTGATAGTCGAAGACAACGTACTCACTATCCGCATAAAGGATAATGGTTGTGGAATGAGTGAAGAATTTTTGCAAAAAGTAACAGATCCGTATTCTACGACGCGTAAAACGCGTAACGTGGGATTAGGAATACCCTTCTTCAAGATGGAAGCGGAATTGTCGGGAGGGACGTTCGATATACAGTCAAAGCTAGGGGTGGGGACTATCGTTACGGCAACGTTTTTGGTAGACAGTATTGATAGACCACCGCTTGGTGATTTGGCAGAAACAATGGTCGCGCTCGTGCCTGCGTGCGCAATGTGCGACATAATACTTACCTTTGGGTACAATGGTGAAGAATTCGTATTCGACACACGAGAACTCAAAGAACAACTTGGTGGTGCGGATAGTTTGGAAGAACCTTTCGTACTGCAATTTATAAGAGAAATGATACAAGAAAACATACAATCAATTATAGGAGGAGCTATTCTATGAAAAGTATCGCTGATATTAAGGCAATCAGGGACAAAATGCAATCTCAAATTATTTTAAGAGAAAACCCTGACGAGAACGAAATAAGAATCGTTGTCGGCATGGCAACTTGCGGCATTTCCGCAGGAGCAAGACCGGTGTTTAACGCGCTTGTTGACGAAGTAGCAGTTAGAAAACTAGCTAACGTTAAGATTAGTCGTGCCGGCTGTTTGGGTATGTGTAAACTTGAACCCATTATTGAAGTTTTTGTACCCGGTAAAGAAAAAGTAACTTATGCAAAAGTTGACGCAGACAAAGCAAGAAAGATAATTGCTAATCACATTGTTAACGGCAACATTTGCACTGAATATTTAATTACCAACGAATAGTACGGAACAGGAGGACAATATGTTTAGAAATCACGTTTTAGTATGTGGCGGTACTGGTTGTACTTCAAACAACAGCATGAAGATTGCTGAAGAGTTTGAAAATCAACTTAAAGCCATAGGCCTAGACAAAGACGTTCAAGTTATTAGAACGGGTTGTTTTGGTCTTTGCGCAGTTGGTCCGGTTATCATCGTTTATCCCGAAGGAGCTTTCTATAGTGGCGTTAAAGTAGAAGACGTTGCAGAAATCGTTAGCGAACATATCGTTAAGGGAAGAATCGTAACCAGATTACTACATGAAGAAAAGCAAGAAGTAGCGGTTAAGGCTTTGTCTGATACCAACTTCTACAAGAAGCAAACTCGTGTTGCTTTACGTAACTGCGGTGTTATCGATCCCGAAAACATCGACGAATATATCGGACACGACGGTTATCAAGCGTTAATTAAGGTTCTTACCGAAATGACGCCTGCAGACGTAGTAGACGTTATTACGAAGAGTGGTCTTCGCGGACGTGGCGGCGGCGGATTCCCTACCGGTAGAAAGTGGATGTTCGCTATGCAACAACCCGGTGATGAAAAGTACGTATGCTGTAACGCAGACGAAGGTGACCCCGGTGCGTTCATGGATAGATCCGTACTAGAAGGCGACCCTCATGCCGTACTAGAAGCTATGACCATTGCTGGTTATGCTATTGGTGCACATCAAGGTTATATCTATTGTCGTGCAGAATATCCTATCGCAGTAGAACGTTGCAAAATAGCAATCAAGCAAGCTCGTGAATACGGATTGCTCGGAAAGAACATACTTGATAGTGGATTTGATTTTGATATCGACATTCGTCTTGGCGCAGGCGCATTCGTTTGCGGTGAAGAAACTGCACTTATGACTAGTATCGAAGGTAACCGTGGTGAACCTCGCCCTAGACCTCCGTTCCCCGCAGTAAAAGGTCTATTTGGTAAACCCACCATTCTTAACAACGTAGAAACTTATGCTAACATTGCACAAATCATTCTTAAGGGTGCAGAATGGTTCGCATCTATGGGTACCGAAAAATCAAAGGGTACTAAGGTGTTCGCACTCGGTGGCAAAATTGTCAATACCGGTCTAGTAGAAATTCCTATGGGTACTACTTTGAGAGAAGTAGTAGAAGATATCGGCGGCGGTGTTCCTAACGGAAAGAAGTTCAAGGCAGCTCAAACCGGTGGTCCTTCCGGTGGATGTATTCCCGCAGAACACTTCGATATTCCGATTGACTACGATAACCTTATCTCTATCGGCTCAATGATGGGTTCCGGTGGTATGATAGTTATGGACGAAGACAACTGTATGGTTGACATCGCTAAGTTCTTCTTGGAATTCACCGTTGACGAAAGCTGTGGTAAATGTACTCCTTGTCGTATCGGTAACCGTCGTTTGCTTGAATATCTAGAAAAGATAACGAACGGAACTGCAACGCTAGAAGACCTCGACGAAATGGAAAAACTATGCTACTACATAAAAGAGAACTCTCTCTGCGGACTTGGACAAACCGCACCTAACCCCGTTTTGTCTACGCTTCGTTACTTCAGAGACGAGTATATTGCTCATATCGTTGATAAGAAATGTCCCGCAGGCGTATGTAAGAAACTCGTTACTTTCGAAATCACCGACGCATGTAAAGGATGTACTAAGTGTGCACGTATGTGTCCCGTTGGCGCTATTACCGGTAAGGTTAAAGAAAAGCACGTTATCGACACTACTAAGTGTATTAAGTGTGGCGCTTGTATGGAAGGCTGTAAGTTCAACGCTATCATTAAGAAATAGTTGGAGGTTACGTAATGGAAAAATTAGTTAATTTAAAAATAAACGGAAAAGCAGTTAGCGTTCCTCAAGGTACTACCATTTTGGACGCTGCAAGAAAAGCAGGCATTAAGATTCCTACGCTTTGCTATCTTCGTGATATCAACGCTATAGGTGCTTGCCGTGTTTGCGTATGCGAAGTTAAAGGCGCTCGTAGCTTGGTAGCAGCATGCGTATATCCCGTAAACGAAGGAATGGAAGTGTTCACCAATACTCCCAAAGTATTAGAATCAAGAAAGGCTACGATAGAACTTATTCTTTCTGACCACCATCAAGACTGTCTTGGTTGTGTAAGAAGTGGTAACTGCGAATTGCAAACCCTTTCTAACGATTTAGGTTGTGACAACAAGAAGTATGGCGGCGTTAAGAACGAATACGATCTTGATTTAACCACTCCTTATATCGTAAGAGATAACAACAAGTGCGTACTATGCCGTCGTTGTGTTGCTGCATGTAAGCATTATCAAGGAATATCCGTAATAGGAGCTAATTCTCGTGGTTTTGATACCCATATCGGCAGTTATTTCTTAAAGAACCTTAACGAAGTACCTTGCGTAGGTTGTGGTCAATGTATCACCGTATGTCCTACTGGTGCGTTGAGAGAAAGAGAAGAAATAGACGACGTAGTAGCGGCTCTTAACGATCCTAACAAGTACGTTGTATTCGGAACGGCTCCCGCTACCAGAATTGGTATCAGTGAAGAATTTGGTTATCCTATCGGAACCAATTGTCAAGGCAAGATGGTTGCTGCTATCAAAGCTCTTGGTGCTGACGACGTATTTGACGTTGACTTTACCGCAGACCTTACCATTATGGAAGAAGGTTATGAATTCCTAGGCAGAGTAAAGAACGGTGGAGTACTACCCATGATGACTTCTTGTTCACCTGCATGGATTAAGTTCATAGAACATAACTATCCTGAACTAATTCCTAATTTGAGTTCTTGCAAATCTCCTCAACAAATGTTCGGCGCTATCGTTAAGACCTACTATGCAGAAAAATTAGGCAAGAAAGCAGAAGATATTTGTGTGGTAAGCATTATGCCTTGTACTGCAAAGAAATTCGAAAAGGGTAGAGCACATCAATCTGCTGCAGGCGTACCTGATATTGACTACGTACTTACCACTAGAGAACTTGCTAGATTAATTAAGCGTGAAGGTATCCTATTCAACGAACTCGAAGATATGGAATACGACGCACCTCTAGGAATCGGTAGTGGCGCAGGCTTGATCTTCGGCGTAAGCGGTGGTGTTATGGAAGCAGCTTTAAGAACGGTAAGAGAAGTTCTTGAAGGCAAGAGCTATGACAAGATTGACTTCGAAGAAGTTAGAGGACTTAAGGGTATCAAAGAAGCTACCTACAATATTGCTGGTATAGAAGTAAAAGTAGCTGTTGCTAGCAGTCTTGCTAACGCAAGAGTTATTTGCGACATGATCAAAGCAGGCAACTGTCCTTATCACTTTATCGAAATCATGTCTTGTCCCGGTGGTTGCGTAAACGGCGGTGGACAACCGATCAAGACTGCAGACGTTCGTAACAACTTCGACTACAAGGCAGCAAGAGTTAAGGGTATGTATGACACCGACGCTGGTATGAAACTTCGTAAGAGTCACGAAAATCCCATTGTTAAGAAGGTTTATGAAGAATTCTTAGGTGAACCTAACAGTCATAAAGCTCACGATATCTTGCATACAGAATACGAAGCAAGAAATAAATTCTAATATCTAGAATAAAAACAGAATAGCATCCAAAGAATAAAACACATACTAGGGGCGATATTCGTCGCACCCTAGTGTGTGTTTGTTTTTTTATGGAACGTTAACTACAAAATTATCGGATTATTCGAGAATCGGGTATTGACACAACCAAATTAATTTGTTAAAATTATGTAGAGCGTACGTGCGCTCGCGCATTTTGCAAAAATTTTTTTAGGAGATTGAAAAATTATGAAAGCATTTAAGAGAGTGTTGATAGTTTTGTTGGTACTATCATTCGCAGTAAGTCTTGTAGCGTGCAAAGACCTTTTCGGCGGAAATGGTGGTACAAATCAACCTGGACCGAAAGATCCGCCCTCTAGTGGAGATAAAACTGGCGCTAATCTAACTCCTGACGACATTAAGACGCTCAATGATTTGATTGACTACGGTAGCAAACCGCTTTATTGGAATAAGAATGCTGTTTCTTTCGACGCGGAAGGCAAAACTTATACTTCTAAAGACTGTACTGAGCAATTAGAAAAACTACAAGCTCGTATTGATCAAAAGCATGCGGACGTAGTTAGCAAAGATTCTACTTCTTCTTTCGTTAAGATCTTTGCTATGTCGACGGCTGAAGGTTTGTTAGAAAAGATGGCACTAGCTGCACTAACTTTTGAAGAAATGAACAAAGTTGTTGACTATCTAGCTGGTTCCGTAGACGCTAATTTAGCCGACTATCTAGTACAAGAAGCGAACGGCAGTTGGTCCGGTTTCTTTAGTGATGGTTCTACTGAATGGCGTGATAAGAAAAATTCTAGTGGTAAGGCATTCAACGATGGCTGGTCTTTCTTCGACGATTGGGAAATGTACGATAGACTGGAAGAATTCGCTGAAGACGATGAATATTGTGAAGACAAAGATTTAGCAAGCGACAACGCTGCATGGCATTATCGTAGCATACTAGGCAAAATTTACACTCAAGTTGAACTAGACGGTGATGCGGCAGCACGTTTAGCTACTTATATGTTAGACTACGGCGTAACGATTGTAGAAGAGAAGAGTGGTGGTTTGGCAGAAGACGCTATTGTTATAAGCAACGGTGTTACTAATTTTGGTGAATTCACTAATTATTGCAAGAAGATACCTTTAGAAAGTGATCCTTTTAGTGGACTTGCTGATTACGAAACCCTTTCTTATTTGCTTGCATTCAATGATTATTATGATCAAGGTGAAGGAACTGACGAATGTGTAACTCTTTATGGTTACTATTACGATTATAACGAAACGTATTACTTTGAATCTTTAGCAGATGAAGAAACCTATGCTAAACAACTTAAGTATGAAAAAATGAGCATATTCACCGATGCTGAATGGTTAGATTACGTAAGCATTCAACGTAACAACTATGAAAAAGCTTATCGTTATGATGCAAAATTCTATCAAGATTTTTATAGTGTACACTTCGATTTCCAAAGCGTAATTGAAGGCTACGACGAAGACGTTTATCAACTTAATGACGTTGCAAGCGGTTTAGGCATCACTAGACCGAAGGTAACTTATACTGGTGAAATGCAAAATGCTGTTCAAGCATCAAGCGATGGTCTTAATGGTCTTAACGGACAGCTTGCAATGAGCGACTGGATTTGGTGCTATGCTGGTAGCGAAGATAACATGAAGAGCTACAACGCAGCTAACACTAAGAACGAAAACGGCAAGAACGATGGAAGCAGTGAAAAGGAATACGAAGGTAGATTCTATTATGAATATGAACAATTAAAGATAGTTCATTACTTATTCGAAAACATGACCACTACCGAATTATCAAGTGCTTTGTATTATCAAGTATATGCTTACAGCGCAAGCATGGTTAATACGATGCAAAATGATATCAAGAATATCGTTTATATTCAAGATGCACTAGAAAATGGCGCTTACTACACCCACATTTCAGCAAGTGTATTAGAAAAAAATGACGAAGAAGAAGAAAATATTTATGCAATAGGCAAGATATCAGTTCTTTATAAGCAAGCTTATGACAGCTGGTTCACTCCTAGCACTAGCGAATTAGCAGGCAAAGCAAAGAGCCAGAACTGGACTGTTATGAAAACTGAATTGGAAGCTGCTCTAAATTACGACTACATGGATATGGAAATTATTAAACAATCCGAAGCTTGGAAAGAAAGAGTAGAAATGCTAGAAGATATGGTTATTGCAAGAGAGTATAGCTGTTGTGGACAAAGAGTATCTGAAGCTAACGTTTCGGAATGTCCTACTGGACACGTTGAGAATCCCGATGGAACGCTAGCAACCAAAGAATATGCAACAGACCATACTATTTCTCAATTTGTAAGCGTATACGAAAAAGTTCTTTATCATATTGCAGGACAAGCAACATATAGCTTCCAAAAGGGCGCATCCAAGTCTAGTGGATTTAGCGGATATGCGACAGATGTAAATGAAAATAGAAGCTGGACTGCAGGATATTATGGAAACATTGCTGATCTTAACAGAGTAGCATCAATCAAATTTGCATGGGTTGAAGAAGAAGCGTTTACGCTAAACACTGGTGATGCGTTCATTGATACTATTGATGGAGAAAGTGAAGATTTCTGGACGACGCGTAAAGAAATAGATGCAGATAAGAATGCATATGGACCTTTTGTTAATAGCGAAACCTACAGTGGTACTGCTCAACAATTTAAGTACACTTACGAATTCGTGGGATGGTTCTTAGATAAAGATTGTAAATACGAATTCTGTGAAGACGACGAAATTGAAACCAATCTTATTATTTATTCTGGTTACAACGTAACGAAGACTAAGGTTCAATAATCATATTTTTGCTAATAAAAACTCACCGCGCTAGTCGTGGTGAGTTTTTTTATGTGGTTTTTAGCAAAGTAATTTTGGCAAACGTATTGCATTTTCTTTTTATATATATTATAATAATTTAGATATGAAAAGTATTTGCTTTTTCGGGAGTTAATTATGGACATCAAAGCTATTGCTCAAAGAATAAGAGGGATAAGAGAAGATTTAGAAATTTCCATAGAAAAAATGTGTGAACTTTGCCAAATGGAAGAGGCGGAGTATATTGCAATGGAAGAGGGTAACGTGGATTTTACCTTCAGTTTTTTGAATAGATGTGCGAATATTTTTGGTATAGACATCGGTACCTTGTTAACGGGTAACGATGTTTCTTATTTGAAAGCATTTACGATTGAACGTAAAGGCAATGGATTGAGAGTAGATAGAAGAAAGAATTTTGAATATCTTCATCTTGCAAGTAGATTTCATAATCACAAGATAGTGCCTTTGTACGTAGAAGTGCCATATTCTGAAGAAGCGTTGAATAAACCTATTAAGACTAATACGCACGAAGGGCAAGAATTCGATTACGTGTTAGAAGGCGGTCTTAAGTATACGATACACAATCAAATAGTGTATTTGAACGAAGGTGATAGCATTATGTTCGATTCATCTAGTCCACATGGAATGGTAGCAACATCCGAGAATGGATGCAAATTCCTTGCAATAGTAGTAAAACAATAAATTGTAATCAAAAATAATCTCTTTTTAAGGGAATTCGTTAGACGGTAGGGAAAAATGACTAAACTATTAAAACATCTGAAGCCGATGGTAAAAGTGTTACTTGTTGTTGTAACTCTTCTTGCTTGTGGCGCAATGGCAGAATTGTACTTACCTGGACTTATGGCAGATATCATTAACGATGGTATTTATCTTGACTACGAGCCTGCGTACGTACATATGGAGATGGAAAATCCTTTTGGGGATATTGACATCGATTTTGAAAGTCTCGTTTACCATGAAGGATACATACCCGTATTCGAAATGGAAGACGGATTTTCTACAGTTGATATAAAAACTGCGTGGAATGAGAAATTTACGGGAGGTTACAATATTGAGTTTAACTTCAAGGATATTCCTGTGAATGATAGTGAAGAATTATTCAATGGTATTCTTATTCCCTTTATGAATGCGCTAGAAAGGGTTTCTTTCAAAGAAACTGGGAATAGTGATATAAGTGATTATACTCCTGAACAATTAGTTGAAGTAGAAGCAGCTTTTTCTATCTTAATTGACTATGGTAGCTTGAGGAATAGCGATGGAGCAGATATCAATATTAATACTTTCTTAGATATGTTCGAAGAAGAAAGTGAAGACGGAGAAGAAGAAAGCGTATGGGATGATGAAAATGCGAAAAAACTTCTTACTTCTTGTGTAATGTGCATGAAGCATAGCGCTTACGGAAATCTCCTACCGATTCCGGTTTTGTGTGATGCAGAAGGTAACAAAATTACCGATGAATATGGACAATACGTAAAGATTGAAGTTGATTCTTACGGCGAAGCAATCGACCAATCACAGCTTTATTTTATATATAACGAAGACACCGAAAGAGTAGAACCTTTTCTTGATTACGAAATTATTCTTTGTAATGACGTAGGCGGATACGCTAACAAATACGTTGATGGACAAAAATGGATAAAGAACCGTCTAGGAATGACTGATACGGAAATTAAAAATGCAGTCGATTCTTACACCAACGTAGATAACGATGATAGTTTTTGGGGTAAAATCAAAGCAGGTTGGAATGAATTCATTGATATTATTTCATTAAGTGAAGTAGGTAATACCACCGCTGATTTGAGCCAAACCGTAGAAAAGACAGAAGACGAGTGGAAAGTACCAGATGGTATAACCATTCAAACGAGCAACCTAGGATTCATTTTGAAAAAAGGCTTGTTCATGTTCTTAATTACTTTCTGTTCCTCGGCTTGTACGATTGCGGCTATGTTCATGAGCAGTAAGGTTGCGGCATATTTCAGTAAGGTTTTGAGAAGTTTGGTATTCAACAAGGTAGAAAAATACTCACTAGTTGAATTCGATAGATATGGTACCGCAAGTTTGGTTACGCGTTCTACCAACGATATTAATCAAATTCAAAACGTTTTCTTGGTTATTTTAAGAACGACGCTAAGTGCCCCTGTAACGATTATTGGTGGTTTCGTATTCTCATTTAGGGCTAATAGCTACATGACTATGGTTCTTATCTACGTATTGCCTATATTATTCGCTGCTGCTGCGGTTGCTGCAATCATATGTCAACCTTACTTTAAGATCATTCAAAAGAAAGTTGACCAATTGACGTTGATAATGCGTGAAGGCATAACGGGTATAAGAGTTGTTAGAGCGTTCAATAAGCAAGACCAAGAAAGCAAGAGATTTAACGTAGTTAACCAAGAAGCTAGTAAAGCAGCAGTTACATTACAATATTATTGCGCGGCTTTGGTACCGCTAATTAACATCTGTTTGAACTGTTGTTCAGTTGGTATTTATTGGCGTGCAGCACAACAAGTTGCAGGTGTTGCAGGAGAACCTCTTACCGACGTAGCTACCATGTTAGAGGTATCGCAATATATTACTCAAATAGCTATGGCAATGGTATTCGTAGCGAGTGCAATAGTTATATTCCCGAGAGCAACGGCCAGCGCAGAGCGTATTGTTCAAGTATTAGAAACTGAAGTAAAGGTTAAAGACTTGCCCGATTGTGTCAATAATAGCGATGGAAGCGGAACTATAGAATTCGATCACGTATGCTTTAAGTATAGTGATGATGCAGAAAAGAATATTCTTGACGATATCAGCTTCAAGTGTGAAAAGGGCAAAGTTACAGCAATTGTTGGTGGTACAGGAAGCGGTAAGAGCTCTATTATTAATCTAATTCCTCGCTTCTATGATATAACGAGTGGTAGCTTGAAGGTAGACGGACAAGAAGTAAGAACTTATCCTCAAGCTGAATTAAGAAAGAAGATAGGTTTTGTACCTCAAAGAAGCATTTTGTTCAGTGGAACTATTGCGGATAACCTTCGTTACGGCAAAGAAGACGCAACGGAAGAAGAAATGTGGGCAGCATTGAAGATTGCACAAAGTGATGCATTCGTAAATGAAAAAGAAGGGAAATTAATGTACACGGTAGAGCAAGGTGGACAAAACTTTTCCGGTGGACAAAAGCAAAGATTGTCGATAGCTAGAGCTGTTACTCGTGCTCCCGAAATTTACATTTTCGACGATAGTTTCAGTGCGCTTGACTTCAAGACTGACAAAAAATTACGTATGGCATTAAAAGAAGTAACGAAAGAGAGTATCGTTATTATAGTTGCGCAACGTATAGGTACCATAATGGATGCAGACGAGATAATCGTCATGGACGACGGTAGAATGGTAGGCAAGGGCAAGCATGATTACTTGATTCATAATTGTCAACTCTATCAAGATATTGCTTTGAGCCAAATGAGTGCGGAGGAATTAGGACTATGAACGAAGACCAACAAAGTCAAGAAATATTTAAGGTAGAGGGTGAGAAAGTCTCTTCCGTTGGTAAAATGGATATGTCCGGTGCCTTCGGTGCGTCTTCTATTAACGTAGAAAAGGTACAAGGTGCGGAGAATTTTGGTAAAACGGTTGTTAGACTTATAAAATACATGCGTCCTGAATTATTAGCTCTTATTGCGATGATGGTAATAAGCGCAGTTGGAGCATGGTTCGCAGTATGGGTTCCCGATATATTGAAGAAAGTAACCAACTATTTGGCAGAAAGTATTCAATACTTTAAGACTGATTCCATGGATATGAGTTATCTTGGTGAGATATGTCTTATTTCTGGTGGATTGTACTGTCTTAACGCTATATTCTCATTTACGGGTGGTTTAATTGCTGCAACTATGGCGCAACACGTTGTAAGACGTATGCGTTATGATATCAAGTTAAAACTCGACAAAGTAGCATTGAAGTATTTTGATGGAACACCTACTGGTGAAATCCTTTCTCGTTTAACTAACGACGTAGAAATGGTCTCTGTTACGTTGCAAGATACCGTAAATCAGGTAATTACGGTTGTAATGACAGTCTCGGGTGTAATTTTCATGATGGCGCGTCTGGACTGGGTAATGGCGGTCGTTACCATAGCGAGCGTGCCGCTACTGTTCGTCGTAAGTAGCTTGGTAATTAAGAAAAGCCAAAAGGAATTTGCGCATCAACAAGAATTGATTGGACAAATAAATGGTCATATCGAAGAAATGTATGCCGGTCACAGAGTTGTAATGCTCTACAACCATGAAGAAGATAGCATTATCGAATTTGAAAAAGTTAACGCTAAGCTATTAAAAGCAACTAGAAAGGCTCAATTCTTGGCTGGTATTATCTTACCGCTTATAAAACTGGTAAACAATATTACTTACGTTAGCATCTGTGTGCTTGGCGGTTATAGAGCAGGTTTAGGATTAATCAGTATAGGTGATATACAAGCATGTATCCAATACACGAAGCAATTTGCGCAACCCGTTGAGAATATTAGTAACATAGCAAGCACTATTCAGTCTTCAATTGCTAGTGCAGAGCGTGTATTCAAAATGCTTGACCTTGAAGAACAAGAACCCGACACGGTGCGTACCGACGTAAGCAATTTTGTAGGAGAAGTTACGTTTGATCACGTTGCGTTCAGTTATACTTCGGATAAGCCTTTGATTACCGATATGAATCTACACGTTGATGCGGGTGATAGCATCGCAATAGTTGGACCTACTGGGGCAGGTAAGACTACGCTAGTGAATCTATTGTTGCGTTTCTACGAAATTAATTCCGGTACCATTACAATTGACGGAATGAATATTAAAGATATGCATAGAGATGACTTAAGAAGTCTTTATGGTATGGTATTACAAGATACTTGGTTATTTAAAGGTACTGTTGCTGACAACATCGCTTATGGTTGTGAGAATGCATCGAGAGAAGACATAATAGCGGCATCTAAAAAAGCGCATGCTCACGAATTTATCGAAAGCATGGAAAATGGTTATGATACTGAACTTAACGACGATGCAAGTAATATTTCGCAAGGTCAAAAGCAATTACTAACGATAGCAAGAGCAATATTAAAAGATCCTAAGATTATCATACTAGATGAAGCAACGAGTTCGGTTGATACACGTACCGAGAAATACGTACAAAGCGCTATGTTAGATATGATGAAAGGAAAGACGAGTTTCGTTATCGCACACAGATTGTCAACCATCAAGCATGCAAAAGTTATACTTGTAATGAACCACGGTGACGTCGTAGAACAAGGTAATCACGAAGAATTGATGGCAAAAGGCGGTTTCTATAGAGACCTATACTTGTCACAATTCCAAGGCAAAGACCTTTCGGAAACAGATAACAATACCGAAGACGGAGCAAAATTTATTCAAACCTAATAGCACTAAAATAATACGCCCACCACAAGTTGGTGGGCGTTTATTTTTTGTCTAATTAAGTATATAACTAATTTTTTGCTATCACAAAAGCGATAATCAAGGTTGTTTTATTTGATAAACGCTAATACTTATGTTATAATTACACTACTCTAATAGCAAATACATAGGAGTAAATTTATGCCTAAATATTTTACAGAAGTTTTTGACCACCCTTCTCCTGCTGGTCCTCTTGGAGTAATTGTTCTTGACGGCGCAAAGAGTTTTGGTGGATTAGTAGACAATTATCTTGTTAATTGGTATAACAGAGATTTATCAAAAGGTAACGAAAAGTTCAAGAAGAAAGAAACGTTTATTTTAGATACGTCTTTTCCTAGATTTACAACTGGTGACGGAAAGGGTACGATAAACGATAGCGTTAGAGGTCTGGACCTTTATATTATTGTAGACGTAGGCAACTATAATTGCACCTATAATATGTTAGGGTATCCCAATAGAATGTCGCCCGATGATCATTACGCGGACTTAAAACGTGTAATCGGTGCTATCGGTGGTAAAGCAGCAAGAATAACAGTTGTTATGCCTATTTTGTATGGTGGTAGACAACATAGAAGAAGTTCTAGAGAATCATTAGACTGTGCACAAATGCTTCAAGAGCTTTACGCTATGGGAGTTAGTGAAATTATTACTTTTGACGCACATGATCCTAGAGTTCAAAACGCAGTACCGTTAATGGGATTTGATAACTTCTTCCCGAATTATCAAATACTTAAGTCAATGCGTGCAAGATTCCCAGAACTTAATTTCGATAAAGACAGCTTCATGGTAGTTTCTCCCGACGAAGGCGCAATGAATAGAAATATATTCTACGCATCAGTGTTAGGCGTAGATCTTGGTATGTTCTACAAAAGACGTGATTATAAGACTGTTATTAATGGAAGAAATCCCATTGTTAGTCACGACTACATTGGTACGAGTGTAAAAGGAAAAACCGTTCTAGTGGTAGACGATATTATAGCTACGGGTGACTCTATGTTACGCCTATGTAAGCATCTAAAAGACGATGGTGCAGAAAAGATATTCCTCAATGCGACTTTTGCTATTTTTACCGAAGGTAAAGAAAAGTTCCAAAAAGCTTATGAAGAAGGACTATTTAATGCGGTATTAAGTACGAATCTTACGTATACCGCACCCGAAGTTAGAACGAGTGAATGGTTCGTTGAAGCAGATTTGAGTAAATACGTAGCTTACATCATTGCATACTGCAATCAAAATAAATCTGTAGAATATTTGCTTAATTCAGCCGATAGAATTCACGATTTAATGCAACGTTAAAGTTTTTTGTGGAGGTATTATGAAGGCAAGAAGACTAATAGCACTACTTGTTTTGTGTATAGTAGCTGTCTTTTGCTGTGTAATAATTTCCGCATTTGCTCCTGTTAATACAGCAAAATTAATACTAGATACGCCGTTATATAGTGATGCAAGTTTTGATTCTGAAGTTGTAAGTGAAAAAATTCAGCAAAACGAAACGATAACAATAATTGGCGATTCCATATATGATGTTAGCGGAAATAGATGGCAAAAAATATCTATATACGACAAAGAGGGTTACGTTCTTTATAACTATATCTATTTTACAAAAGAAACCGTTGATTATGATGTTACTATTGCACAAGTTACCGCGACTGAAATGGGGGAGAAAATAAACGTTTATCGTAGTCACGACGAGAATAGTGAAATTATAGGGACACTTACCGATGGTCAAAAAGTAGACGTTCTTGTAGATTATTCGCTTTCATTTGATTATGGGGAGTTTACAAGAATAATTTATGAAGACGAAATAGGCTTTATAAAAACGGTCAATATAACAACGGGAATCACCTATGATCAAAAGTTAGCCATTATCCTATTAAGTAGCATAATTGGAGCTTTGATTGTAACAGCTGTAATTATTTTGGTTATTAGGAAAGGAAAAATGAACAAAAAAGAGTAAGCATTCATATCTTGTACGGTGATGGTGATAAAAACTATTAATGCGTACGGAATTCAAGACATATTATCACTATCCGCAGATACTGCGGATATTTTTTTGGTAAACTATCAAAAAACGATAGTATTCGCAACTTATTATACGATACCGGAGGTAATAAAAATTGTAAGATATTTGAGCGAGTCAAATGACTGTGTAGTTATGCTTTGTGCAAAATTAATTATAGAGGACGATAGATACTATTCTGTCATTGTTTTTGATAATGGCAAGTTATTAGGTATAGCTGATGCTATAAGCGAAGCAAACTTCATGCAGGGCAAAACACAAAAAATTTACGCAATAAAAGACAAAAAAATTGGAGTGAGTGTAGGGTGCGACTTTTTGCAAGCGAGTGTTGACAATCAATATTTGTGCGGAGCAGATATAGTAATACATATATGTAACGAAGATTTTGACAAGAGGTATTATCGCGCGATTAAAGCGAGAAGCGGGTTTAATATGGGAAAATTTATAAGTATTTATAAAACGGACGTTTTTGTATTTGATAATTATTTGAAAAAATTCAACGTCGAGGATAGTATTAATATTGAGATTAGGGAAGAATTCAAACGAAAGTTGAATGGTTTTTTGAAAGTGGCAATCGTAGAATAAAAGTCAAAAAAATAAAATAATTCGACCATTTTGTTTGTATAATAGTTTACGCAAAAGGAAAAAAGTGTTATAATAATGTAAGCTGACAAAGCACAAAATTATATCTTAATCTTAGGAGAAATAATTATGAACAAAAAAACTATTCGTGACGTTGACGTAAAAGGCAAAAAATGTCTAGTTAGATGTGACTTTAACGTTCCTATGAAAGACGGTGTTATTACCGACGAGAACAGAATTAACGGCGCACTTCCCACAATTAAGTATTTAATGGAAAACGGTGCAAAGGTTGTACTTTGCTCTCATATGGGCAAACCCCACAATATTTTCACCCCTGGTTTTGGCTTAACCAAGAAAGAAAAGAAAGCCATCGGCGCTTTACCCGAAAGCGAGCAAGCTGCAGCTAAGAGCGAAGCTCTTGCAAAAGCATTGAAGAACGATGCTAAAAAATTCACCTTGAAGCCTGTTGCAGATAGACTTAACGAACTACTTGGTGGCAAAGTTACTTTCGCTACCGATATCGTAGGCGAAGATGCTCAAGCAAAAGTTGCTAACCTAAAGGAAGGTGAATGCGTTCTTCTTGAGAACCTTCGTTTTGATGCAGGCGAAGAAGGTAGAAGTGAAGAACTTTGCAAAAAGCTTAGTGATTTCTGTGATATCTACGTAAATGACGCGTTTGGAACGGCTCACCGTTCGCACGCTTCTACCGCAGCTATAGCGGAATACGGCTATGCAAAAATCGCTGTTTGCGGATTCTTAATTGAAAAAGAACTTTCCGTAATGGCTGATGCTTTAGAAAATCCCGTTCATCCTTTCGTTGCAGTACTTGGTGGTGCAAAAGTTGCAGACAAATTAAAAGTTATCAACAACTTACTTGATAAGTGTGATTCTTTGATTATCGGTGGTGGTATGTCTTATACCTTCTTAAAGGCTCAAGGATACGAAATCGGTACTTCTTTGGTTGATGATGAAAAGATTGAATATTGCATGGATATGTTAAAGAAAGCAGAGAACCTAGGCAAGAAGATTTATCTTCCTATCGACGCTACTATTACTAAAGATTTCCCTAATCCTATTGACGCACCTGTAGAAATCAGCATAGTTGATATTGACAAGATTCCTGCTGATATGATGGCGCTTGATATCGGATCCAAGACAAGAGCTCTTTATGCTGACGTAATCAAGAGTGCTAAGACAGTTATTTGGAACGGACCTATGGGCGTATTTGAAAATCCTATCCTTGCAAGTGGAACGAAAGCAATTGCAGAAGTTATGGCTGAAGCTGAAGCAACCACTATTATCGGTGGTGGCGATAGTGCAGCAGCAGTAGCACAACTTGGTTATGCATCTAAGATGTCACACATCTCTACCGGTGGTGGTGCATCTCTAGAACTATTCGAAGGTAAGGTTTTACCTGGTATTGCATGTCTTAACGAAAAATAATTCAATATATAGATAAGATAATAACTTAAGGAGAAAAGAATTATGAAGAAGAATATAATTGCAGGCAATTGGAAAATGAACAAGACCAACGCAGAAACCAAAGCGTTAATTGAAGAATTAAAGCCTTTAGTAAAAGATGCTAAGTGTGAAGTAGTATGTTGCGTGCCTTTTACCAACATTGTTACCGCAAGAAAAGCAGCGCGTGGTTCTAACATAAAGATCGGTGCACAAAACGTACACTGGGCAGAAAAAGGTGCTTTCACTGGTGAAATCAGTGCAGAAATGCTAAAAGAACTAAAAGTTTCTTACGTTCTTACCGGACATAGTGAAAGAAGACAATACTTTGGCGAAACTGACGAAACCGTTAATTTGAGAACCAAAGCTGCACTTAACGCAGGACTAAAAGTTATCGTTTGCGTTGGTGAACTTCTTGAAGAAAGAGAAGCAGGTAAGACCGCAGCAGTTGTTACTAGACAAACTGAAGCAGCGCTCAAAGATATTAGCAAGCAAGAACTTAAGAGAATCGTTATCGCATACGAACCCGTATGGGCAATCGGTACTGGTAGAACTGCTACTGCTCAAGACGCTAACGATACAATCAAGATCATTCGTAAAGTTGTTCGTAAACTTTATGGAAGAGCAAGTGCATCTTCTATCCGTATTCAATATGGTGGCAGCATGAACGCAAAGAACGCTTCCGAACTTATGGCTATGCCGCAAATCGACGGTGGTTTGATTGGTGGCGCTAGCTTGAAAGCTGAAGACTTTGCAAAAGTTGTTAACTATTAATAAGTTTTTTTGAGAATTAATTTTAATAACGCAAACTTCGCTTAACGTGAGGTTTGCGTTATTTACAAAAAAGAGGTAAAAAATGAAAAAAATTTACGGTCTTATTATACTAGATGGATTTGGTGTAACTAGCACTAGCTATGGTAACGCAATAGAAAAGTCAGGTACGCCTTTTGTAAAATATCTTCTAGAAAAATACCCAAATACTTTAATAGGCGCATCTGGTATGGACGTAGGTCTACCCGATGGACAAATGGGTAACAGTGAAGTTGGTCACCTTAATATGGGTGCAGGTAGAGTTGTATATCAAGAACTTACGAGAATTACTAAGTCCATAAAAGATGGAGATTTTTACAATAACCAAGCCATCCTTAATGCTATGCATTCAGCAAAAAAGAATGGAAAGCAATTCCACACCTACGGCTTATTGAGTAATGGTGGAGTTCATTCACATATCGAGCACTTGTTCGGCATTATAAAAATGGCGAAAAAAGAAGGTTTAGATAATATTTACGTACATTGTTTCCTAGATGGCCGTGACGTACCCCCAAAGAGTGGCGCAGATTTTATAAAAGAATTAGCCGATTTTATGAAAGAACAAAACTTTGGTAAAATCGCATCGGTAATGGGTAGATTCTATGCAATGGATAGAGATAACCGTTGGGATAGAGTAGAAAAAGCATACAATGCACTTACTTTGGGAGAAGGCGAACTTGTTTGCAATGCAGAAGACGCAGTCAGAAAGAGTTATGAAGAAGGCGTCACCGACGAATTCGTTACGCCTAAAGTAGTTGTAGAAAATGGTTTCCCTGTTGCAACCATTAACGAAGGTGACAGTATTTTGTTCTTCAATTTCCGTCCTGATAGAGCAAGAGAAATTAGTAGAGCATTTATTATGAGTGATTTCGATAATTTTGAACGTAAAAAAGGCTTTTTAAAGCCCACTTACGTTGGTATGACGCAATATGATGCAAGTTTTACACCTTATCTTGATACCGCATTTAAACCGCAAAGTTTAGTTAATACACTAGGTGAAGTTATTGCAAATAATGGATTAAAACAGCTTCGTATTGCAGAAACCGAAAAGTATGCACACGTAACTTTCTTCTTTAATGGTGGTGTAGAAAAACCTAATGCTAACGAAGATAGAGTACTTATACCTTCACCGAAGGTTGCAACTTACGACTTAAAGCCCGAAATGAGTGCAATTGAAGTAGCGGAAAAAGCAGTAGAAAGAATTAAGAGCGGAGAATACGACGTAATGATTCTTAACTTTGCTAACTGTGATATGGTTGGACATACTGGTGTATTCGATGCTGCAGTTAAAGCTGTATCCACCGTTGACACTGGATTGAAGATGGTCATAGACGCTATTTTAGAAATGGGTGGCGAAGCAATAGTAACTGCCGACCACGGCAATGCCGATAAGATGTTCGAAGATAACGGATCGCCTTTTACTGCACATACAACTAATCCCGTACCGTTTATTTTGGTAAAAGATGGTGACGCTACTTTAAAAGAAGATGGAGTATTAGCGGACGTTGCACCCACGCTATTGAAGATGATGGGTATAGCACAACCCGAAGATATGACGGGAAAAGCATTATATTAATAAAATTTAAAAAAAAGATATTGCGTTTTGTTTCGTGATATGGTATACTTTTTATGATATAGTCTAGTTGGAGGATAATATGTGTAAAAGAAAGAAAAAAGTTGAAGAAGCTCCCGTTGTTGTTAATCCTTTGGACAGTTTTGAATTAAAGAAAACTGAACCCGCGTTTGACGAAAATGGAAATAGAGATTATTTTACCGAATATTACAATGCTTATAAGAACGACTATATTGACCAATATCTAGATGCGTATAAGAAGTTCAAAGAAGCAGGAGATTTGCCCGATTTTGATTTGGAAGGAAGTGTAACCACCGAATCAGAAGACAACCTTGCATAGAAAAAATAACAAACAAGAAAGGGTGTCGTTTTCGACACCCTATTTTTTTAGGTGATAACATGTGTTATAAGATTTTAACAAAAAGCGTAATTCCTTGTCCTGACATAAAAAAGTATAAAAAATTCTTATTTATTGGGGCACATGGTGGCGATATAGAAAAGGGCGTAGGGGCAACAGTAGCTAAACTTGTACGCAGCGGTAAGGACGTAAAATTCGTTATAACCACTGATTCTGCTGAACTTGTGGTACCACAAAATCTTGATAGAGAAAAAAGAGTAGAGATACGTAACAAAGAAACATTATGCTCAGCTATGATATTGGGCGTAAAAGAAGTAGAATTCTTGCAATTTAAGTTCGAAGAAAGCAAAACGATAGACGATATTACTAAAGAACTATTGAAAGTTTTTAACGATTACAAGCCTGACGTAGTGTTCGTATGTGATCCCATGACGCCTAACGAAATTTTACCAGACGATTATTTAACGGCAAGAGCAGCAGAAAAGGCCTTTTTGATATGTAGAAATATGTATTTAGCGGAGAATTATGGAATAGAACAACATAAAATCAAAGCAATATGTTATTACAATTCATTAAAAAATAACTACTGCATCAGTACTATTGGATACGCGGATACAAAACTTCAAGCAATAATGGCACATAGTTCTTTGCTTCCAGAAAAGGCATATGAAAAATATTCGGTGATGCGTTCATATCGCTATTTAATTAAGCTAAACATGCTAAAAGCAGGCTTTTTCAAAGGAAAATTATTAGCGGAAGGATTTAGGGTGGTTAGTGGTAGCGCGACACATAATTTACCCGAAACAAATTATTGATTTGGGGAAGAAATCAATTGACAAGCAAAAACTCAAATGTTATCATATATTTAGTTAAATAAACCGTTGATACAGGGTAGTAGATAAATTGTACGTGCACAGAGAATTTCGGGTTGGTGCGACGAAATGACGAAGATTTATCGAATGGGCTGTTGAGGGCAAAAGCGAACCGAAAGAAGTAGTTTTTGACGTAAATCCGAACGTTATGCGGAAGCGGTATAATAGTACCGTAAAAAGGTAACCTATCAGGTTATGAAATTGGGTGGCAACACGGTGAATTCGTCCCATGCGAGTTTACCGTTAATTTTTTATTAAGGAGAAATACATTTATGAGCGAAGTAAAAATACCTACGAAAATTTATCTCACAGAAGACGAGATGCCAAGATATTGGTATAATCTTCGTGCCGATATGAAAGAGAAGCACGGACCGTTACTCAATCCCAAAACAATGAAAGAAGTAACGGCTGAAGAATTAGAAAGGATATTTTGTAAAGAACTCGTAAAACAAGAATTAGATCAAACTACACCTTATATAGAGATTCCTAAAGGGATAAGAGATTTCTATACGATGTTCCGTCCGTCACCTCTAGTAAGAGCATATTGGCTAGAAAAAGAACTTGATACACCTGCGGAAATTTATTATAAATTCGAAGGTAACAACACTTCTGGTTCACATAAGCTTAATTCAGCAGTTGCGCAAGTTTATTATGCCAAAGAAGAAGGTATAGGACACCTAACCACCGAAACTGGCGCGGGACAATGGGGAACGGCGTTAGCGATGGCTTGCTCGTTTTACAAAGTTCCTTTGGACGTATTTATGGTAAAGGTGAGTAGTGAACAAAAGCCCTATAGACGCGAAGTTATTAGAACCTATGGTGCGAATCTTATCCCTAGTCCGTCGGATACAACGGAAGTTGGTAGAAAGATATTGGCGGAATTCCCCGGTACGGGCGGTAGTCTTGGATGTGCGATAAGTGAAGCGGTAGAAAGAGCAACGTCTTTACCTAACGCAAGATACGTATTAGGTAGCGTATTAGATCAAGTTTGTTTACACCAAAGCATAATAGGGTTAGAAGCCAAAATAGCTTTAGACAAATACAACGTAAAGCCCGACATCGTTATCGGATGTGCAGGCGGAGGAAGTAACCTTGCGGGTATAATGGCACCTTTTATGGGTGAAAAACTACGCGGTGAGAATGATTATCGTATCATAGCAGTTGAGCCTGCTAGCTGTCCGAGCTTAACTAGAGGTAAGTACGTTTACGATTATTGTGATACTGGTAGATTAACACCTATTGCGCCTATGTATACGCTAGGAAGTAGTTTTATGCCGTCGGCAAGCCATTCGGGAGGACTACGCTATCACGGTATGAGTCCTATTATTAGTAAACTCTATCACGATGGCTATATGGAAGCAACGAGCGTAGAACAAACGCAAGTATTCAAGAATGCAAAAGCGTTTGCTCAATGTGAAGGTATTTTACCTGCTCCGGAAAGTGCGCATGCAATTACTTGCGCAATAAACGAAGCTTTGAAATGCAAAGAAACGGGAGAGAAGAAAGTTATATTATTTGGTCTTACAGGAACAGGCTATTTTGATATGAAGGCATATAAAGCTTATAATGATAGCACCATGGGCGATTACGTACCCACCGAAGAAGATTTGCAAAAAGGTCTAATAAATCTACCTCGCTAGAAACAGCAATTAACTTATAAAAAAATACCTATCAATTTGTTTAATTGATAATTAGATAAGTAATTTATGTAATGGGTAAAACGCGATATTTACTGTTTAGGCCACCACTGCACGTAGTATGGAATCCGTTTATCGGAAATTGTGATGATGAGCAGTCTTTTTCACTATGCGTAAATTAATAGAAAACAAGAAGCTATAGATTCGCCAGCAGCGGTGGTGACGATATTTCAGCAACTTAAGGTGAAATAGTTAAGTTTGGTATAAGTGGCGGTGAGTATGAAATTATTGGTCGATGCTAATAATGCAGGGAATAAAGCATTACGCCTAGATAATGGTGACGTAACAGTTAATAAGCGAAGCATAATGATTTATAAAAAATAGTTTTTTAAATAAAAAAGCCCACTTGCAATTAAGCAGGTGGGCTTTAATTTTTGTTTTTATATTTTAGAAAAAAGCATGATAAATGGAAGATATAGCTCTATTCATATCGGTAGAATTAACGCCTATGATAATGTTAATTTCGCTACTACCTTGGTCTATCATTTTTACGTTAATGTTTGCGTTAGCTAGCGCACTAAATACTTTAGCCGCAGTACCTTGTTGATGGCTCATACCATGTCCAACAACGGCAATTAGGGATACGTCTTTGTATACGTAAATAAGATCGGGGTTGACCTTGCCACGGATTTTTTCGATAATTTCGAATTCTAGACCATTTTGTAAATCACTATCCGCTAAGATAAGGCTCATTGTGTCTATACCTGTAGGCATATGTTCCATATTAACGCCATAGTATTCAAGCACGGAAAGAACTTTTCGACAAAAACCAATTTCGTTATTCATCATGGCTTTTTTAATAAATATCGTAGTGAAGCCTTTGCGACCTGCTATACCCGTAATTAATCTTGTAAAGGGTACGCTAGAAGTGTCCTTTACAATAAATGTTCCTTTTGCGGAAGGATTAAATGTGTTTTTAATATTGATAGGTATACCCGTTGATTGAAGAGGGAATGTTGATTCAGGATGAAGCACGCTTGCGCCCATGTATGATAATTCGCGAAGTTCGTCATAGCTCAAATAATCTATTACAATGGGATTATCAACAATTCTAGGATCGGTAGTCATGAATCCGTCTACGTCCGTCCAGTTTTCGTATACGTCTGCCTCCACGCCACGCGCGATTATTGCGCCCGTAAAGTCACTTCCGCCACGTGTAAAGGTCTTTATAGAGCCGTCAAGCATTGAGCCGTAAAAACCGGGAATTACTGCGCCATTGCCAATTGACAAACGTTTAGCAACTAAATCGTTAGTGTGCTCGGAATCGAATTGACCTTTTCTATTGAACTTAACTATTTCTTCAGCATCGATGAATTCCATGCCTAATAGATTAGCCATAAGAATTGCGCTCAAATATTCACCACGGCTTGCCGCGTAATCGGGAGTAGTGCTTTCTAGTATGCCTTTTTCAACTTTGTCAAGATAGGGGACGATGTCAAAGTCCATGTTGAGATCTTTTACAAGATTGCAAAAACGTTTTCTTACCTTGTCAAAGTAAATACTACAAGTTCCGTTAGCTTGCTTTTCATCAAAACAAGCATATAAAAGGTCAGTTATTTTTTCATCGCTCTTAAAACGTTTTCCTGGAGCGCTAACAATTACGAATCTTCTCGACTTATCGCTTTCAATTATACTTTTTACTTGCAAGATGGAATCTTTTGTTGCCATAGAAGTTCCACCGAATTTACAAACTTTCAAATTCATATTACTTTATCCTTTTTGCTTCTATATAGTATTTTTTAGTTTTTTCTTCGCCTATAGAAAAGGCTTTTTTAGGTAGTTTACCAACGTTTACAACGTAACTAAAAAGCTTATTTTTGGGGAATTTTGGCATAATTATACCAATTCCATTGTTTTTCATTACGTCATTATACACTTGTGATTCTTCGTGAACGTACTCGATTTTTATGTGACCAGCATCTTTTTCTTTCTCAAGATAGCGTTGTACTTTTATGATGGTTTGTTCACCGCTGTTAGGAGATGCAACATCGTAAGTTTGGGTAGAAGTTACTACCTTCAAAACGCCGGTGTTATCGTTGTCGAGAGCTGCCGAAAGTCCATTTAAAAACTTTTCATGATCATCGGTATAAACAACTCGATGTATAGGTTCAAAATCGATAGATTCGTCGTACACGTTGATTATTTCTACTAATACGTAACGAGCAGGGTGATTAATTTTTTCTTCCTCGCTCAAAGTTATTTTTAAGTTTTCCCAGCAGTTTTTAGCGGTAGCCATACTGTGATTACCATCACCAACTGCAAGTAGAATTTTTGCATCATAGCCGTACTTTTCTATTTGTAAGTTACTGTCTAATAGACTGTCAAATTTTTTGAATAAATCGTCGTTTAGTGGGACTTTATAGCCTTTAATGTGTCCACCATTCATATTTAAATCGAAATCATACAGTAAGTCAAGGCTTTCTTTTTTTGCTTTTAGTGGCTCAATTATCGTTTTTTCCGCATCGTCGATTAAAAGTAGAATATGCGGTAGTTCTATGCTTGCATTTTTTCTTATATGCATGCGAATGGGTAAACGTTCTTCAATTGTTTCTTCTGTCGAACGAATGCAAGAAGAATTATTTTTGTAATCATAGTCTTCTAAGTCAACACACGCAACTAAACCATAACGATAACGATTTTCACTAATTTGTCTTTCCGTAAGGACCATACCGTCAATAGCCGTAAATATGTTGTTGTTTAGATATTCGTCCATCTTGCTATTGATATTAGCTATACGTTGCTCGGTATCGCCATTATTCAAATAAATCTCGGGGAAAATAATATGTAGAGTGCTGACGTCGTCCTTTACGTAGTTTTCAAGATTTTTCCAATATTCAAAATCCGTCGTATATTGATCGCAAGCGATAACGGCCCATTTTGACAAATCGGCATTTTTAGGTAGCAATATAGGGAAATTTTTAATCGTGCTCATATTATGTCCTTAAAATTTAGAATAGCTTCTTGGATTTCTTTTTTTTGCGTGTACCCAAAGTTATTTTATATGGGTCATAAAGTAAGTCATACAATCTTTCTGGTGTGAGATATCTACGCAAAACACCGTTCGTGGCTGTAGAAATTATACCGTTTTCTTCGCTGATGATAATGCTTATTATATCGCTTCCTTCAGCTTCTGTCACACCTATACCTGCGCGGTGGCGCGTACCTAAATCTTTTGATATAGAGTCAGACTTTGATAAAGGTAGGAACGAACCAGCAGTGAGGATTTTGTTATCTCTAATAATAACCGCACCATCGTGCATAGGGCAGCGAGGATTAAAAATGCTTTCTAATAGTGGGGCGCTAACTACTGCATCGAGTTTGATACCAGAGTCAAGAATATATTGATCAATTTTGTCTTTGACAATAACGATGAGGGCACCAGTACGAGACTTTGCCATGGTTTGGCATGCAGTTACAATGGAGTTTACACTATTGCGAATTTCTTCATCTGTTATTTCGACGATGGGAGCCTTTTTGTGAAATTGCGACAATCGCAAAAATAGGTTCTTAAAATCGTTTTGATAAACAATGATGGTAGCGATGGAACCAACGATACAAACGAGTAACAGTAGATCTGCTGCAAAATCGAACTTTTCATCGATGAACCACGCGAGTACTTTCATCCCACCAAGTCCTAAAATGGATAGGCTGAATAGTATGGCAAGAACTGGCGTGTTTTTTCTAGCAAAGAATAAAATAACCAGAACTAATAGTATACAAACTATTGATAAAGAAACAATTTGTCCTATCATGTGAGTCTCCTTTAAAATCCAAAATCGTCAAAAATATTCTTTTGGACGTGGTCATTAGTAGTGTCATATACGTTGACAACGGGGGTGTCGGAGATTTTTTTCAATCTACGACTATTGAGTAAAGCACCTACGCCAAGAAGTAGTTTGGTACCGATTTCTAGACAAGATGCTACGATATTAATTGTGGATGAAGTGGATTCACCGAAATAAACGAAGAATGAGACGATGCTCACAACTAGCGAAACACCTACGAAAATAATCGCCACGAAGTTAAACAACTTTGCTTGGTTGCGTTGTAATACGTAACGTTTTCTAAAATCTTCATAGAAGAAACCGAAAACAAGAGTGTATATCGCAAACGGCAAGAACGACGATTGTATAGTGTAGTAAGGATTATCTTGAAGGTAGTTAACTACGTCGCCAAATAAAGTGAGTGCGCCAACGTATTCACCGTTTATTTTTTGCGTGAAGAAATATCCAATACTCAAAATGCCGATTATCGTATTTGCGATAATGATAGCATAGCGAATACGAAATTTAAAGTCGGGTCTATTAATTTGAGCACGGAATCTTCCTACGCATACGTTGTAAGCGAGTATTAGGATAAGCTCGAATATCACGGTAGCCATTGCTGCTTCGAATAAAGAAGCAATAACACTTATACTTGCTATGCTTACAGGTGATATGCTTTCTAGTAAGTTAGCTTCTCCAAGAACTTCATCGTACATAGAGAACATAGTTGAAGTTGTATATTCGCCTATAAGAAGATATTCGTAGCAAAAAGCGAAGAAAAATGAAACAAACACAAAGAAAACCCAACCGAAAGTAGGGATTTTGCGTAATTTAGAAACCACGGTATCAGAAAATAACGTTTTCATCATAACTCCTTTGTCAATAGTTTTGTTATTGCACAGTTAAGTGCCGTTGAATCACTCATTTCGCCCGTTCTGAATTTATATTCATAAGATGATAGCGTATCAAGCATATCTCTTAGTTGTGTTTTGTTAAAATTAGTTGTTTCACGCGTTTTTTTGATAGCGTAAGGTTTTATTCCAAGAATATTAGCAAGTTCTTCATCGCTTAAAGGACTCAAAGCACAATTAAGCATTCTTTGAAATTGGCTAATCAAGGTGGCCAAAATCCAAGCAGGGGAAGACCCTTGAGATTGTAGTTTTTCCAATTGTTTTAGTGCAAGCGTATATTTTTTTGACAAAATATTGTTAGCAAACGTAAACGACTGTACTTCACTATCTTCGGTAACCAAAAGTTCTACGTCTTCGTAAGTTACTTTTTTGTTCTCACAATAGTTGAGCAATTTGAACGTTTCATTATTGATTTTTGCCATATCGCAGTCGGTGTAATCAATAAGTAAGGAGCAAGCATTGCTATCTATTCCATTAGGAAACAAAGATTTTACGTATTTTTGACAACCGTATTTATCAATTTTGTTACAGTCAACTTCAATTAGCAACTTTTTTTCTGCAGCGTTCAAGAACTCGACGTTACAAAATACAAGATAGTTTGGAGATACGCCGTTTTTAAGTAGATTTGTAAGTTTAGAATGGTCGACATCGGAAGATTTCGTATCGGCATCTTTTACTATTACAATGTTAGGCGTACCGTCGAAGTTAAAAACGTTAAGAGAAGAGTCTATTTGAGTAACGTCTTGCAATCTTTCGATGACAAACAAAGAAAAGGAGTCTTTTGGTAAAATTGCACGGAAAGTGTCTTCCGCCGTTTTTAACCAAAATCTGTCGTTACCGTTCAAATAGTATGCACCGCTATCAGGGGTGGTATTCTTCAATTCGAGCGCTTTCAAACTTTCACCTTAATTATTTGATATTATATTATAATATTATATTTTTTTTAAATAAGTATGTCAAAGGTTTTTTGCTAAATTGCAAAATATAGAGTTAACGGACGCTAAAATTTAAGATTCGATATGCCTAACTTTGAGAATTTATTTATTAAAAAAACCAATGAAAGAAGTGGAATGGCAGTTCTGTATAATAAGTTTTATTTTCTCCATTTGTGAATGGTGGAATATTATACTAATACCACATCCGTAACCTAAAACAACGGGTGTATTGATGGTAGAACAAGCAATACGCGCATTTGATATGCGCCTAAAAATTAATAACGCTTCACTGCGAGAACGAAAAACTGCAAGGGTGTCCATATTTTCTCCTTTGAATAAAAGACTAGGTATTCTAATACATATATATTGTGAGATTATGACGAGGGTGAAATGATATATTTAGACAACGCTGCAACAAGTAGAAGAAAGCCAATAAAGGCAATAGCCTCTTTATTAATAGAGAGTATTTTTTCGGCAAATCCAGGAAGAAGTGCACATCGAGAAAGCATGAGAGTAGCGATAAAAGTTGAGAGAGTTCGAGAGATAATAAAGAACACTTTTTTCGATGGTAACGTTATATTTACGAAGAATTGTACCGAAGCACTCAACCTTGCTATCATGGGAGTTAATCCCAAGCGAAAAGTTATAACCACGGTGTTTGAACATAACTCCGTACTTCGGCCTTTAAAAAAATTAGAGACCGAAGGTAAGATAAAATTAATCATAATAAAGCCTGAAAACGGTACGTTAGAAAATTCGCTAAAAAAACATTTATCCAAAGACGTTGATATGGTGGTTTTTAGTGCGATTAGCAATGTAACCGGAGAATCTAATAATGTTGAAAAACTTGCAAAATTAATAAAATCTAGAAGCAATGCCATGGTGATTTTAGACATAGCACAAGCAGCTGGACACAAAAAATATAGTTACGACAACGTAGATATAATTGCGTCAAGCGGGCACAAAGGCTTATTGGGACCGCAGGGCACAGGATTTTTATTGTGTAAAAAACATATTAATCTTGATCCATTGATAATTGGCGGTACGGGTACTTCAAGTAATAGTATTGATATTCCAAAGTCCATTCCCGAAGGTATGGAAGCAGGTACGATTAATTCACCTGCAGTAATTTCGCTAGGACATGCTATAGAATACGTAAACAAGAATTTTTCAAAAATTAACGCAAAAATAATAAGGCTAAGTAATTATCTATACGCGCGTTTAAAAAATGTAAAAAATATTAAATTATTGTCTAATAATAATGGTATAATTTTGTTCAATATTGAAAAATTTTCTAGTGGGGAAGTCTGTGATATTTTGTCGCAAAAATTTGGAATTTGTGCACGCGCTGGGCTTCATTGTGCACCATTTGCTCATGAATATTTGGGTACGCAAAAAAGTGGGGCCGTAAGATTTAGCATTGGGAATAACAATAATTTTTTCCAGATAATAAGGGCGTATAGAGCACTAAAATTGATTGCGGAAGGAACTTTTGATTAGAAGGATGCGTATATATAACTAAGCGGAGGCAAAATGGACGTAGGTGAATATATAAGAAAGAAACAACAAAAGGCAGAAACTAAAAAAACTGAAAACGTTAACATAAACGATGCCATCAATCATTATTCGGCAATGAGTGAAGAACAACTTATGCAAGAATTATTTAAGGTAGGGCGAGTATCTTCAGGAAACGTTTCACCGAAAGAATTAGATGGTTTTTATAACAGCGTTAGAGCATTTTTATCGCCCGAACAAGCCGAAAAAATGAAAACTCTTATTATGCAATTAAAAATGCAATGAGGTATTTATGAACAATAATATAATGTCGTTATTACCATTGATAATGGGAATGAATGGTGGAGTTAATGCGGACGTGCTATCTGCTTTTTTAAACAAAGAAAATAGTTTTGATATTTCAAAAAATGTAGGTGGCATTAACCCGCTACTTTTGATAATGATGACTAAATTATTTAATAATAAACCACAAAAACAAGATAGTGACGATAATAACAACACAAAAGAATCTATTAATAACGTAGATAATTTATCAAAATTGTTCGGAAAAGACGTTGCTAACGCTCTATCTATCTTCTTGAATATGAATAGCAAAACTTAAAAGTTTGTATCAAAATCAGGAGTGTAAGTATCTACGGCGCTACTTAATTCTTGAATGAAGCAATCTTCAATATCCCTTTTTAGAATATAATTTGTGACTAATTTATATTCAATTGGTTTTAACGTGCGAGTGATAGAAGAATTATACATCGGTACAAATTGCGACATAACACTGAATAACGCTTTATCCTTATAATTGTCGGCAAAAAAGTCAATTACGCCATAGGTGTTTTTTAGATTATCGGGAAGAACAAGATGACGGATAATAACACCTTGTTTTAATAGACCGTTTTCATCATAAAGAAGCGGTTTATTTTTTACCATAACTTCTATAGAGTTTTTGCAAAAGTCTGCGTAGTTATTAACATTGGAGAATTTTTTTGCAATTTCGTTATCCGAATATTTCATATCTACAAGATATACGTCAACGTAATTGTTGAGCCTTTCGATAATATGTGGAAGTTCGTATCCAGAGGTGTTGTATACGATAGGAATAGATGGACGATAGATATCAAGAGTTTCTATTATTAAGTCAGAAAAATGTGTAGGGGTAACGAAGTTTACGTTATGCACCCCAAGGCTTTCTAGTTTTTTTATTTCTTCGCTTAATTCAAAGGGGGAGTACGTTTTACCAACGGGCTGTTTACTAATTTTGTAGTTTTGGCAAAATTCACAGTCTAAACTACAACCGCTAAAAAAAATAGTACCACTACCTTGAGTACCGCTAATAGGTGGCTCTTCATAGTGGTGTGGTGCTATTCTACACACACGCATTGTGTGGTATGAGTGGCATTTGCCTAAATGGTGAATGCGATCGACTTTACATAGACGAGGGCAAAGTTCGCACGAAAAATTATTACTCTGCATCGGTGGGGACTACTTCGTCTTTGTTTTCTTCTATATTGTTGTTAATGCCTAACGTTATTCCCATTACGTCGTCTACAGGCATAGAGAAGGTAATGCCTTTACCTTCGGTGTTAAGCCCTGCACATTTACAAATAGCAGTCATTATGTTGTTTCGTTTTTCTTTAGGTGCAAGAATAAGTACGATTTCTTTTTCGTGAGAAATTGTAAGGCCTAATAGCTTTTCTGTCTCTTTGGACGCCGCACCGCGGGCAGTAATTATAGTGCCACCCGTTGCTCCGCTTTGACGTGCGCCATCCATAACGACGTCGGAAAATCCACGATTGAGTATAGTAAAAATTAATTCATATTTTTGTTCCATAATACACCTAACCTTGAAGTAATTTTAGCGTAGCGGGACCACCGACGCTAGACATGGGAATAGTAAAAGCTATTCCGCTTCCTGGATTATTAAAGTTGTGAGTTAATTTTAACATAGAATATATAGCACCAATGTCATCTTCATTGACTGATGCAAAAAGTATACCTTTTTCCGATTCACCTAAACCTAGTAGGTCAAGCAACTCGTTATTAGCGGTACCTTTGCCATAACAAACGTGACAAAAGTTAGCGCCAAGTTTCGCAACGTCTTCGGCAACTTTGTCGACTATATCTCTATCTACAATAACGGTAAGGAGTTTTAATCGCTTCATATTACACCTCGAATTCTATGATTTCACCTTCATGTGAAATGAGTTCTTGATATTGTACAAGCACTGCTTGCTTACTACGTTCAACTTTAATCCTATAAATTAAGCCTAGCACTTGTAAAGTTATTAGGGGTGTTAGAGCAACCATCGATACAGTGCCAAAAGCGTCCGATAATACGTTGCCGCCAATAGCTTTACATGCACCAATCGAGAATGGGAGTAAGAAAGTTGCAGTCATGGGTCCGCTAGCTACACCGCCTGAGTCGAATGCGATACCTGTGAAAATTTTCGGAACGAAGAACGTCAACACGAGTGCAATCAAATATCCTGGGACTATAATGTAAAGTATATTGATACCAGTAACAACTCTTAACATTGATAGTCCAACTGCAATTGACATTGATATAATCAACACGATAAACATGGTTTTTCGTGTAATTGTACCACTGGTTACTGTTTCTACTTGCTTTGTAAGAACGTGAATAGCAGGCTCTGCTAGTACGATGCTTGCACCGACTACAACACCTATCGGTATTATTAAGTAAGGATTGATTTTTGCTAATTCACCACCTATATATGTGCCGGTTGCCATGAATCCTACGTTAACGCCAAGTAAGAATATGGATAGTCCAAAGTACGTATATAAGACACCTATACCAAGCTTTATCAGTCTTTTTAGGGGAAGTTTTATAACAAATATTTGCAATACCACAAAGAATAAACAAATGGGTGCTAAAGCAATTCCTACTTCCTTCAAATAAACGGGGAATGCTTTTAAGTACGTTAAGAAGACGTCACCAATATTTGAGTATTCATTAAGCACGGGAATGCTTGCCGAGCTTTCTGCATTGTTGATAAGTGATAGTATTAGTACTGCTATAATAGGACCGATAGAACATATACCGATAGTGCCGAAGCTATTTTCTTGCGACTTGCTACCGCTTAAAACAGTACTAATGCCGACGCCAATGGTCATAATAAACGGTACAGTAATAGGACCAGTGGTTACACCGCCTGAATCGAAAGCAAGGGGAATGATGTTATATTCAGAGAATATTACTAGAATGAACAATACAGCGTATAATGCTATAAGTACAATATTAAGATTTATCTTGAGCATCATGCGTAGTACGGCGAGTAACATAAACAAACCGACGCCAACCGATATTGTGATAATCAAAGTCCACTTATCGATAGATACTTGCGAGGCAAGAACGCTTAGGTCGGGTTCTGCAATAGTTACTATGATGCCTATTATGAATACGCAAAGAAGGATAAGCCAAGGTTTTTTTGAGTGGCTAATTTTCGAACCGATATGTTCACCCATAGGTTCTATAGCGGTATCGACGCCAAGAGAATAAAGGGCTATACCAATAATAAGCAACACTGCACCTATAACGAAGGAAATAGTATTGTAAGCAGACATAGGAGAAGTTGCAAAATTAAGAATAAGGATAATTACCGTTATAGGCAATACTGAAAAAACCGACTCTTTTATTTTTTTGAAAAAAACGTTGTGCAAAATATCTCCCTTTGGTACATGTATTATAACATTTATTAATTTATAACGCTACCAAATATGCTAAGAAGAACATAGAAAATAATTATTTTTCCAATAATTATAAACAATCGGTTGACAAATTGTAAAAAATTATTCATAATAAATGCAACTTAAATGGAAGCATATCGAAGCGGTCATAACGAGGCGGTCTTGAAAACCGTTTGGGTGAAAGCCCACGGGGGTTCGAATCCCTCTGCTTCCGCCAAATAAGTAACGGATGGCATTAGTCGTCCGTTTTTTGCTATGTGCGGAGAAGGACAAGACTTTTAAATGCACTTTAATGATATAAATAGAAATTTAATATGCGATAGTTTTGAGGTTTCTATATATATTTGCAAAAAATACGCGGTTTGTATTGAAGAAAATTATAAATAGTGTTACAATGAATTGATTATAAACTTGGAGATAGCCATTATGTTGCAAGCAAAACTTAATTTGATTAACGATATTGTTGGCCGTGGTTTGGATACAGAAGGAACGTTGACCATAATGAAAGAGATTGGATTCTATGAATGTACTCAAGAATTGTTGAGTAGTTTTCAATTATGGAGCGACTATATGCCTTTAACAGACGATATGCCGTATACGGAAGAACAAAGATATCTTCATATGCTTTGGGAATTAATTGATAGAGTACCGTTAGGCATTAATTGTGCGTTCAGTATTCCTTTCCGTCAAATTATTGCAAAAAAGTTATTCAAAAAATGTGGTGACGGCTTAGTCGCTAACGAAGGAATTAGATTCAATTTTGGTAATTTGATAGAAGTTGGCGATAACGTATCTTGGAATCATGGTTGTTATTTTGATTCAAAAGGTGGAATAAAATTCGGTAGTAACTGTATGATTACGGAATATACCAAAATTTTTACTCATTCACATTCTGAATACGATCATATGGAAAGAACTTATGCGCCCGTTGAGATAGGAGAATATGCTAAGGTTTATACCGCGTGTACAGTTTTACCCGGTGTAAAAATTGGAAAAGGTGCCATTGTTGCAACGGGTGCTATTGTAACGAAAAGTGTGGATGATTTTACACTTGTTGCGGGAATTCCTGCAAAACCTATGCGTAAAAGAAATGCAGAATTTGATGATATTACAGAATTAAATCATTATATGCTAAAAGATAAGATTTTCCAAAAACAATAAGAACACAATAACACAAACCGAAAAACATAACGAAAGATGAAGAAAAAACTAATTTTATTATTGATAGCAATTTGTTTAATTTGCTGTATTTTTGTAGGCTGTAACGATAAGAGTAATGATGCGGTTGTTGACGATGATAACCAGCAAAATGAAAACGTTGATGGAAGTGATGAAAATGTTGATAGCGACATTGAATCACCCAACGATAATGATAATTCCAGTGAAGACGGAAAAAATAGCGGAAACGAAGAGGAAGATACGAATAAAGGCGATTCTTCTAAAGATGATGGTAATTCTAGTAATGATGGCAATAATATTGAGGGAAACGTGCCAGATACAATAGCATGTGAACATAAAAATTGCGTAATAATGAATTACAAAAAGGAAAGCTGTGAAGAAGATGGTTATTCTGGCGACCTATATTGCACTGATTGTCAAAAGAACGTAAAGAATGGCGATAAAGTGAATAAAATCGGGCACGATTATATCGCACATATTTGTAACAATTGTGGTGATTTTTTGATTATAGGCAAATATACGGGAGATATAGTCAACAATATTATTTACGATGTTTACGGACAAAGAGACGAATACTTAGAATATAAAGAGCTTACGGTGGGTGAAAACGATGCACAGCTTATGCATTTTAAGAAAAATATTCACGACGATTTGTTTTATTATACGATAGATAGTATAAATGGAAATTGCATTATCGATTACTATGATTCTAAAAAAGATGATATAGACTCAATAGATGCTGCAGGTTTTATTTTTGATGGCAACTCTTATAAAAGAATAGAACAACACATTGAAGGCGATTGGCGAGTTACGGTAACTGAATTTCTCACTTTGGGAAATGAAGGAATAGGTTCGCAAATAACTACAACCGAAAAGATTAGAGTTCAAGATGGGACTTATTTGTATGAAAATGGATATTTAATCGTGTATTTTGGTGAAGAAGTTTTTGAAAAATCTCTCAATTTTTCGAACGATACGTTCTCTGATGAAGACAAGGCGTTATGTGTCAAATATTATATTAACGATAGATATGCCGGCTACGTTTATTTTGAAGACTATACGAATGTAGATAGCTATACCAGTGGTTCGCCCGATGATGGCATATTTGAATGGTATATTGACACTGAATGTAATAACATATTCGATCAAACTGATTTTGACGTAAAGGATCATAAGAATAACCATGATTTTTTATGCTTGTATGCGTATAAGAAGTATCACAATACGTTTGTTTTTAATGGAAAATCATATGTTTACAGTGATGCGGATTATCAAAAGATATTTACGTTTGAAGACGTGACAAAGAAAATTTTACAAGACCAGAATATAGAAATTTGCACGGATAATTTCGAATGTAAGTGGATAAGTAATGGAAAAGTTGTCGACACTTTTGATATCCCAACGCTAGAATATCCGTTAATTAATGATTGTATTTATACTCTTACGATAGTAGCAAAGTCAGGGTATCTTACCATCAGTATAGAAGATATAGATTTGCTCAAAACAAACGTTTATTTTGTTGAGCGTGAAGTTATAAAAGAAACGTATTTATGTGACATTTTGGTTGATGTTTTGCAAATACCTAATGCTGATTTTGTCAATTTTTCTTATTCATATATTGCTGACCAATTTGATTATAAGGACAGTGTTGGTGCGGTTGCTTTTACCGAAAATTATGTATTAAACGACAAGTTAACAATATATAGGAGTTACAGTGGCATAACTGTTACTTACATTTCGTTAGATAGCACTTTAGTCGATAATGTAAGTGCTGGCGAAGATTACACGATTTTGAACACAAACAACGTAGCGATATGGTATGGGATAAACGGTACAGTGATAACAGAGTATCAGGTAAATGATGTTATCAACTTTGAAGAAAGCACTGTTCTATATTCTTCTATTTGTGTCGTAAATGCATATAATGAAAGCGATACTTTAGTTAAAAATATAATTCCGTTGATGCATGATAGTGAAATTCATTTTGCGACAGTTGAACAAATTTTCGAAGAATATCAATTTTGTGGATACTTAATTAATGATAAAGTTGTTTTAAACGAAAAAGAGTATTTGGGACATATTAATGAATTTAAAGATATTTTTGAAGTTAAAACTGAAGGCAAGTTTGAGATATTCAGTGTATACAAAAAGATAACAACCCTCAAACCAACTAAAGATGAAAGCGGTAAAAAGGTTTGTGAGCAATATATCGGTGCAACCTTTGTCAAGGAAGAAGAAGAGATACCTGTCTTGTCAAAAAATAACTATGAATATACTATTAAGAAAGCATCGTTATTTGAAGATGGTGTCGAGACTTTTTCAAGTTCAGAGTTTGGAGTTTATGAAATCATTATACCTAAGTTGTCAACGTATACCTTTGTCTATAACAATCAAGAAATAACGATAACTATTGGCTCTAAGAATGAGTGTGATTTAATTATTGACGGAGCAATAAGCCATTGTGGAGCAATCATTAACTACGATGCAAAAAGTATAGCGATAAGTAAATCATCAATAGAAGATACTATCGAATACTTATATGCGGTATCGATTAACATAGATTTAAAATCTTTTGACTTTGTATCAATAAATAACGTTGATGATTTAAGTTTGGTAGATTTGGAGCAAACATCTATTGGAAGTGGTAATTTTTACAGTTATGAAAACAAGGGAAGCCTCTACGTAGCTATGGCGGAGGGCTTGATTCTAGATACGGCATATAATAATGTTTTCGAAAATTTAGAAAGTTATGGCGATTACAAGTACGTAGCGCAAAAGAACGATCTAGCATATAGTATAAGTTTTACGTTGATTGATAATGAATACAGCATGTGGGTAGCGTTATCTATAGAAAATACCGAATCTAGTCTTCCTCAAGGAAACGTCAATTTTGACAATCATGATTTTCAATTAGTAACCGCATATCAGCAAAACGAAAAAGTATTAATACTAAATAAAGACGACACGTTTACGTACGGGGAAGAAAGCGGAAAATATTATTACGACGAAAACGAGCAGTTGTACGTGCTCTATCGTGAAATTTTAGAGAAGAATGAAGTATTTGTCTATGAAATAGAAAATGGTGAAGACGTTTTTTATCAAATAAATTAACGTATCGTGTTGAAAAACGAGTAAATTTATGATATAATCCTCGTTGCTTTATAACTTATGGAGGTAAAAATGTACGACGTATTAATAATTGGCGCAGGCCCAGCGGGAATATTCACCGCATTAGAATTGTTACGTAACAATAGTGACAAAAAAATACTAATTTTGGAGCAAGGCAAGCTAATTCACAAGCGCAGTTGCCCTAAAAGTAAGGTGGGTAAATGTGTTCACTGTCAGCCTACGTGCAACATAACCTCTGGTTTTTCTGGGGCGGGCGCATTCAGTGATGGAAAGCTTTCTTTAAGCTATGAGGTAGGTGGAGATTTACCTGATCTAATCGGGCCTCAATATGCACAAGAGATGATTAATTATACTGACAAGATTTATCTTGATTTTGGTGCGGAAACACATATCGAAGGTGTGGAGAACGAGGAAGAAATAAAACAAATTAGGCTTAAAGCAATTCAAGCAAATTTAAAGCTTGTTGATTGCCCAATAAGACATTTAGGAACAGAAAAAGCACAAAATCTGTATCTAAGGATACAAGAATACCTCTTAGAAAAGGGTGTGGAGATATTGCCTTTGCACGATGTTGACGATCTTATTATTAAAGGCGGCGAGTGCTTTGGTGCGCGCGTCAAAGAGAAAGAATTCTTTGCAAAAACTACCGTTGTGGCAACAGGGAGAAAAGGCGCAGACTGGTTAGAAAAAATGTGTCGATTGCATCATATAGAAAACGAAGCTGGAGTAGTTGATATTGGTGTAAGAGTTGAACTCAGGAATGAAGTTATGGAGACGGTAAATAAAGCTCTCTACGAATCTAAGTTAATTGGTTATCCAAAGCCTTTTGAAAACAAAGTGAGAACCTTCTGCCAAAACCCAGGTGGATTCGTAGCGCAAGAAAATTATGAAAATGATTTGGCTGTTGTTAACGGGCATTCATTCAAAGGTCAAAAATCACAAAATACAAATCTTGCAATACTTTGTTCTCACCATTTTAGAGAGCCTTTTAACGAACCTATTCTTTATGCTCAAAAAGTAGGACAATTACTCAACATGCTTGGCGATGGACATATCCTAGTTCAAAGATTGGGTGATATACGCAATGGTAAGAGAACTTGGAAAAAAGAACTTACGCATGGTAATCTAGTACCTACGTTAAAAGATGCTGTTGCAGGAGATATAACGAGTGCAATACCGTATCGTACAATGATAAGTATATTGGCATTTATTGATCAAGTGGATAAAGTTGTTCCTGGTTTTGCGAGCAGTGAAACTCTACTTTATGCACCTGAAATTAAATTTTATAGTAATCGCATCAAGATGGATGAAAAGCTAAATACTAGCATAAAGAATTTGCACTGTTTAGGTGACTCTAGTGGCTGGACTCGTGGTCTAATGATGTCCTCTGTGATGGGCGTAATAATGGCTAAACAGCTATTGAACAAATAATATGTTAAACGTAGTATCAAACAAAACCATGAGAGATTCGGATGCCGCTTGTATTGCAAGCGGCATTTCGGGTTTAGAACTTATGCATAGAGCTGGTAAAGCTATCTTTGATACGCATCAATGGTATGGAAAAACAGCTATAGTTTGCGGTAAGGGGAATAATGGCGGGGACGGCTTTGTTTTAGCATTGTTGTTGAAAGAGAATAAATTCACTCTAGACGTAATAATTGTTGAAGATAAGCGCACTCCCGATGCGGAATACTATTATCAAAAATGCATAAAAGAGCAAATAAATATAGTTTTATTTGACGAATTGGTTGATTTTTCGCAATATGACACAATTGTTGACTGTATGTTCGGCACGGGTTTTAAGGGTGTGCCTAACGAAAAATATCAAGGCATAATTAATGCTATTAACGGCGCAAAGAAATTTGTTATTAGCGTTGATATAAATAGTGGATTGTGTGGGGATAACGGACTAGGCGACGTTTTCGTGATAAGCGACCTTACACTAAGCATAGGCACATTAAAAAGTGGCAACTATTTGGGAAAAGCCAAAGATGCTGCAAAGAAAATTGTTAACTGCGATATCGGTATTCCTGTTATAGGAAAAAAATATAAATTAGTAGAATCAAAAGATTTTGCTGAATATTTTGGCGAAAGAGAGAATTATTCACACAAAGGAAAATATGGTTACGTTGCTATACTAGGTGGATGTAAGGAGTATTCCGGTGCAGTTAAACTTGCCAATATGAGTTTAAGTGCATTAAAAATAGGTGCGGGCGTATCCAAATTAATTGTTCCTAATAGCATATATGAAAGTGTGTCACCATACGTTTTAGAAAGTACGTTATTTACTGTGCCCGATACCAATGGAGCTATGAAGTTTAGACCTAAATTTATAGATAACGCTTTGCGTGGAGTAAAAAGTTTGGCTATCGGTATGGGCTGGGGGCGTGGAAAGTATAACCGCAAAATCCTTGAATACGTATTAAATAATTTTGATATTCCCGTAGTAATTGACGCGGACGGAATTAACGCGCTCGCGAAAGACTTGTCAATTTTAAAAACTACTAAAGCAAAGGTGATTCTTACTCCGCATTTGAAGGAAATGTCTAGATTGACGGAAAAAAGTATTACCGAGATAGAAAATAATCCAATAGAGATATGTGAAGAATTTGCGCGAGAATATAACGTCAACGTTCTATTAAAAGGTCCTACTTCTATCGTGACGAATGGCATTGATACGTATCTAGTTAATAGGGGTTGTGCGGGAATGGCCACCGCGGGAAGCGGTGACGTATTGAGCGGAATTATAGTTGGCATATTAGGTAGCAACTATAAAAATATTGCATTATCTGTAGCGTATGCTACATTTATCAATGGATTATCGGGTGAATTTGCGCAAAAGCAAGAAACTGATATTTCTATGACTGCATCAACTACGGTAACATATATCAAAGATGCCATCATATATTGTAGGGAAAAAAACAAATAAAGCGCCAGTTTATTTGACAAAAACTCTTATTTATTGTAATATTTTTGCGTTCGGAGGAGACATGAAACAAAAAACGATTTTTCAAGGTGTAGCGACAGCGCTTATAACGCCTTTTAACGAAAATGGAATAGATTATGAAAAGTTTGCTGAATTAATTGAATGGCAAATAACAAGTGGTATTAATGCCTTGGTAGTGGCAGGCACAACTGGTGAAGCGTCAACGCTAACGGATGATGAGCATAGAGATTTGATTGCTTTTGCGGTAAAGCAAGTTAATAAGCGTGTTCCCGTAATAGCTGGCGCTGGAAGTAATGATACCTTATATGCTCTAGATTTAGCTAGATGTGCGTGTGAAGCGGGCGCGGATGCGTTATTATGCGTAACGCCTTATTATAACAAGGCAACGCAAAATGGACTAATCAAGATGTTTACCCAAATTGCGGATTTTAGTAGTGTACCCGTAATTCTTTATAACGTACCGTCAAGAACGGGGGTTAATATCGAACCTTCAACTTATGCAATTTTGGCAGATCATCCTAATATTTGCGGAATAAAAGAAGCTAGCGGAAATATTAGCAAAGCTGTAGAAACTATGTCTTTAATTGGTGATAAAGTTGATTTGTATAGCGGTAATGATGATCAAATTTTACCTATGTTAGCTCTTGGCGGAAAAGGTGTTATATCCGTGCTAAGTAACGTAGTTCCTGAAAAAACGGTAGAACTTTGTAATAGATATTTTGCTGGCGACGTGAAGGGCTGTGCAAAATTGCAGTACGAGATGTTACCTTTGATTAATGCACTATTCAGTGAAGTTAATCCCATTCCAGTTAAGGCTGCAATGAATGCAATGGGCTTTTGCTCGGATAATATAAGATTACCGCTTACAAACATGGAAGAGAAGCGTAAAGAAGTATTACTGGCAGAAATGAGAAAAAACGGAGTTAATATTTAAAAGATAACGCGCAAGGCAATGAGCCTTGCGCATTTTTTTTATTTTTTGAAATGTTCGTGTACGACTTTTTCGAGTAGAGCGACAAGCGCGTACATTATCCCTGCAAGAAAACACAATATTACCGTACTAGCCATAACTAAATCAAGTTGAAAAACCTGAGACCCATACACGAGTAAATAGCCTAGGCCTTCTCTAGAAGCGAGATACTCACCCATAATTGAGCCTATCCAGCTTAATCCAACGTTTATTTTCAAAACTGAAATAAGAGTCGGAATGTTAGCCGGTAGTATAAGCTTTGTTAAAATTTGTAATTTTGTAGCTTGCATTGAGCGAAGCAACATTATTTTTTCTTTATCTACTTCGTTGAATCCCGTGAGCATGCTAATAATGGTGATAATGATGCATATAAGCACGGACATAAAAATTATCGATGTTTTACCCGTTCCTAGCCATACGATAATTATAGGACCTAGAGCAATTTTGGGTAAAGAGTTGAGTGTTATTAGATAGGGTTCCAATATTTTTTTGACGGTATCACTCCACCATAGCACTATTGCGATGATGGTGCCGAGTACCGTTGCAATCAAGAATCCCATGACCGTTTCGTACAATGATGCAAAAACGTGCGGGAATAGATTATTTTGCTTATATAAAGTGCCGATGATTCTCACTATTCTTGAAGGACTCGATATAATGAATGGATCAACAAGTTCAAAATATGCAATTAATTCCCAAACACCTAACAAAAACAGCAATAATCCAACACGAATGCAGTTAATTAATATTTTTGTGCGTTTGTTCTTTTTTAAGTATAGTTTGCGTTCCTCACTCATTTTTTTCCTCCAATAGTTTCCAAATTCTCTCAAAGTACTTGCCAAAATTACGACTTTCTCTGCGTTTAAGCGGAGATAAGGACTTATCTAAATCAACGTCTATTATTTCTATAACGCTAGCGGGGCGTTGTGATAGCACGACGATTTTGTCGCATAATGATATACATTCGCTTATATCGTGACTTACCAAAAGTGCAGTTTTCTTTTCTTGCTTTATGATCGAATATACGTCGTCGCATACGTTAATTCTAGTTTGAAAGTCAAGAGCGGAGAATGGTTCGTCTAGCAAAAGTAGGTCGGGTTTCAGTACAAGCGTCCGTATTAAAGCTACTCGTTGACGCATTCCACCGGATAGTTCGGACGGGTGTTTTTTTGCTACTTCCGCTAGGTCGTATTTTTTTAACAAATCCATGCCGTAGTCGGTATTTTCTTTGTTCTTTGTTTTCTTTATCTCTAAACCAAGCATTATATTTTTTTCTATAGTTCGCCACTCAAATAACTGATCGCGTTGTGGCATAAGAGCGATGCGTCCTTTTAGTTTGGTAATATCCTCACCGTGTAAGGTTATGGAACCGCTACTAGGTGAGAATATTCCTGCAAGCATATTCAAAATAGTGGTTTTACCGCAACCACTAGGGCCGACAAGTCCCACAAAATCACCATTTTGTATGGAAAAACTAATATTTTCTACGGCTTTTGTCTCTCTTTCGTCACTTTGATAAGTAAAGCTAACGTTATTCAGTTCGAGTATATTCATAGTAAATTTCTCCGTTTATTTTAATATTCCGTCAAGAATACTATTGTCTACAACGGAAGAGTAGGCAATTTTTTTCGATATTGTACCCGCCCGCATTAATACGTCTTGAAGTTTATCGAACGATTGTTCGGTCATATAAGGCGTTGTTGTCCAAGCATCGATAGAAGCGTAACTTTCGATAGATTTTATTATTAAGTTTTTGTCAGTGGTAGAAAAGTTAGGTAGAATAGCGTCCGCAATAGCAGTTGAGTCGTTGTTATGGCAAAAATCAATGCCTTTTATTATTGCTTTCATAAAGTTTGTAACTTTTTCACCATTATTTTTGATGTATTCTTCAGTCGCCATGAAGCAAGTATAAGCGATATCACCACATTCTGCGCCTACGCTAGCAACGATATATCCTTTGTTTTCTGCTTGATATTGGCTTGCCGCAGGTTCGAACATCGTACAATAGTCACCAACGCCACTTTCAAAAGCTGCTGTAATAAGATCGAATTGTACGTCGTAATTGATATTAACGGTTTCACCATCAATAAGTCCGTTGTTTGCGATAGCGTATTCAAGACACATTGCGGGCATACCACCGCGTCTACCACCGATAACGTTCTTATCTTTAAGGTCCGTCCATTTGAAGTTGGGTTGCGCCGTTCTTCCTATCAAAAACGAACCGTCTCTTTGCGTTAGTTGTCCAATAATTTTCGCAGAATTAGTACTTCCTTGCGCGTTGACGTAAACGGAAGTTTCTGGACCGAGTAGAGCAATATCTGCGCCGTTGCTAATTAAGGCAGTCATACTTTTGTCCGAACCACCACCATTCGTTAATTCAATCTCTAGTCCATATTCTGCAAAATAGCCTTTGTTGATAGCAACGTAAAGGGGAGCATAAAAAACGGAATGGGTTGTTTCGTTAAGTCTGATTACCGATGAGTCAACCTTATTGCAAGCATAAAAACAAGTTATGCTAAATACAAGTAAGGTTGCAATCATGAGAATAATTAATATTTTTTTCATTAAACCTCCTAAAAAACGTTTATATTCATAACTATGACAAGTAATAAAAGTCAGTGATAACGTAAAGCTAGATATATTTAAGAAAATATTCAACTTTTTATTATTAAAATAATAACGATAGCAAATACGTTAATTAGGTTGAAATGCATAGATAAGTGTGTTATAATGTATCAGATTAAAGGTTGGCACTATATATGGTTAAAAATTATAAAAAATATATATTATTATTAGTACTTTCAATAGTCGCTGTCGCTTTTATATGTTCGGTTGGTATAAAAACTGACTTTTTATTTGGCGCAGAAGCTTCAGAGATTGTTTCTATTAAAGAAATCACTTATACAAAAATTTCTAAAATAACAAATGGTATAGCGGAGTACGTTAGCGGAGTTAGTTACGTTGACGGCTATGCAAAAGACGTTCACGTTGTTTTTAACGTGGATGCCCCTTATTATGGCTATGAGTATAGCATAGACGGAAGCGACGTTATTGAAGAGGCAATTATGCTCACGCCTACTAATGGTGAAGTTGAATTCATAGCAAGCGTAAGCGGTCAATATATCGTAACTTGTTATGCGTATGCCGACGAAATAGGTATGACGGAATTAGGTAAGAACGAAGCTAGTTTTAAAAATGACGTAACTTCACCTAGCGTTCCGGGAATAGAAACTATGACCGAATGGAAAAAATCGGGAGTAGATTACAACGTAGAAGTTAATTGGAACGAATGTTACGACGTAAGCGGAATATATGGGATTTATTACTACTACACCTATTCCGATGCAACGCAATCTGCTGTAATTTCTCAAGATGTCAACTCTTTAGAAAAATCCGTTTTAAAAATCAACAGGAGTTGTGTTCTTACAATAGTTTGTTATGATAAATCCGGCAATGCTACGACAAAAGATTACACGTTCGAAAAGTTTGACGACGTTGCACCACCGCAACCTACGTATACGATAACTCCCGAACTTAATGAAAATTCACTTTCCAGAAGTTATACTATAACGGTTAGTTACCCTGTAGATACGCAAAGCGGATTACTTAATGAGCAAAAATATATTCTTAACGGAAGCACCTACGTGTATGACGGTTCAATTATTTTAGATAGCATGGCTGCAAATTATTCATTAAGACTATATTCGATGGATAATGCAGGCAATAGATCCGAATACGTTGATATACTAGTAAAAAATACCAATTTTGATTTAGTATCACCTTCTATAGAACAATTGTCTTACAGTATCGATACTTTGGCTGGTGACGTCGATAAACTCTGCACCGTTAGTTTGACGGCAAGTGATAACGGAAGCGGTCTAGCGACGGTTTATGCAGAAGGATTGAACAAATATTTTGCTCATCAAAATACGTCGGGAAGAGATATATACACCTTATCTTTTGATCCTTACGGAATAGGTACTTTGACGTTAAAACTAACCGACAATGCAGGCAACGTAACTACGCGTCAAATGATTATCAACCACTTTGCAGATTTAGTTATTGCCGACAACGTAAAAGCTATCGTGAATAAAAGTGCAATGCTTAATGAAAGTGATTATACCGAAAAGCTTTGGAAAGAGGTTGCGAGCGCTTACGAAGCGCTCGGTTTAGTGCTTATAGATAGTAACAAAACGGCAAAAGATATAAACGATGCTATTGCTGACGTCAACGCTTTAATAAATACTACCATCGTAAAAGAGTATAAGATTATTAATGCGCCAGAGATTGTTTCGGGTATAATTAGCTATACGGTTGATGAGAATGATTTTGTCGGTACAAAAAGAGGAGACGTAATAACTCTTACTTTGGACAAATCACAAGCGGATGGAGTAGATTACAAGGATATTAGTGGCTATTCTAGTGCGTTTTATGAGAAGTTCAAGTTAGATATAAAATACAACGCGGAGACTTTGGCGTCTAGTTTGAATAACGGAATTACTATCAACATGAACGTTCCCGTCAACTATTACGATAGGGAAATGACCATCATCGATGCTAATACAAAACAAAAGCTTGACGTAGAAATAAAAAATAACGTTATTATCTTCAACGTAAAGAATTCTGGTGAATACGTACTAGTAATTAGTGGGAATAAGGCAATCAGTGGTAATAACGACGTATCTGAAAAAACGATAGAAGTTTTTGGCAACGTATTGAAACAATCTACTTTCTTTGCGATAGTGGGTAGCATAGCGGCGGTTACTATTTTAGTAGTCGGTGCTTTAGTTTTCTTGCTTATTAGGAAGAATAGATAGGAGAAAGTAGATGTTCACCGCTGTAAAAAGTTATGCTCTTGACGGAATTGACGGATTTCCCGTAGAAGTGGAAGTTTTTGCGCAAAATGGTTTGCCCGCTTTAGATATAGTTGGGCTTGCTACTAGCGCAGTAAAAGAGTCAAAAGAAAGGGTACGCTCGGCAATAACTAACAGTGGATTCGAGTTCGGCGCACACAAAACGGTAATTAACCTTGCGCCGGCGGACGTAAAAAAGGAAGGCTCGGCATTAGACTTAGCAATAGCTATAGGATATCTATCGGCTGTGGGACAAATTCCTTACAAGAATTGCGGTGATTACGTATATTTAGGAGAATTATCACTAGATGGTTCGATAAGAAAAATAAACGGCGTAATGCCACTACTATTGAGCGCAACTCAATTAGGATTCAAAAAATTCATAGTTCCGTTTGATAACGCAAAAGAAGCAAGTTACGTTCAAAATGCAGAAGTTTATGCAATGAAGAACCTAACTGACGTGGTTAATTTGTTGATAGGCTTGGAGTTTGAGCCGATCAAAGCTAGCCATTACGAAACGGATGACGACGTGCTTTGCGACATAGATATAGCAGAAATAAAAGGACAGTTACTTGCAAAGCGTGGGCTAGAGATAGCCGTTAGCGGTGCACACAATATGCTTATGTGTGGGACACCCGGAACGGGTAAAACCATGCTCGCAAGATGTGTAACAGGCATAATGCCAAGAATGACCTTTGAAGAAGGTGTAGAAGTAACGAAAATTCATTCAATAAGTGGACTCGTTTCTTCAGATAAAGGAATGGTAAAGGCTCGTCCTTTTAGGTCGCCACACCATACGTCAAGTTTGTTCAGTATAACGGGTGGTGGAGCGAAAGCTATACCGGGAGAAGTAAGTTTAGCACATAACGGAGTACTATTCCTTGACGAGATGCCCGAGTATAATAGAAAGACGCTTGAAGCATTACGCCAACCGTTAGAAGATAGATGTATTTCCGTAAGTAGAGTAAGCAGAAGCATTACGTACCCTGCGCACTTTATGTTGATTGCTAGTATGAATCCTTGCCCTTGTGGATATTTTGGAAGTACTGTAAAAGAATGCACTTGCACGCAAAGGGAGATACTTAACTACGTATCAAAAATAAGCGGCCCACTGCTAGATAGAATAGATATTTACGTAACGGTAGATAACGTTGAATACGATGAATTAAGAAGCAATCGATATTGTGAGGATAGTAAAACTGTAAGAGGTAGAGTGGAGAAAGCTAGAGATATACAATTAAGTCGATTCAAAGAAGACGGTATATACACTAATTCTCAAATGAATAATGCGTTGATAAAGAAATACTGCAACATAGATTCCGATAGTGAGTCATTGTTGCGAAAAGTTTTTGAAAATCAGCATTTAAGCCCTAGAGCAATTACTAGAATTCTTAAAACAGCTAGAACGATAGCCGATCTTGGTAATAAAGACAATATAGAGTTTGACGACGTTGCGGAGGCTATACAATACAAAACCGTTGATAAAAAGGAAATGATTATTGGATGAAACTGACCAACAAACAAAGAGCGGTTATTATTTTAGCTAAAACAAAAGGTATAGGTGTTGTTAAGGGAAGGAAGATTGTTGATAGCATCAGTAGTCTTGAAGACGTTGCCTGTAATCTTAAAGCGGTAAGGAGTGAACTCGTTAACGTTTGTGGAGAAAAAATATATCGAGAAATATGCGTAAGTGTTAGCAGTATAAACTTTGACTATTTAGAAAGAAAATATGCCGAAAAAGGTGTAAAGATAGTCACGGTTGTAGATAAAGAATATCCGCAAGCTCTACTTTGCTATGATGATGCACCACTTATACTTTACTGCAAGGGTAATATAAATCTACTCAACGTTCCTTCATTTGCGGTGGTAGGTACAAGATTTCCTACTAAGTATGGGATAAGAGTTACCGAAGATTTCGTAGAAAAACTCGTTGAGCGATTTTGTATTGTGAGCGGAATGGCTAGGGGAATAGACTCTTGTGCGCACAAAATGGCACTCAAAGAACGCGGTAAAACAATTGCGGTGCTAGGTTGTGGTGTAGACGTTATTTATCCGCCCGAAAATCATCAATTATACCGGGATATAGTTGAGAATGGCTTGATAATTAGCGAATATGACGTAGGTGAAGAAGCTAACGCGCATAATTTTCCAGCGAGGAATAGAATAATAAGCGGTTTATCAAGAGCGGTATTGATTACAGAGGCAGGAGAGAACAGTGGGACAATGTTAACGCTTAAATATTCGTTGGAACAAGGCAAAGACGTTTTTTGTGTGCCGGGCAGTATTTATAATAAAGCAAGTGCCGGTTGCAATAAGAGTATAAAATCTTGCCAAACGCGCATGGTTACAGACGTAAACGATATTTATTATGAACTAGGAATGCAAAAAGTTAGCAACATAAAACCTAGCGGATTGCAACTTGACATAAATGAGGACAATATAGTTAACGCACTAACAAAGAATGGCGAAATGCACTTTGAAGAATTGTTAGCAGTCGTTGACTTGGGAGTTTCTCAACTTAATTCTTTGTTAATAAAAATGACAGCAATAGGTCTTATTACCAAGACCAAAAACAATTATTGGAGTATATAGTAAATGAAATTAGTTATTGTGGAATCGCCCACTAAAGCGAAAACCATACAAAAGTACCTAGGTAAAGACTTTAGAGTACTAGCAAGTGGTGGACACGTTTGTGATTTACCTGAAAAAAGTATGGGAATTGACATTGACGATAACTTCAGACCAAGTTACGTAATGGTTAAAGAAAAAAAAGAAACCGTTAAAAGGTTAAAAACAGCAGTTAAAGAAAGTGAACAAATTTATCTCGCAACCGACCCAGATAGAGAGGGTGAAGCAATTAGTTGGCATCTCGCTAACGTGTTAGAACTCGGTGACAGTGCACAAAGAATAGAGTTCAACGAAATAAGCAAACGCGCAGTTAACGCTGCGATAAGCAAGCCTAGAAAAATTAATATTAATCTAGTCAATGCCCAACAAGCACGTAGAGTTTTGGATAGATTAGTTGGATACAAGATCAGCCCAATACTTAATCAAAAAATCAAGCAAGGATTATCTGGTGGTAGAGTGCAAAGTGCCGCTTTGAAGATGATAGTCGACAAAGAGCGCGAGATTAGAGCATTCGTACCTGAAGAATATTGGAACGTAACGGCAATGCTCACTAAGCTCGGTAAAGCAACGGCGTTCAAGGCTGCACTTAACGACTGTAACGGCAAGAAGTTTAAAATCAATAACGCAGAGAGTGTAGAAAGCGTTTGCGCACAGTTAAATACCGCGAAATACGTTGTTGATACGGTAAAGCGCGGTGAGAGTAAGTCACATCCAGGCGCACCTTTTACTACTAGTACTCTTCAACAGGACGGTTCTAGCAGATTACAAATGTCTGCGCCTGAGGTAATGAAGCTTGCTCAACAATTATACGAAGGTATAAATATCGAAGGTATGGGATTAACTGCACTTGTTACCTATATTCGTACTGATAGCGTTAGAGTAAGTGTAGAAGCTCAAAACGAAGCAAAAGCTTATATAATCAAGCATTTCGGCGCAGAATATGCACCTGAAAAGTTCAATTACTATGCTGTAAAAAATAGTGCGGCAATACAAGATGCACACGAAGCGATTAGACCTATATCACTTGATATAACGCCCGAAAGCATCAAAGACAAGGTAAGTCGTAATTTGTATAGATTGTACAAATTGATTTATGATAGATTCTTGGCGAGCCAAATGTCGGAAGCGGTATACAATACGCTCAATGTTCATATTAACGCTGATTGTGGAGATACCGTTTACGGGTTTAAGATTAATGGAAAAACCGTTATATTTAAGGGTTATACCGTTGCTTACGAACACGACAAAGAAGATGAAGACGGTGCAAGTTCTTCAAGACTTCCCGACTTTAAAGAAGGTGAAGAACTTAATTTGAAAGAGTTAAAGAAAGAACAAAAATTCACGAAAGCACCTTCTAGATATACCGAAGCAACGCTTATTAAGGCTATGGAAGAAAACGGTATAGGAAGACCTGCAACTTACGCTAACGTAATATCGGTTCTTTCTCATCGTGAATATACCGAAAAAGAAGGTAAAGCGTTGAAACCCACCGCTTTAGGTGAAACAGTAACGCAATTTATGGAAAAGAACTTTGCCGATATCGTAGACGTTGCGTTCACAGCATCAATGGAAACGAAACTTGACGACGTTGTTAACGGAGAACAATGGCAAGACGTTATTAGTGAGTTTTATCCGCATTTTAACGATTGTATAAGACAAGCGTATTTTGGTGAAAAAAGAGTTAAACTTGAAGAAGAAGTAACGGACGTTATTTGCGACAAATGTGGAGCAAATATGGTTGTCCGTAACGGTAAATTCGGGAAATTCTTGGCGTGCCCCAATTATCCGAAGTGTAAGAACATAAAGAATATAGTTGAACCAGTGGGTACTTGTCCTCGTTGCGGTAAAGATATCGTTAAGAAAAAGACAAGGAATGGCAAGGTGTTCTTTGGTTGCAGTAATTATCCCGAATGTGATTTCATGAGTTGGGAATTGCCAGCTCCTCAATTTTGTCCTATATGTAGGAACGTTATGAGAATAATTGTTAAGGATAATGAGACACAATACGTGTGTATCAACAAGAACTGTAATCACACAATAATACCCAAACAAGATAAAAACGTAGAAAACAATGGCTAGTATAAAAATAATCGGTGGGGGACTCGCGGGAAGCGAGTGCGCATATCAACTTGCAAAAAGGGGGCACGACGTCACCATTGTTGAAATGCGTCCTATCGTAAACACTGCCGTCCACAAAACGGGAAATTTTGCAGAACTGGTATGTAGCAACAGCTTGAAGTCTACAGACGTGAACACTTCGCAAGGTCTATTAAAAAAAGAACTAGAAATGTTAGACTGCATGATACTTGACGTTGCTAGGCAATGTAGTGTTCCCGCAGGTGGTGCACTAGCTGTAGATAGAGAGAAGTTTGCTACAAAAGTACAAGAAGTAATTGATAATTTTGATAACGTTCACGTTATTAGAGAAGAGTGTACGCAAGTGGTGGATGATAACTATGATTTCGTAGTAGTTGCTAGCGGTCCGCTTACTTCCGATCTTCTAGCGGAAGACGTTATGAAAATAACGGGTTCTGAAAGTCTATATTTTTATGACGCAGTAGCGCCTATAGTAACTTCTGAGAGCATAGATAAAGATAATGCTTTCTTTGCGGGAAGATATAATAAGGGTGGTGACGATTACCTTAACTGCCCTATGAATAGAGAAGAATACTATGAGTTTGTTCGCGAATTGGTATCTGCGGATACAGTTATTCTTAAAGATTTTGAGAAGAAGGACGTATTCAACGCGTGCATGCCCGTTGAAGTAATGGCAAAAAGAGGAGAAGAAAGTTTACGTTTTGGCCCGTTGCGCCCTGTGGGAATATATAATCCTAAGACTAACGTAAGACCTTACGCGGTAGTACAACTTCGTAAGGAAGATAATTACGATCAACTCTATAACTTAGTCGGATTTCAAACTAACCTTAAGTTTGGTGAGCAAGAGCGTGTCTTTAAGATGATTCCAGCCTTAAAGAATGCGGAATTCGTTAGATACGGTGTTATGCATAGGAATACTTTTATAAACGCACCGAGACTACTAAATGGGGATTTTAGTTTAAAATCTCACAAGAACGTCTATTTTGCAGGACAAATTAGCGGAGTTGAAGGTTATTTAGAAAGTACGATGAGCGGACTTATTACCGCTTTATCAATTGATAGAACTGTTAATGGAAAAGAATTTTTGCTTCCACCTAAAACAACGGCGATAGGTAGTTTGATAGCGTATATAACGACGGAAACAAAGAATTTTCAACCTATGCACGTAAGTTATTCTTTGATACCAGAACTAGAAGAACACGTGCGTGATAAGAAGTTAAGAAAAGCTAAATACAGCGAAAGAGCATTAGTTGATATGCAAAAATACGTAGAACTATTGTAAAGGAGAAAAGTTTATGGAAATGAGAGGAACGACGATTTGTGCAGTCAAGCGTGATGGAGTTACCGCAGTAGCAGGCGACGGACAAGTTACAATGGGGCAAAGCATTGTAATGAAGGGCAACGCAAAAAAAGTTAAAAGAATATACGACGACAAGGTTGTCGTAGGTTTTGCTGGTAGCGTAAGCGATGCGTTCACTTTGAGTGAAAAATTCGAAGAAATGTTACAAAAGTATTCGGGTAATTTGATGAGAAGCGCCGTTGAGCTTGCAGAATGTTGGAGAAGTGGCGGTGTCAATCGTAATCTGGAAGCAATGCTTATTGTTGCAGACAAAGAAAGTCTGTACGTAATTAGTGGCGATGGGAACGTAATCGAACCTGAAGCAGGTGTTTGTGCTATTGGTAGCGGTGGCAACTATGCGTTAAGTGCAGCTAGAGCACTTTTAGAAAATACCGATATGACTGCTGAACAAATAGTAAGAAAAGCAATGAAAATTGCAGGCGATATATGTATTTTTACAAATCACAACGTAATTGTTGAGACGGTATAAGGAGGAGAATATGGAATTAACACCTAGACAAATAGTATTTGAACTTGACCGTTATATCATTGGACAAGACGAAGCAAAAAAGGCGGTAGCTGTTGCTTTGCGCAACAGATATAGAAGAAGAATGTTGCCGCAAGAAATGCGCGACGAAATTACTCCTAAGAATATCATAATGAAAGGACCTACCGGTGTAGGTAAAACGGAAATTGCAAGAAGATTGGCTAAACTAGTTAAAGCGCCTTTCGTAAAGGTGGAAGCTACCAAGTTCACTGAAGTTGGTTACGTTGGACGTGACGTTGAAAGCATGATTAGAGATCTAGTAGAAGTTTCTATTAGACTTGTAAAAGAAGAAAAAATGGCGGAAGTTGAGCCTAGAGCAAGAGAAATTGCAGAAAACAAGCTAATTAATGCTATATTCCCCATTAAGAGAAAGTCTAGTCCCGCAGAAAAGAGTGACGAAGTAGTAAGAGAAGAACTTGCAGCTGAACTTCGTTCGGGTAAACTTGATAAAATACCTGTAGAAATAGAAATTGAAGAACAGCCTAAGCAACTTAATCTAGGACCCATGGGTGCACCGCAAGACAACAATTTTGGTGAAATAATCGGTAGTATCATGCCGAAACGCAAACGTAAGCGTAAGACTAACGTAGGAACTGCGTTGAAGCTTTTTATTAACGAAGAAGCGAACAAATTAATAGATAAGGATGCTATTAATCACGAAGCACTCGTTAGAGCAGAACAAGACGGAATAATATTCATTGACGAAATGGATAAGATTGCGTCAAAAGGACAACGCGGCGGCGGTGGTGGACCCGACGTAAGCAGAGAAGGTGTACAAAGAGATATTTTACCGATAGTTGAAGGTTGCACGGTTAACACGAAATACGGCAACGTAAAGACTGACTTCATTCTTTTCATTGCGGCTGGAGCATTCCATATTGCAAAAGTTAGCGATCTTATCCCTGAACTACAAGGTAGATTCCCCGTAATGGTAAATTTGCAAAGTTTGACGGAAGAAGACTTTGTTAAGATTTTGAAAGAACCCGACAACGCTATTATAATGCAATATGCAGAAATGTTGAAGGTAGACAAAGTGGATTTACGCTTTACAGATGATGCTATTACGGAAATGGCAAAGATAGCTTTCTTAGAAAACGAAAATAAAGAAAATATTGGCGCAAGAAGATTGCATACGATTATGGAAAAGCTATTAGAAGACTTGTCTTTCGAAGCGTGTGGCGATCAAGAAATATCGGTTGTAGTAGACAAAGAATACGTTGATAAACATCTTGAATCGGCACTTAAATCAATGAATTTGAAAAAATATATTCTTTAATTAGAGGAAAAATATGATTAATATACCGAAAGGAACCAAAGACGTACTGCCTGAAGAAAGTTACAAATGGCATTACGTTGAAGACAAGATTAGAAAAACAACCTCGGCATACGGATACAAGGAGATAAGAACTCCCACGTTCGAACATACCGAATTATTTTTAAGAGGCGTAGGGGATACTACCGATATCGTGAATAAAGAAATGTATACTTTTATGGATAAAGGCAATAGAAGTATTACGTTAAAGCCCGAAGGAACGGCAGGAGTTGCGAGAAGTTTTGTAGAAAATTCGCTTATCGGCAATCCGCAACCTACTAGAATGTACTACGTTACACCCGTATTCCGCTATGAAAAGCCTCAAGCGGGTAGATTGAGAGAACACCATCAATTTGGCGTTGAATTATATGGTAGCGCATCAGCTTATGCTGACGTAGAGGTTATTTCACTTGTAAAGAATTTCTTTGATAGCCTTAATCTTAAAGATATAACGCTCAATATAAACAGCATAGGTTGTCCTAAGTGTAGAAAAGAATATTCGGAAGCACTAGTAAAATTCTTTAACGAGAATATTGATAAACTATGTCCTACGTGTAAAGAAAGATTAAATAGAGCGCCTTTGAGAGTTCTGGACTGCAAGATAGATGCGTGTAAAGAAATCGCAAAAGATGCGCCCGTAGTGCTTGATTATTTGTGTGACGACTGTAAGGAACACCACAACAAAGTTCTTAAAGGTCTTGATAATTTAGGAATAGATTATACTGTTAATCCGCGTATAGTTAGAGGTCTTGATTATTATACTCGCACAGTTTTTGAATTCGTGAGCAATACGATAGGAAGTCAAGGTACCGTTTGCGGTGGTGGTAGATACAACAATCTTGTATCGACTATCGGTGGAAGCGACGTGCCTGCAGTGGGTTTTGGTATGGGTATAGAGAGACTTATTATGGTAATGGAAAACGCACAACTTAACATTGGCGAGAACGTTAAGCCCTTACTATACATTGCACCGCTTGGTAGTGAGCAATATTCTTATGCTCAAAAACTCGTTGCGAATTTAAGAAGTAAAGGTGTGTTGGTTCAAACGGATATAATGGAAAAAAGCTTGAAAGCACAACTAAAATACGCAGATAAAATGGGATTTAGATACGTTGTTATACTTGGAGAAGATGAAATTAAAAATAACAAAATAATGCTTAAGGACATGTTTGATAAAAATAACAACAAAGAAATTTCTATTGAAGAATTATATACAATATTTGTGAAATAATCTCAAACAGGAGGTATTGATATGAAAGTTTTGAAACCTAACGAAATTAGCTCAATGCATAATGATAAATACGCGGTAGTTGACTTTTTTGCAACTTGGTGCGGACCTTGTGCGTATATGGAGCCTTTTTACAAAGAAGCAGAGAAAGAACTTAATGAATTAGGCGCAGTGTGCTATAAAGTTGACGTAGACGAATGTGAGAAGTTCGCTATAGATAATTCCATACAATTCGTGCCTACCGTCATTCTGTATAACTACGGCAAAGAGATGGCAAGATTCAATGGTTCGAAAAATAAACAAGGCATAATAGATTTTGTAAAACAATCTATAAATGGTTGCTTTATATAAAAAATCGCGTTATAATTTTATAAAGCTAAGGCACATATGATAATGTATTATTTGTAGCCAACGCTACAAAAATGGGGTAAAAATGAAAGTATACTTAGATAATTCTGCTACTACTTCGATGGATAAACGAGTGCTTGATAGCATGTTGCCTTATATGTGTGACGTATACGGCAATGCTTCTTCGTTGCATTTTTTTGGAAGAGAAGCAGCATCCGCAGTAGATGAAGCGAGAGCAACGCTAGCTAACCTTATTGGTGCAAAAGCTAGCGAAATATACGTTACGAGTGGTGGAACGGAAAGTGACAACTGGGCATTACGCGGGGTAATGGAAGCTAACAAAAAGAACGGTAAGCATTTGATTACTACGGTTATAGAGCACCCGGCAATGATACAAACTTGCAAACAACTTGAAAGGGAAGGCTACGAAGTAACGTACGTTGGCGTTGATTCTGATGGAAGGGTAAGCCTTGACGACATAGAGAACGCCGTTAGGGATGATACCGTAATGATTTCCGTAATGTTTGCGAACAACGAAATGGGCGCAATACAACCGATAAAGGAAATTGGTGCGTTTTGCAAAGAAAACGGCATTATTTTCCATACGGATGCCGTTCAAGCAATGGGAAGTATAAAGATTGACGTTAACGAATACAATATCGATCTTTTAAGTTTATCCGCGCATAAATTCCATGGACCTAAGGGGATTGGCTTATTGTACGTAAGAAGTGGTGTAAGAATTAACAAGTTAATAAATGGTGGACATCAAGAGAGATCTTATCGTCCCGGCACTACGAATACCGCAGGTATCGTAGGAATGGCAAAGGCTTTATCTATTGCCGTTGAAGAAATGGAAGAGAACAACAAGAAAGTTAAATTCTTGAGAGATAGATTTATCGATGGAGTTCTCGCAAGAATAAGCGATTGCAAACTAAACGGCGGACGCGAGCATAGGCTAGTAAGTAATGCTAATTTTAGTTTTGCATATATAGAAGGCGAATCTATCCTTATGACGCTTGACTTGAATGGCATAGCGGTAAGTAGCGGGTCTGCATGTAGCAGTGGTAGCCTTGAGCCATCGTACGTTATTCTTGCTACCGGTGCGGAGATAGAAGAAGCGCATAGTTCGATAAGATTTAGCTTTGGAAAAGATAATACAATAGAAGAAGTAGACTACGTGCTCGACACGCTTGTACAGACTATAGAAAAATTGCGTAGTTGGTCACCGTTATTTAAACAACAAAAAGGAGAAAGTTACAATGTATAATAAGAAAGTGTTAGATACTTTTGCAAATCCTCAAAACGTAGGCGAAATAGTTAATGCAGATGGCGTCGGTACCGTTGGTAACGCTAAATGTGGAGATATAATGCAAGTATCTTTGAAGATAGAGAACGATATAATCGTAGATGCTAAGTTCAAGACTTTTGGATGCGCAGCGGCTATTGCAAGTAGTTCTATAGCAACGCAAATGGTTATTGGCAAAACGATTGATGAAGCTCTTGCAATAAAGAACTCTGACGTAGTAGAAGCACTAGAAGGCCTACCTCCTCAAAAGATCCACTGCTCGGTACTTGCAGAAGAGGCTATAGCAGAAGCTATAAAAGATTATAGAGCTAAACAATTAGAGAACAAATAGTAAGCGAAAAAATATTTTTAAACGCAAAAAACTGTCCCACGTTGGTGGGACAGTTAATTTTTTTTAAATTTTAGAAAAATTATTCTGCCTTGGTCTTCTTTCTAGTTCTTAGACAACGAGTGCAAATATAGTTGTAAGAAACGCTGCCATTTTCATCGATATCCTTAACCTTATGAACGTTAGCTTTCCAACTTCTTCTGGTCTTTATGTTACTATGGCTAACCTTGTTGCCACTAATTTGTTTTTTACCGCATTCGCTACATACTCTGCTCATGACATGTACCTCCTAAATAAATCAACGCAACAATTATACAATGCTTTTTTGTAATTTGCAATTGTTTTTATACATTTTTTTTTATTTACTTGCAATTTTTCCGATTATATACTATGATAAATATGTATAAAAATATATACAACACGATTTAGGTGAGATAATGGCATTACAAACAAGCAACATTTACGGTAATATAGTGGTTTCGGACGAGGCAGTTGCCTTTGTTGTTAAGAAAGTTGCTATAGAGTGTTATGGTGTCGCAGGGCTAGTTAGTAGACGTCTTAGCGACAGTGTTTTGATGCTTTTTAACAAAGAGCCCGTATCCAAAGGAATAAAGTTGGTTACGGTAGATAACAAAATTTATATTGACGTTTATTGTTTGATCGTTAGTGGTATCAACACCCAAGCGGTTGTAGATAGTTTGAAGTCTTCCATAATTTATCACGTAGAACACTTTACCGGGATGATAGTTAAATCGGTAGAAGTACACGTTGTAGGAATGAAACTATAATAATAACGTCAAAGAGAGGATAGATGATTTCGAATTTGTCGGCAGCGCAACTTATAGATATTTTTAAGGGCGCACAACAAAATTTAATTATAAATAAAGATTACGTTGATAGTCTTAACGTTTTCCCTGTTCCCGATGGTGATACGGGTACCAATATGGGTTTAACTATAACGGCTACAGCGAAAGAAATTTCTGATTTAAAAACTGATAATATACCCGAAATAATAAATACTATTGCTCGTGGTGCCTTGAAGGGTGCAAGGGGTAATAGTGGTGTCATTCTTAGTCAGATTTTTAAGGGAATGAGTGAAGTAATCGCCGAGAACAAAGGACCGCTTAACACAAAGTGTTTTGCAAAGGCTCTTAAAGCAGGTTCTAACAAAGCATATGAAGCTGTAACCCATCCCAAGGAAGGAACGATGCTCACCGTAATAAGAATTGTAGGTGAGAGCGCTGTAAAGATTAGCAATAGAACGACAGACTTTTTAGAATTTTTTGAAAAAGTTATAGCAAAAGGCGACAAAGCTCTTGCAGATACTCCTAATTTGTTACCAATACTTGCAAAAGCAGGCGTAGTAGATAGTGGTGGTCAAGGTTTGATGTATATCTTTAAGGGTATGTATAACGTTCTTGCTGGTATTCCTATGCAAGAAGTCGTTGAAGAGCATCCGACTAAGATTGTTTCTCCGGTAGCAGATTTTTCTGATGAGCACGATTTAGAAAATATACAGTTTACTTATTGTACGGAATTTTTTATTATCAATTTAAAGAAACACGTTACTTTATCTGATATTGACAAATTACGTGACAAACTAATGAAAATCGGTGACTGCGTATTAGTTATAGGTGATTTGGAATTCATAAAAGTTCACGTACACACTAATCATCCCGACAAGGCATTAGGTTATGCTTTAATTTTGGGTGAAATTAATTTACCTAAGATTGAAAACATGCGCGAGCAAAACAAAGAAATTCAAAAGAACAAGAAAAAGGTTCGTAAACCTCGTGGCTTGCTTGCGATAAGTAGTGGTGATGGTTTTAAGGCTATGTTCACAGAATTTGGTGCGGACAAAGTGCTAGAAGGTGGACAAACTATGAATCCTAGCGTAGACGATATAATTCACATGGTAGACGAAATTAATGCAGAGAACGTTTTTGTTTTACCTAACAATAAGAACATCGTACTTGCTTGTGAACAAGCGCAATCATTGCTAAACGAATGTAATTTGATCGTTATAGCAACAACCAACGTTTCTCAAGGTATAGCTGCGGCTATGTCGTACGACAAAGAAGCGGAAATTGAAATTGTTGAAGAGAATATGAGAAGTGCAGCTTCAATGGTAAGTTGTATTCAGGTTACACATTCCGTCAAAGATACCGAAATAGATGGCTTTGTCCTTAAGAATGGAGATATTATTGCTCTAGAAAAGGGAATAATAGCAAAAGGTAACGATCTAGAAGAAGTAATAATAGAAGCACTTGCAACTAAAGATAAAGATTCTATTTGCACTATAACAATGTATTATGGTGAAGAATTGAACGAAGATACGGCAGAAGAAATAAGACAAAAGGTAGAAGAAGAATACGAAGACTGCGACGTGTTTGCTATTAATGGCGGACAACCGCATTACAGCTTTTATATTACCGTAGAGTAATGTTATCTGAAATAAAAGGTGTCGGCAAAGTCACCGAAAAAAAACTTAATGAACTGAATATTTATACGAAAAAAGACGTTATAGAACGTCTTCCGCGTACTTACGTTGACCTTACTAGCGTAACGCCCCTGAGCGTTGCGATGGAAGGTCAATTTTGTATATTCGACGCTATTTTGGTAAAAGGCATTTCAAGTTTTAGTAAAGGTAATTTACAAATTTCTAAAGGAACGGTAAAGTCTGGTAACGACTTAATAAATTTAGTTTGGTTTAATCAAAATTACGTTTCAAAAATTTTACAAAAAGGCAAAGAATATACGTTTTATGGAAAGTTAAAAATTGTCAAAAATGCCTATGAAATAGTTAATCCAATTTTTGAAGAAAAATCAAAAAAGTCATATCTTATTGGCATACATCCAATATATTGGACTAAGGGGTATATTCCGCAAGGAACTTATCACAATATTGTAAAAGAGACTTTGTCTGGTTTTCAATTTGAAAGCATAATAAGTGAAGACGTAGAAAAAGAATATCAATTAAAGAGCCTCGAAGAGTCATACAAAAATTTGCACCTACCGCAATCGATTGAATTAAAAGAATACAAAGATAGGGTAGTCATAGAGAATATAGTTAGACGAATATGTGCGTATAAGGTAGCAAAAGATACGAAATCTACTATAAAAAGCAATAGATACAGCTTATTGAGAGATGATGGTGAATTTGAGAAGCTATTACCTTTTAAGCTTAACGAATCTCAAAAGACAGTCATAAAAGAATTAAAGCATGTATTGTGCTCGCAAAAAACATTGAATGGCATTTTGTGTGGAGACGTAGGTAGTGGAAAAACGGCAGTTGCTCTAAGTATAGCATATTTTGCAATAAAGAACGGCTACACAGTAGCGTTAATGGCGCCTACTGAAATATTGGCATTACAACATTATAATTTTGCAAAAAATCTACTAGATCAGCTCGGTATAAGAACTTGTTTTTTAAGCGGAAATACGAAAAAATCAGTCAAAGAAGATATTTATTTTTCTATCAAAAATCAAGAATTTGACTTAATTGTAGGTACGCACTCTTTATTGAATAATGAGCTAAAAATTTCTAATTTAGGACTAGTGATTGAAGATGAACAACACAGGTTTGGGGTTGCGCAAAGAACTAGGTTGATAATGAAAAACAATAACGTTGATGTGTTAACTTTGAGTGCGACGCCCATTCCTAGATCCATGCAACTCCTTGCTTACGGTGAAGTCGACTACTTTACAATTAAAAGTAGAAGAGAATCAGCTATAAAGACTGCGATTGTGGGAAGTCAAAAGAGAGAAGCAATGTGGAGATTCTTTAGAGCCGAAGCTAATAAAGACAATCGAATATTCGTCGTGGCACCTAAGATTTTTGATGCAGAAGGTATAGAAAAAGAATCAGTAGAGAGTCTCTATAGTGAAGCACTCGGTTATTTTGACAAAAATACAGTTGGGTATCTACACGGAAAAATGAAACCGGAACAAAAGCAAAAGGCGATTGATGATTTTAAGAAAGGAATAACAAAACTGCTAATTTCTACCACCGTTATTGAAGTGGGAATCGACGTACCCGAAGCGGGAATAATAGTGATTATGGGGGCGGAGAATTTTGGATTGGCAACCTTACACCAACTGCGCGGTAGAGTAGGTCGGGGCGGGCAAGAAGCGTATTGTTTTTTGTATACGGAGAAGAAACCTACCGAAGGCTTGATACATCTATGCTCTTGCCATGATGGATTCGAGCTTGCGGAAAAAGATTTCGAATTAAGAGGTGCAGGTGAACTTTTTGGCGTTGAGCAGTCTGGAAGAGGAACGCTAGATGGATTAACCTATAAGACTTTAAAGGTCGCAAAACGAATAGCGGATACTGTTGATTTGGAATTACATAGATCAAAATTATCTTCAGAAATTTTCGATTATTCGCTTTTTGATGTCAGTTTAACCTAAAATACAAGGTTTTTCAGTAAAAAATAGACAATTTTTAACGAAGACAGATAATTTAATTTTTTTAAAATTAAGTCTTGATTTTTCGCGCGTTTAATGCTATATTATTATATATAATAATTACGCGCGGAGCAAATCCTTATGAAAAAATCTAAACTTACAATTTTGTTAACACTAATTACACTGCTTTCGGTTGTTATTTTCGGAGCATGTACGGCGAATTCTCAACAGACTGATGGAGATGACGTAGTAATAGATTACGCTAACATAGAAAGCGTAGTTCTTGACGATGAAGAAAGTTTGATAGAAATAGGATTTTTGTTGGATACATTCAAAGTTTCTGATGTAAAGTTGCGCATTAATTATTATGATGGTGAAAGTGTTGTTATAGATGCTTCGGACAGTATGGTAAAAGCGGAAGATAGATCTAAGCTAACGGCCGTGGGCGAACATTCCATAACGTTGATTTATGGTAAATACGTTATTCCTGTTAGATTGAAATTGTACATACAACAAGAAACTAAGTACACGGTGACTTTTTTAAGTGAAACTGGTGATCGTGTTGTTGATACCCAATATTTAACGGAGTCACAGTTGGCGGTAGTTCCTAGCCTCGGGACGAAGCCAGGATATACTTTTGTTGGTTGGAAAGATAGAGATACCAATCAAATGATATCAACATTTAGTTTTAGCAAGAATACAACCTTGGTAGCTGTATTTGCACCTAATTATTATGACGTCGAGTACTATACTAGAATAGGCGAAAAAGATACTTTGATTGCTAGAATAAGTGTACCACGTGGAAAGAGTGCACTTGAATATGCTCCAGAAATTCCTATCGTATCGGGATATAGTAATGGAAGATGGGAAGACGAGGAAAGTATGGACGCCGTAAACAGCGAAGGGTTGGAGTTCTATGCGATATACGATAGAGATTGCGTTCTCGTTACATTCTCGTATTATAAATACGTAGAAGGTGAATATTATGATTACGCTATATCTTGGTATGTTGATAATGCAACCGAAGGTATAGTTCCGCCAGATGACGTTGAAAAGGTTGAAAATTACGTCTTTACAAAATGGTACGTTGAGAAGAACAATAAAAAAATTCCCGTACAATTTCCTTACAAAGTTACGGCAGAAATCAATTTCGTAGCAGATTATATTTCTTACGACAAGGGTACTAACGGTCTTGTGTATCAATATAACGGCGTGGATGCCTATACGATTATAGACTACACGGGTGAAGATACTTCAGTTGTCATACCAGAATATCATGACACGGAAGAAAACGGCGTATTACCAGTGACAGCAATAGTAGAAAACGCTTTTTTAGGAAAGAATATCAATAGATTCTATGTAAGCTCTAGCAACAGGTATTTTAGAGCTTACGATTATGTTCTTTATAACGTTAATCGTACCGAATTGGTTGCATATCCTTCGGCTAATAACAAAACTGAATTTACGATGAACGAAGTTACTGAAAAAGTAAGAGCGTATGCGTTTTATGGGGCGAAAAATTTGAAAAATATCGTTTTATCAGTAAAACTTAACGATATAGGTAAATACGCGTTTGCAGAATGTTACGATTTAGAGGCTATCACAATTCCCGATGGAGTTACCATAATTAACGAAGGTACGTTTATGTCGTCATACCCAAGTAAATTAAAATCCTTGACGCTAGGGAACAAAGTAAATACGGTAGCCGACTATGCTTTTTACGGCTTAACAAATTTGGAGAGTATAGCATTTTCGGAAACTCTTTCTTCATTAGGTTCTTACGTATTTTATGGGTGTAATTCATTGGCGAAAATAAGCGTTATCAACAACGAGTTGTTTACCGTATATAATGGCGCGTTATACGGAAAACTTTACGTGGGGCATACTAACCCGTATTATTATTTATACGCTTATCCAGCAAAATACTCTAACGTTAGTACCGAATTCGAAGCAAGAGAAGAGGTAAGAACGGTAAAAAGCGGAGCGATAATAAACGCGGCACTAGCTAGCATATATTTTGAAACAAATAGCGTACATTTTGAGCAAAATAGCATAGTATGTCCTTCTCTTGTGTCGATTAGATTTGGTGATACGACTGTTACCGCAGACGAAGGTGCTTATGGCGAATATAGGCCCTCGGAGTGTTATGCATTAGCAGGTGCAGATTTGAGCGAATCTCTATATGGTGAGGGAGAAATTAGTTATTACACTTATGCCAATTGGAATGAATATAGAGATTTTTCTGGTAACTATGCATACGTTATCGATAACAACAAGATGGCTACGATAGTCGGGTATAAAGGAAGAGAAACGGAAATAGTTGTTCCTAATACCTTTGGTAGTTTCAAAGTAAATGCGATAGGAAAGTTTGCATTTGCGAATAATACCATCGTAGAAAAAATCGTTTTACCGGAGAATTTAGAGATTATCTCAAATAGCGCATTTTTAGGGTGCCATTCTTTGGTAAAGGTTGAAGCTGGAAGTAAAATCAAGAGTATTGGCGATAATGCATTTGAGAATTGTATTTCACTTACAACAATTTCTATCAGTTCTACGATAGAAACTTGTGGAGAATCTAGTTTTGCGAATACTGCATTAGTAAGTAAAGATGGCTTTATAATAATCGGTGGAGTGCTTTTGGCATATAATGGCTATGACGAAAATGTAGTTATTCCTAGTGAAGTTACTATTATTTACGATGGTGCTTTTGAGAATAAATACAACGTTAAGACTATTGATTTTGCATCGGATAGCAATCTAAAAGTTATCGGTAAAAGAGCTTTTGCTAATTGTTGTGATATTGAGACGATTGCATTCCCAGAATCATTGACTTTGATTAAAGATGAGGCGTTTTATGGTTGTTCGCATTTATATCTAATTGTCGGGCTCGAAGGAAAAACAATAGGCGAGAATGTTTTTTCAGAAACAGCAAAAGAAAGCGGTCAAATAGCCTCATATTGGGTAATTAACGATGATAAGTTGGAAGAATATAATGGAAATGCAAGCGAATTAGTCATTCCTGCTGGCATTAAAATCATAGGAAAAAATGCCTTCAAGAATAATGACACGTTGGTAAAGGTAGTATTGAATTCAGACGTTTTGATGATAGAAGATGGTGCCTTTGCATATTGTCAAAATCTTGAAGAGGTCGTACTTAATAGCAAAATATCTACAATAGGAAAGGATGCATTCTTTAATTGTGCTAATTTGGCGTTATTTAATTTGGAGAATTCGCCTATGTTAAATGACGTAGATAGCACTGCCTTCCTAGGAACAAAATGGCTTAACGAATACGTAGACGATTCTTTGGTAATTAACGGAATATTCTATAAGTATAACGGTAATCAAACCGAGTTACATTTGAAAAATTCAATCGTTAGAATTAACGACGAAGCATTTAGAAATAACACTGTTTTAAAGACTGTATATCTTCCTGAAAGTTTGGAGAAGATTGGCAAATATGCATTTGCAAATTCTAATATTGAGAATGTGAAATTCTCAACGACGTCAAATAGAGTTGCTGTTATTGACGAGTATGCATTTTTCAAGTGTAAGAAACTTGTTAATCTCGATTTAGCACTTTTAGACAAATTAACGACGATAGGCGCATATGCTTTTGCGGAAATTGATTCTTCGATAAATAATGCTCTGCATATCTTTATTTCGAGTGAAGTAACGGAAATAGGTGAAAGCGCGTTTGAAAGATCGAGAATTAGCACTGTTAGATTTGAAGAAAATAGTAGATTAGAAACTATCAATAACAATACTTTTGCGTATTGTCAAAATCTAGTATCGGTTGTGTTTAACGGAAAGAGTAATTTATACGAGATAAGCAACGATGCATTTTTAGGCTGTTCTTCACTACGTGTGTTCAATAATGTCGATTGCAAATTGGAGAGTATTGGCGAAAATGCATTCAAAGATTGTACACAGCTAGAGGTAATAAACGTTACGGAAAACAATATAAAATTTGTTGGCAAGGGTGCGTTTGATAATGTCAAAGCAATAGAAAATAGCAATGACACTTTGGTTTATATAGGTACGATCATTGTTAAATATAACGGTGTTAGGGACGTCGTTTTTGTAAAGGCTGACACCACGGGTATAGGCAATGGTGCGTTTAGTGGTAACGCTTATGTAAAGGAAATAGTATTCTTGTGCGATGACGAAGGGAATAGTGCGATAAAGGAAATCCAGTCGGGTGCATTTGAAAACTGTATTTCGTTAAACAAAATAGTGATTCCTCAAAACGTAGAAACTATAGGTGATAACGTATTTAGCGGTTGTTCCTCGTTAAAAGAGGTAACAATCAGCTACGGTGTTACGTCGATAGGAGATTTTGTATTCAAGAATTGTGTCGCTTTAGAACAAATTTCTCTACCTCAAACCATTAATAATATAGGCGAAGGTGCATTCATTGGTTGTGAAAACTTAAAAGTAGTCGACGTATCAAACGAAAGATATCATACCGTAGACGGTTTTACGCTAGAATTAACAGATACGTCGAATGGAAAATCAGCAAAGGTGATAGCATATGCTCCAGCGTTAAAAGTAGACGACGTTGACGTTGTTGACATAGTTATACCCGACGTCGTATCAATAAACGATGAAGAATATATGGTAGATGCGTTGGGTTCATACCTATTCGCACAAAATAAAGTAGCGCAAAGTATAAAGTTTGGTAGCAATATCGAAGAAATAGGAAGCTATGCATTCGAGGGTATTCAGGCAAGTTTAGATATGTCTAATGCGAACGTAAACGTGATAAATGATTATGCTTTTGCTGAATATAAAGGAACGAGTCTAGTATTACCCGATACAGTACGAGAACTTGGTGATAGCGTATTTTACAACGCAACGAATCTTACTAATCTTGTGTTACCAACAGAATTAAGGAATATTGGCTCCTATTCATTCTATAGCGTTAAATGCAGCATTGACTGGAATAACAATAAGACTATAGATGAATTGAGCGATTACTTATTTATTGGATACTTGGGAGACAAAATAGAAGTCCCTGCAACGGTAACTAAGATTGGCCAATATTGTTTTAGTGGAGTACAGGCTAGTATAGAGTGGAGTCTCGATGCAAATATAACTGCTATAAGTGATTATGCGTTCAGTAATTATAGAGGAATAGAAATATCCATACCAGAAAGCATAATGGAAATAGGAGAACACGCATTTGAGAGGGCAATGGCACTTACAACAATATACGTTCCGCAAAAAGTAGAAAAAATAGGTGCCTATGCATTCTCAAAAGTCAACGCAAGCATTATATTTGATGTGAATTCAAATATCTTAGAGATAGGTGAGTATGCCTTTGCTGAATATAATGGTGTAGAGTTCAGTCTGCCGAGCACAGTTGAAAAAATAGGCGCATATGCATTTTTAGGTACGTTTGAGATGTTAAGATTTGATTTTGGTACACAATCTCAATTGACGTCTATAGAAAATAATGCATTTACTGGATCTGGCATAACCGAAGTTGTTTTACCCGAATCCGTAGTTAGCATAGGCGAAGAAGCATTTTTTGGATGTTATAATTTGGATCGATTCGAGTTAAAAGTTACAAATAACTTTGAAGAAACGTATGATATTGGATATAACGCACTCGGATTAACTGAAAATTTAAGAGAAATAATTTTACCAAGCGTTTCATTTAACGGTGGCAACAATGCTTATCTTGGATATATTTTTGGTGCAAGAAGTTATGAGGAGAATTCAAGCTGCGTACCGTCTACTTTGGTTAGCGTTACGGTTTGCATGGGTAGAATAAAATCTAATGCGCTATATGAATGTAAAACGATTGAGGAATTTTATTGTTCGGATAACGTTACAGCATTAGAAAATTCTGCGCTTACAGGATGTAAGTCTATTAGTAAAATAGATGTCCCCTACGGCGACGTAATAGGCAAATTATTCGGGGCGTCAAAACATAGCGAAAACATTAAGTATGTGCCCGAGACGTTAAAAGATGTAACTATCAGTAAGGTTACTGAAATTAAAGATAATATTTTCAGTAACTGCACGGCAATAGAGAAAATAACTTTACCTGAAGGTCTTGTATCTATAGGTAATGCAGCATTCTTTAATTGTAAAGAATTACAAAACGTTAATATAGGGCTTAACGTAGCCAATATAGGAAGTCAAGCATTTGCTGGGTGTTCTAAATTAACAACCATTGGCGTAGATGAAAACAATGCTCATTTTGCAACGAATGGCGGTGTGCTTTTCAAATATGACGATACTCAAAAAGAAGCGGTGTTGATTGCGTATCCGACGATGAAGGATGACACTTCATATACGGTTGCTTTTGAAAAAGGTGGTGTAAATTATAACGTTACACAAATAGCACCGTATGCGTTCTATTATGCAAAGCTTAACGTATTAATTCTTCCTTCAAGTGTAACTACGATAGGGGATTATGCATTTGCGAATGCTGCTTTGACCAAAATTAATCTACCTACGGCGGACATAAGCGAACACGCCCTCTACAACTGTTTATACTTAAATGAGGTTTACGTGACGAATAAGGATGTTGTTAGTGGCGAAAAAATGGCTCATCTTGTAAAAGATAACAAAGTAAAAACATTTTACGTGTTGGAAAATATTGTATTAGATAGTGATTCATTCCTACTTGCATACGAGTACATAAAGCTTGAGCAAAAGGTTGTTAGTGGTGGTCAAACGTATTTCGTATACACCGTTGACAGTGTTTATCGTATTAGTGTATTTACCGAAGATACGATGATAGGATGTTCTGTAGCAGTAGACGGTGTTATTGGTTCAATGTCTGGACAATACGTTGCTGGCAGCGTGCTTACGTTGACAGCGATAGAAGGGGAGAATTATAAATTTGTAGGCTGGTACAATGGCTCGACGTTATTATCAGAAGACGTAGAAATTACATATGTAGTTGAAACGAAGAGTAGTGATATAAAAGCAATATTTGAAGTAGTGACATTAGGTTAATAATTATGAAAAAATACACGCAAGAAAGCAGGTCAATTATGAAAAAAAGTTCTTATATTTTGTTAAGTATAATTCTATTGCTAACGGTAGCATTCTTGTCATTTGCATGTACGCCCGCGACAGATGAAGATGCTATTGATTATACAATGATAGAATCTATAAAAGTTGACGATAACATAACCTCAAAAAATTTTGAGGGTTTTGCTCTGAGTGATTTTTCTATCGAAAAAATCACTTTGGTTGTTAAATATAAGACAACCTATGACGAGTATGACAACGAAATACCTGGAGAAATAAAAACCATGCAGGCAACTAACAGCATGGTTAAAGCAGAAGATAAGATTAAGTTGACCACGGCTGGAACAAAAAATATCACTCTCATTTATGGTAAATTTGAGATTACCTTTAACCTTAAATTGTACGATGATTCAATAAAGCAATACAAGGTATATTTTTATGACAAAAATGAAGTACAAATAGGAGACGTTCAATACGTAGTAGAAGGTGGAAGAGCAACCCAACCTGCAGTGCCTAACGTGTCGGGATATACTTTTGTTGGCTGGATTGATATGGAGACGGGAAGAAATACTACTTTTGACAACGTATCTAAGGACTTGCGTTTGAAGGCTGAATATATAGCTAACACCTATAAAGTGGAGTATTATTATAAACACAACAAAGTAGAAACCTTGATTGAGGCTAAAAACATAGATAGAACGGAAGATGGCGCGGATTATTATCCGGAGGTGCCAGAAATCGAAGGGTATACCTTTGCAGAATGGGTAAAGGAAAGTGATTTTAAATACGTTGCTACTTACAAAATACAAAAGCATCTTGTTAGTTTTGTATATAGAGAATACAAAGATAATAGGTATTCGGATACTTTAAAAACTACGTCTATTAAATATGATGCGGATGTAAAGAACGTAACTGAAATAACTGGAGCTAAATGTGAGGGTATAAGCAAAGGTGATGATTATCATTTTGTCGGCTGGTACGTAATAAGAGAAGATGAAAAAGTAAAAATAACTTTTCCATATAATTATGACTTTGGCGATATATACGAGATGACGTTCTATGCGGAATATATCGATTTAGACAGAGGTACGGACGGGCTAAAATATAAAGTCGTTGATGATTATTGCGAAATATCCTCTTATAATGGTTCAAGCAACGTTATCGTTATACCTGAGAATGCAACGATAGATGGGAAGAAAATTCCTATCAAAAAAATAAGCGAAGGTGCATTTAAGGACGCAGATGTATTAGAATACGTTGTTAGCTCTACTAACCCCAATTTCAGTGTAGATGAGTATGGTACTCTGTATAATGACGATTATAGTATTCTTTATGCATATCCTAGAGCTAGTATGGTTAGTTCTTACAAATTAATGGAAGAAACTATAGAGGTTAATCCCTATGCGTTCTATAAGGCGTACAACTTAACAAACGTAACTCTTAATTACGCGTTAGAGATAATAAGACATCATGCATTTTCCGATTGTATTCAACTCAACAAGATTAATATTTCGTACAGCGTAGTTGAGATCGAAGAAGGCGCATTCAAAATGACGAGTGAGAATCTTCTTAACACGGTTACTTTTGAAGGAACGAAAATAAAAATTTTTGGCGACGAAGTATTTTATGGCCTAGATAAGCTAGTGTCGATAACATTACCGGCATCGCTATCTAGCATGGGATCTGCTGTTTTTTATGGATGTAAATCACTCAACGAAATTAATACCGAATTCAATTCATATTTTGTTGAGCACAATGGTGCGGTTTATGACGTTGACTATAAGACTTTGTACGTATATCCGACAATGACTATAGATAACGTTAATCCAGAAATAGAAATCCATGAGGATTGTGAAACTATTTTGAGAGGAGCGTTTTATCATGCAAAAATAGTTTGCATTACACTCAATTCAGACGTTGAATTGGAGACGCAATCTATAGTGTGCCCTTCTTTAACATCCGTAAGAATTAACGTAGATAAACTCTCTTTGACGGATGATGAATTTATACAAGCTTTTGGAGAATACATCCCTAATGAGGTGCACGTAAAGGAAAGTAATTCTACGTTCTCATTAGGTGAAGCATACTCTTATATTGATGTAAATAGATATGAGGAGTGGAGTGGCTATGAGAACTATTACAATGGATATGCATACGAAGTAAGAGGTAACGAAATAGTTATATTAGGATATAAAGGATATGCATCAGATTTGGATATTCCTGAAATGATTAACGGGATGCAGGTTGTAGAAATCGCAGACAATGCATTCAATTCTAATAGATATTTGATAACTGCTGATATTCCTATTACTGTACGAAAAATAGGGGCCAGAGCGTTCTATAATTGTGATTCTTTGGTAAAAGTGGTATTTAGTAGCGGAACAGAATACAGTTTGACCGACGTTGGCGACTATGCGTTCTTTGGTTGCGATGTTTTAAATAATATTGAATATACGGAAGGACACGTATTAAAGAATTTTGGCAAATACGTTTTTGAAGGAACCCCGATAATGGAAAGAGATGATGAGTTTATCATTATTTGCGGAGTTTTGTTAAAATATACCCAATTTGCAACGACGGTGGTTATACCTAAAGACGTTGTTTACATAGCAACCGACGCGTTTAAGGATATGGGTAACATCGTTTCTATAAGTTTTGAAGATGGTAGTGTAATTGAGACTATAGATAGTTACGCATTCATCAACTGTAGAGGATTGAGTAGTATGTCCTTACCTATTTCCATAAAAAGGGTGAACGATTATGCTTTTTATGGATGTGGATATCTATATAGCGTGAAGTACGATGCAACTAGCACCATGGTAGAAATTGGTAAGGATGCTTATTACCAAGCAGGAACACACTATGAAGGTGTTGTATACGAACAATTCCAAAATTCAACGGTTTATAACCTCAACTATACGACTAATGGTGAGAACTATCCTGAGCAAGGAATAGCGTTCGTTAATATGAGAGAACCAGAGCTTTCTACCGATGAAATGTTCATTGGTTGGTATTACGAAAAAGAATTTATCAATATGGCAAAATTCCCGATGCACATAACTCAAGATACAACGTTGTATGCAAAAATCGTTTCGTCAGACTATTCTAGCGAAGATATTGAGTACGAACTTACCGACACGAATGAATATAGGGTGGTAGCATATAAGGGTGACGACAAATTCTTTGTAGTTCCTAGATTGTATAAAGGCGCAAGCGTAGTAGGTGTAGGTTCAAATTCAATTGTCGGTACCGTTGTATTTATTAGTTTGCCTCATTATACAGATTCTTATGGTGATTATCAATCGTATATCATAGAAGTTGGAATAGATGCGTTTGTAAATACGGAGTGGTACAAAAACACACCAGGCGACTTCGTAATATACGATAATATATTAATTGGATATAAAGGTGATGCAAAAGTAGTAGTTGTGCCAGATAGGGTTTCTGTTATAGCAGAAGGTGCATTTGCGGATAATCTTGGTATAGAATACGTAAAATTACCCGAAGGTGTAATACGTGTAACGAAGAATGCATTTAATGGATGTAAAAATTTGAAAGAAATTGTACTTAGCTCCCGTACGGTAGAAATACAAGAAAAGGCATTTTATAATTGTACTAGCTTAACTGATATTAATTTCAATGAAACCAAAGCTATATCTTCAATAAGTGTAGACGCGTTAGACAATACGGCATGGTTAAAACAACAAACTGGCGACTGCTTGATCATTAATGGCATACTATATAAGTATAGAGGAACGGAGACTACGTTACATATCCCGAAATCAGTAACTTCGATTGCGGAATACGCTTTTGCTAACAATGCAAAGATAACAACCGTATACTTGCCGTCAACGTTAGAAATGATTAGAAAATATGCATTCAGTAATGCGATATCATTGACGAACGTTGTTTTATTCAAGGGAGAAAATGCTCTTTCTTACATAATGGAAAACGCATTCGAGAATTGTGTTCAGTTGAAAGAATGTGACCTAAAGTATGCGGCAAACTTGGCAGAAATTAACGATAGAGCATTTATAAATACAAAATCTTACAAGGATTTGTCTATACCTGCATCGTTAACTGTAATAGGAGAAGAAGCATTTGCTAATTCTGGTGTTATGACGGTGACAGTTGCTGATGGCAGTAGATTGCAAAAATTCGGTAACGATTCGTTCAGTAGATGTTCTTCATTATATTCTATTGTATTCCAAGGCAGTAGCATGCTAGAAGAAGTTGGGGCTTATGCTTTTTATGAATGCGTAAGTTTAGAAAGATTCATTAATCCTAATGCAAACCTAAAAGTTATTAGCGAATATGGTTTTTATAATTGCAGAAGTCTTAACGATATAAGAATCAAAGAAGCAGCATTGGTTACTATTGGTGAAAAGGCAGTGTACGGTTTAGGCAAAGTATCTGGCATCAATCAAGATATGATAGTTTTTGGTAACGTTCTCGTATCTTATATGGGAACTGAAAAACACGTTGTTATACCTGCCAATATAACGTTAATATACGATAATGCTTTCAGTGGTAATGCTGACTTAAGGAGCGTTTCTTTTGAGACCGATAACGTGTTACAAAGCATTAACGATAGAGCGTTCTATAATTGTATTAATCTTGCTAATATTACGTTCCCAAGATCGTTATCTAATATAGGATATGAAGTATTCGATGGGACGGCTTGGTATCAACAACAGCTTCTAACTGAAGATTACGTCATTATTAATACAACGTTGATAAAATACAACGTTTCTACTCCCCAACAAGCGCAAATTCCTGCTGTTGTAACGACTATTAACAAAGGCGCATTCGATGGAATGAAAGTATATGACGTTTTGGTAGGTGAGAACGTAACCTTAATAAAGGATGGCGCTTTTGACGGTATTGAGTCTATGACCTGGAAAGAGGGAGAGGTGGACAAGGATGGTTGGACACTCACAATTAATGCAATAATTCCACCTCAACTAGGGTATGAAAGGAAATTCGACAATTGTTTAGGGATTTATTTACTAGATGAAGATACGCTTGCAACGTACAAACTAAATGATAAGTGGTCGATTCAAGACGAAGGCACGGAAATGAAGGTTATCGATAGATATGAAGTAACCTATTCCATAGTAGACGGTGAAGGTGAAATGATTTTACCTGAAGAAATCCATGCGTTATATAGTGAAAAGCCTGTTGTAGCGGTAGATTCATCAGATAAGAGGTATGTATTCGTAGGTTGGTTCGAAAGAATGAGTGGTGGTTTATATGATAGTCCGCTAACTTATCCTTATATACTATCAAAAGATACTACTATTTACGCAAAATGCGTAGACTATGACGAAGGTTCTAACCCCCAAGAGTATACGTTAGAAGCCATCCCTGGTGAAGAAGAATATAGTATTGTCAAATATAATGATTTAATAGACAAGAAGGTTGTTATAATTACGCAACAGGCTGACAGAAAAATATATTCTATAACTGGTTATCTAGGATATGTGGAATATTATGGTGAAGAATATGATAAATACGTTTATAATGAAACGGAAGGAGTGTTTGAAGAATATACTCCCGGCGAGTATCAAGGGGCTAAAACCTATCGTAAGAATGACGTAATAGAAGAGATAAGCTTTGCTAATAATTGTACGATAGAAGTACTAGGTGATAATAGTTTTGCCGGTATGAAAAATCTAACGAAGGTGACGCTACCGGCGAGTGTGAAATATATATCTGCCAATGCTTTTGCCGATTGTGAAAGCCTAACAGAAATAGTTTTTAGCGACGGTATGAAAGACGTTGAAATTGAAGCAGGCGCCTTTAGGAATTGCAAGCAATTGCAAAAGATAACTATTCCTGAATCGATTAAAACTTTAGGAGACGGCGCATTCAACGGATGTACGAATTTAAAAGAAATATATCTCGAAGCAACTACGCCTATAGAGTTATACGGAGTACAACCTTTTGAATTTATTCCCGATATGAGAATATACATTCCTGCAAGGACTTATAATAAATACAGTGCAACGTGGGAAGCTTATGAAGAATATTTGGTAGAAATTGAAGAAGTAGTTAATGAATAATTGGGTGAAATAATGAATAGTAATAGATGGAACAATACGATAACCAAAATCGATGCAGAAACAAATATATTAATAAGCAACGTTGAGTGCGCATTTTTTGATGAACTTAACAAAAGTGGATACCAGCGTGTACATTTACCGATACTTGATTATGCAGAAACTTACGTAATTAATAACGGATATCACGCTATTCAAAATCATTTTAAATCGATATCTACAAATGGGGAAGTTTATTCCTTACCTAATGATTTGACGGTGGGTTTGAATAGCGTTGCAAACGGGTTTATTGAGAAGAAAGGACGTTTGTGTGGTTCGACTGAGATTTTTAACTTTTTACCAGACGGTAGCGACTCTTCTAACGCCTACAAAATAGGAGCTATCGCGTATGGTATGAAGGGGGTAGAAATCGAAGCAGAGATGATTGCCCTAGCTTATGATTTTGCAAAAATTTTAGGTATAGCTAATCCTAAGATTTATTTAAGCGACACTAACATTTTTCATGGAGTATTGAACACAAATGCAGCAAGCAATATAAATAGAAGTCGCTTAAAAAATATACTAAAAGGAAAAATAGAAAGTGACGCTGATTATAGCACCTATCAAGTGCTTAACGCATTGAAGAACACTGAGGGTAACGTAACGATCATTCAAGAGGTTGCCGAAAAAGTCAACAACAAACAAAGTATAGACGGGTTGCTTAATTTATTTGAAATAAGTACTGTTCTAGAGGCATATAATATTAGTGACAAGGTAGTAATTAAACCAAGTTATTTTGGGGATAATGAATATGACGAAGGTATGGTGTTCTACGTCACTGACGAAAAGGACAGAGTCGCAATAAATGGTAGCACCTGTAAATACAAGAAGGGAAAAGAACAAGTTGATTGCGTACAAATGCAACTTAACGTTAAGGACGTTATCGAGATAATCAAGGAGACGAAAGTTTTTGACGTTGATTCAATAACGGTTCACGTTTGTGTCGCTGCAAGCAGACAAGCATTGTTGTCGGCGTTCGCTATTAAAGAGGAACTAAAGAAAGAGGGAATGATTACTAAATTCTTATACGACGTAACAGAAAAAGACGTTATGTTAATGATGCAAAAAAATAAGGAAAAAGTTATCATGTATGTCGATGAAGAAGGGAAAATTATACATAGTTAAAAAAAATAAAAAAAGTTATTAAACACGCTTGCAAAATTTTTTAAGATTTGTTATTATAGATACGCAAACAAGATATGCCTTGTTGTGGGTATCTTAAGGTAAGAATTTGTGCGGGAGTGGCTCAGTGGTAGAGCGTTGCCTTGCCAAGGCAAATGTCGCGGGTCCGAATCCCGTCTCCCGCTCCACAAATTATCTTATCTCGGCAAAGGAGTAAGGCACCATAGCCAAGTGGTAAGGCAGAGGTCTGCAACACCTTCATCTCCAGTCCGAATCTGGATGGTGCCTCCAACAATCTGCCGTTGTGGCGGAATAGGCAGACGCAAGGGACTTAAAATCCCTCGATGGCAACATCGTACCGGTTCAAGTCCGGTCAACGGCACCAGATTGAGAAAAATAAGCTTGATACGATTTGTATCAAGCTTTTTTGTTTATGGCTCTGTCACATCACCTGTTTGATTTTTGACGGAAAACTACTGTGCAATATTGATTGCGTAAAATATGCTAATTTTAGTAGTCACCTAAACGCCCAACGTGCATGCAAGGACACTCCTTGCCGCTCCACGCATAGTGGTGTCACAGTGGCTCACAACAACTGCGCTCCGGTCGCCACCGGTGCATGCAAGGACACTCCCTGCCGCCCCACGCGTAGTGGCACAGCGGGTATACTGCCCTTACAAAACACTTGTCTTACTTGTATTTTTCTCGTCAATCTAGCAAAAATAATTTTGTTATAAATCAACCATTCTTTGTGACATAGCCTTGTTTATTGTTGAGTTCCAATAATTTTGACTTCTTTGTTGTCTTGATAAAATATACTTAACGTATTATTAGGATTAATGCAGAATTTTGCGTGAGTGGTGTCAACGCTATAATATTCAACAGTAGATACATTATTTTTAGTGCGTATCATTACAAGTTCATTATTTTTTGATTTAGCTAAGCAATAGAAGGTTTCTTTGAAATAATTTACTTCGTATATATTCAACAACGTGTTATAGCAATCAGATTGGTTTAAATCGGTGCTTAGATCATAGTTGAGGGAGACAACACCATTTATATTTCCTTGTGAAAAGAACATTAATTTATCGTTTATTGCTAATACTTTGCTAATATTGGAATAACCTAAATTTTTCGTTATTAGGGCGTTATTTAGAGTGTAATCTAGTTTTGTTGCGACTATCATATTATTTTGCATTGATAATACTATGAAATATTGTGAGCCATTTTCTATGATAGGAACAACTGATATTAGTTGAGAATTTATAATCGATGATTCAAAAGACAATGAAAGGCTGTTTGTGTTAAGTTTTACTATGCTGTATGAATTATTTGTACTGTTGTTACAAAATATTAAAAAATAATTGTTGAAGTCAAAAATTTCTACAACGTCTCCGCCGTTGATGCGTTGGAACATAAAGCTGTTATCATGAGGTTTGTACACAATGGTTTCATTTGAATATTTTGCAAAAACTAAAAAAGATGAACCTACGCTGACTATTTCTGCTGTGTCAGCATATGGAATACGATAAGTGGTAATCTCAGTTAATTCTATTGAGATTTTATTTATATAAAGGTAATCGTTATTTTTTGACGTTGATATTATAATGATTCCATCCGCTATAACGTTGGAGGCAACGTATCTATAAGTGTAAGAGTACGATAAAGAAATCGCATTTTGTATATTACCGGCGATGTCTATAATCACAACTCCGATAGACGGTAATTTGCCGCATACGTCACCAGAGCTAGCGTTTGAAGATAGTATAGCAAGAAGTCCTTTTGAGGTGCTAATTACATTTTGTAACTTAATTGAATCATCACCATAGATTCGTTGAGTATACAAGTGTGATTCGCTAGCGAGCGGTTGTCGCGGTATTGTGTCGTTATATGTAGTTTTGACCTCATCGTTAGAAGGTGTGCTTAAATCGGGTAGATTGGTATCGATAGTTTCATCTTTTGAGGTAAAATCTAGATTGTCGCTGGGAGTGGATGGAACGTCCGTATTGTCTAACGAGGTGTCGGGTATCACTACTTCGCCATGACGTATTTCTACGAAAAATAGTACGGCAATTATGGTTAGTAAGAGTAGATACAGTATCTTTGGTGTTAATTTTTTTATGGTATTCATATGCGCCTCCATTTACCTTATTATAAATTAGGTATAGCGCAAAAAAATCAATATAACAAAAAATATCATTTTTGGCAATTATTTGACAATTTTCACATTGCCGATAAAATATGTTTTACAATTTTTTCATTAATTTCTAATACATTTAAAACTGGTGGTTTTTTGTGCCAAATTATTTCAATAAGAGAATTAAGTGTAGCAGGGGATAATTCATCTTGTAATAATATTTCGCAAAATCCTCTATTTTTGTAACTAAGGGCGTTCAACAACTGATCTCCTCGTGAGGCGCCTTTGGGTAGAGGTATGGTAATGCAGCGTTTTCCTAGTGCGGCAACCTCGGCTAAGGTATTTGCTCCGCTTCTACATATTACCAAGTCGGATAGAGCCAACGCTTCTGCGAAGTTATCCGTATATGAAAGTTGTATATAATTTTGGGCTTTTACGCTAAAATCACCATAATTACCAGATATGTGAATAATATTATATAAATTTTGTAGCTTGGGCAACAAATCGTAGATAATTTTGTTAATAGCAATCGATCCTAACGAGCCCCCGGAAACAAGAATGGTTTTTTTATTATGGTTTAGCTTAAACGTGTTGGTTACCTTGAATGATTTTTTGTAGATTTCTTCACGGATAGGGTTTCCGACAAAAACACCTTGTTCAGTTTCGGGAAAAGACGTGAGCGTGACTTTTGCAAACTTAGATACAAGTTTATTTGCTACACCCAAAGTGTAATCTGATTCGTGACAAACTATAGGAATGTTAAGAATTTTTGCTGCATAACAGGTAGGCAAAGACACATAACCACCTTTTGAAAAAATAACGTTTGGAGATATATTTGACAAAATTTCTTTTGCTTCAAAAATACCTTTCGTTAGCAAAAATGGTATTTTTGCATTTGACAATAATTTGCTTCTATCCAGCTTAATTGTTGATGTTTTGTGGAAGGGAATATTTTCGTTTTTTATTAATTTTTCTTCTATACCATTGCTTCCAATATAGTGGATTGAGTCAAAATATTTGTAAAGTTCGTTTAAAAGTGCAATATTAGGGATGACGTGCCCACCTGTTCCACCGCCAGTAAGTACTATAGTCGCCATAAATGTTCTCCAATACATAGTATTGTCCTTTCGATTTTTTTGATACAAAACCCATTTTTTTTCGGTAAAGTATTGAAATTATTTTTGTACAGTAGTATAATATACTAAATAACTAACCGATTAGGAGGGTTTACGATGAAATACTTAGAACTTCAAGCATTTGACGGTACCAACATTGGTATAACTTTATGGGATGAAGTGGAATCTCCCAAGGCTTGCGTACAAATAGCGCACGGCATGGCCGAACATCCTGATAGATATGATGACTTTGCAAAATACCTCAATGCAAAGGGATACATAGTTGCGGGTGACGATCATAGAGGACATCGCCGTGGGGCAATTAACGGCGAAAACGGTATGGTTTATGGTGATAGCTGGAATCAAACCATCGAGGATATGAATACTTTGTGTGATTACTTAAAATCTACTTATGGTTTACCAGTAGTTTTGTTAGGACATAGTTATGGTAGCTTTTTATCTCAATGTTTTGTAGAAAGACATCACGATAAATTGGCAGGTTGCTTATTGAGTGGCACTGCGCATATGAAAAATGCCTTGATAGCAGCAGGAAGCGTTATTGCTGGTATACAAAAAGTATTTTGTGGAGGACACAAACTCGGCAAGTTAATCAACAAAATTAGCTTTGGTGAGTACAATAAGCCCTTTGTTGAACAAGGGCAAGAATTTGCGTGGTTGAGCCGTGATAAAGAGCAAGTAGCTAAGTATGAAGCAGATAAAGACTGCGGATTTGTCCTTTGCATCGATTATTACTATGCTTTCTTCAAGGGTGTTCTCAATATGTACGGCGAAGATGCTAAGACAATTCCTCACGATTTCAAAATAATGGTTGCTTGTGGAAGTGAAGATCCAGTTTCTAACAATTCCGCACTTGCTCGTAAGCTTGCAGAATTCTATATTTCACTAGGACTATCTCCCGTTCTTAAGGTTTACGAAGGAGCTCGTCACGAAATATTGAACGAAACGAATAAGGAAGAAGTATACGAAGATTTTGGTAAATTTATTGACAGTCTTATTGGCTAGGAGTTTTGAATGAAAAATAAATTTTTAGTGCTTACTTGCGTAATATTATGCGTTGTTATAGCAACACTTACGCTTGTAGCGTGTAATGAAGAGAAAGAACCCACGGTAGAAATTAAGCCTGCTACTACTGTAGAGGTTGGAACGGCTGAAGAATTGTTAGCTGTTTCGCAATATGTTGGTCTTGAATATTCGCAATATACTATCAAACTTACGGCGGATATCGACTTGTCGGAAGTTGAATGGAAGCCGATAGGCATTACCCATAAAAAAGCTTTCATGGGTACGTTTGATGGCAACGGACATAAAATAACTGGATTAACCATAACTGGTTGGGACGAAGAAGGCAATCCTAAGTATATTGCAAAGAGAATTCTCGGCTGGGTTGATGGTCAACCTATTTATAAGAGTTCCGCTATAATTTCTATTGACGAAGGCGAAGTTGTTGAAGAGAACCAAAAAGTTGCAGTTGACGTGATTAAGGAAGGCGATAACGACGATCCTAATTACGAAAATCTTGCAGACAACGGAACATTTGAAGAACATGGTGGATATGGTAGCGTAGGTCTATTTGGTTATACCGTAGGTGCAACCGTAAAGAATCTAACCGTTAGTGGTGCTGATATTTCTTTTTACAGTTCTGGTGATTACGCATATGCGGGTGTAATTAGCGGATACGATGCTGCGTCAACCTTTGCAGACGTCACAGTTGAAAATAGTTCGATTGCTACGTCGTTGATTTATGACCAAAAGGTCGTATATTACGATTACTTTGGAACGCCTTCTATGTTTTCAAACGTAAGCGAGACGACTCAATACGTTGGCGGTGTAGTAGGCTATGCTAAGAGCAAAACTACCGTTAAAGACGGCAAAACTGCAGTTGTTGGAACGACGTTAACTAACGTTGTTAGCAATTCTTTTGTTTTTGACAACACTAACTATTCGGCATATTATAATGCAGGATTAGAAATTATCGGTGACAAAGAAGAATCACAGTTAATACACAATACCGGGATTGAGGATGGTTATGAAGTAACCGACGTTGAAAAGAGAATAAGTAGAGGCACTATTGGTAGTGAAAACTATCCCGTGCAAGTTTATACTGGAGCAGTAGCCGGATATATGGATGGTGCAAAAGTTAACGCGACGAGTGTTGATGGATTCAACAAGGCTGAATACAAAGATACCACCAACGAATTGGTTAATCCTACGCTGTTAATTGCTCGCTCTCTATATGCGGCTGGTATATCTGGTTGTCTGTACAATGGTGAAATTAGCGACGTAGACGTTAGCAACGTATTCGTTAATACAATCAATTGGAGTAGATGGAATAACGACATAGGCAACGGTTTGATATTAGATAAAGCAACGGCAGCAGGTGCTGTAGCACTTGTAGGTAATGCAAAAATTACCGATGTTGAAACAAATGCCATTTACTTTGATTTGGGTGGTGGTGCTTCTTTATCCAACGTATGCGTAGGCGGAATAGCGGGTTACGTATACGATGCTACGGAAATTAGCAACGTTACAGTAAAAGACATTTTTGCATACAGTAACTATACTGGCGGTGGTAGCGAAGAGGTTGGATCTATATTGGCCGGTGTTGTTGGTGTTATGCGTAATGGCAAATTAACGCAAGCAAAGGTTGACGATGCTGGATTCGAGCTTTCTGGTCACATAACCACTGATCTTAGATTCGTTAAAGGCGTAGTAAGTCAACTTTATGGTAATTCGGTTTGTGAGAATTCTGAAGCTAAAAACGTTGTTATTTACACTTCAAAAATAGCAACTCAAGAATATGACGACGTAGAGCCTTTGCAATATAAGAACAACTATGTTAATGAAGATGGATTTACTAGCGTGCAACTTTATTATACTGTCAACGAAAAAATTGCTGGTGTTTACGTTACCGTCTACGGCGAGTTGGTGCCTGCTGATAGTTTAGCAAATGCTCTTTACAAAGAAACCGTTTATAAAAAGGTAACGCTTAACTATAATGAAGGCGATACGCTACCTTTGAATAAGTATTATTACTACAATTCCGCAACGGGCAAGTATAATGCGATAACCGCTAATTCTACTGACAACAATAAATTATATTCGTCTTCTAGATTATATGCTGAAAAGTTAGACGTCTATAGAATAGAACTAGATAAGAGTAACGTTGGCAAAACGATATCTGCTGGTACTTATTACGAATACATAAAAGAAACTGGTACGTATTCATTAACAACTGATACGGTATTTAATGCTGATAAGACTTATTATATTAGTGCGGATGCTAGCGTTATTGCATCGTATTATTTGAAAATTACAGTATATACAGAAAGCGGTAGCAAAATTATTGTCGACAAGAAAAACGTTGACGATGAAGAAGACGACGTTTTGGCAGAAGCAATATACGTTTTGACAAAAGAAGAAGTAGACGATGCTGTAACAACGGTACAATGTGGTACTACAACCTATGAGCTTGCTAATTCCGAAATATATCTTGACAAATATTTTGTAAACGGTACGGGATTCAAGGCGGATAAGAATGGTTTTGTAATTAAATACTTTGACGAAAGTCAAACTAATAGGGATTTCAGTAAATACAGTTTTGTAAGTGGACGTCCCGTAGTAAACAACGTAGAATACGTAATAGATTAGTAAACAAGAGGCGATATATAATGAACGTAAAATTAAGAGATGAAGTAAGAGAATTTGAACAAGGCGTTAGTTTGTTCGATATAGCAAAGTCTATAAGTGATGGTTTAGCAAGAGTTGCACTTTGCGCTAAAGTAAATGGTGTGGTGAAAGAAATGCGTTCCGTTCTTAATGAAGACGCGGAAGTAGAATTTTTGACCTTTCGAGATGAAGAAGGTAAGAACGCATATCGTCATAGCACCGCACACGTGTTAGCACAAGCAGTTAGAAGATTATACCCCGACGTAAAAGTTGCAATAGGTCCTGCGATAGCGACTGGGTTTTATTATGATTTTGATTTTGTTACGCCGATTTCTAAAGCTGATTTAGAAAAGATTGAAGCGGAAATGAAGAAGATAATTAAGGCTAATTATCCGATTATTCGTAAAGAAATCACAAAAGAAGAAGCTCTAGAGTTTTTTGCAAGCGAACCGTATAAGGTTGATTTGATTGAAAATCTTCCTGAAGATGCTACAATCAGCATTTATACTCAGGATGATTTTACGGACTTATGCGCAGGTCCTCATATACCGTCTACAGGCTATATTAAGGCTTATAAACTTACTTCTGTTACAGGTGCATATTGGAGAGGGGATGAAAGCAAAAAGATGCTTACCCGTATTTACGGAACGTCCTTCGACAAAAAAGCAGATTTAGAAGAATATTTGACTGCGGTAGAAGAAGCTAAGAAAAGAGACCACAACAAAATTGGTAGAGAATTGGGATATTTTATGACTGACGAAAATATCGGACAAGGATTACCTTTGTTGATGCCTAAGGGATCAAAACTTTTCCAAATCTTATCTAGATTCATTGAAGATGAAGAAGAAAGACGTGGTTACGTTCGCACTAAGACGCCGTATATGGCAAAGAGAGAACTTTATAAGATAAGTGGACATTGGGATCATTATCGTGATGGTATGTTCATTTTAGGTGATCCTGACGCGGAAGGTGAAGTATTTGCTTTGCGTCCTATGACTTGTCCTTTCCAATATACCATATATAATAATGGTCTAAAATCCTATCGTGACTTACCCATAAGATATGGCGAAACAAGTACGCTATTTAGAAATGAATCTAGTGGCGAAATGCATGGTTTGATCAGAGTAAGACAATTCACTATAAGCGAAGGACACCTTGTTTGTACACCTTCGCAACTTGAAGAAGAGTTCAAGGGCTGTCTAGAGCTTGCTAGATATTGCTTGAAGGCAATAGGAATTGACGATGACGTAACTTATCGTTTCTCAAGATGGGATCCTGCTAATACTGAAAAGTACATTAATGATCCCGAAAAATGGGAACAAGCGGAAAGTGAAATGGAAAGAATATTAAAGGATCTTAACGTTCCTTACACTGATGCAAAGGATGAAGCGGCATTTTATGGACCGAAACTTGACATCCAAATCAAGAACGTGTACGGAAAAGAAGACACCTTAATCACTATACAAATCGATATGTTCCTTGCAGAGAACTTCGATATGAGTTATATCGATGAGAACGGCGAAAAGAAACGTCCGTATATTATTCATCGTACGTCTATTGGTTGTTACGAAAGAACAATGGCTCTTATTTTGGAAAAATTTGCGGGAGCGCTACCTACGTGGTTAAGTCCTACGCAAGTTAAAGTACTATCCTTGACGGAAAGAACGTATGACGATGCAAAGAAATGCGTAGATCAACTAAGATATGCGGGAATTAGAGCGGAAGCAGACGTAAGAAATGAGAAGATAGGATACAAAATTAGAGAAGCACAATTAGAGAAAGTTCCCTATATGATCATTATAGGTGACAAAGAAAAAGAAAACGGAGTCGTTGCGGTAAGAAGCAGAAAAGAAGGCGATATCGGTACGATGACGTTAGAAGAATTTATTGCGAGAATAAATCAAGAAGTTAACGAAAAAAGGGTATAATTCGCTTGACAATCGCATAAAAAATTGATATTATAGCAACAAGTAGATACACTCTCACCATTAGCAATCGGGCAAAATGGTTTCTGTAATATTCGTATATCAGAGGAGATGTGTATCTATGCACATCTTTTTTTATTAGGAGGGTACGATTATTTTTAAGGAATTATTGATCAATGAGAGTATCGTTGATAAGGAAGTTCGTCTAATTGACGAGAACGGAGTCCAACTAGGTGTTATGTCAAGAAACGAAGCGTTACGTATAGCAGAGTTCCGCAACTTGGATTTGGTTAACATTTCCCCCATGGCAAAACCCCCTGTTTGCAAAATCATGGATTACGGTAAGTACCGTTTTGATATGATTAAGAAAGAAAAAGAAGCAAAAAAAGCACAAAAAATAATTGAAGTTAAGGAAATCAAACTTTCACAAACAATAGACGTAGGCGACATTAACGTAAGAGCTAAGCAAACTAGAGATTTTATTCTTGCTGGAAACAAAGTTAAGGTATCCCTTCGTATGAAAGGAAGACAACAAGAACATCCCGAGATTAGTGTTGAAGTATTACTTAACTTCTTTGAGAAAGTAAAAGACGTGGCTTCAATGGAAAAGAAACCTACCACGGAAAATAGAAGCGTCTTTATGATGCTAGTACCAATCGCAAAAAAATAATACACATAAAGGAGAATTTGGATCATGCCCAAAATGAAAACCCACAGCGGTGCAAAGAAGCGTTTTAGATTGACTGCCTCCGGCAAAATCAAGAGAGCAAAGCAAAACAAAAATCATATTCTTAACAAAAAGCCCACTAAGAGAACGAGAAATCTCCGTAAGGGCGGTTACGTAGATAAAACTCAAGAAAAGACCATGCAAACTTTAATGTACGGTCAAAAATAGTGGAGGTGCAGTATGAGAATTAAAAGAGCGGTAAATGCAGTAAAGAAGAGAAGAAAAATAATGAGAAGAGCAAAGGGTTACTTTGGCTCCAAATCAAGATCATATAGAATAGCAAGACAAGCAGTTATGAAGTCCTTGCAATATGCATACGTTGGCAGAAGACTTAAGAAGAGAGATTTTCGTCAAATGTGGATAGCAAGAATCAACGCTGCAGCAAGAATGAACGATTTGTCTTATTCTCGCCTTATGTTTGGTCTAAAGACCGCTGGTATCGATCTTAACCGTAAGGTTCTAGCAGATATAGCAGTTAATGATCCTAAGGCTTTCGCAGATTTGTGTGAAAAAGCAAAGGCTGCTATTGCAAAATAGAAGTGAAAGTGGTTATTGCTATATAATAACCACTTTTTTTGATTAATAATATGCTAATAACCAACAAAGACAACGCAAAGGTAAAAAATTTGCGTCTTTTGTATAAATATAAAAAAGAACGACAAAACCAAGGCGTTTTCATAGCTGAAGGCGTTAATTTTGTTAAAGATATCGAAAAAAAAGCGGTTATTAGACAATTGTTTATCAAAGAAAGCAAATATGAAGAACTGAGCTATTTAGAGCAAAAATACGATTTAGAAGCGTTTGTTATCAAAGATGGTATATTTGACTCCGTCGCTGACACGGTTACACCAAGTGGCGTTATAGCAATTGTAGAAAAGCCTGCAATTAAAGACGTAGAAGGTGATATTGTTATATTACTAGACGGAATTAAAGATGCGGGTAATTTAGGTACAATAATTCGTACTGCTGTTGCTAGAGGTATAAATACAGTTATTTCGGTTAATGGAACGGATGCGTATTCACCCAAAGCGGTAAGAGCAAGCATGGGCGGAATATTGTCTATTAATTGTATAGAAGCGGATATAGACACGGCGCTAAAGCTATTAAAAGAATATTCGATTGTAGCATTAGATATGGGTGGAAAATGTATCTATAGCTACAAAAGAGAGGGGAAAATAGCATTAACCGTAGGAAGCGAAGCACAAGGCTTGAGTGAGAAGATCCGCATGGAAGCAAATGATATAATTTCTATCCCCATGACGGACAAAATTGAATCTTTGAATGCCGCTATAAGTATTAGCATAGCAATGTTCTTAATTAAATAATTATTTTGGAGGATTTACTGATGAGTGGACATAGTAAATGGGCGAATATAAAGAATAAAAAAGGTAAGGCAGACGCAGCTCGTGGTAGTATATTTACTAAGATAGGAAGAGAGATAGCCGTTGCAGTTAAAGCAGGTGGTCCCGATCCTAATAGTAATTCAAAGTTGCGTGACGTTATTGCTAAAGCAAAGCAAAACAATATGCCTAACGACAACATTATGCGTTCTATCAAAAAGGCTAGCGGTGAATTAAATACCGTTAACTACGAAGATATGCAATACGAAGGCTATGCAGCAGGTGGAGTTGCGGTTATTATTGAAGCTTTAACTGATAATAAAAACCGTACCGCAGGTGACATTAGACACGCATTCGATAAATGTAACGGTTCTATGGGAACTACTGGTTGTGTATCTTATCTATTCAAAAAGAAGGGTTTAATCGTTGTTGAAAGTAAAGATCTAAGTGAAGATGATATCATGATGATGGCACTTGAAGCAGGTGGTGACGACGTTCTTAGCAGTGACGATAACGTATACGAAATCTACACCATGCCTAACGATATGGGTACCGTAAAAGAATATTTTGAATCAAACGGCGTTACGATATTGAGCAGTGAAGTAGGATACTTCCCCGATGATTACGTTGATCCTAATCCCGATCTAGTTCCTATGATTGAGAAATTGATCGACATGCTTGAAGAAAATGATGACGTTCAAAACGTTTATCACAACGCAAATCTACCAGAAGAAGACGAGGAATAATATGAACGTAAATAATCTTTGCAAAAGCGTTAAGGACGCTAGCAATGCTTTTGTTGCGGTAAGTACCGAAGAAAAAAATCGCATACTTAATGCAATAAAAAGTAAAATAGAACAAAACGAAGACAAGATAATCGAAATCAACGCAATTGACTTGGACGTTGCATCAAAAAGCGGACTAAATTCCGCTTTTTTGGATAGATTAAAATTAACGAAAAGTCGCATAAAAACCATGTGTGACGGAATAGTTGATATTATTAATTTACCAGATTATGTAGGAAAAATTGAAGAAAAATATACTCTAAAAAACGGGCTTGAAGTAGAAAAAGTTCATGCACCTTTAGGAGTAATAGGCATAATATATGAGTCAAGACCTAACGTAACGGTTGATGCAGCGGTGTTGTGTATAAAGTCAGGTAACGGTGTTGTTCTTAAAGGTGGAAAAGAGTCTATTAATAGCAATAGATACCTAGTATCCCTAATGAAAGAAGCATTCGCCGAATGTGGTTATAGCTCTAATTTGATTGGCTTTATCGATAGTGTTGATAGAGCAAAAACCGCGGAAATGTTGCAATGTAGCCAATATATCGACGTTGTTATACCTAGAGGCGGTGAAAAATTAAAGCACTACGTACTTGCGACTGCAACAATGCCCGTGATAGCGTCAAGTGGTGGTAATTGTCATATATTCGTTGAAAAAAGCGCTGATTTTGATATGGCTAATAAGGTTATAGAGAATGCGAAAATGAGTAGACCTTCTACTTGTAATGCGTTAGAAACCTTGCTTGTGCAAGAAGAGATAGCTCAAGAATTTTTACCGATATGTTTAGAAAATCTAAAATTAAAAGGTGTTGAAATTCGTGGAAAGCAAGAAGTTAAAGATATATTTGATGATACGATTTTAATTGAAGATGACGAATTTTTCACCGAATATGGTGAATTAAAAATCAAGGTAAAAATCGTAAAAGACATTGAAGAAGCAATCAATCATATCAATCACTATAGCACGAATCATAGTGAAGCGATTTTGACCAGCAATAGTGCATTGGCGGACGTTTTTGTGAAAAACGTTGATTCTGCATGTGTATACGTCAATGCTTCCACTCGTTTTACTGATGGCTTTGAACTAGGTTTAGGCGCAGAAATGGGTATATCTACTCAAAAATTGCACGTTAGAGGACCGATAGGTTTAAAAGAGTTAACCTCGGTTAAATTTGTGGTTAGAGGCAATGGACAAGTAAGATAATTATTAACTTGTTAATAAACGTTTGATAAATCGGCTTTTTAATGGTATAATTTACCTTAATCGATTTGTTCCAAGGAGTTTTTATGGCAAAAATAAAGAGAATAGCAATTTTGACTAGTGGTGGTGATGCACCTGGAATGAATGCTGCAATAAGAGCAGTTGTTCGTTGTGCATCGCAAGTTGGTATGGAGTGCTATGGTATAGAAGAAGGATACACGGGATTAGTAAACGGCGATATTTTTAAAATTGATTCACGTTTTGTGTCTGATACGGTGCAAAAAGGCGGAACGATACTGAAGACTTCTCGTTGCCCTGCTTTCGTTGAGTACGAAACTAGAAAAAGAGCACACGACGTATTACAAGCTTATGGTATAGATGGACTTGTAGTTATAGGCGGTAATGGATCTTTGGCTGGTATGCAAGAATTTTATAACGACTTCGGAATGCCTTGTGTAGGTTTGCCTGGCACTATAGATAACGATCTAGCATATACCGATTTTACGCTAGGATTTGATACCGCGGTAAATACCGTTTTGGGTGCAATTAATAATATAAGAGATACTATGACCGCACACAATCGTGCTTGCATAATAGAGGTTATGGGTAGACATTGTGGCGATATTGCATTGTACGCAGGTGTTGCTGGCGGTGCGGAAATAATTTTAGTTCCAGAAATACCGCTAGACGTTAAACAAGTAGCAAAAACTATTAGACAAGATAAAATAAAGGGTAAGCAATCGGTAATAATATTGCTAGCAGAGGGTGTTTGCTCCTGTTTATCTTTGAAAGAGCAGCTTTTAGCGGAGCTTAACGATATTTCTATTAGAACAGTTAAACTTGGTTATATCCAAAGGGGTGGCATGCCGTCTATGGCTGATAGAATACTTGCTGCTAGATGTGGAGCGAGGGCGATAGAATTATTCCAAAAGCCTGACTGTGGAGCAAGAGCAGTTGGTATTAAGAATAACAAAATAGTAGACCTTGACGTTGCAGATGCATTGGCAATGAAGTCTACGTTTGATAAGAAATTGTATGAGATTTCTAAAACATTAAGTAAATAACTTAGGAGGCAATAAATGAAAAATTTAGTAGGTGCATGTATTTTTGGACAATCTGGTGGTCCGACTTCAGTTATCAATTCTAGCGCAGCAGGCGTGTTTATTGAGGCTTTGGCACAAAAAAACATTACGAAAGTATATGGAGCAGCTAATGGTATAAAAGGTATTCTCGATGAGAATTTTTATGATATAGGCAAAGAAGACGAAAAAGAGTTGTATTTGTTGAAGAATACACCTTCATCAGCTCTTGGTTCGGTTAGATATAAGTTAAAGAGTGCTGACATTGATGAAAGCGATTATAAGAGAATTCTTGAAGTATTCAAGAAGTATAACATTAGATACTTCTTCTATAATGGTGGTAACGATAGTATGGATACTTGCAACAAGGTAAGCAAGTATTTACTTAACAGTGGTTACGAATGTAACATTATAGGCGTACCTAAGACTATAGATAACGATTTATACGGAACTGATCACTGTCCTGGATACGGTAGCGCAGCAAAATACGTTGCTACGACCATGATGGAACTATTCTTAGACGCAACCGTTTATAACAAAGGACAAATTACCATTGTAGAAATAATGGGTAGAAACGCTGGTTGGTTGACCGCTGCAAGCGCTCTTGCTTCTTACAAAGGACAAGGTCCCGACCTTATTTATTTACCCGAACAAGCATTTGACGTAGAAAAATTCTTAAAGCAAGTTAAAGAAGTTGCAGACAGAAATGAAGGCAAATGTATCGTAGCACTAAGCGAAGGTATTAAGACCGCAGACGACCAATACGTTGTAGAAGCGATAGCATCTTCAAGCGCAAGCAAAGATAGCTTTGGACACACTCAACTTGGTGGTGTTGCAGCTACTCTAGCTAATCTAGTAAAAGAGAGAATCGGCGGCAAGGTAAGAGCTGTAGAATTCAGTCTTATGCAAAGATGTGGTGCACACCTTGCAAGTAAGAACGACGTAGAAGAAGCATTCGAAGCAGGCAGAACCGCAGTAAGATGCGCTTGTGAAGGCTATACAGACAAAATGGTTGTTTTCGAAAGAAAAGCTGGAAATGACTATGCAATCGAATATAAGTTGATGGATATTGAACTTGCTGCAAACACCGAGAAGAAGATACCAGAAGAATGGATTTTACCTGAGAACAAAGGTTTAACGCAAGATTTCGTAGATTATGCACTACCTTTGATACAAGGTGATTGTAAAGCACCGCTAGAAGATGGACTTCCTCGTTTTGCAAAACTTAAGAGAATCAAGGTACAAGGCTAGTGAGTAAAGTAAATTCAGAAGTGAAATCAAATAATAAGCTAACAAAGAATGCAAAGGTTGGAATCATTATTGCTGTTGCAGTGGTGATTCTTGCGCTTGCGATAGGGTTACCTTTGGGACTTTTGCATGGCAAATTGGCAACTGTACCTACTCCAACGTTCGTTGAATTTGATCAAAATAGTGATTATACGTTGCGCGTGACGTGGACGAAGATAAATGGGGCGGACGGCTATTATTACCAATACTGCTACGGCGATCCTGATGATGCTAAGGCTCAAATTTCTACAGAGAATTTCACTAGGAATTTAACGACGTCATTCGAAAGATGTCAGGGTGCGGTTGCTTTTAGGGTTAAGGCAAACGTTAAGGATGGTGCGGAATATTCTGCTTGGATAAAAACCGACGTTAACGCATGGGTTTTGACTTCTCCTATAGTTACGATTGGTGAAGATTTAAGTATAGGTTGGACAAAAACTACGTTTAAATATTACGACAAAAGTTACGACGTGCCTGCATATGCTTACAATCTAGCTATTGATGAGGAATGGATACAGACGTTGGACATAGATAGTGTAAGTAATACAGTAGATATGCGCTCGTATATAATCAACTTGATTACCAATCCGCCGTCCACAAATAGCGCGTTGGTTGATAAAATTTATACTTATAAGTCAAATGGAGTTTGGGAAGATTTAGTTTTGAAAGTTAGAGTAAAAGCACTCAACAAAAAACAAAACCTTTTACAGCCGAGTGCGGCTACCGATATTGCGCTTAAAAGTCTAAAGAATATTTACCAAGATAGCGAATACAACTATGCTGAATTAGTTATTACAGAAAGTTTGTATAACGAATTAACCAGAGTGTAACTACAGAGAAAACATGAAAAGAGAAGATTTACGTAATATAGCGATTATTGCACACGTCGACCATGGTAAGACTACCTTGGTTGATGCTATGTTAAAGCAAGGTGGGGTTTTTAGAGAAAATCAATACGTGCCTACGTGTGTTATGGATAATAATGCATTAGAGAAAGAGCGTGGAATTACGATTTTAGCTAAAAATACTTCCGCTTTTTATAATGGAGTAAAAATTAATATAGTCGACACGCCTGGACACGCCGATTTTGGTGGTGAAGTTGAGCGTGTATTGAAAATGATTAACGGTGTTGTTCTGTTGGTAGATTCTTATGAAGGTCCGATGCCACAAACGAGATTTGTTTTACAAAAAGCATTAGAAATGAATCATAAGATTATTATTTGTATCAATAAAGTTGATAAACCCGATGCTAGATTAAACGAAGTTCTTGATGAGATTTATAACTTATTGTTAGAGCTTAACGCAACGGAAGAACAGCTTTATAGTCCCGTTGTTTATTGTAGTGGTAGAGCAGGTAGAGCTAGTTTAGATCCCGATAACCTTACTGATGACTTGACGCCGTTGTTCGAAACTATAATTAATCACGTTGAAGCACCAGAAGGCGACGAAAACGGCGATTTGCAGGTTTTGGTATCTTCAATAGACTATAACGACTACGTAGGCAGAATTGCGATTGGCAGAATAGAGCGTGGAGTTATACAACAAAACCAAGAAGTCATCGTATGTAACGCAAGAACTGATGAAAAATACAGAGGCAAGGTGACCAACGTATACCAATTTGCAGGGCTAAATAAGATGGCTGTAGAGAGTGCAAAAGTGGGGGATATCGTTAGCTTTAGTGGAATAGAAACCATAACCATAGGTGAGACTGTTTGTTCTATAAACAACCCAGATCCGCTACCTTTTGTTAAAATTAGTGAACCAACACTACAAATGATTTTTTCTGTTAATAATAGCCCATTTGCAGGCAAAGAAGGTAAATTCGTAACTTCTAGACATTTAAGGGCGCGTCTAATGAAAGAACTATTAAAAGACGTTTCTTTAAGAGTTACGGAAAGTAGCAGTGAAGAATTCATAGTAAGCGGTAGAGGGGAAATACACTTATCTATCCTTATTGAAAACATGAGAAGAGAAGGGTACGAATTCCAAGTAAGCACGCCGAGAGTTATTAATAAGGTTATCGACGGTGTTCTTTGTGAACCTATGGAAAAGCTCGAAATTGACGTTCCTGACGCTTGTATAGGCGTTGTTATGGAAGATATGGGTAGAAGACAAGGTGAACTTGTTAATATGAATCCTATGGGAACTAGAACAAAGTTGGAATTCACTATTCCTTCTAGAGGGTTGTTAGGCTATCGTAATGCATTCATGACGGAAACTCGTGGTGAAGGAATTATGAACGGTACATTCATTGGATACGAGCCGTTAAAAGGTAGTGTGCCTAGACGTCCTTACGGTGCACTAGTTGCATGGGAAACTGGCGAAGCAGTTACTTACGGACTATATAACGCGCAAGGTAGAGGACAACTTTTCATCGATCCTGGTACGCCTGTATATGCTGGAATGGTCGTTGGATATTCGTTAAAACAAGAGGACGTTAGTGTAAACGTTTGCAAGAAAAAACACGTTACTAATATGCGTGCTGCTGGCAGTGATGAAGCTCTTACGCTTAATAGCACTAGAAAATTTAGTCTAGAAGAATGTATCGAATTCATAGACGTCGACGAGATGCTCGAGGTCACTCCTAAGAATTTGAGAATAAGAAAAATCATTCTCGATCATTCTGAGAGAATGAGAAAATTAGTTAGAGAAAGAAATACCGATAAATAAAAAGGAGTAAATTATGGCAAAGGAGAAAGGATTGGGATTATTAAAAAATCTCGCATTTTACCCCGAATATCGTGAAGATGGTGGCAAGACTGACCCCGTAGAAATTGGAAGATTTAAGCATTTTGCGGCAGTTTCAAAACAAAGAAGCAGTTCAATTTTGATAGCAAATCTTCTATTTATTGTAACACTTTTACCGCTAATTGCAGTGTTTGTTTTAGTAGTTGCTTTTGGTGGGGTAGAGGCTATTGCATACAAATTGAAAGGTATAACAGATGCACCGTATTTGATGTCAACGATAGGATTCGGTATATCCAACGTTGGTTTATCACAATTGGACGTGAAGATGTATATGCTAGAAGTTTATTACCTGATTTTCGCTGGAGCAGGCGTAGGCACGTTCTTTATGAGTATTGGACTTGCTGGCATGGTACCCCTTTGCATGAAGTTCATTATAGGTGATAGCTTTGATTATAAGAAAGATAATTATGGCAATCACGTGCCGAAAGCGATTAACGAGTTTTTTAAGGGGATAAAGCGCTGTTGGTGGCAAATGCTCATAGTTGGTGTTATCTTTTTAGCCCTTTTTGCAGGAATAGGTAATGTTTTTGTGTATTTTGTAGGTTCATTTTGGGCAGGTTCCGCTGGTGCTGGACATTGGATAATGGTAATACTAGCAGGAATAGTTGCATTGTTTACTTTTATGTTCTTATTGCACTTAATACCGTCTATTGCATTATATGATATGCCCTTTGGGTTAAAAATGAAGAATTCAGCAATCTTTATGTTGCAGTTCTTCCTCCAAAACTTACTTATCGTATTGGTGTTTGCTGTTCCTGTAGTATTAGCAACAGTTATGAGTTCTTTGGTGAGCGCTGTAATTATAGCTATACTTTTGGTGTTTGGAAGTAAATATTATTGCTTGGTTATGTGTAACTATGAACAGTACATTTCGGAAAAAATCGTTCAACCGATTTATCAAGCAAAATACGTAAAACCTGCAAAACAAAAAACATCTAAAAAAAAGAAAAAATAACGAAAAATTTATTAATTCTTACACATGTAAACGGCGCGATTTATTAAAAAACACGCCGTTTTTTTTGTTGCATGATACGTTGGAATATATTTCATAAGAGGTATTGACATCTTTTATTATATTTTATATAATAATATTAACAAACGAGTTGGAGGATGTTATGCATAACAAAACTTTTGGCAGAGACATTTTTAATAAATACTTCATCGGAGGAATGTTGCTCATTTTCGTATTGTTAGCAACGATAATTAGTTTGCCGCTTAACGACAAGGTAAGTGGCAATGTAGCGCATGCTGAAGATGAGATACCGACTAAGCCTTCTGCTCAGGTTAAGTACGGAATTAAGACGTACGATGAGGCAAATAACCTCAAGGTAGATGACGCCGGTAATCCCGTATTGGGCGGAATGGCTGTGGGTTCTTTTGTAGTTGATGCATACGAATCTAATTGGAAGACCAAAATTCTTCAAGAACTCGTTATCTTTGTTGACTTTATTGAGTTTGCAGCGACTAAGACTACTAAGTATTATAGATCAAGTTCGACAATTGGTTCCCCGGAAGAAACTACTGTTGTAAAAGAAATTATTCCAGAGGAGCAAATACCCGACAAATATTTGACGTACGGTACTGGTGCGAATACTTTCCAATTCGCGGGAAGTGGGACAGGTACTGAATATTATGTTCTAAAAGACGTTTCGATTTCGGGAACGACTTGGTATGGAGAAATTTTGAAGAACGTTTCATTGGCGAGTGCTAACTCTATACCCGCGGGGGATTATAGTTTTTCTTCGGTAGATTTTGAGTTCAGTTATACACATTCCTATACCGTAAGTTATACGGTAAATGTTTTGAATGCAACGCAAGGTGGAGGTGGATCACCGCAATCTCCAAGTAACATTGTTGATGATGAGATAGACGTAGGTGAAGGCGTTACATCTGCTAGCTGTATGTATCCGTCAAGTGAGACTGATACCGATGGACACATAGCACTTACATCGCGTATATCTGTCGATATCGGTGATGCGGCACATAACAACTTGTTCTTAAATTCCGTTTACAATCCTAGCATAGTTTGGTATGAACACATTAAGTTGCAACAAACCGCAACTGTGGGTGATGTTAGCAGTTATTATTTTTTCTCATACAATGACAATTCAAGAAACGTATTTAGCACTAAATATGGTTTTTCACAAGATTTATATTCGCAAGACGGAGCAGCGAGAGCGTTCAATCTTAATGGTACGCTAATGGGAAAAGCATACCATGAATATTTTGATTTGAACTGGTACTATGATGATCAAAAACTAAATAAAGTTGAAGACACGACTTTGACCAACAGAGCAGGAGCGTATTATTTATTCATCGAAGTTGCAGATGCAAATTGTAATAGCATTTTTAATGAAGAGGGTAAAAATATCGAGTTATTATCCATTGTCGATAATTCAAACCATGAACAAAGCTTTATGTATGAATTTGTCGTTGATAAAAAGCTTTTGAAAGTTGATATAAGCCTAGAGATGGGTGCAAAGATAATAAACAATTCGCTTGCATTTACCACTGATTACATGCTTTATAGTATTCCCAGAGAGTTTATAGGAAAAACTATCAAATCACAATCGGATATTACCGGGCTAACGTTCTATACGTCTAATGATAATGGTCAAACCTTTCAAAAGGTTAATGACAACACCACGTTTAATGAGTCAACGTTTTATTACGTAGATAGTTTAAATGCAGCAAGTATGTTCTCGACCTCTGCGTTGGGTGATGGTATTTGGAGTGAAATGGGTGGCTACATTGAGGATGCTAACTGGGTTGATGATTCCATGATTAGTTTTAACAATTCTCACTTTGATGAAAAAACAGTTGGCAAACATAATAGGATAACGCTCTATATGCAAATTGCAAACACGGACCTTAGCATGAATTATGCATTGGATTTAGGTAAGCGTTTTGGGGAATCGTGGATTTCGTATGCAGATAACGCAGTATCTGACACGGATACATACTTATTACACGAATATCATGACGTCGTAACTGGTGGCGAAATATATGAGTATAGCTACTATTATTCGTATTTCGAAATTTTACCACCTGCGGTTAGTCTCAATTTTTCTAATTTTGTCGGCACTGATTTCTATGGAGCAGTTAGGAATAACGATGATATAGATTACGATTCGGTATCTGTTAGCACTGATATTACTACGTATGACGGAACTAAAGGTGCGTATAACGTAATTACAAGCGAAACGAACTGGTATGTAAAAATTATATCAGACATGAGTGAAGTGAAAAACAGTGTTACGGACAACTATGTTTATATATATTTAACTGTTGCGAACAGGAATTATGGTCAAGCGGAAACTAATTTTAGCTTGGGTGGCATGTCGTATGAGAAGTATACGGGTACGCTGTATGCAGGTTCATATTATATCATATACGAGCCACACGTTGCTTTTGCTGGAGGAACAAATAGTGAGCAGTTAAAGGTTGTTAACGGTGAATGTAAAGTTAGTAACTCTGCAAATGTAGAGCTGTTTTCTGTAAGAGTAGATAGATTGATTTATTACAATGTAGAACCTCTCGATATTTATATAACGGTTGAAGATTATAAGAGCGACAAGACCTACGATGGTACCGATATTGTATGGTCAAATACAGAGGGCGAACCTGCAACCATAGGTTTAGGATTAGAGGAGTACGATTTGTCGCCAAGTATTGTAGGTTACGATAATATATTGGCATACGATTTAGCAAATTATATTACATACGAACAATCTCTCATTTATGAACAAAAGACGGCTTCTAATAATAAGATTAACATAATTCCTAGCGTTACGCTAAAACATAAGGGTGGCAACGATGCCATGGATACTATTTACTCAATAATTGCTAGTTATCAAATATTGAGCAAACCAAGAGTTAACGGTGAAGAAACAGAATTACAAGGATATATCAATTACAGGTATTTGGATATTGAGATACTGGATAACCCTGACAGAATTACCGATATATCCGACGCTAATTATAGCGAAAGTGATTATTCTCGTAGTTATGGTGAAGATACGTACGTAGCATTTAGAGTTGCAAAATACAACGACTTAGATTCAAAAGGTGCTGAAGTTAGATCAAAATATACGAAAGCGTCAACTTATGCTGAAAGGTTAAACGTTAGCGAAGAAGAATTTTGGCAAAAGTATTCGTATTATGCAGATTATTATTATTACTATGACGAGGGAACTAGAAGAAGCATATACTGCTATTACAGCGAGTTGCCTGAAATATGGAACGGACGCAATTACGTATTCTTAACGATAGCAGATTCTGGTGATGAGGATAGAGGATTATTACAAGGTGAATCGTTCAAATGGGATAGCACGGTAAATTATGACGATGATCCTAGCAAAATATTCAACTACAATCAAAATACTGAGGCCGAAGAAACGTTCATTCCTAAAAATTTGATTTCTTGGTATGACGTTTATAATCCTGAAATTGAGATTAATAGTTTAACGAGATCTAACAATGATGAAAATAAAAACTACACACTTGGTCTTGCTGTAGATGATTTTTCTATAACGAATTACAAGATTGCAGCATGTGTTGACAAACCTACGTTTACATTAGAAATCTTAAAGATAGAATTATCGCCTGAAGACGTATTCGACTTTAGAGGTGTTAATATGGATTTAGACAGATATCTAAAGTACGATGGTAGCGCACATATTAGTAGCATTTGCACGCACGATAATAACACAACCTTTATTAGTTTAAGGAATCACCCAGAGTATAGTGATATTAGGAAAGAATACAACGATCAATTCCAAGAGTTGCTTCGTGTTGTAAAATTTTCAATCGACTATTATTCAGATAGTTCTCTTAACGAAGAATTCGAGGGTACAGATCTTGCATTAGATGCTATCATGAACGTTGTTTGGGCAGGAACTTATACTTTTGAAATAAAAATTAAAGAAACAAACAACTATCGTTCTGTGGTTGGCTATCACTCTGTATCGGTCGACGTTGCAAGAGTTGAAATATATGCCACTGTTGCAAAACGTACATATATGCCAAAATACGATCCAGCAGAGGAAGTCAAACTCGCACCTATTGATGCTTCAATTAATTTGACTAGGAATGAGTTAGAGAGTAGAAGAAGATATATAAATCCAGAGACAGGTGCAATTTCTGATAACAGTGCAAGTGGCGGTGAAGAAATATACGTTTATTTTGAGGATAACGATATAACCAATCCTATATCAACAGAATTTATACACTTCTACTATGTAGGTTTTATGGGAACTGATACTTTCGATGGAGAAATTGGGGAAACAGAGGCTACACTTACATTCAATTCTCCTTTTGCTACCGACGTATATGGTACGATAGATAGAGCTGGAAAATACGATAAAGTAGGGACGTCTAATCTCGACGTAATATCTATTGCGGGTGCACATATGCGTAACTACATCTTTAGTCCTCATACAACGGCATTGTACGTTATAAAACAAAGTCTAGAATTGGTTATAGAACCTAATCAAACAATCACCTATACGGGAAAATATATTATGCCCGATTATGAAGTATACAATAGTAATGCTGATTTAGTAAATGCAGAGTTAGCTAAATACGTTGCAGGATATTATGACGTTGAAGGTAATATTTACATAAAAGATTATGCGAATGAATCTTCTCCTGTTATTAGAAAAGCAGTAATTGCTAGTGATTACGACGCGTTGAATGAATATTACTTCTATTTTTATAAAGGTGGGAAGCAAACGTTTGTATATTACGATGGTGAAAGTTATTTTTATTATGAAGATAACGACACTACTAATGCAAGAACTTATATTTCATCCTTTATTCCCAATTTTCAGTTAAAAGATGGGGAAATTTATACTGAATACGTTGCGATTTTACCTGGACTCGGTGATGATGGTAAAATGTATTTAGTAGTCAATGAGCAAATTGAAGCTGCCAATAAGGACAAACAAGTTAAAGACGTATTCTATATTGACGGCAAGCGTGGCGGATATATATTAAAAGCATATGCTACACCACCAAGTGGGGGAAGTGGCAATAACTACGTAAGAACTGATAGCGTACAAGTATTTATTAATGTCGATTTGCTTGATATTGAACTTAAAGATATAAATAGTGAAACGATTGATGGAACGACTATCAACCCGATAGTTTTCGAAACCTATTCTTCAACAGAATTTGCATTCAAAGATATTAGCGAATATTACAAAGGCGTTCCAGAAAAAGGTAATGAAATCGAACCTGAATATTTCTGGGGAAAAGTTGAGTATGCTGTATTTGAAGGAAACAAACAAATATATTATTACTGGGATACCGATAATTTTGGAGAAACTTATGCGTCAACTTTTGCAACAGCATACGAAAAAGATTTCAAAAACACTAATTTTAACAAAGCTGACATTAATACTTCGGTAATAAATGCAGGTGTTTATGTAATTTTGGCAAAAGTCACAATTAATGACGGCACTCAATTTGAAGATCAAACCGTAGATATGACTAAGAATATTCGTTTTGCAACGAATGCGACCCAAGGAAAATTTGGTGGAGAAATTGTTGAATCTCAAAATGCGAATGAGTCGTACTTTATTTTACATCTCGTTATGCATAGATCAAACGAGGTTGATTTTAAAGCTCTACCGGCAGGAGGACTAGTAGGAACTGATACTGACAGTGATGGTATTGACGATTTTTATCAAAAAACTTATGATGCGCAAGAGATATCTATGGGCGCAAAATTGTTGGTATTGGGTAGAGAGTCAAGCAAGGGAGAAATTCTTAACCTAAGAGCATACATATCTCCTACGGAAAACGAGAGAGACGGCGAGTATTATTTCTTGAGCAATTATAGTTTTGAATTACTAGATAACGTCGAAATAGGTGCACTTATTCCTAAGAATACTTATTATGAGAAATTTGGGCTAGATTATAAGCTTACGGAGGATGAGGTTTTTGAATCAGGCACTCAATACTATACAAGATATCATTACATTGATAATTACACAGTTTCTAACGTTAGCTTAGTTAATCATAACAATTTTTACGTAATTTACCTTGTTAATTATAATGACAATATGACTTATAATAACAATTATACAACTATTAGGAAAATGTATAAGGTAAACATAGCCCAAAGAGCATTAGACGTTAAGATAGCCGTAAAAGAAGGTGAAGAAAGCTTCAAATATTATGGTGAAAAGAATAGCGACGTTGAACACAAGTTCTATTTCACTTATGAGAATTGGGCAACAACGAAAGACAAAGAACAATTAGAGATGGATATAAGCTCACCTGTTATTAATTGGTCGGACGTTATGACGGAAAATGATCCAGAAGGCGAATACATGCCGTGTAAAGACGAAAAATATCAAATTTACGCAAAAGATGCGCCTAACAATGGAACGTATGTCCCAGCAATTTCTGTTAACGATAAGAGTTACAGCAATTACGCCTTCAATTACAATACGGCAAGCATTGGTTTTGAGATTAGAAAATTACAACTTGTTATAGGTGGCAGTGAATATCCGCGTGTCGATATAAGCGAATACGGAGAATATCAGGGCGTTGGAATGTTGCCAGAAGTTGTGCGCTACGGGCATGATGGTAGAATACTTGACGTAGAAAATGGCCAAGATAGCGTGCAAACGATGATCACGCTCGAAGGCAAATTCAATGATGGCGTGTATGACTATCAAAGAGAATACACAGAAAGCGAATTATTGAATTTACCTAAAACAAAAGTTGGCTCTGCATTGAGCGTTGGATATTACTTGTTTAAGATATCTATGCCTGACAGCATTAACTATAAAGGTATAGGAACGATTTATTGGGTATTTGAGATAACTAAGTCGTTGCTTACAGTTGAGTTTATAGACGATTATGGTCAAGTATATAGAGGAATAAGAGAAGAAGTATATTCTGGTAATAGCGTAATTTATCCTACGTATAGTATTCAATATACCGGATTTTTGGGATCGGATGCTATCATGTATCCTAGTGGTATAAAAGAACAAATTTCATTCTTACATTATAATGATGGTGAGCATAGAGTTACAAATAGTGCATTGGGATTAATAAATCCTTATTATATATTCATAGATGCGAATACAGGCACAGAATTGCGAGATACAGACGGTAATCCTATAATGCCGACGGAAAGAGGTACGTATTACATAAGAGTAGTATACGCTAGAAACGTGTATGGATTTGCGAACAACTATGACATCCGTGTTGAATACGCGCAAGAAGATGGAGATACTATCTATCCGGAATTTGTAATCACGGCAAGAAAAGTAACGGTAAGATACGATTCTATGCAAAATACAAAAATTGTTAAAACCTACGATGGAACAAATGAAGTTAAAGATGGCAGTGTATCGAACGCAAATTACACGTTTACTAAGGTAACTGGTATAGTTGAATCTGGACTGATTGATGGAGACGAAATTTATATAAGTGTTAATTACTTAGAAAGTAAGTACGCGAGAAAAACTGTATATGACGCATTAGGTGTAATGAGTGATATAGAAGTTTATTTACTTGTTAATTCGATATTAGATGGACCTGATTATAACAATTACGAGTTGGTGATAATTCCCACAGAAGATAATGCGCACGTTGCGGGTGGTGTGACGTATTTGAAGTTGTACGGAACGATTAATCCTGCATCGGCAACGGTTAGATTCTATAAAGACGGACAAGTTATGACTAATCGCATAACGGAAGTATATGATGGATTGCCAAAACCGGTAACTGTAGTCGTAACGGGTGTTAATGGTGAGGTGCTTACCATTGAAGGCGGTGGATATAGCATGAGATACGTTTCTGAGTTAAGTAATTACGATAGAGAAGAGGCACCATCTAACTGTGATACTTACGTTGTAACAGTTACAATTATCGATAAAAACTATATACCTACTTCTAATAGTATAGACCTTGTTATAGGACAAGCAGAAGTAGAGATAAACTTTGGTGGTGACGGAATACAAGTTTACGGCGACGTAACCGTAGGGTTGTCTGCAACGGCTATTAGTGTTAATAATTATCATAAAGATTTGACGGTAACTTACTATTACTATAATGAGGACGGAACGCAAGGAGAGCTGATAGAAGATATAAGTAAGGCGCCTATAGGCGTATACATTGTTGAGGCAATTCACAACGAAACAACGAACTATGGATATAAACGTGATACGGAGCTCCTTACCATTGTAAGGCGTGAAGTACAACTAAATTATGATATTGCTAATCAATATAAATATACAGGACAAGCGGTAGATATCCTAATGTATTTTATTGATAGTACTTCCACTTATTATCCTCAATTAATGTTCGATACTATTGTTGATGGGCAAGCAATTCCTTACAATTATCAACTATCTGAAAGTGGTGAGGTAGCTAATATATCTTCGCGTTATCCTATTGATGCGGGACAATATAGAGTTAAGGCTTACGAAGAATTTGGTAATTTTACGATAACAGATGCTATTTGGTGTGATTTTGACATTCAAAAAGCTGACATGGTGGTATCGGTTGCTGATCTAATAATTGACGAAGGTGATGAGATAGAATTCACCATTGTGTTAGTGGGTAATTTGACTTCAGCTAATGCAAGTAGCGTAATTAGTGGTGTTCAGTACAAATATTATGATGCTATTACGGGAGAAGAGCTTAGTGTAGAACCTACTTTGGCTGGTGAATATAAGGTTATGTGCCATAGCGCTACGTCTAAGAATTATAACTTGAATTATTCATTTGGAATATTGAAGATAAATAAAGTTGTGATTGAAACTGTCGTACAAACCTCAAATTCAAGAGAAGAACAAAAACAAATAATATTGGAAGGTTCTTTTAATAGCAAAATGTCGGTAACTATTAGTAAGAAACAAAACATCGAATACGTAGATATGGTTACGACCTATCAATCGTACGTTGAAAATAATCCAGATTTCGCAACATACAAGCTATCGGATATATACGTGTTCGAATACGTTAACTATGTTCCTAGCGCTATAAGAGGCAACGTTGTTGTAAAAATACACAGCAAGGACCTTATTGAATTACTCAAGCATAATCAAAAAGACGATGAGTCTACAGGTGGTTCCGCTGATGAAGAGTTGAAATTTAATGTAGCGTTACTCGATGCAACTGGCAATTTCGTTATCGTTGAAGGATATCAGGATGGAGATTATGTATGCTTTGAGACTAGTGAAACGCAAATTAGAGCAATAAGTATACTTGTTGATGAAACAATTACTATGTCTGATACGCTCGATTGGTTATTATACGTAGGTATAGCTGTTGCTGTTCTATTGATAGGTATAGCGATAGTTATTGTAGTGAAGAGGGCTTAATATATGAAACAAAAGTCTAGTGTAAAGAATAAGTTATGTTTTGTTTGCTTATTGGTTATATGCACGTTTTTAGCTATGTTAATAGGTGTTAGCATTCATGGAGAAGAAGCTCACGGTTTAATTCGTGAAAAAATTCTTACTGGCGAACAAACAAAAATTTTGCTTTATAATGGTGAAAATTATCTAGATTATGACGATGGTATAAATGAGGTTTTGAGTGCATTTATCTTCAAACTTGATGGGGAAAAAATTGAATTAAATTCTACAAATACCACAATTTCTGGAATAAAGTCATTGCATAAACCTGGTAAATATAAGTGCGCTTTTGAGGTAAATTACGATGGAGAGAATTATCTATTGGAGAATTCTACAATAACCTTATCAAAGCGTGTTGTTACAGTTAATACCTTATTAAACGGTAAGAATAATTTAACCATAAAAGAAGGTGAGAGCGTTACCGTAGCGTACGATTATTCTGGCGCAATCAGTGACGATGTAAAAGTTGAATCTGTGAGCGGAATAACCGTTAACGTGTTAAAAGATAATGTATTAAATAGGCCTGCATTTGTAGAGTCTATTCCGACAGAAATAACGACTAATCATACGGTAGTTGCTCGATATGCGGACAGTGATTATTATGATTTCGAGTATAATGAAGCGTATTTGACCATACTTCCCAATATAGTTACTAGTTTGGCTGAAATTACAGAAGGTGAGGTAATGGTATCCCTAAGTGGTGCGTTTAGTATCACACACACGCTAGAATTCGTAGATATCGGGGTTAGTTTAAGTAGCGATGAGTATGCCAACGTTAACGTTAAGCTCGATAAGAATTATGGAGCTTCTAATTTGTTAGTCGACAACAAAGCCGTAGGTTGTTATCGCATTAACGTAAAGCAAAATAATAGCATTCCTAACGCTAGTGTACCAGCAACGGTAAAAATTGCATTGAATTCGGAAGAAAAAGGGTATGAGGCATACAAGGTAATTGCATTTTACAATAACGGGGACACCGAAGTGTTGAACGCAACTTGTTCACAGGATGACGTACTTTCGTTCTATGCAACGGATATGGGTGATTTTGTAATTATTATTCCCGAAGATGGAATACCAATAACAACTTATGTAATAGCAATTATTTCTGGAATTGTAGTGATTTTATTGGTTGTTTTATTGGTTGCATTTTTTAGGAAAAAATACTAAAAATACAATTTAAATTATTTTAAAAATCGGCAGTTACGTGTAAAAAACGAACTGCTGTTTTTTTATATTTTTTTTGTGTTTGTTAAAATTTATGGCCTTGTTAAAGGGAAAAATACGAATCTAAATCGCTTTTGTAAGTATTGCATTTATTTAATAACTATGTTATTATATAAATAATATTAAAAAAGGGTGTACTATTCCCTTTTTACGGAGGTCGCTAATATGCGTACGAAGAAAAGATTTTCTGTCATCTTTCTAATACTTGTTCTTATTGCAAGTTTTTCTATTTTTATGGTTGCTTGTGATGAAGAGGGTGGTGGGGAATACCCGATAACAAAACTAGTTATCAGTACTTTACCCAAAACCGAATATTACATGGGAGATAAATTTGAATTGGGCAATGCTCAACTCACGGTTTATTATGAAAATGACACCAAAGAAACTGTAGATTTAACTCTCAACATGGTGTCCGAATTTTCTACAACCAGTATAGGTGAACAAACGCTCACGATAAAATACAAAGAAGCGGTCGCTTATCTTACCGTTAACGTAATAAGTGCGCCCGTGTATTCGCTACAAGTTGAATCCGTTGAACATAAGACAGAATACGTTGTCGGAGAACAACTTAACGTAGATGGACTCAAAATATTAGTTACTTACTCAAATGGCTATACCTCCGTAGTTGACGTAACAGCTGATATGGTAACGGGTTTTAATACGGAATCAACTGGTGAAAAACAGATAGTTATTTCTTACGGCAATAGAACTTGTAATATGGCAATTCGGGTTGTAAGACGTTCGGTTATGCAAATGCAATTAGTAGCACCCGAAAAGTTAGACTATATAGTGGGCGATGAAATAGATTTAGGAGGAGGCCAATTATTCGTATCATACAACGATAACACGAGTGAGTATATCAATTTAGTTGATTTATACAGTGCTGGCGATTTAGGAATCGTCATAGCAGGAGAAGAAAGTACTACGTTTACGAGAAGTCAACTTTCTTGTGTGGTGACCTTGTATTACAGTGATCGCACTTTTTCGTATGCAGTTGTAGTCGATGCTAAAAAGGCAACGTCAGCTGCAGTTACAAACGACGTTAAATCTCAAATTTTTGAATCGGCGGCACCTGATTTTAGCGACGGCATTATTACCATAACCTATAACAACGGTGAGGTAGCGAAAAAAGGGTTTTATGATGACGGTATAGTGCTTAACCTAGAGCAATTTGATATCAATAGACTTGGCGTTTATGACATAGGTATAAATGCCGATGGATTATACTTTGAGCACAAAGTGGAGGTTATTTCTGCAAGTCCTTCCGAATTGGTGATAATTCCTAGTCGTAACACCTTCTATCAGGATGAAGTGATTGACGTTACGGAGTGGCAATACCAAATTAAACTTAATAATGGAAAATTCAATTTAATATCCAGCACTGGAAGTTATTATGCGAACGTGACGGAGAATATGTTTGTCGGTAAAATTGAAGAAATAGACAATTACAACGTGGGCAAACAAAAATTCGCCTTTACGATAACGATGACGGACAATACCGTTTTGAATGCGAACGTAGAAATAGAAATACTCGCAAAGGAAATAGTAGATGCTATTGTTACACCGCCGACAAAAACTGTCTATAGCGTAGGTGACGTAATAAGCTTAAGTGGAGCAAAGCTTGTTGTAACGTATAACAATGGTGACGTAAGCGACGAAATTGAATTAACGTCTGATATGTTGGTTGATGCCAATGGAGAAAGTGCTGATCTTAACTCTTTTACTAACGGCGTACACGACAAGTTGACGCTTCACGTTAATTACAAAGATGATAGATACGCTACGTCTATCATTACTAGTTTTGATATAAAAGTAATAAAGAAAGCTATTTCTTTAGAAATAATATCTCAACCTAAATCAAATTACGTGCTAGGTGAAGCATTCGATGATAGCGATTGGCAGGTAATTATTCGATATAGTGACGAAAGCACGGTTACCATTAATGAATTTGACGGTGTAGAATGGACATTTGATAACGTAGTTTTTGACGAACTGGGTACTAGAAAAATTCGTCTTTACTATGGAGCAGACGTTTACGTAGAATATGCAGTAACGGTTAGTAACGAGATAAGTAGAATTTATACAGATAGACCATTCATAGGATTTGTTACTGAAGGGAAAGCGATTGATTATAGTGGTGTAAAGCTTAACGTTATTAGAGAAAATGGTGAATTAGCTCGTATAGATATATCTGCAGATATGTCTAATTACGTACCCAACAAGACTTTTGTACCTAATTCATATTCTTACGTGCCAGCATTTGTAGATGCTTCTGAATTAGCAAAGGAAGATCATATTTCAAACAATTGGGCAACGTCATATTTATCTTACTATGTAAGAACAAATAATGGGTACGCTAGCGCAAGCGTAGATTATAACGAAGAAGAAATTTATTACGCATCGGTAACGGAATATTATAGTGAAAATTGGAATGAAGTTTATTACAATTTCTACGTTTATGATAGTGAAAAACTTTGCTATCTAAGAGCAAGTGAACAATTTGATGCAAATCAAGAGTACTATTTGGCTTCTAGTAATATTTACGACGTAAACGTTACTTATTTAAATAAGACGGTAGTGATTAAAGCGTTCGTGGAATCAAAAAAGATAAACAGCGTATCCGTAAGCGGAATAGGACAAAGATATATTGTGTCTAATGATGATTGGGATATGGATGAAGCTGAAGTAACGGTTAATTTTAACAATAATACGACGAAGGTGGTATTTGGATCTGATCTAAGTCAACTAAACGGTAGCACGTATTCATTTGTAAACAATGGAATGACGTACGTTCTAAATGTGGGAATTTTTGATGGAAATGAATTTGTTGAATTCACTTTGGACGAATTCATTGATAGATTTGAAACGAGCAACGATCAATATCAAACAGAAAACTTAGTTATTAGAGTAGAAGACTATGCTACTAGCAAGCAATACTTCACCAATGACAATGCGGTATACTGTTTTGAAAATCTAGTAAAATCTATAGTCGCCGTTATTGGTGATTATGACGGAACGGAAGTGCTCACGTATCAAGATCAAAAGGTATACGTTAATGCTGGACTTGACTTGTTTGAAAAAGCATTCGTTATTGCTGACGATAGTCAAAGAGTTGATTTTGAAAGCAACGTTTATTTGAGTATTTCGTATGAAAATGGTACTAACGACTTTATTTCCGTAAAAGATGCAACTGGCGTTAACGGCTTTGAAATGAGCGGTTTTGATACCTCAAAAGCAGGTGCTCAAATAATAAAGATTACTCATTTGCTTAGCGAATGTACGTTGGCGCTTGAAGTTAGACCTAACGTTATTAAAAGCTTGCATATTGGCGAACAAAGTATAACAGTTATCGAAGGGGTTGCTCTGCAATCTGGTGACGTTACGATTACGGCAACGATGGTTGATGCGGACGGAATGTCAATAGACGGAGAGGTTGCGGTAGACTTACTGGACGTAGTAGGTAATTATGATCATATTCAAGAAATTACTTTTAGCAATAAGGATGAAAACGGATATTATTCGTTACAAGAATTCAAAGTAAGCTATGGCAGTGTAGTTTCTAATTCCGTACAACTTATCGTTCGCAAAAAATCATTGATTGGTGTATCAATGAAGGATATGCCTAAACAAATTTATATTGAGGACGCAACCGGAAATACAAGTATTGATTACACCGATGGTTCAATCATGTTATTGTACAACAATGGAACGAACAAAACCGTTAGTTTGACCGATGCAAGCGTAAAGATAGATGCATCTGAATTTAATGCTAATCTAGAATTAACGGGAGCAGGACAACAATCTCAAACGATAAGAATTAGCTATACGGATGAGAATAACATTACGCACAACACGCAATACAACGTTATAATCAAAGATAGGAAATATCTAGCTATCACTTTTGAAGATTTGCCTACTGACAATAAATATAATTATCAATACGGAACTGGCGAAAATGCAGGTCCCAAATATTCTATTTCTTATTATCAATCTTTCGACGGTGAAAGTTTGAATATGTCTAGAGGTGAAGGTAAAGACGGCGCGTATAAGCTAACCTATATCAACAATGCTACGGGATATGCCCAAACAGAATGGCCGACAGAAGTGGGTATTTATACCTTGAATTTTTCTTACGATGGTGATACCATCAACAATGAGTTTTTTGACGACTCTATCGTTGTGGAGATTCTACGTAAAGAGATTGCTATCAAAGTAAGCGATCACGATCTTGTGTACGGTGATATTTTTGTTGGCGCGACTAATGCTGATATTGGTTTTGAATGGAAAATGCAAGGTATTGTTAACGGTGTTCTTACCGACAACCCTTATTGTTATGAAGACACTGTTGACAGCGTGGTAGAACATGTAGAATTCGATGTACTCAATACTCTAGGTTCAAAAATCATATTCAAAAGCCTTACTGTCAATAACGTTGCTAAGTTCGTTATTAATGCCAACGTTGGTGAATACGTCATCGTGCCTAAAATCACGTTAAAGTCAGACAATTATTTTGTTTCCACAACTTATACAAATGTTAATGCAAAATTAACCATTAACAAGAGAGAGATAATCGTTGTTGCTGACGATACTTTCAAAATTTACGGCAGTAATAACCCTGAATTCAAATATGAAGTTTATGACTATGCGCAAATAGTAGAATATCTTTTAAGCAATGGAGAAATCAGCGATGAAAGCGAATTAAGCCAAAATAAACTTCAATCAATAGATTTTGAGTCAATCAAGAGTGCTCAAAATCGTGTTTTACCATTCGGTAATCAAAATAGATTGCACTATTTCTTTGACGAAGATTACTCCCATCTCTATAATGGAGAAGACTTCAATATAGTAGAACAAAGCACGATATATAGCGATAATGCTATTGCACAGTATAGACTTACCAGACCGATTAGTGATAATGAAAACGTTGGTGAACACGTTATTTATGGTGGTGATAACAATATATTGACCAATTATTCTATCTACTTTGTTAATGGTATTTTGAATATCGGTAAAGCTGATTTGGCAGTTGGCGGTGCTGATCTTAATAGGTATTACGGTACTATATTTGCTGAACCGAATTATTCAATAGCAGGGAATACAACTTTAAAATATTTCGATTCATTTAGTGAATTGTTTGGTGATTACTTCGACGTAGAAGATGTCATATTCTATAATGACACAGAAAAAACGTTTGCAAGAGAAATTACTGATAATTATTATGATTCATGGAGTGTGCTTTATAAGAACGTTAGGATTTATTCTGACAAAGAATGCACAATTGAAGCAGGTGAGTTTTTAGAAAATATTACGTTCAACATTGCTGGCGTACAGTATTTTGGATCGTATGCGGCGCTACCTATTGATATAGCGGTTGGAGAATATTATGCCGTTATTGATTTTACTAACATCGATTTACACAATTATACGGTTGAACAATATACTAAGGACAGCAATAAGTATGCATTTACAATTACTATACAACAAGTAGAAGTTGACATCAACGTAGAGTCAATTATTGTGTCAGAAAACGAATACGTAACGGATGATAATTCGAGATATTTAAGTTCTTATTTTAAATTTGAATCTAACGGACTTAACGTTATGAATTTGTCACGCGCTGATTTAATTAATGAGCAATTCATAGATGAATTATTCAAAGATAAAATTATTGAAGTTGCATATAAGGATAAGGACGGCAACCCAGTTAATTACGTCTTGAGCGATACTTATTTAATGGATAACTACAAATTCTATAAAAAATCATTAAACAATATTGGAGCGGATGAAAAGGTAACAGCAGATGGATTATCGAGAGCAGGAACATACACGATTGGAATTACTGCTAGTTCTGATGATACAGTTGAGAATTATGTAATAGCGCTAACCAGTAAATTTGTTGAGCATAATCAAAACTACGTAGATTTCTTCCATAATATATGGGGCTTAAGATACGATATAAACAAATTGCAAGATGAAAACGTGTCTTTTGCTACTGATGCATATATGATAGTTCTACCAACATATGCAAACGTTGCTTATGGTAATGGAGCGTATGATTTACACCAAGAAGTATACAATAGAGTAAGTTATGAAAATTGGACACTCGATACGTATAGGAACATTAACGGTAGTGATTACGTTGAATACAATGAAAATGGTATATCTTTTACAATAGCCAATAAAGATGAATTAATGAATAGTTTAAGCTATATGGTTGTAGGAGAATACGACGGCGTTATGACGTATTCATTCTTTGATACGGTAGAGAGAAACTACCTATATCTTGGTGACAACGTAATGCTTAGTGACGTTAATGCGGCTAAAATTATTAATTACGTATTATTTAACAAAGAGAGTGAAATTAAATACGATGAAGCATTTGAGTATAAGGTTACGCCTATAATTCTAGATGCTGTTGTATCTGGTGTAGAGGTTAATGAAGGTGAAGTAGAAAATACGGTATACTTTGATGAAAGTGAAAAGGTATTGTTGGTTGCTTTCGATGGAAACGTTGATAGCATATTCAATACTGATAAGTTCAGTTTAAAATTTGACGTTGAGGTAACGTACAATGCTCGTACCGAAACGAGCGTTTATAAAAATACCGACGTATACGCTTATCATCATCAATATCGTGAGAATTATTTGGAAGATAAAATAACGACTAATACTGCAACAAGTTCATTCAGATTGCTTAACGCAGGTGTCTATAAAGTAAAATTGGCATCGCTTGGCAACATGAATTATGCGATAGGAAACAATATTGATTGTACGATAACGATATTATCTATTAATTTGCCTATTTATTTGACAGAGGATATTACTGACGAAAATAATGCGTTAACGATAACTAGACCTTACACGGGCAAATCAATACAACCTATAGATTATAATTGGAAAGCAGCAGCAGACCAACATGCGGATTATAGTTACGGAAGCACAACCTGTAAGATAGTTAACGAGTATTATCCGTTGGGCGAGAATGCACCTGTTCCTACTATATTAGCGGCAGCACCTAGAACCTTGAGAGTATACGCAGCGGACGAGGAGGGCAACTATCCCGTTAACGTTAAAAAGACGAACAACAAGTTAGATGGATATAATATTTCGTATCACATTACGTCGGATTTCGTAAATTATTCAGTTGTATTCGTGTATAAAGACGGTGACAAATACGTTGAATGTGAAGATGGTAATAGTTATAAACTTATTATTTCGCCTAAGTTAACTTATATCTTTAATTTTAACAAGGTTAATACCAAAGTTTATGACGGAGCAGATGCAGAAATAAGCGCGATTAATAGAAACATTATTACCGTTATGGAAGACGAAATAACGGGAGACAAGAAAAATATTAAGTTTACGTTCAAAAGAGTCGATGCTGAAGGTTCAACGTATATTACGTCTGCGAGTGGAGAGAAATATAACATAATTGACCAAAACGATATTTCAAGTGTTGGCACATTGTCGGTTGAGGCATATTATTCTGATAATTATGATTTAGCGTTCGATAAAGGCGTTTATCAAAACGGTAATGACACTGACGCTAGAATCGGTGTGTATACCATCACAAAGAAAACCGTTAATATGAATATTTATTCCAATATGAATAGCATATTTACAAAAGAATATGACTATTACGGTTTAACTAGTAGCGAGACGTTAAATTATGCTGGTGATTTTAACGATATATCCGGTTGCGAAAAGGGTAATTCCGTTATCGGTGATTACTCAACAATACTCTATACTCTTGAGTTAGAATATTTCAATGATGAATTAACAACGTCTAATATTAAGACCGCAAAGGCTCTTAATTCATACACATACCAAATTGGCGACCAAGAATTGGGATATGGCGTTGGTTACTATTGGTTTAATCTTCGTGGCTCATTTGATCACAATGGAAATAAGGTGAAGTTTGCTGACGTTAATAAAAATTACGCCAACTGGTTAGGTTGGAACTATGTTTATAAATCTGATGAAACAGATGCCGAGCTTAATGGTTGTGACGGTATATTCCATATCAAAGAAAGACAAATATACTTAATAATTAATCCAGAAGAGAATGAAGACGGCATTATTCAAGCAGGTGGAACTAACGTTCCTGTAGTCGGTGAGGAAAACTACGTATATTATTGGACGTATGATGGAACGAACTATCTATCGTCTAATCTAACAACTGATTTGAATACGGATGGTGGCAATTTTAGTTATGGTTTATACGTTCAATCTACGGATTCACTAACACAAAGTGATATATTCATCAATATCAACAAATACACGACTATTGGTGACGTTCCTGTTGGTCATACGTTTGATTATTCGGCAAACTTTATCTTCAACGAAGGAAACTTATATGACGAAACTACTTCCCCGTTAGATATTAATTATCAAAGTGTGTTTACTGCAAATCCCAACTTTGCACTAGCAAATTCTTCACCAGCTATGGGAATTAAGGCACTTGTCTTAAACGTAGAAGTTAAACTTGCCAATACTTTATTGGGTGGAAAAAGTGAAATAACCTTCAATGACTCTAGCAAAGAAAAGATTCTAGTTTATGAAGTCAACCCGCTGAACGTTTATCCAGACAGTGAAGACGCAAAGATTAGAACGAAAGAAAGTATTATTGAAATGGTAAGCTATGAAGATGGTAGATTCATCGTTACTAGCGAAGATAAGAATAGAGAAGTTCATTACGTATTTAGAACACATGGTCAACTTGTTGATGGCTTCTATGTTGATGCGCCCAATAGTTTCTTTGGACAAACTGCAGGAACATACAGCATTTCAGGCGGAAATCTTGGTATGAATAGTTATAGGTATGACATTAACGTAGTTTCCGTACCATTCGTAATAGCGCCCAAACCCATTGTAGTAGATGGTGTTACTAGAACGTATTTTAATAAGCAATTTGAAAATTATGCATTAACCTGTGGAGAAAATGATAATTCTACGATAACCAGTATATTGGGTGAAATTAACTTCTCAATATACGATAATACCAAAGTAGACGCAAAAGTTGGAACCTTTGATGATGGTAATAATAGCAATTATTACGTGACGATACCCAAGGAAGATTTCGTATCCATTGATCCTAGCTATTGCGTAGTGGTTGGAACTAATTTCACACCGATTGGAGCAGATACGTCTACTTACGTATACTTACCTCTAACTATCGTAAAAGCTCCGATAACCGTTAAAGTTGATATTAGTGGTGAAGTAGAGTACGGAGATCTTATAACTTCGCAAAAATATAGCAACAGTTACTCTGTTCTTTATCAAGGATTTCCTGAATTATCATCAACGTATGAATACACTTACGTTAATAATAAAACGGGTGGCGCTTTTGTAGATACGTATGACGCTACAGCACAGTCGCTTCAAAACGATTTAAAGGCTATTGTTGAAGGATTGTTAATTAAGAAGGACGATATAGTTGAACTTATAGCATCAACCGATTACTCAGCTGATAGGTTGATGGTTGAGCTAAAGGCTTACGTGACAAACGAAAATACCGAGTTCGATAACTACGTAATAAAATGGGATTATATCTATTATACAATAGCAAAGAAGTTAGTTGATTTTGAAATAAACTCTAATGTGTCTTATCATAAGAACATCGATGGAACCGTCACAGGTAATTTTAGTGCGTTGTGGTCAGAAAAGGATAGTTTATTCTATGATCCAATGAGTGATGAAAAGCTATCGTATGGAATCAAAGTGGGCGAATTTGAACTTAAAGAAACTAAATACAATAGTCTTGAAGAGCAAATAAAAGTTATCTTTAATTTGACGCTTAACGAAAATAATCAATATGTTAGTGGTAATAATATCTACAACACCATAGATGAGTTCTTGGCGGATACGCTAAATTATATTATTGTAGATCAAGCTAATCAAACAGAAGCTACAACTACTGTTGGCATGAAGAACATAATGATAACAGGATTAAGCTCTAGTAATTTTAGATTCAGCTATACGCCTAAGAAAATAATGTTGTATCCCGAAATAGAAACCTTGGGTGAATACGATACTGAAGAATTTGGTAATTACGTTAACGTTATTTCTGACGCAGAAGCGATAGCTGAAGGTGTTACAGTATTAGAATCAACGCGTGAGATTACTGGTTTGAGCATGTATGTACAATTTAATTTCAATGGTTTTGGAGAGGATAGCGGTCACCAATACTTTGACGTAAAGAATTATGGCGAATTTGACATTGATAGTTATAGTGGCATGAACTACGTTAGAGAACTAAAAACCTACTACCTTGGTAAAATAAACGGCGATTCTAGTGATTTGACCATTCAACCTAGTGACTATGTATATGCACAAATAGTTGTTAAAGAAACGTTCTACGCTAATGATTATGAAGTAACTGTTACTAACGAGATCACTTCAAACGTCTTTGTTATCAAGTTTATGCAAAAGAGTGAAAACAACGTAATAATGGACGTAATTAACGACAAGTATGATGGTGGATTGAAGTCACAGAGCAGCACTGATGTTGAAAGCTTCGATGAATTATTAGATAATACTACTGATGCGTATTACTATAATATTAGCGAAACAGGAATAAACTTTAACGATGTGTTTGACATTTTAACAGTAAGAGCTAAATTGATATCAAAAGCAAACGTTGACCAATATTCTTATGAAATCATTGTTTATGAAAACGAAGAAGGAAAACTCATATTTGGTGTAACAGGTGGAAGCACTAATTACTACTATGCTAGAATGCAATATAAGAACTATTATACTAGAACAGTGCACGAAACCGCACAAATAGCCAAAGGTGTTCAGTATTATACATTCAGTCAAGTTAGCGTAGTAAATGGTGAAAATATTTCTGGTAAAGAATACTACATGCACGTGGGTAACGGTTACAAACGAGTTAGCGACACAATAGCTGATACTTCGAAGATTTATTACGAAAAATCTGTGGTTAGTATTGCCAATGGCGCTGCAATAGTTGGTGATTATTACGTGGACTTTAGCGAGAGCATAATAACGGAATCACTAGTCGATATTTTTGATGGAGCTAACCATACTATTAATATTCAAATTGACACTTTAGGCGAAATTGTTAACGTTGTGGAAACTGTTTCCATTCGTGACGTAGACATGAATGGTAATGATTACACATTGGATCAACGTGTTGTTACTGCAGATAAGAATTATTACTTGTATATAACGGTAGACAATTCTCAATATATTTTCAGTTACATAGGTGGAGGCTACAAAGCTGTCTACGAAAAAGAAGTAAATATTGCTACGTATTATGTAAAAACGTCTGATACAGTGGTAGATGAATCAAAAGAATATTATACGTTCATAGCTGTGCCCACAGAATTAACGAAAGAAGAGTTTAACAACGGTACGTACTATGCGTGGGTTGAAGAATCGCAAAGATTTACAATTCAGACAATGTATACGAAAGAGGGCATGCAGTATTACACCATTAATTCTCTAACGCACTCGGAGATAACCGATTTTAGCGACGTTTATGAAAAAACTACGAGTTATAGCGAAGATGAAAGATATACTGTAGATATCCCGAGCTTCTTCATGCTGGGAGGAAATACGGGTATAGCATTAAATAATGTTTATGCACACGTATCAAAATACTCCATAAAAGAAAGATTAATAATTACTGCAACCAATCAGAATTATATAGCTAACGTAATACTTATGCCGAACCAGAGTGACAATGGAGAGATGACGTATATTGTAAGTAAGGCTAATGTAACAAATGTTATGGAAGTTATAGAAAAAGCTATAGAGTCAATCAGCTTGACCACTATTTCCAATGGTCAAGTTGACGATAACGCGTACAACAGCACACCTAATAAGATTAACGTTAATAATAGAATCACATATAATTGCAGAATAACTAATGCTAATGGTGTTAACGTGTCGGGTGATATTAACGAATTCGGTTTATATTATTTGAACTATGAAGTTGTATATAATTACGGAAATGATTATTCTACCGTTGTTTATAGAACAACGATTAAATTGATTGTAAGTAGCGATAGTGAGGAGCAATTAAGCCTAAAGGAATACATTCTGCAAAATAACAACATGACTGAAGCTGACGGCACAAGAGTTAGCGTGACTAGTGCTAATCCTAAAGTATTTAGTGCAACCGAAAATACAAAGTATTTTTACACTGACAAGCTAAATAATTATAATCACACAAGCATTGCTTTTGATAGTTACACCTTCAACGGTGAATCTAGTGAAACGTGGATTTATTTAAGGAATAGCAACATTAAGTTAGTCAGTTTGTTTAGTAAATATGGTACAGACGGTCTATTTAAAGAGATAGGCTTTGCATTAAGAATTAAAAAGGCCGCAGGTGTTGTAACAAGTTCGTTATACGTGAATATTCACAATAGAGAGTCAAATACTGAATTGGTTTCCGTTTACGTAGACGAAACTACAAGCATTGACTGGTTGAACAAAGTGAACGTTATTAATGTTGACTACGTTACTACAGATGAAAAAGAAATTAATTATATTATTTTCAGAGTATATCAAAAAGACGTTACTACGAACAAAACTGCATTAGCTTGGCAAAGTTATGTAAAGCCATCTTTGTTTAACAGTATACCGCAAGATTCTATCAATATGATAATGAATGGTATTGACGAAAATGATGCGCGTTATATGGGATTTAGTATAAACAATGCTTCGTTTAGATTGTTGAAATTCGACACAGGTAGAGCAACAGTACCCGGTGTTAATTTCGTAAAGTATGACTACGCAGACGATATCTATGGTAACGTATCAACAGGTGCACCCTATACAAACAATATTTTGAACGAAGATGACAAAGTATATATGTATAGTGACGAGTATGATGTTCCTATCTCATTTGCGGATAATACGGTAGAGGTATCTTTTAGCTTCCCGAATGACTCAATTAGTAATGGATTTGACATTAACTTTACTAACACCACACCATATATAAGCAGTAGTCGTGTAGGCAATATGGCTAATGGACAAAGAACGGTATATTTGAGATACAGAGATAACAGTATGTTCATAGGTTTTGCGAAATACGATGATTATTTGTATGAACGTATTAACGTAGGATATGATTCGATAGTCGCACAGCTAGGCGGAAAATCATTGAATGAGTATTTTATGGATGGAGAACAACATACAATAGCGTTATGCATCGATAGAAGTGTTGTATACAAAGGTGTTAACAGTAATATTTATTTAGCTAATGCTTCTGAATATTTAACAAATATAGCTAGTGCGTTAGACGAATACTATATGATGAGCATAAAGATTGATAACACCATCAAAGCATATGCTGTTTGTCCGTATTATAATGATTTGTCAAAGTTTGGTTTGGATGAAGAATTATCTTCAACAGGTAGAGATAAGTACTTCATTAATAACATATCGTATTTAGGTATAACGCTATATGGTGCATCTACACAATTAGAAGTACATGATATCGCGACATACAATTCAAAAATTTAGTTTTGTAACGCGTCGTATATAAAATGTATTGACAAATTAAAATAAAAGTTATATATTTATGATAGCATTTTAGGGCGGAGTGAAATTCCCGAACCGACGGTTATAGTCCGGATGAAGAAAAGTGTCAATAAAGCGTTTTAGCCCTACGTTCGCGCGTAGGGCTATTTTTTAGGAGGGCATATATGGACGTAGACAATAACGTAAACGTTACGCAAAAATCAAATTTGAAAGTCAAAGTAAAGCAAAGCTTAACTAATTTTAGAAAGAAGATAACAGTTGCGTATATTGCAAAAGTTGCGTTATTGACTGCGTTATCGTACGTGCTTTATTTGGTGGCAAAATTCCCGCTTCCTATGATGTTTCCGTCATTTTTGGATATGCAGTTTTCCGAACTTCCTGCAATGCTTGCTGGTTTTTCTTTAGGACCGACCGCTGGAGTGTTGGTTATTGTATTGAAGTGTTTATTAAAGTTTCCATTTAGCGGCACGATGTTCGTGGGAGAAATAATGGATATAGTCATAGGTATAGCATATGTACTGCCTGCAAGTATAATTTATTACAAAAATAAGACAAAAAAGCATGCGCTAATAGGATTAGGTATAGGTATTGTGTGCGGAACACTTGTAGCTATGTTGTTTAACTATGCGGTTGCAATCCCTATGTACGTGCAATTATTATTTAAGGGTAACTTTTCCATTCTTATTAATATGTGTGCACCATTGTATCCGTCTATTACTGAGGCTAACTTTTATCTATTCTATATATTTGTAGCAATACTCCCCTTTAATTTATTAAGATTGTTGGTAGTAAGTTTGATTACTTTTGTTGCGTATAAGCGTTTATCAAAGTTGTTACACTGGGAGGGTAGAAAAAAACAGACAGTTGTTTCTAGTGAAGTTGAAGTGGAATTAAGCGAAGAAACCAATATATCTACGTCAAGCGACACGGGAATAGAGCTGGATAAAGTGAAAAATAGTTATGAAGATGACTAACAAATGCAATTATATTGCAAAAATTATATAAAAGAATTATAATATCGATATGGAATTTATCTCAAACTCACTCGAAGATACGTTTTTGTTAGCAACTCATATAGCCAAACAATGTAATGGCGGTGAGATTATATTGTTGAATGGTGATTTAGGCGCAGGAAAAACAACTTTTACCAAAGGTTTCGCAAAGGCAATAGGTATAACTAATGCCATAACTAGCCCGACGTTTACCCTGATGAAAACTTATCATGGTAGGCTAAAATTATACCATTTTGATATGTATAGGATCATTGATGAAGGCGAAGTGGAAGAGCTTGGATTCGAAGATAATTTAGGTGACGAAGAAGCAGTATGTATTATCGAGTGGAATAAATTTAGCGATTTTCACGGAAAGACAATAAATATAAATATAGAATACCTTGGAGAGAATCAAAGAAAATTTGATATAGAGGGCATTAATGAGACTTTTAGCAATTGATACGACCACAGAAAAGATAATTATCGGATTATATAATGAAGGAGAAAGACGTTTTTTCGTTGGGGAGAAAGGTAGCAAGCGTCATAATAGCGCATTACTTACACATATTGACAATATTTTAAGCGAAAATGGCCTTTGTATTAATGATGTAGACGTATTCGGGGTGGTAAGCGGACCAGGGTCTTTTACTGGAATTCGGATAGGTGTGGCAACGATTAACGCGTTAGCATTCGCTATGAAAAAGCCCATTGTAGAGATAACTTCGTTAGAACAAAACGATGATGGTTCAAAAAAAATGGTTTTACTAGACTGTAGGCATAATAATTATTATGCCGGGATATTCGGTGAGCAAACGCAATATCTTGCGTTAAATAGTGAAGAAGTAAATAAGTACGATATAAAAAAAGAGTATCTCATCGATTCTGACGAAGGTAAGATATTAGATAAATGTATAAAAAAAGCTAATGAATTGGTTTTTGTAGATAGGGCAAGACCTTTTTATTTAAAAAAATCTTCAGCGGAAAGATAATGAGAGAATTTGTAAATTTAGACGAAAATAACTACAAAGACGTAGCGCGAATTGACGCAGAATGTCTTGCTTCAGAAAAGTGGAGCGAAGAGCAATTTCGGGCGGAAATATGCGATATTAGTAAGTTTTACGTTGTATGTAAGATCAATGATAGAGTGGTTGGATTTGGTGGATATGCACAAGTTCTTGATGAGGGGAATATACTTAATATAGGCGTTGCTAAAGATTATAGAAAACAAGGCATAGCAACGGAGATTTTGAATATAATGATACAAAACGGCGTAAAGAACGGTATAACCGCGTTTACGCTAGAAGTTAGAGAATCTAATCAAGCGGCTAGACTACTATACGAAAAAACAGGCTTTAAGTTTGTTGGGATACGTAAAAATTTTTATTCTGACAAAGAGAACGCATGTATTTATTGGTTGTATACGTAGGGGGCTTTTATTTTAATTAATCACGAACAAATAGGGCGAGGTAAAGACGTTATTTGCTTGCACGGTTGGGGAGGTAGTTGCGATAGTTTTCGCGGACTGGCTCTTTTTTTATCTAAAAAATTTCGAGTTACGTTAGTTGATTTTTATGGCTTTGGCTCAACGCCAGAGGCAATTGTTCCTATTACGCTTGACGATTACGTATTGTCAATAGTAAGAATAATGAGGGAGTATAAAATGAGTAATGTAACCTTAGTTTGCCATTCTTTTGGTGGAAGAGTGGGGATAAAACTTGCAGCTAAGTACGGCTATATGGTGGAAAAGTTAATTTTAGTTGATAGTGCAGGGGTAAAACCTCGTCGCGGAATAATATATTTTTATAAGGTGCTAACACATAAAATATTGAACAAACTAAAAGTGGAACATAATTTTGGCAGTGAAGATTACAAAAAATTAAGTGGAACAATGCGTGAAACGTTCAAAAATATTGTAAATGAAGATTTAACGCCAATTTTAAGCAAAATTAATATAAGAACTTTAATTATTTGGGGTGACAAAGACAAGGATACACCCATATATATGGGAAAGAAACTTTATAAAAAAATAAAGGGAAGTGAGCTTATTATATTTGAAGGCTGTGGCCATTTTACGTATATAGAGCGTCATAGGGCATTTTGTGATATTGTTAATAATTTTTTAATGGAGAATGATAATGCTTTGGATAGCAACAACGATATTAACGTTAGCACTAGGAATAACATCGTTAAGATACCTAACTATAGCTCAAAATAATGGGTATGTTTTGCGATTTGATAAAAAATTAGTAGAATACTATGCGTTTAATATAGTATTAGTTTTACCAATATTGATATTATCTATAGTTTATAAATTCTATTCCAATGTATACCTTGAGTGCGGAATTCTTCTTGTTGGAATTTTTGTACTAGTGATGATATTGATAAAAAATATTTTTTTCCGCACAAAATTGCGTTTCACTTTTCGCGCAAAAATTAATTTCACTTTTTTGTTAATTTTTGCAATTTTCAATATATATATTTTTTTGATAATTACTAAAAAACCGTTAACATTTTGCTTGTTAAATATTTGTGAATATATCATATTTCCTTTTATTGTTAAGATCGTATTGTTTTTCAATAATCTGTATTTTAACGCAAAAAATAAAAAATTTATTTTATTACAAAAAAAGAAATTATCTCAAAAAAAAATATTAGTTATTGGTATTACGGGAAGCTATGGTAAGACGTCGTGTAAGAATATATTGAGAGAATTTTTGTCTACTGAATACAAAGTGATTGCTACCGAAAAAAATTTCAACACACCTATGGGCATTGCTCTTTCTATCGATAAAATCAAAGACGATGATGAGATATTAATTGTCGAAATGGGAGCTCGAACAAGAGGAGATATTTCTTTTCTTTGTGATATGGTTAATCCTACGCATGGGATGATAACGGGGGTAGCGGAACAACATTTAAAAACGTTCGGTACAATAGATGACGTTTTTAATGAAAAATTTTGTTTAGCAAAATCACTGCGAGGTGGAGTTTGTGTGTTCAACACTAACGATAAATACGTCTTGAAAATGTACAAAGAGTTTATGGGTAAAAAAATATCGGGATGTACGAACAAGATGGGTGATGTTTTTGCGACGGAGATAAAAAATGGAGTAAGCGGAAGTGAATTCATACTCAATATAGGTGGATCTCGATATAAAACAACAACTAAGTTGCTTGGTAGACATAACGTGCTTAATATCGCTATGTGTGCAGCAATGGCGTATCAACTTAATGTCCCAATAGAAAAAATTATAAAAAAGATAGAAAAACTAGAACCTATCAAGCATAGACTTGAATATACGTTTAGCAATGGTGTTCACATATTAGACGACGGATATAATGCAAATATCCATGGAATTAAAAGTGCTTTGGCAGTTTTAAAAGCTTTTCCTGGTAAAAAGATCATTGTGTCACAGGGGATAGTTGAGTTGGGGGAAAGTACAGAGAGAATTAATAGACTTATAGGTGTAGAAATGGCAAAGGTTGCAGATATAATTATCGTTAGCGGTGTAAATACGGGATATCTAGTCGAGGGACTAAAGGCTGGAAACTTTCAGGGTAAAATACTGTGCGTTAGAAGTATGAAAAAAATACAAAAAGCGCTAAAAGAAGTCATTAGTTGCGGCGATACGGTGTTGTTTCAAAATGACATTCCTGACATTTATTGAGGTGAATTGTGAAAAATATTATAATAGTTTTTGGTGGGAAAAGTTGCGAACATGATATTTCGATAATTACGGCATTCACTGTTAATAATATCAAATTAAGCAATATCAAAAAAATGCTTATATATATGAAAAATGGTAAATTCTATTTGCCGAAAAAATCTCAAAATTTAGCAAATTACATAAATTTTGAGGCAAAAAATCATTTCGAGGTTACTTTTCGCGAAGGAAGGATGTATTTTGTCAGCAAACCAAAGAAGAGCGTAGCGATAGATTGTGCTGTTATTTGTAATCACGGAGGAATGGGAGAGAATGGTGCACTGTCTGGATACTTTGAAGTGGCAATGATCCCTTATACGGCCCCTGGTCCGTTTACGTGTGGCTTGTTTATAGACAAGGTTAGGACAAAAAGTTATTTACAATCGATTGGCTGTCCAACACTAGATAGTGTTATTTATAAAAGAGGAGATCCTCTTGATGTTATTGATGACTTCGGATATCCAGTAATTTTGAAGCCGGCATGTCAAGGATCTAGCATTGGAATTGCTATTGTTGAAAGCGAATGTGACCTTATCGACAAACTAAACTTTGCTCTAACGTTTGATGATAAAATATTGGTAGAGAGAGCGATTGGAGATTTTGTTGAACTTAATTGCGCCGCCTATTCTATAGATGGAGAAATCATTTTAAGTGAGATAGAGCGTCCTATTTATAATGCCGACTATTATGATTTTGAAACAAAATATATAAGCCTAGATGATATATCGAGGGAATTACCCGCCAAAATACCATTAGAAATAGAAAAAGCTGTTTTTAAATATACTGATTTAATTTATAAAAGCAGCGAATCAAAAGGGGTGGTTAGAGTAGATTACCTATACGATGGTAACAACTTGTATGTGTGTGAGGTGAACGCTATTCCTGGTTCGCTTGCGTTTTACTTGTTCAAAAATCGTAATATTTCGTTTAAAAAGCTAATTTTAGATTTAATTACTGAGGCGATAAAAGCTTATAAAGACAGGGAGAGATTAACCCATGACTTTGCAAGTAAGGTGCTTATAAATTTTAACACCGCCAAATTGTCTGACGGTGTTAAAAAATAATTATATTGCATCTATAAGTTTTAACTGTTTGCGGCGTTCTTCCTCAATTATTTTAGCTAGATTTTGAAGAACGCTCTTGGGAGATTGCCACCAGTCACGTGACCAAACGCGCACGATTTTCCAACCACGACTTTCTAAGAATTTTATTCTATAGACGTCGCGTTCAAGGACGTTAGTGCTGTTTTTGTTGGCTTGATAATCGCATTCTACACCAAGGATAAAGCGATTTAACTCCTTATCAAATACACCTAGCGATAATTTATAACTTGTATTGCCTAAATTGGTGTAAACAGTATAGCCAAGTTCTTCTAGACCTTCTTTTATTTGTTCTTCATAGGCACCAATAGGTGAAACGTCTTTAACGGTTGTGTCGAAAGTTGATAGTACGGTGTCTACATCGCTCTGCTTGCCACTGCTGACGGCTCTAGCATAGAGTAAATATTTTTTCAAAAGTTTTGGGCCATTATTTTTTGTGGTTTCTACACGATCTAATTCTTCGGGTTCGATACTTGTTACAACGTATACTTTTTTGCGCGCTCTAGTTATCGCAACGTTAAGTCTATTTTCGCCACCATCCATCGAAAGGGAACCAAATTGAGCAACGACTCTATCATAATCATTCTTTGCGTATCCAACACTAAATATTATAATATCGCGTTCGTCACCTTGTACGTTTTCTAAGTTTTTAACAAAAATAGAGTAGTTTTCACCATTCTCGATGCGATTTTCTTCCTTATATAATTGTTTTCTAAACGTAGCGACTTTGTCCGCTTCTTGGTCTAAGAGATCCTCAATGTATTCTTTTTGTTCATTATTAAAAGTAACGATTCCTATTGATTCGTTATATTGTCTATCGCGGAAGATGGTTTTCACAAGTTTAACAACTGCCACAGCTTCTTCATGGTTATGTCTATTTTGCCACGTGCCTTTTACCTTTATTCTTTCTATTGGTTTGTTTTCCGTCGTTAATATCGTATTAGGTGCTATTTGCAACTTGTTACCATAGAAAGCAACGTTACTAAAATCGATAAGCTCTGAAAATAGACTTCTATAGTGGTACGTTAGGTGCACGGGTGTAAATTTTGCTGTAGCTAAATCTAATAAAGATTCTACTTCTAATGCCGCTTGCGTAGATAAATCGACTGAATAATCAAAGCTATCGTCCGCTTGGTAGCGTCTAACAAAACCGCTTGACGGGCGTAGTTGCTTATTATCACCAGCTACAACGATACTTTTTCCACGGTATATAGTAGGTAACGCATTTTCTATGAACATTTGACTTGCTTCATCGAAGACAACTAAGTCAAACATACCTTTTTTTAAGGGGAATATCGTGCTTATTGTTTGGGGAGATAGTAGCCAACATGGGAACAATCTAAATAGATATTCGGAGAAAAATTCAACGATTCTTCTAATTGGCCATAGAGCACGTTGTTTTTGTATTTGATATAAATAATCTTTGGAATCCTCAGCATTGGCAAAATATTCAAGATACTCAATATTGAATTTACTCATAGCGAGCTCTTTCGTAAGTTCTCTTTGGTCGCGCTTTAAATTAAGTATTCTGTCACGAATACTATCAAATGTGACTGTTTGTGATAAAATATCTTCGATGTAAGCGTCGTTTTTTATAATTTCATGATAAATTCTTAACGGTATGATTTTGTTAATTATCTTAACAAAACTATCGTAAGACTTGTCTGAATGTGCGTATGAGTATAGCAAAATGTCCTTTGTAACGGGTGATAACTCGTTAATTGCTCTGTTAAGATCGCGAACTGAAATGTAATTTTCTAATGCAGAAAGTAATTTTTTTGCAAATTCATTATTTCCATTGATTAGTCCACCCATGACCAATGCGTAACCTTCGCTATCTAAAGATTCTTGTAGGAATGTGTATGGCGTTTCGAACATTTCAAAGGCTTTTAACGCTATATTTAGGTCAATATTAACGTCTTTTTTTAGTTTTGCATGCTTGTATTTTATGAACGGAAAAACCAACCATAAAGGAGGAATAATGCACGCTTTTAGCCATTTGGTTAAAGTAGGGTACTCCACTTGCATTATGATATTGGCAATATCTTGCATGTCTGGGCGATTATTTCCCGTTCGTTCGAGATAGAACGTTGATAAATATCTACTGTGAGGGTATGAGGAAAAGTCAAAAGGAATTAGGGGAAGCTTAGCAAGTTTTGAAACAAATGCTTGTAATTCCTTAAGTTTATGCAATTCTAAATCTGGTTTTAAATGAACGACCAAAGGGTTATTCTTGATTGCAGTTTCGCGATCAATGAATATTTTTGCTAAATTTTTGTCTTTAATATATCGAACGTTTTCGTCTAGCTCGGAATAGTTAAGGGTAGATATTGACGTTTTTAATAAATCTTTGTAAAGGTTATAATCTTTGCTTTCTTTGCCGACGTTATAACTTTGAGCATACATTTCTTGCAAGGTCAACCCGAAGTCAGTAGGTGAGAATAGAGTGTCACTAATTTTTTGTAGAACGTTAAGCTCTTTTTTGATATTTATCTCATTTTTTTGGAATTTTTTTTGTTTTGATTGAAAATCGTCGCGAATAACTTGGGCGTGCATTTCCTTGATTCTATCAAAGAATTTCGTTTTGTCTTTTTCGGGATCGGGAATAAACATTGCTTTTTTGTTAAGCTTGTTAAGACGCGAAAAAACAACGTCCAAAGCTGCACGCTTTTGGCTAACAACGAGGACGCGTTTGTTCTTGCATAGTGCATCACTTATTATGTTGACGATAGTTTGGCTCTTGCCAGTTCCTGGCGGTCCGTAAATAACTATATTTCCATTTTGATTAACTTGATCTATTGCATTTTCTTGTGCGTAGTCAAGATCGTTAATGGTGTAGGTTATTGGGTTATTTTTAGTTTTTTTGGTTTTTTTTGACTTACCCTTCAATAATAGATCAATACTAGGGGTGGATAAATTTTGTTTTTCTAGTATTTCATAATCGTTATATATAGGGTTAGCTAGTGGGAACCGTCCTAGCACTGCCATATATTTTACGTCAAGATTCTCGTTGGTTATTTCTTTTGTTGGATCGAATGGGATTACAGTTTTTCTTTTTTGATAATTGAGCTTTATTCCACTTTGTTCTAAGTATGCTAGCACCTCTTGTACGTTGGCGAAAGTACTTTCACTTAACGGATCGAATTCCGATATCAAGTTGTCGGATTTTATTTTGTGCTCATTGCAGTACGCCAAAATAAAACTTCTATTTATAATTATCGGTTGGTTTTCCATATGGACAAGCGTTGCAGAATCTTTGTCTATTTCCAACGTGACAGGAACCAACAATATTGGTGCTTTGACTGTAATATCTTGTCCAATTTTGCCGAAAACATAAGGAAAACCTACATACAAATCGTATTTGCCAGTTTCTTTTTGTATTTCTTCAACTTCGCGTTTTAGGTATTTTAGATCGGTAATTATAGTTGTTGGTGTAATTGGCTTTGCACTAGGTGTATCCTCTTTGGATAACGTTTTTGCTATTTTTTTTGCTATTCTTTCGTTAAGGATAGCAAAAGATGACGTTTCTTTCCATAAAAAAGAGTAAAACGCGTCAATGTCTAAAACAGGCAAAATGGTTCCTAGGTCAAAAGAATATTTCTTTATGATGTTTCTAGTAAAAAGTGCGCGGCTTTTACCGCTGATTTCAATAAATCTATCCTTATATTTCTTATATATTTTTTGCATACCCAGTATCTCAATAATTTATAAAATATTATAACCATTATAACATCTTTTAGAAAATAAGTAAATAATATTATTGTGTGACGAACAATCATGATTTAAAAATTAGTACTTGACTTTATAACGCTGGTTATTATATTATTATATAATAAAACAATTTTGGAGAGTTCAATGAGTTACGCGGATAAAATTTTTGTCAACAACATTAAAGATATTTTGGAAAACGGTGTTTGGGATATTGATTATAACGTAAGACCTAGATGGGAAGACGGTACGCCTGCGCACACGATAAAGAAATTTTGTATAGTAAATAGATATGATCTAACGAAAGAATTACCTATACTTACGATAAGAAAGACTAACTTCAAAGCAGCAATTGACGAAATTTTGTGGATTTGGCAAAAGAAAAGTAACAACATCAAAGATTTAAATAGTCACATTTGGGATTCATGGGCCGATGAACATGGCACGATTGGTAAAGCTTACGGATATCAACTTGCACAAAAGCATAAGTATAAGGAAGGTGAATTTGACCAAGTGGATAGAGTTATTTATGATTTAAAAAATAACCCTACTAGCCGTAGAATCATGACCAATATATACAACTTCCAAGATCTTAACGAAATGAATTTGTATCCTTGTGCATACTCTATGACCTTCAACGTTTCTGGAAATAAATTGAACGGTATACTTAATCAACGCAGTAACGACATGTTGGTTGCTAACAATTGGAACGTGTTGCAATATTCCTTGTTGTTAAAAATGATGGCACAGGTTTGCGGATTTGAGGCAGGTGAATTAGTGCACGTAATCGCGGATGCGCATCTATATGATAGGCATATAGATTTAGCTAAGGAAGTTATCGAAAAAGAACAATTTGAAGCTCCCAAGCTAATTATGAATCATGACGTCAAAGATTTTTATGATTTTACTGTGGACGATTTTGAATTAGTAGATTATAACTTCCATTTATTGGGCAAAAAAATCCCCGTTGCGATTTAGGAGAAAAATGAAAGCAATAGTAGCAGTAGATCAAAATTGGGGTATCGGAAAGAAAAACGATTTATTGTTTAAATTACCTCTAGATATGGATTATTTCCGTAAAACAACCTTGAACAAGGTGGTTGTAATGGGAAGTAATACCTTAAAGAGCTTTCCAAATGGAAAACCTTTAAAAAATAGAACGAATATAGTTCTATTCCCAAATGGAGAGAAAAGAGACGATTGTATTGTTGTTGATAGTATTGATGAATTGAGAACAGTTCTTAATTCCTATAATGCCGACGACGTTTTTATTATAGGTGGGGCGATGTTTTATCGCACGATGTTGCCATATTGCAGTAACGTATTTGTAACAAAAGTTGAAGCGGATGGTAATGCGGAAGTTTTTTATGAAAATTTAGATGAATTAGAAAATTGGGAATGCGTAAATGAAGGTATCCCCATTACCGACAATGGTTACGTAATTAGATTTACGGAATATAAGAATAACGACGTAAAAGTTTTTTAAGAGGATAAAGCTATGATGAAAATTAAGATGACGACACCTATCGTGGAGATAGATGGTGACGAAATGACAAGAATATTATGGCAAATGATAAAAGATGTGTTGATTTTGCCATACGTAGATTTGAAAACAGAATACTACGACCTAGGACTTGTAAATAGAGAAAACACAAAAGATGAAATAACAAAGCTTAGCGCTGAAGCTATAAAAAAGTACGGAGTAGGCGTAAAATGCGCTACGATCACCCCAAACGCTCAGCGTGTAAAGGAATATAATCTTTCACAAATGTGGAAATCGCCCAATGGAACCATAAGAGCAGCGCTTGATGGTACCGTTTTTCGTGCTCCTCTTATTGTGAAGGGATTAAAAGTGCTTTTACCTACTTGGACGCAACCTATTGTTATTGCTCGTCATGCATATGGGGACGTTTATAGCGGAGTTGAAGCATACGTTGAAGGTAAGGGAATGGTTAAATTCTGTCTACCTGATGGTACGGAAAAGGTAATTTTTGATTTTAAAGATGCTGGTATAGTGCAAACCATGCATAATACCGATAAAAGTATCCGAAGTTTTGCGCGCAGTTGTATGAATTATGCGCTTGACGTAAAAAAAGATCTTTGGTTCAGCGCAAAAGATACGATAAGCAAAATTTATGATCATAGATTTAAGGATATTTTCCAAGAAATTTATGACAACGAATACAAAGAAAAGTTTGAGAATGCAGGTATCTCGTATTTCTATACCTTAATAGATGATGCTGTAAGTAGAATTGTAAAAAGCAACGGTGGAATGATATGGGCGTGTAAAAATTATGACGGCGACGTGATGAGCGATATGATAGCTACAGCATTCGGATCATTGGCTATGATGACATCTGTATTGGTGAGCCCAGATGGTAAATATGAATATGAAGCAGCTCACGGAACTGTAACTAGGCATTATTATAGATATTTGAAAGGTGAAGAAACTTCGACCAATCCTATGGCTACAATTTTTGCTTGGACGGGAGCATTAAGAAAGAGAGGACAGCTTGACAACCTTCCTGATTTGGTTAATTTTGCGGATAGATTGGAGAATGCGAGCATTAATACCATAGAAAGCGGTATAATGACCAAAGATTTAGTTGGAATATTCGATGGTAATGCAAAAGGTGTAAATAGTGAAGAATTTTTGCAAGAAATAGCAAAAAGATTATAATTTTCTATAACATGCAAATTAAAAAGTTTACAGTAGGGTATTTACAAACTAATTGTTACGTTATTACTTCTTCAAGTAGTGATAACGCTGTGCTGATTGACGTTGGTGGTGGATACGAAAAAATAAAAAGATATTTAGATGAAGTGGGGAAAAACCCCGCGATAGTCTTGTTGACGCATGGGCATTTTGACCATATATTAGACGCGCATAAATGGCAAAATATCGGTGCAAAGCTGTATATTCACAAACAAGATGCAATGATGTTATCGGGTGAACACAGTTTGGCAAAAGAAATGGGACTAAAATTGCCTGTGTTGAAAGCGGACGTAACGATTAATGATGGTGAAGAAATTGTTGTCGATGATTTACATTTTAGTGTAAGGCATACACCTGGACATACACTTGGCGGTGTGTGTTACGTGTTCAACAGTCAGTACATTTTTAGCGGAGATACAATATTCTGTGGTAGCTATGGGAGAACTGATTTTTACGGTGGTAATATATCTATCCTAAAAAAGTCTATTATTGATAAAGTTTTCTCAATGGAAGGAGAGTACGTAATATATCCTGGACACGGAGAGAGTACAGATCTTAGATACGAAAAAAAACATAATCCAATTCTTTTTATATGATAACTTTACGACTAGAATATCAACACGTAGATTGCTATAACGACGTGCAGGACGTGCCACGCGCCTTTTCGCCGTATCTAATTATTGATGAAAATTCTAATAATTATTTGAAATGGGAATATAGCAACAAAGAGGAATTATTTACTGTATCTATATCTAGTAATATTTGGGAAAACATTCAAAAATCAATAAACGTAAAATCTTTAGAAATTAGCGATTTTAAAAAAATCACAAAGCGTTTTATAAAAGTGGTTCTTTACGATTATTTATGTGAAGAATTACAAATTAGATTGCCATATGGAAGTCTAACAGGGGTGAGGCCGACTAAATTGTATTACGAATTAAGCAAAAATTTAGAACACCCCACGTCATATTTGATTGAAAATCTTCGAGTTTTGCCCGAAAAGGCGCAACTTATTGAAAATTGTGTAAAAAATCAAAAAAATTACATAAATCGTAGTCCGAAAGACATATGTATTTTCTTAAATATTCCATTTTGTCCGACACGTTGTACCTATTGTTCTTTTATTAGTACCGAGGTTTTTCGCATAAAAAATGAATTGCCATTTTACGTTGAATGTGTAAAAAAAGAGTTAGAGCTAGTTGCAAAAATTATCAAAGAAAACGGTTATAACGTCAGGTCAATTTATGTCGGAGGCGGAACGCCAACGAGTGTGGGTGCTGCGTATTTGGGGAATATGATTTTACCTCTTAGCTGTTATGGCGTTGAGTTTACCGTGGAAGCAGGACGTCCTGACACGATTAACAAAGAAGTAATTAACGTGCTAAAAAAGGCCAACGTTACGAGAGTAAGTATTAATCCTCAAACTTTTAAGCAAAGCACGCTAGATATAATTGGTAGAGGACATTCTGTTGAAGAAGTTTATCGTGCTTACGAAGCGGTCAATAATGCCGGCTTTGACGTTAACATGGATTTGATTGCAGGACTCCCGGGAGAATCTTTTGAAGATTTTGCTAATTCTATTGACGAATGTATCAATCTTGCGCCCGCGAACATAACAATTCACACGTTAAGTATGAAGCGTGGGTCCATTTTGCAGAACGAAGGTGTAATAAAAGATGAATTTGGCCCTATAAAGAGCATGGTTGATTATGGACATGAGTCGTTAAATAAAGCAGGATACGTGCCATACTACATGTATAGGCAAAAGAACACGTTTGACAATTTAGAGAACACAGGGTATTGTGTTAGTGGAAAGCAGTGCTCCTATAACATAGACATGATGGAAGAAACTGCAACCATTTTAGCTGTTGGCGCAGGCGGAATGAGCAAAAAAATAACGGAAGATAGGATAGAGCGCTTATCGAATTGCAAGGGCTTTAGAGAGTATTGCCAAAGAATTGATCAAAGCTTAGAAAAAAAATATAATTTTTTTAGATAAATAACGTAACTTTTTGCTTTTACTTGTTGATTTTCGACTGCAGTTATGCTATAGTAATATATATTACTATGGACGCTGGAGTCAGAAATGAAAAAGGAAATTTTTAGATTTATTTTTATTATATTGGTACTTGCGATAGTTCTCAGCATGGTCTCGTGTGAATTTAGTGACGACAACGTTGATGGCGATGACTTGCCAATATCCGTTAAATCTATAGCTATTGATGAGAGCACGATTCCTGTAAAACTCTACGTTGGCGAATATAGTGATATTTTTGATATGAAGCTCGTCGTCACTTATAGTGATGATACTTTCAAATTTGTTCCGGTTACAGATCAAATGTTGACGGACGATTCAAAAAATAAACTTTCTACAGTTGGTACTCATATGCTTGCATTAGTGTATGAAGGTAAGGAATATAGATTTTCGGTTTCCGTATATGACAAACAAATCGAACGTTTTACGTTAAAAATTTACGGTGGATTGCCTACAGTCGTTAACGGCAAAGCTCTCGTAGGTGTTGCGGAGACGTCTCCAGGCTATTACGAGAACGTTTATAATAAGGGCGACGTTGTAACGATCGTTTGGACGAATGACGGCTATTATTTTGACTATTGGACTAAAAATGGTGCCAAATCTTCGACGGCAAGCATAGTAGAAGTCGTTATGGATGGAGATTATACCTTCAGAGCATACACGAAAGCTATGGTTAATACCGTGTCTTTTGTTACCTACACGAATACTGCTATTTTATCAAAGAATACAGACGTTTTGAATGAAAAGGACATAGAGACGATAACAAGAGATAATTATGTTTTTGTGGGTTGGACTACCGATGAAATAACGGAAGAGCAGGCTTTGTCGGGTTATTCAAAAAATCTAGTTAATTTCCCATATTCCGTTACGCGCTCCACGGTGTTTTATGCTGTGTGGACACCTATAGGACTTCAATACGAGGACGTTGACGGTGGAATCAAAATCGTTGATTACTTAGGAGACGTTACTGAACTTTTCATACCGGAGACTATTGAAGGAAAAGCCGTTACGTCTATATCCCGAAAGGCTTTTCTACGAGAAAATACGAAAACACTTGCCCTAATTAATATTCCTGCTACGGTAATAGACATTGAAGAAGGGGCATTCAAAAATTGTATAAGACTGTCTGCATTGCATGTGAGTGAGGAATCTAATTCGTATAGATCTATTGACGGAGTTCTTTATTCGAAAGATTTATCGCTATTACTATGTTATCCTCAAGCAAAGCTTTTTACCGAATATCAAGTAAATGAGAATACGGAAAGAATTGCATCGTTTGCCTTTTATAACGCCTCTGTTGGTGGCATTTTGTTGAATGCAAAAGTGAATGCGATTAACGAATGTTCATTTGATTCGGTTCACATTAATCACCTAGATTTTAGCAAAGTCAGCCCCGTAGGATTGACGATGAGTGGCAAGATTTTTAACAATGCGTTATCGCAGTTATTAATAAGCGAAGCAACGAGCAATAGCTATTCTTTGCAATTTTCTCAAGTTAATGCGATTTCAGATAAAATAATTACAGAATCAAATAAGTTGAACAAAATTGAACTTGTTAGCAGAGTAGAAAGTGATGGTTTTAACTCACAACTTTTGTTTAGAATTATAAAAAATGGCAATTTTGTTGACAAAGGTGACGTTGCTGAATTAATAGCTGTAGATAGAAGAATAAAGAGTTCCACTTTACCGATAACTACAACTATGGGGTATGTTTTTGCCTCGATAGGAGAAGGCGCATACAAAGACTGTTACGAACTGTCTAGTGTAATTATTCCTATTTCCACAAAACTCGAGAGAATTTGTGACGATGCATTCGTTGATACTCCGTATTTGGATACACTGAAGAACGACAGCATAGTAGCTAATAACGTCCTATACAAATACTTGGGTAGCGATAGCACTTATGATCTAGATTTTAAAACTAAAAAAATTGCCGAGGGCGCATTCAGCGGGAATGATAGTCTAACATATGTTAATATTGGCGACAACACGGCGCTAACTGCGATAATGGCATATGCTTTTGCTGGTTGCGAATTGTTTGCTGGGTTTATTTGCCCTGCAAATCCAAGTGGCGCAGGCGTATACGTAAAAAGTGCAATCGAGCATATAGGAGCATATGCATTCTATGGCACTGCGGTTACTGAATTAAAGCTACAAGCACAAACCGATATTTCTGTCAATAACTTAAGAAATATTGAAGAGTTTGCATTCGCGGAATGTAAATATCTTAAATCTGTGGAGCTAGGTGCCAATACAGTATTCGTAGCTAACAACGCATTTTACGGAGATCCATCTATCGAGAAGTTTGTGTTAAAGTCTTATAATAAAAAATTTGTAGTTTACGATGGGATATTGTACGAAAAAATAGACGACGGATACTCGCTCTTCAACTATCCAGCGGCTAAAATAATGGGTGTATTTAACCCAAGCATTGTCGACAGTTATGCCGATACGTTGACCATTGATGAAAGTGTTTATTTAAGGGATAGTAACTCACCTGTAGGCAAAGTAAGAATTAATGGTATGAGTTACGACTTATTTATGTCCACGTCTGTCAGCACGGCATTACTTGAGGTGGATCAAACCGGTAAAAAGCTTATCAATTTTACCAGTGGAGAATATCCTACGGAGACTACCTATTACGAGATTATTGATGGTAGCATAGTGCCAAACGGTGAGAAATACTATTATTTTGTAGATGACTCTAATCAAAAGACAGTTCTTACGTATAGTCCAGAATACGACAATTATTATCACGTCAAAACGCTCAACGTGACGAAAATAGGTAATTATTCTTTGCACGAAAGCAACATCGGTGCGCTTTACGTTCCGTCTACAGTGTTGATAATAGAGAATGATGCTGTTTCTATCCCTGGACTAGTTTACGTTGAATATCAGAGTGAACCTATTTCTACGTATAGCAATATGTTTGAAAAATATGAACCTGAGTACGTAATAATCTCTATCGGTGCAATTAATGCTTATTTCTCAAACAACGTACAAAAGATGAATGAAAAATTGTTATCTGATGTCTCAATCAAGCATGAGTTTAAATTTGGGTATGTTGAGGATAAAATTGATAGAAATATACTCTATTCCACAACTGAAGGTGTTATAAGTGTAGCAAGAACGGCTAGAAGTGTATCAGAAATAGTAATACCCGACGAAGTATCAATTAATGTTAACGGTGAGCAAGTGGTTATGGATGCAGCCAAATACGTAAGAAGCTTCGCGTTCTACGGATATTACCTAGAAAAAGTTACGTTACGTAACGTTGCAGGTCTAGAAAGTTTTGCCTTTTCACAAGCTTTCAATATGAATAAGCTATTTTTAGAAACGGCGTTTATTAGTAACGTAAAATCTAATACGTTTGGTGACAAATTGAATAATGGTTTGTATATTTACGACTACATTAGTGACGTTAACTTGTATATGAATACACCTGATTGGGGGCTTGAATTCTTTGAATATAAAGACGTTAACGGTGATGGTGCATATGCAAGCAAATATTTGATTCAGTCTACCGACGGCGCATTTGCTGTTGTTATTTATGACGATGGCGAAACTGAAACTACGATAGCGATGCCGTATGGAGTTATAGTATCGGCAGATATTGATGAAATGAGTAACAACGTTAGCTTAAAAGGTTATGATATAGAGGGCTTCGTTGATGATTTAGGCAATACTATAAGTGCAGAAAAAGACTATTTAATACCATATAACCAAATTATAGAGTGCAAGTGGATACCTAAGGTATATACCATTTATCTTGTTGCACCGTCTACAATTGTGCTCGATCTAGAAGTATACGACGTAGAGGATATCAGCGGTATTGTAACCTACGTAGCACAAGTAACGTTTAACGAGGATTATGATTTCGTTGTACTTTCAAATTCAACGGGAAAAGAAATTGCTTGGAGAAATCATAACGGTGACGTATTTGTTTCCAATAGTGGAATATGGAACGTTGAAGTGAATGGAGAATTAACGCTATTTTCTGCGTATGCATATAGAATTAATTTAACTTGGTCTAACGATACGGATGAAATTTGTACAGATAGCGTCGTTGTATACGAGAACCAGGATTACACGTTACCTATACCCGAAAGCGTGTCAAGAACTTTCGTGGGTTGGGCATACGATGATACAAATGGACAAGTAATATTGACGGATGCGCTTGGTGTAAGTATTTTACCGTGGACATATACGAATAATGCCGAATACGATATTTATGCAGTTTGGAGTGATTCTAATGAATAAGAGAACGTTGAGAAAATTTATTTTTTGTTTTGCAATATTTGCTATAACGCTAATGCTTTTTGCATGTACGTCGGCAGGTGGGAATAATGGCAATAGCGATAACAGTGACGATACTGATAAAAACCCAACTCCAACGGTAAGCTCTATAGCAATCGATGCTTCTACGGTGCCAACGTCCATTTTTGCGGGCACCGTAAAGTTGCCATCTATCAAAATGGTAATAACGTATAGCGATGGCACGCGAGAAACAAAAGGACTATCTCAAGAATTTATTGCGATTGATAGCAAGAACAAAATCAATCAACCCGGTACACATACGATAAACGTTGTTTATGAGGGTTGTATGACTTCGTTCAAATTAGTTCTTTTGAATCCTCAAGCGGTAAAATATACTCTCACAATTTATGGTGGAGTTCCTACCATGGTGGATGGTGAGAACGTAAATTTCAATTTACCAGCAAGCGGTATATTTTCAGCAATCTATGATTATGGTACGGAAATAGTAGTTGAATGGGTAGAAATTGAAGGTAAAACCTTCGGTTCATGGAATGTTGCGGACGAAATTGTTGACACGCAAAGCCGAACCACTGTTATTATGAATGCAGATTACGAGTACGTAGCTGTTGCAAATGATTTAGTTTATACAGTTACTTTCGTTACGTACAAAGATAATACAAATATCGCGCCACAGAAGGTGGTATCGATTGATAGTTCAGATATTCCGACGCTTGATATGGATGATTATGTATTCATTGGCTGGACAACTGAAGAAATTGATAGAACGGAGGCACTTTCTGGAAACGATAGGGCATTGATAGAATTCCCTTATGTTGTTGAGAGTGACGTTACTTTTTATGCCGTTTGGATGCCGATAGGACTTTCTTATACAACTTACACGGATAAACAGACAAACGTTACTGGATATCAGTTAGTCAGATATAATGGTAAGCTCACCGAGCTAAGTATACCGTCCTCTTACGATAACATGCCAGTTTTGGCAATATCAAAAGATGCGTTTAATACAAAAGAGTCGAAAAATCTTACAAAAATTTCAATTCCTGCTAGCGTAGTAGATGTAGAGCAAGGCACTTTCAAAAATTGCTCTGCGCTGAAAGAGTTTTACGTAGATGCATCGAATAAGAAATATTCTAGCGAAAGCGGTGTCTTATACATGTCGGATAAATCGATACTTGTTGCTTATCCAGCAAGTAGGGTATCCGCTGAATACGAATTACAACCGAACGTTACGAGAATATATGAATATGCATTCTACAATGCCGTTGTTGGCGAGATTTTAATCTCAAAAGACGTATCGGAGATTGGAAATGGTGCGTTTGACAGCATTCACATTGATCACATTGATTTTTCTGAGCTTGCGCATACGAAGTTAAGTGCAAAATTGGCTATAGGTAACAACATTTTCTCTGATAGATTAAAGAACGTTTTTATAGAAACTACCACGGAAATTCAGGGATACCTCAGTTATCCAGAGTTTAAAAAAATTGAAGATAGGATTACTAATGACGTTACCGAGCTAAGCGATTTGTACGTGTATAACGATAGCAATTATTCATTGTTATATCGATTGATAATTGGCGAGTATTATGAAAATAGCAATAGAACAGCAGAGATTATAGGTATCAATCGAAGCGTGAAAGAGGTAGTAATTCCAGATACACTTACAAATGGAGTTAAAGAATATACCGTTTCTACGATAGGTTACAAAGCTTTCAAAGATTGCTATGATTTGACAAGTGTTATCTTACCTAAACAATTAGAGAAAATAAACGATCAAGCATTTGATGATACCCCATGGGCTGAGAATCTAGATAACGATAGTATTATATTTAATGACGTTCTATATAAGTACATAGGGGATGATAAGACGTACACCGTAGCCAATAATATTGTACGGATTGCAGAAAGTGCATTTGAGAATAACAAAAACCTCGAATACGTCAACTTAACAAATAATACTTCACTTATTAAAATTTGTGCTCTTGCATTTTATAATTGTAAGAATCTTCGTAGTTTTTCGAATGTTGATGACGAGACTTTGTACATAAAAAACAACCTAGTAGAAATAGGTGAATATGCTTTTGCATTGACGTCTATCAAAAACATAGTTTCTCAATCGTCAACAGGGAATTTGAACAAAATATCGGCTTATGCATTTTCAGATTGTTATTATTTGTTAGGAGTTGAATTAAGTAGTCCAGTTCTTAATGATATTAGCAATAGCGCATTTTTGAATACGTACAGTTTATACGAAATTAATGTTTCAGTAAACAATAGTGAATACGTATCATACGATGGTATTCTTTATGCAAAAGAAAACGGAGAAATATCAACCCTATATTCTTATCCAAGTGGAAAACTTGTACACGTGTTTAATCCGAACAAACCTACCGAGAATGTAAGCCTTAACGTAAGCTCGATAGAAAGCTATGCCCTTAATAACAGCAATATCTCTGCACTAATCATCGAAGATTCAATAAAAGCAGTCAGTGAAGAATCAATAAAGGTAGAGAATTTGGTTTACGTACAGTTTATAGGCAACCCCACATTAAATAATTTAACTTATAGAGGTGCGTTTAAAAACACTGGTGCAAAATATTTTGTATTCGACTCTACTGTTTCTGAAAATGATAAAAACACGTTTTTTGGTGGTGATAATAGCTTGAAAGATATGGTAGTTAGCGATGTTCCTTGTGAATTTTATACCGTTAACAACGTTGTTTATGCTCTATATCGTGACGCTTCTGTTAAAGTAGTATCCACTGATAGAACGATTGAAAAATTGACAATACTTGACAGCGTAGAATTGAATTCTTCAACGTATTCGGATAAATCTATTGCTAAATATTCAGTTGTTGGCTATTACGTAAAGGAAATTAATATTGAGGGCGCAGTTAGCGTCATTGAAAACAATGCGTTTAGCTTAGCAAAGGATATAAAAGTCATTACTATCGGTGAAACCGATAAGACTGCGATACCTGCTATCTATGAGAATAGTTTTGGTGATAATTTTAACAGTTCTACTCTTATTTACGTTGAGTGTGATCCTGAAGAAAGTGGCAGCTATTTTGATAAATGGGCAGACTTTTTGACTATATACGAATATTTAGATGAAAACCAGACGAATAGACGCGCTTCTAAGTATTTAATCTATGAAGAGCCGTTCGTAGTGCTTACGTACGTTAATGACAATAAAGAAACTATCACCATAAAAATAATTAGTGGTAAAATAAACGGAGATTTAGAAAATCTTTCGATAGATAAGCCTGGATACGATATTGGCGGTTGGATTTCTCTTGAAGATAACGCACCCGTAGAACTAATAGATGGCTATATGCCTCCCTATAATTATATCGCAGAGTGTGTGTTCATTCCACGTACTTATGAACTTTTATTCATTATCCCCGATACCGTAGAATTAAACTTTGAGGCGGAATTCGTAGAGGAAACGGATGATGGTGCTATTTATAAAACACACGTTGTCTTTGGACAAGATTATGATTTCAGCGTTATTGACGCCGAGACCAATATGTACGTTTTTAATGGTTGGTTGATTGGCAATCAAAAAGTAGCGATAACTGGAACTTGGGCAATAGCGTTAGATGGGGAAAGTTTTGTTCTTAATATTGATAGAAGCAAACGAAGCTATTTGCTTATCTATGATACGACTGATAGAGAAGTAACCATAAACTCAAGGGACAAAACGGTATATTATGGTGAGAATTATACCTTGGACGTACCTGCAAAGGTAGGATATGAATTTTTAGGTTGGTACGTAGTTATTACTGGTAACAAAATTAATTTAACTTATGCAAATGGTAACAGTATACACGAGTGGGGTATTGCTAGTTACGAATTGTTAACCGTTATGCCTAGATGGTCGGCAAAAAGTGTAGAAGTCGTGCTAATGTTTGACCAAAACACTGTTTACGACACGGTTTACGTAGATTTTGACTCAACGGATTATGTCTTAGATATAGATATATCAAAAGTTACGGCAGATTATATTGAAAAAATACAAGACGACTTATTTGCAGGTTGGGTAGACATTAACGGTAATATTTATACAGATTCAGACGGTAACGCAATAATACAATGGAAACAAGCGCAAACCACTATATTGTATGCAATTTGGCCGGAGGAAGTATCTAACATAGAAGACTTAAAAGAGATTCTAGCAAGAGATATGTCAATATCAATCGTTCTTACGGATGATATTGTTCTAAATGAATGTTTAGGAATTTTTAATAACGAGATTATACCTTATGAAGGCGTGTTTAACGGGAATGGACATACCGTAACGATTGATCAAAATCTTAATAATAATGGATACGTTGGAATATTCGCTTTAAACAAAGGAACTATAAAAAATCTAACGATAGAGTATACGTTTGATTTCTTGTTCGATGCAAGCTACGATCAATCGACCTACGTTGGCGCTATAGCAAGTATAAACGACGGTATAATTGAAGATATAGATGTTAACGTTAATCGTGTTAGTGTTTCTATATTGGAGTCTATTAGCGACTATGAATTATATATAGGTAGTTGCGTCGGTGTTAACAATGGAGAGTTTAGACGTGTTAACGTTAACGTTATTAGCTTTTCTGTTTGGTATAATCTAATGCCATATAGTGGACAAAAGGGAAGCGTAGGCACTGTTTTTGGAAAAAATACTGCTACGTCGTCAAGCGGAAGCTGCAAATACGTTAAAAATAGTTACACATATTATATAGACGATACGATTAATGCATCGGAACAGAGTTCATTGGGTAACTGGCTCAAAGTTTATCATAATTATTACGTGCTTATAAATAACGAAATAACATTTGCGAGCGATGTTTTTGACATGAATAAGACTTATTATTTGCAACAACACACAGAAGAAGATTATTATGCAAACAAAAATACTATTTGCGGAATAAACACTGGAAAAATCGACGGTATATCATTCGTCGTACAATCATAAAAAACATAACGAAATATATTAGGAGAAAAGAAGAAATGCAAGAAAAAATAAATCGTATTTTCGATTCATTTAACGAGCAAATAGCTACCGTTCAAGCACCTAACGATCTTAACGATATAAAAGTAAGATATTTAGGTAAGAATGGTGAAATTACTGAACTGCTTAAAGGTTTAAAGAACTGTACACCACAAGAAAAACCCGTTATGGGCAAGCTTATCAACGAATTGCGCACAAAAGTTGATGCAATTATTACAGAAACGATGGCTGTATTGCAAGCACAAGCAAAAGCTAAGAAATTAGAGAGCGAAGAAATTGATATTACGCTATCTTTACCACGTAAAGACAATGCTGGTAGCTTGCATCCACTAACTTTAGCAAAGAATGAACTCACCAATGCATTCATTGGCATGGGATTTGAAGTAAAAGAAGGCATAGAGATAGAACAAGATTATTTTAATTTCCAACTTCTCAATATACCCGAAGATCATCCCGCTAGAGATATGCAAGATACGTTCTATATCACTGATAATCTATTATTACGTACCCAAACCTCAGCGGTTCAAGCAAGAGTAATGCTTGATCAAAAGCCTCCGATAAGAATAATATGTCCTGGTAAAGTTTATAGAGCTGACGACGATGCGACTCATTCACCTATGTTCCATCAAATGGAGGGCTTAGTTGTAGATAAGAACGTTACTATATGTGATCTAAAAGGTTGTCTTGATGAGTTTGCGCGCAAATTCTTCGGAGAAGATTCGAAGATAAGATTACGCCCATCGTTTTTTCCATTTACCGAACCGAGCGTAGAAATGGACGTTAGTTGTTTTATGTGTAAGGGAAAAGGCTGCCGTCTATGCAAAGGAACAGGCTGGATAGAAATTCTTGGGGCAGGAATAGTAAATCCTATAGTATTAGAAAACTGTGGAATAGATTCAAAGGTTTATTCTGGTTATGCGTTTGGTATCGGGATAGAAAGATGCGCTATGCTCAAATATGGTATTCCCGATATCAGAATTTTGTTCGAGAATGATTCTCGTTACCTAAAGCAATACAAATAGGAGGCGAAACGAATGAAAGTACCATTCAGTTGGATAAAAGAATTTGTAGAAATAGACGTAAGCGCAGAAGAACTAGGTGAAAAATTAGTTTCTGCAGGTTTTGAGATAGAGGAGGTAATAAATTTAAGAGACACTATTAAGAATGTCGTAGTAGGTCAAGTTAACAGCATTGTTAAGCACGCTGATAGTGATCATCTTAATATTTGTCAAGTTAACGTAGGTGATCAGGTTCTTCAAATTGTTACTGGCGCACAAAACGTAAAGGCAATGGATAAAGTTCCTGTTGCAATGGATGGAGCAGTGTTACCCGATGGTAAAACTATAAAAAGTGGTGAGCTTCGTGGTGTAAAGAGCCAAGGTATGCTTTGTTCGGGCGGCGAATTAGGCCTTATAAAAGAAGATTACGAAGGCGCAGGTGTTAACGGCATTTTAATATTAAAGGAATCCGAAATCATTGGTGCAGATATAAACGACGTTATCGACAATAACGAAATAGTATTAGACGTAGCAATAACCGCTAATCGCCCTGATTGCAATAGTATATTGGGTGTTGCTAGAGAAGTTGCTGCCGTCATGAATAAGCCTCTAATCTTGCCTGAAATTAGCTATAACGAAGTAGAAGACGATATTAATGAATATGTAAGCGTTGAGAATCAAAACTACGATCTATGCCCTAGATATATGGCAAAAGTAGTAAAAGACGTTGTTGAAGTTGTTTCGCCAAAGGTGATTCGCGATAGATTAAAAGCAGTAGGTATTCGTCCTATTAACAACTTAGTAGACGTTACTAATTACGTTCTGATAGAAATCGGACAACCGATGCACGCATTCGATCTAAACAATTTATCTGGTAACAAAATCGTTGTAAGAACGGCAAAAGAAGGAGAGAAGATAGTAGCGCTTGACGGTAAAGAATATTCTCTTAACAAAAAGCATCTTGCAATTTGTGATGCAGAAAAACCTATTGCTGTCGCAGGCGTAATGGGTGGCGAATATTCGTCGATATGTGATACAACGAGCACCGTTGTGTTAGAAAGTGCTAGATTTGCACGTGATAGCGTACGTCATACAGCGAGAGAAATAAATCTACACTCTGATTCTTCCGCTAGATTTGAAAAAGGTATAGACTTTTATTCTCAAGAGCTTGGACTTAATAGAGCGCTTGCATTATTTGATAAATATTCTTGGGGTAAAATCGTCAAAGGAACAATTGATAAAATAGAAAGCACGCTTGAAGAGAAATCTATTGTCTATAATTACAAAGAAATAAACGATATTATTGGCGTTAGTATTGACAAAGAAGCCATAATTGACATTCTTAACAGATTGAACATATCGACTACTGCAGATGGCGACATTTTAACTAGCATAATACCTCAATATAGAGAAGATATCGTAGGTATTAACGATTTAACTGAAGAAGTTATCCGTATATATGGATACGACGTAATAGAGCCTAGGGTTGTAAGCAACGTTCGCGGTGGTAAAACTGACGAACAATTAAGGGCTGATAAAGTAAAAACTACCTTGGTAGGTAAAGGCGCGTACGAAATTATATCTTATTCATTCATTACACCGAAAGCATACGACGTCTTAAAATTAAAAGAGGATTCGCGTTTACGTCAATATATAGCTATAAAGAATCCGATTGGCGTAGATTTAAGTGTCATGAGAACGACTCTTGCGTTTAGTATGCTAAAAATTATTGAGGGTAACTTCAAGCGCGGGAATAAGGATGGAAGATTCTTTGAAGTGGGCAATAGCTATATACCCAAAGCATTACCTTTGGTTGAGCTTCCTGAGGAAAAAACGAAGTTGATGCTTGGTTATTATGGAAACGGTGAGGATTTTTATTCACTCAAAGCTACAATCGATGATTTAGCGGATATTTTTGGATTAAAGCTTAGCTATTCGAGAGCTGATATTGAATATTTACATCCAGGAAGAAGTGCTACTGTTACTGTTAGCGATGGAACGATGTTGGGTTACGTTGGAGAAGTTCATCCTGACGTTACAGAGCAATTGGATATTGATACGAGAGTGTATATTGCTGAACTAGATATGGAATATATCGTAAACAACGGTATAGACATCAAACCATATAGAGCTATAAGTAGATATCAAGGTATGCAAAGAGACTTGGCGTTAATTGCTCCATACAAATTACCCGCACAAGAGATATTAGATACAATTTACACATCCTGTACAGGAATTCTCGAAAAAGCTGAAGTATTCGATGTGTACCACGGAGGTCAAATAGCAGAGGATAAAAAGAGCGTAGCAGTAAGTCTATTGTTTAGAGATATTGCAAAAACCTTGAAGGAAGAAGAGGTAAATCAAGAAATAAAGAACGTATTGGATAATTTAAGTGCAAAAGGAATCATTTTACGTTAATAAAACCGAAGCGTTAGTGGTTAAAGATATAAATGCTGTCAAATATTTATCGAAATCTGCTATTAATAGATTTTATGGTATACGTGACCGCATGATATATATTAGTCCCGATTGCGGTAATATAGAGCTATTAGCGCCGGCATCTGTTAATTCATACAAAGAAGCTATTAACGGCGGCGCTAATGCAATCTATTTTGGCTACGGTGAATTTAACGCAAGAGCTGGTGGAGATAATTTTGTAAATTTAAAAGAAATCGTGGATTATTGTCATTTTCACGGTGTTTTTGCGTATTTGGCGTTAAATATAGCCATTAAAGATGATGAACTCGATAAAGTAACTGAGATTATTAAAGAAGCCGAAAGGTGTAAGATAGATGCTTTTATCATTAGCGATCTAGCGCTTGTATCTATAATAAAAAAGCATTCTTGGATACCTATTCATGCTAGCACACAAATGGGTGTTCACAATGTTTGGGGTGTAAGATTTTTAGAAGATATGGGAATCAAAAGAGCGATTCTCTCTAGAGAAATGACACTAGCAAACATTGAAGAGGTTACGAGAAGAGCAAAAATAGAAACTGAGTGTTTCGTTCACGGTGCACTTTGCGTAGGTTTTTCTGGTGGATGTCTTTTGTCTTCAATGCTTACTGGTAATAGCGGTAACCGCGGTAGATGCAATCAACTTTGTAGACAATATTACAAATGTAAATTCAATGGCAAACAAGTTGACGAGGGTTATTTGTTAAGTGCAAAAGATAATTGTATGTCGGCGGATATTTATGACCTAAAAAAAATAGGCGTGAGATCGCTAAAAATAGAAGGTAGGCTAAAGCGTCCGGAATACGTGGGCGGGGTTACTAGATTTTATAGAGATAAAATTTCTACAAAAAGATCTCCCATTACTGACGAGCATATAAAAACCTTGTTTAATCGTGGAGATTTTACGGATGGTTATTTTTCCAACAGGAACGTAATATATCAAAGACAACCTAATCATATAGGAATATATGCAGGTAAAGTAACTACTGTTATAGATAAATATACTGCGTATGTTGCAACCGTCATGCCTTTGGATGAAAAAAATGGATACAAGGTTTTACGAAATCATAAAGAAGTGGGTGGAGCTGTGGCCACAGGCAAGACGTTCAACGGGTTTGGGCAAATAAAAACTAATTTTCCTTTAAAACCGGGTGACGTATTGCGTTTGACTAGCGACAAACAACTTTCCGATGCTATATTAGCGTCTGAAATTCGAGAGCCTGTAGACGTAACGATAAAAATGCATGCAAATGAAAAGCCTTTGTTTAAGTTGAGCATGCTAGGTCGTGAATACTTATATAAAGTTGAAAGGATAGCACCTGAGGCGATCAATAGACCGCTAATGGAAAATGAAATTAGAGATTTATTCAATAATAGCAAAATGCGCTGCATTAAGTTCAATGTTATTGAGGTAGATTTGTATAACGTGTTTTTCTCAAAAGCACAACTAAATGCGATAAGGAGAGAAATAATAGACACCGTATGGACGTATGCGTTAGCTTACTACAAGAGAGACTTTGAAGCGTTTGGACCGCGCCATGCACCTAGTGAGCCACCACCTAGATATAAAGTTGAGAAGATAAAAGGTGATTTCGTAGAAATAGACGATACCAAAAAACTTCTGCTAGTAGCGGATAGGTTTGACAATATCGTATATAATCCAAGCGAATATTTAATGAACAAAGCGAAAGAATTTGCAAAAGCTGTAAAAAAACACGGTAAGAATAAGTTAGTATTTTTGAAATTACCTATATATGTGCCGGTTGATAAAGAACGACTATTTGTTGAGATGATAGAGTATTTTGATGGCGTGTTTACCAATAATGTTGGTGGTGTCTTTTTAGGTAGAAGGTTTAACAAATTAATTGTATGTGGCCCCAATATGAACATAACTAATACAAAAAATTGGCTAATTAAGAATACTCATCAATATATGGTATCGCCCGAATTGACATATGTAGAGATGAAAAAGTTTACTTCACCACTTGTTTACGTTTATGGCAGGTTGCCCTTAATGTATCTAAACTTTTGCCCAAGAAAAAATATAGGCAAAGAATGTGGAAAATGTAAAGGTGAGATTGCATATTGCGACCAAAAAGGTGAATATCCAATAACAACTCAAAAATTTGGTGGATATTGTGAACATGTTATGCATAATGCAGTATTGACAGACGTAGGTACAATTGAAAAGAAATTTAACAAGTATTTTGATTTTACATTATCTACAGCTGAAGAGATAATGACGACTATTGATAATTATTATAACAAATCATCATATAGGCCAAAAGATACGAACAAATTACATTTTAATAGAGGAGTATATTGATTATGGAAGAAAGAACTTTACGTACTCTTGAATATGACAAAATACTTACTCAAATAGCACAGTTTTCTTTTGGAGTAAAAGCAAAAGAAGCAATAATGAATTTGCGTCCGCTTGGTTCTATGGAAGGAATAACTGATGCTCTCAACAAAGTAGAAGAAGCTGACAAAATTTTATTTAAGTATGCCGTGAATCCGTCGACTAGCATCGACAACATAGAAGATGCGCTTAATTCAGCAGCGGTCATGAGCATGCTTACCATGGGGGAACTTTTAAAGATAGGTAGGGCCTTGCGAATAGCTCGAGCATTGCGAACAAAAATACTTGCTGTGCCGGATGAAAGCATAATTTTGTTAAAAGATATGGCAAGAACCATATATATTAACAAAAAATTAGAAGAGGATATCGATAGGGCAATTTTGTCTGATACGGAAATGCATGATAATGCTTCACCAGAATTACGTAGTATAAGAATTAAAGTAAGAAAAATGGGCGAAAGTATCAAAGCAAAGCTTTACAATTACGTTAATTCGCCAGCATATGCCAAATATATGCAAGACAATATAATAACTATACGTAATGATAGATACGTTGTTCCGCTTAAAGCTGAATACAGAGGAGCAATACCTGGATTAGTTCATGATCAAAGTTCTTCTGGAGCGACTTTATACGTTGAGCCATTTGTTATTGTGGAGATGAACAACGACTTAAAACAACTTCTTTTGGATGAACAATCAGAAATAGACCGAATTTTGAGGGAATTTACGTTTAGAATAAGCTCTGAAGTAGAATTAATTAGGTACACTTTTGACATAATAACCGATTTAGACGTTATTTTTGCAAAGGCATATTATGCTAACTCAATTAATGGAGTAAAGCCAATTATAAACATTAATGGGAAAGTTGACATTAAGAATGGACGGCACCCACTTATCAATGAAAAGAAAGTTATCCCGAATGATATAAGAGTTGGTGACGATTTTAATATGCTGTTGATTACCGGGCCCAACACTGGCGGAAAAACGGTTTGTTTGAAGCTTATCGGCATTATTGAGTTACTTGGTTTATCGGGAATTTTTGTACCAGCTGAGTATGCAGAAATAGCTTTTTTTGATAATATTTATTCAGATATTGGAGACGAACAAAGTATTGAACAAAATCTTAGCACTTTTTCTTCACATATGAATAACGTTGTTAATATCGTTAATGGTATTAATGAAAATTGCTTGGTATTGTTGGATGAGCTAGGAGCAGGAACGGATCCCACTGAAGGTGCTGCGCTTGCATTGAGTATTACTCAATATATTATGCAAATAGGAGCAAAAGCCGTTATTACTACCCATTATAACGAATTCAAAGAGTTCGCTGTTATCACTACTGGGGCACAAAATGCATCGATGGACTTTGATCCGACCACGTATTCACCAACGTATAAACTACGCATCGGGGCACCGGGTGCTTCTAACGCTTTGCTTATTGCTGAAAAATTGGGACTAAAGAAAGAAATAATCGACAGTGCGCGCAAAAACACAGGTAAAAAGAACGATGAGTTCGAGAACGTGTTGCTTTCATTAGAAAAATCTAGGAAAGAGGCGGAAGATAATTTGTTAGAAAGCCAAAGAATACGACAAGAATGCGAAAGGCTTAAAATAGAAACCGAAAAAGAAAGAGAAAAGCTTTTTAATCAGCGTGAAAAGCTGAACGTGAGTGTCAAGAGAGAAACTAAACGTCTAGTAGATGAAGCGATGCTTGAAGTTAATGAAATTGTTGATGAATTACGTAATTTATTAGACAATCCAACCGATGCTGATCTATTTAGAGCGCAAAAATTACGTAAATCATTAAAAAAATACGTTATTATAGAAGATAATGAGTTTGTTGCTCTTACCGAAGAAATTGAGGGTGAGATATGCGTAGGTGATAGGGTTTTGATCAAAACGTTAAATGCTGAAGGTGAAGTAGTAGAATTAAATGCAAGTGGTACCGATGCCAAAGTAAGATTGGGGAATATGACTTGCAACGTGAAAGTATCCACTTTGCAAAGACTTAGACCTAAACAAAAAAAAGAGAATAAAATTCCTAAAAGCACAAGAGTGCTACACAATGAAAGCGTATCCCCTGAAATAAATTTGATAGGCAAAAATAGTATGGAAGCAGAAGAAATGCTTTCGGAATACATTGATAAATGTTCGCGTGCGTCATTGAGAGAAATACGTATAATTCATGGGTATGGCGAAGGAATTTTACGTAAAATGGTTCAAAAACATTTGAAGTCGCGAAAAGAAATAGAAAGCTATCGAGATGGACAATATAATGAAGGTGGCAAGGGGGTAACGGTTGCTTATCTCAAATAGTTATTCATTAGAATACAAATATGAGAAGACAAAGGGCTTGTTTCAAAAGCTTCACATTGCTGCTAACGTATTCAAAATTGTCACACTTTGTCTTGCGGTAATTTCGTTTTGGCAAGTGTGGACACTGATTGGTGTGGTAATAAGTTTTGGGTTTGTTATTGCTTTAACGATGTATAAGCAACGAATTTTTTTCACGTATAGATACACCGTAAGCAACGGGATACTAACAATAAAAAAGATAGATATAAACGGAAAAGAGACAGTAAAGGAAGAATTTAACGTAATAAACGCATCCAATGTTTCTATAGTTGACAAAATTGATGATAGTGGTGAGGTCTATTTTAGCGAAAAAAGTGACGATACCGATCTAATTATTAAAGTCGACATAAGTAAGAGATACTTTTTTATGTTGAGTGATAAATATATGTATAGTTTGTTAACGTACACAAAGGAGAAAAATGGTATATCTTGATAATGCAAGTACAACAGAAGTACACGAAGAATGTTTAAAAATATTGAATGAATATCAACGTGATAATTACTTTAATCCATCCGCCATGTATCATCAGGCATTAGAGCTAACGAAAAAGATAAAAAGTGCGCGCGAAGATATAATTAAAGCACTTCATGGAAATGGTCAGATAATTTTTACGTCGAGCGGAACAGAAAGCGATAACATGGCGCTTTTAGGGACGAAAAAAGTTAATGGAGGAAGAATAATTGTTTCTTATTCCGAACATCCCGCAGTGTATAATACAGCGTTAGAATTAAAACAAAGAGGCTATAACGTTGTTTTTTGTGAAGTTGACAATACAGGTAGGGTTATTGAAGACAGTTTTAGAAATCTCATGACTAAGGATACGTGTCTAGTATCTATAATGCACGTAAATAACGAAACTGGGTGCATTAACGATATAAAAAAACTTTGTTCAATAGCAAAAAACGTGAACCCTAATGTGATTTTTCATTCCGATGGGGTGCAGGCGGTGGGAAAAATTAAAGTATCATTAACTGAGCTTGGGGTGGATCTTTACACAATAAGTGGACATAAAATACATGCCCCAAAAGGTGTTGCGGGATTATTTATTAAAAAGGGTGTCAATCTAAAACCACTTATATATGGCGGTGGACAAGAGGGTGGACTTCGCTCATCAACAGAGAATACCGCTGGTATTATGGCATTTAGCTATGCTATAAAAGAGGCGGTAAGAGCACAAAAAGAAAATGAAGAGAGAATGAAAGCGTTGTGGGAAGATTTAAGCAAATTTTTGTTAGAAGAAAACTGTGTAGTTGTAGATTCACAAAATTGGCAATCGTCTTACGTTATGTGCGCATCGGTTAAATCTGTTAGGGGTGAAGTGTTATTGCACTCGTTAGAAAAATACGGCATTTTAATAGGTACAGGTAGTGCGTGTTCAAGTAAAAAAGGATTAAAAAAATTACCTACAATCCTTAAACTTTTGCCAGAATATGAAAATGGTATAATTCGATTAAGTTTTTGTAGATTTACCACAAAAGACGACATAGAGTATTTCAAAAAATGCTATAAAATGGAATACATTAAATTATTTAAATACGCAAATTAGAGGTAAAACATGGAAAAAATAATATTGATAAGAATCGGTGAGATATTCCTTAAAGGTAACAATAGAGGGTATTTTTTATCCGTCTTAAAAAATAACGTAAAATCAGCGTTGAAGGGCTATAAGTGTAAGCTTGTTCTTTCGCAAAACCGTTTATACGTAGAAGATTATTCTGAGGACGACGAAGCGGAAATCTTAGATAGACTTTCGTGTGTGTTTGGTATATTTAGTATTAGCCCTGCTGTGAGAATTAGAACGGATATTAATGAAATCGCTAAAAAATGTGCAGAGCTTTTTCCTAAAGAGGGAGTTTTTAGAGTTACGGTAAATAGAGCGGATAAAAAGTTACCTATGAATTCTATGGAAATAGCAAAGCATATAGGTGGATATATGTTGTCTCAAGCAAAAGGTCTAACTGTTAACTTGTTTGAATATGATTTTGACGTTAATGTTGATATTAGAGAAAATGGAATGTCATACATTTTCTACAAGAAGATACCATGTGCTGGTGGTTTGCCTGTTGGATGTGGTGGGAATGGCATGCTTTTGTTGAGTGGTGGTATAGATAGTCCTGTTGCTGGGTACTTGATGGCCAAGCGTGGTGTTAAGGTTTTTGCCGTTCATTACCATAGTTTTCCATATACAAGCGAGCAAGCAAAGGAAAAAGTCGTTGATTTGGCTAAAAGAATTTCACTTTATTGTGGAGATATTGAGCTTCTTGTTGTGCCTTTTACTGATATTCAATATGAAATCAAGGAGCATTGTCCGATTGAGTATATGATTACTATTATGCGTAGATTTATGATGCGTATAGCAGAACGTTTAGCGAAAGAAAGAGACTGTGGTGCCATTATCACGGGAGAGAGTTTGGGGCAAGTTGCTAGTCAGACTATGCAAAGCATCAACGTAACTAATAACGTTGTAAAAATGCCAGTATTTAGACCTTTGATAGGTATGGATAAGACTGATATTATTGAAATATCGCAAAAGATCGACACTTTTAATACAAGTATTTTACCTTATGAAGATTGTTGCACCGTATTTTTACCGAAAAATCCTGTTATTAAACCCAAGGTAGAGCTCGCGGAGGAATTTGAAAAAAGTCTAAACGTCGACAAATTGATAGACGAGGCAATCGCAGGGGTAGAAACTATTATTTGTAGTTCTAAATAAATACGAGCTTCGACGTGATACAACCTATTTTTTTATTGTTGAGCATTACTTCTACGGCGTAGTCATATACGCCGTTTTTTGTAGGCAAGTTGATAACGTTTTTACTATTAGATAATTTATAGTTTGTACAAGTGTTGTTGAAAATATCTTTTTCCACCAAAATATATTCATATGGGAGTGTTTCGCTGATATTGATAGTAAGCGTATCGTTATTGTAATCAGGAATTAGGTCGCAATGCAGTCTTGTTATATCGAAGTATGGTGATGTTTCGATAGGATAGTTATCCATAGAAAAATAACATTTTTTTCGATATTCTTGTGGAATATATGGATTGCATAGGTATAGAGTGTTATCTTTTGCTTGAGCGTATTTGTCAATTTCTAATTCTATTACGTTATATGGCTGAGGAAAAGATTTTTTTTGAGGTGACTTAAGTGTTTTATATATATGCTGAGCAAGAAGTGTGGGAAGTGATCCACCCGTGAAGTCTAGGTTGCTAGTTTTATCGTTAATAGTGTCACCATACCACACGCATATTGTGTGTTGTGTGCTATAGCTAATGCTCCATGCATCTAAATTGCCATCATTATTGACGCTTTGAGAGGTTCCTGTTTTTGCTGCTAGCTGATAGTCGAAGTTATTTAATTTTTTTGCAGTTCCGCTTTTTGCGGTTTCGACTAGCATATCAGTTATAAGGTACGCTGTGTCGGGAGACATTGCTCTCGTAGGTTTATGAGTATTTTTGTATATAATTTTGCCGTTTTCGTCGATAATATGCCTAATAAACGTATTTTTTTGATACATGCCGCCGTTTGCTAGTGTTGTGTAGGCTGAGGTTAGTTCCGGAATTGTTACACCGTAAGTCATTCCACCTAGCGCGGTTGAGAGGTTATAATCTTTATCGCTGAATGTAAATCCGCATTTTTTCGCAAACTCAATTGCGCGAGTGATAGTTAACTCGTTGAGGAGTTTTACTGGGATTGAGTTCTTTGATGATTTTAATGCGTCTTTAATACTTATCCAGCCATTGTATGTGTCACCGTAGTTTTTGGGAGAATAGCCATCATAGCTGATCTTTTCGTCAAAAACCATTGTTTCTGGTGTTATTAAGCCACTTTCTAGAGCGGGACCATAAGCAATAAAGGGTTTAATAGTTGATGCGGGTTGTCTTCGTGTTGTAATTACGTTAAGCTCGCTATTAGAATAATAGGCGGTTATAGCGCTTAAAGAGTTATCGCAAATTGTCGCTGAATATGCAGGAAAAACGTTATTTTTATTTGGGCTGGTGAAATTTCCCGACAAAAATAAGTCGTTAAGTTTATTTTGCTGTTGCTTATCATAGTAGGTATAGATTTTGTAATTTGAATTAATTAACGTTTTTTCGTTTAAACCTAAAAGATCACAGGCCTCCGCTAGTACCGCATTATAGTAGGGTATAGAAACTTGCGAAGTTCTATTTTTTGTGGGGAAAATATAAGCTTTAGACGTCTCTGTATTTAGTTGTCCTTTTGTTATATATCCTTGATCGTACATTAATCTTAAAACTAAATTTCTTCTAGAGATTGCGTTTTTTAAATTGTTTTTCGGTGAATATTTTTGTGGATTTTTTACAATTCCTGCCAGCATAGCACCTTCGGCTAATGTGATTTCGTTAGGGTGTTTGTCAAAGTAGTTTTTGCATGCGCTATCTATGCCATAAAGTCCGTTTCCATAGTAAATGGCGTTAAGATACATTTCTAGAATTTCTTCTTTTGAGTATTTTTTTTCGATCAAGCGAGCCATTCTTAGCTCCTTAATTTTTCTTTTAATTGTTTTCTCATTGGTTAAATGAGTATTTTTCGCCAATTGTTGTGTAATGGTTGAGCCGCCTTCCTTGAAATATCCATTTTTAATATTGTTGAAGAGGGCTCCAGTGATTCGATAAAAATCAATACCTTTGTGTGAGAAGAAACGTTTGTCTTCCAACGCAACGAAAGCGTTTATAATGTTGAGGGATATATCATCATATTTTACGTATTTATATAAATCATCGTTGTTTATTAATTCATCTTTATTGCAAAATACTTGAATTTCAGATTTTTTCACTTTAAGCTTATTTTCGTCAATATTTGCGTTAAAATAGACAGAAAAGAACATAGTTGAACCTATAAGTATTCCAAAAATGAAACTAATTAATAATACTTTTATAATTTTCCTGATGTTTTTTCGTGTCTTTTTCATATGATGCTAGTATATCTAAATTCGTGCTTTTCATACACAAAATACACTTGATAAATTTGTAGTTTTATTCTATAATATATACACTATGAAAAAGTTTTATTACATATATACGTATGGATGTCAGATGAATGTCCATGAATCAGAAAAAATAGCAGGGCTGTTAAGGGTTATTGGTTATGAAGCAACAGATGAAGTTGCATTAGCCGACGTTATTGTGTTCAATACTTGTTGCATTAGAGAAACAGCGGAAAAAAAGATTCTTGGCAACATCGGTGACGTAAAGTGTTTAAAAAAGAAAAAGCCATCCTTGATTGTTGCTGTAGTCGGTTGTATGTCGCAGCAAGATGGTGTTGCTGAATTATTGAGAAAGAAATTTCCATTCGTTAACGTTGTATTGGGTACTAATAATCTTGAAGAATTACCCGAACACATTTTAAATTTAGAAGCGCAGAGAAAAAAATACGCTATAAGCATACCTAACGACGATAAGCCTGAAATAATTGAGGATATTCCCACTTATCGTACTAGCGGAACTAATGCTTGGGTGAATATTATGTATGGTTGCAATAATTTTTGTACTTATTGCATAGTACCTTACGTTCGAGGAAGGGAGCGTAGTCGTGAACCTGAAGCGATTTTGAACGAAGTAAGAACCCTAGTAGCTCAAGGATATCAAGAAATAACTCTTTTGGGACAAAACGTTGATTCATACAGTTACGGCGGACACGATTTTGCTTATATTTTGGAGAAAATCGCCGAAATCAGTGGTAAATTTAGGGTGCGCTTTATGACCTCTCACCCAAAGGATTTTAACAGCAAAGTCATAGATATTATAAAAAATGCACCTAATATTTGCAATAACATCCACTTGCCGGTGCAATCTGGCAGCAATAGGGTGTTGGAATTGATGCATAGGCGCTATACGAGAGAGAAATATTTAGCTATTGTTGATGAAATTTATTCTAAGATTCCCAACGTTGGCATCACGAGTGACATCATGGTCGGATTCCCAACGGAGACTGAAGAAGATTTTAGAGATACTATTGACTTAGTAAAGCAAGTCGAATTTTCTAATGCGTTTACTTTCGTTTATTCACCGAGGAAGGGTACCGTTGCCGCGAGAATGGAGCAATTACCATATGAGGTAAAAAGAGAACGCATAAAAGAATTGGTTGCTTTACAAAATGAAATAAGTGCAAGAAAAAGTCTTGATTATATAAAAACAATACAAGAAATCCTGGTAGAGGATGTAAATCCCAAGAAAATTGGATATGTTTGCGGAAGAACGGAAAGTGGCCGCTTGGTTAATTTTGAAGGAGAGTCTACGCTTGTCGGTAAGTTTGTTAACGTTGAGATAACCTCGGCAAGATCATCAGCCTTGTTTGGAGTAATAAAAAATGACTGAAGTTAAAAAGAGCAAAAAGAAGGACGAAAAACCGCAAAAATCGCAAATGATGCAGCATTACGATAAGTTAAAAGAACAGTACTCTGACGCTATCGTATTGTATAGGTTGGGCGATTTTTACGAAATGTTCTACGATGATGCAATCAAAGCAAGCAAAATACTAGATCTTACTTTGACTGGAAGGAATAGCGGTGAGGAAACAAGAGCGCCTATGTGTGGCGTGCCACATCATGCTGTTGATTCTTATATAATGCGTTTGCTTGCTGCTGGTGAAAAAGTTGCAATATGTGAACAGCTCTCGGCGCCTGGCGATCAGAAGGGTATGGTGAAGCGCGACGTAGTAAGGGTAATTACGCCTGGTACTAACACCATAGAAGATATGCTTGACGGAAGGAGCAATAATTATCTTATTGCGGTTTGTGGTGATTTAAAAATTAATGAATTTGCAGTGGCTATGATCGATATAGTTACGGGTGAATTCAAGGTTAAAAAAATGAATGATGCGAAATTTATTGATATTGAAGACTACTTACTTGGTTGTAGACCTAGTGAAATAATTGCGCCTAGCTTCATTTGTGATGAATCGAGATCGCTTCCTTCTGTTGTCACAGAACGTTTGGTAAAATTTACACCATTTTATGATTACAGTTTTGACTATGATAATGCAAAAGAACGACTTTTGAAGCAATTCAATTCTTTTAGTTTGGAAGCATTGGGAATTGAACACGAAAAAATGGTCGTTTGTGCGCTAGGTGGCTTGCTTGAATACGTTGTCAGCACACAAAAGCGTAATTTATCACACATTTCTACACCTGTTATTATGAAAGACGATGCAGAAATGTATATCGATTATAATACGAGAAGAAATCTAGAGCTTACTGAAACACTTGCCGATGGCAAGCGCAAAGGTAGTTTGATTGACGTTATTGATCGTACAAAGACGGGAATGGGTGCACGCAAATTGAGAACTTGGTTATTGCATCCGCTACAAAAGATAGAGGACATAGAGCTTCGACAAATGGCAATTGCGGAACTCATACGTAATAACACCGCACGTAATTCAATAGGTATGGTTCTTAACGAGATAAAAGACCTAGAAAGATTTATAACAAAAATATCGTATGCGAGTATCTCACCTAAAGATTGTCTTGCATTGGCGAGTTCATTAAAAATTCTTCCTTCTTTAAAAAGGATAACGGAAAAATTAAAAAGTCAATATTTTATTCAAGTTGATAAAGTATACGTTGATCCTGTTGAAATATTTGAAAAATTAAACGAATCTATACATCCCGAAGCGCCCATAAATCTCAAGGATGGTGGATACATAGCAGACGGATATTCGGAAGAACTTGATGCTTTACGCAGCATACAAGAAAACGTTAGCTACATAATATCGGAATTTACCGAAAGACAAAGAGCGATCACGGGCGTACCTTCGCTCAAGGTTGGATGTAATCATATTTTTGGATACTATATAGAAATTGCGAAATCCAAAAAACCGGATAGATTGCCTGATGATTACGTAAGAAAACAAACTATTGCGAATGGCGAAAGATACATTAACGACGAATTATTGCAATTGGAGAAGGAGATACTAGGAGCTAACGAACGTGCACTTGAGTTAGAGGCAAAAATATTTGTAGAAATAAAAGAATACTTATATGAGAACATAGGGGCGTTAAAGGCACTTGCCGAGTACGTAGCGAGCGTTGACGTCATATATTCACTTGCTAGTGTTGCAGAATCAAATAATTACGTTAAACCTAAAATGGTAAATAATGGTGTAATTAACATAATTGATGGGAGACATCCTGTAGTGGAAAGTTTGTTAAAAGCTAACGAATTTGTTCCCAATGATACTATTTTAGATAAAACATATCCAATATCCATCTTGACTGGTCCTAATATGGCTGGTAAAAGCACTTACATTAGACAGGTTGCGGTAATAGTTTTGCTTGCGCATATTGGATGTTTTGTCCCAGCTTCAAAAGCCGAAATAACTATCGTTGATAGAATATTTACAAGGGTTGGTGCTAGTGATAACTTGGTACGTGGTCAAAGCACGTTTATGGTAGAAATGCTAGAAGTTGCAAACATTGTAAATAACGCAACTAATAAAAGCTTGCTGATTTTAGATGAAATCGGTAGAGGGACCTCAACACTAGATGGCTTGAGCATAGCATGGGCAATAATAGAGCATATTTTGTTAAAAATAAAAGCAAAGACGCTTTTTGCAACACATTATCATGAATTAAGTGAGCTTGAAAAATTACTTACTGGAATCAAGAATTATCGTGTTTTGGTACAGGAATATCAAAATAGAATATCATTTTTATATAAAATAGCCCGCGGTGGCGCGAATAGGAGTTTTGGTATAGAGGTTGCTGCTATTGCTGGAGTAAAAGACTCAATTACGATGAGAGCAAAGGATATTTTGAGTGCATTATCAAAAACGCATGAATTAAGCGGTGATATCGTAGATAAAATGAGCAGTTGTACGAAAGAAACATCTATTGCCTGCGATCAAATGACTTTGTTCCCTGAGGATGAAAGCTTTGCGGAAATAAAAAGGATGCTAAAAGGAACTGATCTTAATAGGTGTACACCGTTAGAAGCTCTAACTATTTTAGCGGATATAAAGAAATTAATTGATTAGGTGAGTTGTATGGGATTAATCAAATTATTAGATAAAAGCGTTTATAACAGACTATCTGCTGGTGAGGTAGTGGAGAACCCGGCTTCCGTCGTTAAAGAGCTTGTAGAGAATAGTATAGATGCAGGCGCTAGATTTATACGTGTAGAAATTGAAGATGGTGGTATAAAATCTATATCTGTAGCTGATAATGGCTGCGGTATCCAAAGAGAAGATTTACCATTAATGATTAATTCACACTCAACTAGTAAAATAAGGTCAGCGCAGGATTTAAACTATATATCCACGCTGGGATTTAGAGGTGAAGCCCTAGCAAGTATAGCGAGTGTGAGCAAAATGAATATAAAAAGTAGGTTTGTCGAAGATAAGATAGCCTATGAAATGATTGTTGAAGGTGGCGAAATTTTAGAAATTAAAGAATGCAATCTAGTTGGTGGAACCAGTATAGAGGTTAATTCGTTATTTTACAATACACCTGCTAGATATAAGTTCTTAAAGACTCAAAAAGGTGAAGAACAGGCAATAACCAAGCTAATGTATGAATTTGTTTTGGCCAATCCTTACGTTGCTTTTAGTTATGAGATCGATGGAAAACAACTCTTTTATGCGAGCGGAACAACACGAGATGCTTCGATGCACGCGGTTTTTGGACAAGACGTCTTAAATAATCTTTTATACTTTGAGGCAGAAGAAAAAGGATATACAATCAAAGGATACGTTGGGCGTCCCGCTTCTAACGCGGTCGTCGGCAATAGGGTTAAGCAGACATTTATCGTCAATGGTAGAATCTTTGACAGCCCAACTCTTTCCGCAACGATTAAGAATGCGTATGGCGATAGATTGATGACAAGAACTTTTCCTATCGCCGTAGTGGATATTGTTATGCCGTTTGATTTATTGGATGTTAACGTGCATCCAAGCAAAAGAGAAGTGAGATTTGCAGAAAATCGTGTAGTTAATGGAATAATCTATAACGCGGTTAAGTTTGTTATAGAGGAAGACGAGTATAAAAGACAAAAAGAACTTGAATACGAGATGTCTCTTACACCACAAAAGAAGCAAGCGATACAAGATGCTTTAGAAGTGGCTACGTCTTTCGAAAAAAGGAGAAAGAAAAAAAACGTAGATTTATCAGTGCTTGAGGATGGATATATATTTATCCATAAAGATGGCACTGCATCGTTTAAAAAGAATATACCTGAATTTAGAAATGATGGCAAAATTCCTGATGACGAGTATAATAAAGGATACATAACGAGAGATTTGGTATCTGGACATGAAACAGAACCTTATACACATCCACCACATATAGATGCGCAAGTGGAGCAAAACCAATATAACACAGACATTAAGGATTCCATTGATGAATTTATTTCGGCATACAATGATGAGGGTGAAGAACAATACGTTTTTAAGGATATAGAAACTATTGAAGAGAGAGTGCGCGAGGAAAACGACGAATCTCGCCCTAAATATAGGATAGTTGGTCAAATATTTGACACTTATTTGGTTGTAGAATGTGCTCGAAATTTGTTTATAATTGATCAACATGCGGCGCATGAAAAGATTTTATACGATAATTTTTTAGAGTCACTAAAGAAACATATAGAAGTGCAAAGCTTTTTCCATCCTATAATTAAGCGCGTTGATCCCGCTGATGGTGAATTAATAGAATTGTGTACTAAGAGTTTGAAGAGTATAGGATTTGATATACGAGTTACACATTTTAGTTCCTTGGTAGAAATTTATGGAATTCCGTGCGCGTTTGTTGGCATGAACGTTGATGCGTTTTTAGATTCTCTCATTGAAGAAGGGAAAGAAATAGAAAGTTTGATTGAAATTAAAGAAATAAAGAGAAAATTCGCTGGCTTGGCCTGCAAAAACGCTATAAAAGCAGGCGAAAAGCTTAATGAGGATCAAATAGCATACGTTATGGAATATTTTCTTAAAAATGGTATGCCGTTACAATGTCCGCATGGTAGACCTACGATTGTAAAATTCAAGCAAACCGATATAGAAAAATGGTTTAGGAGAATCGTATGATTTTTATTGGTGGGGCAACCGCAAGTGGAAAGACAAGTATAAGTATAGAACTAGCAAAACGTCTAAATGGTGAAATAATAAGCGCAGATTCTATGCAGGTATACAAATATATGAACGTTGGTACCGCGAAAGCAACGAAAGAAGAGCAATGTGGTATTGTTCACCATATGATTGATATCGTTGATCCGCATGACTCTTATAGTGTTGCTGAATATCAAGAACAAGCAAGAAGGATAATTGAAGACGTAAAACAAAGAAATAAAGTACCGATTATAGTTGGTGGTACTGGTTTATACGTAAATTCTTTATTGTATGATTATCATCCATCTGCTCGAGACGAAGGATTAAGAGAACAATTAAAACAAGAGCTAAATCAGTATGGAATAGATTATATGTATACTAAATTGCTTGAACTTGACCCTAAGAGTGCGGAAAATATACATAAAAACAACGTAAAAAGAGTTTTGAGGGCATTGGAGGTCATAATTCTTACTGGTGAATCCATGGCGGATAAGAGAGACAAGGAGAAACCATATCCGCATCTTATGTATGCTGTTGATATGGAAAGAGAAACTCTATACGAAAGAATTAACAAAAGGGTTGATATGATGTTCGATAACGGACTAAAAGAAGAGGTGAATTATCTTGTTAATGACCTAGGTGTTAACTTTGATTGTCAAAGTATGCAGGCAATAGGGTACAAAGAGTTTAAGGATTACATGGCAGGAGAAATTGAAGAAAATACGTTAAAAGAACTTATAAAACAACATAGTAGAAACTATGCAAAAAGACAACAAACTTGGTTCAAATCAATTGAAAGTTGTGTTTGGATAAAAAACGAAGAAAAAGAAAGTATTTGCGACAAAATTGCAAATGATTATAGCAATTATTGTGCTAAATTGCAATAAAAATAGGGTAGGGCAGAATGGAAAACATAAAAGAGTATATAGAGAATTGTGAAGAATTAGCAAAAAATGAATTTAAATTGCTTGACAATATTGCGTTGTTTAATCAAAAAAAAGTATTAGATGCTTTTAGGAAAAATAAGATTAATCCTACGCATTTTTGTGGAACTTCCGGCTATGGATACGACGACGTAGGTCGTGATACCCTATGCAAATTATTTAGCGATATTTTAGGTACTGAAAGCGCTATTGTATCTCCGTTGATTGCCAATGGTACACATGCTATTACCCTAGCCTTGTTCGGTCTGCTTCGACCTAATGATCTTATGCTCAGTATTGCTGGTAAACCTTATGATACTCTAGACGAAGTTATAAATGGTAAAGGAAATGGCTCTCTTGCGGATTTTGGCGTAAAATATCAACAAATTGACCTACTTAACGATACTTTTGATTATGATCGAATTGCAGAAAAAGTAAAAACTCTACGTCCAAAGGTAGTTTTTATACAACGAAGCAAAGGTTACGCTTGGCGTGAAGCGTTTAGCGTTTACGTAATTGAGAAAGCTATAAAGTTAGTTAAAGATATCGATAAAGATGCTATAGTTGTTGTAGATAATTGCTACGGTGAGTTTGTTGAAGATAAAGAACCATCTGAAGTTGGCGCTGACGTAATAATTGGCTCTCTTATAAAGAACATTGGCGGTGGAATTGCTCCTACTGGTGGCTACGTTGCGGGTAAATCTCAATTTATCGAGCAAATTTCTTATAGAATGACGGCTCCGTCGCTTGGAATGGAAGTTGGTTCCTATATAAGTGGGTATTTACCGTATTATCAAGGATTATTTTTAGCGCCATCCACGGTTAAGAATGCGCTTAAAGGTAGTGTGCTAGCTGGGTATGCTTTGCAAGAATTTGGTTATGAAACGATGCCTAAGGTTGGTCAAATGCCTTATGATATTATTAAAAGTATAAAGTTTAATAATCGTGACGAAATGATCAAGTTTTGCCAATTAATACAGCAATATTCACCTGTGGATAGCTATGTTACGCCCGAACCTTGGGGGATGCCTGGCTATAATGACGAAGTTATTATGGCGGCGGGAACTTTTGTGCAAGGAGCGTCGCTAGAATTAACGGCAGATGGCGCGGCTAGAGATCCGTACGTTGCTTATCTACAAGGCGGATTGACGTATGAACATTATAAGATAGTTTTGATGGAAATCGTTGAATATTTTTCAAACAAACAATAAGCATATAAATTTCGAAAAAACAGTTATAAATTATAAATAATTTTAAAATATTGGTTAAAAAATAATTATTTTGCCCTATTCTAACTTTATCTTTTCGCAAAATGTGACTTTTGCGAAAAGATAAAGGATTCTTTATTTTTATTTCCTAAACAAATTTGTTAAGATTTTTTTGATTTTACATGGTAAAGTTGTTGCAAAATTATGGTGGAAGTTGCCCTATTCTTACTAGAAAAATTTCATTCAAAAAATATTAAAAAGTATGGATATCTTTTAGTGTTTATGTTATTATATAAGTATGGGAAAATATACGATTGAACGTGATAAGAAATATTTAACAAAGCTAAGGGAAGAAATATTACCTACTCTTCCTGACTTTTGCGAAGATTTTTTCGTAGGCATATCGCCTACTACCACCGTTCTCACTCGTTATAATTATGCGACTGATTTGCGCATTTTCTTTGATTTTCTTGTTCTGAACAATAGAAAATTCAAAGGCAAAGACGTTTGTGATATTAGCTTGAAAGATATGGAAGCGATAGATTGTCGTGATATAGAGCGCTTTTTAGATTATTTGAATGGTTACACTTCCCCTATTGATGGCGAATTTGTTAAGAATGGCGATAGAACGAAAGCTCGCAAGTTATGCGCTGTTCGTGGCTTGTTTAAGTATTTATATAATAGAGATATGATTTCTCAGAACGTTACGACTAAAGTTGCCGTGCCGAAAGTTCGTGAAAAAGAGATAGTACGAATGGAAAATAACGAAGTTAATGACTTTTTTGAGTTATTAGACGAAGATTCTTCTTTTGCGAGTGATAGACAAAACACTTATAATAATAAAAATACGAAAGTGCGCGATAATGCCCTAATTACCCTAATGTTAAACACAGGGATACGTGTAAGTGAATGTGTGGGACTTAACGTTGCTGATATAGATTTTGCTAATATGACTTTTGTTGTTACGCGCAAAGGTGAAAAACGCTCTATTTTGTACTTTAATGATGAAGTTAGAGATGCTTTAGAAAGTTATCTTTTTGTGCGTAGCGAACAATTAAAAAGAAAAGGAATAGATCCCGATTCGGAAGACGCCCTATTTTTGTCTTTGCAAAATAAAAGAATAACCGTTCGCGCCGTAGAAATAATTGTAAAAAAATATTCTTCCATTGTTACGCCACTAAAAAATATTACACCGCATAAACTTCGTAGTACGTATGGTACTGCACTATATAGACAAACGAACGATATATACGTTGTGGCGGAGGTACTTGGACACAATGATATTAATACTACAAAGAAGCATTATGCAGCTATTAGCGAAGATATTAAAAAGTCCGCTTCTGACAAGGTAATTTTTCGCAATTCTCACGGCAATAATGATAAAAGTTAGTATTTTAATGATTTCTTACAAAATTATAGAAAAATCGACATTTTAATTATTTATTTTACATTAATTGATAATAATATTTACATAATTTAGATAATCTTTATTGACATTTCCTCTACTTGACTGTATAATTTTAGTATAAAAATCAGTGGAGTTTTTTTATGACAACAGAGAACTTTGATAGAAAGAAAGTCGCAGAAACCGAGAACACGAAGATGTTTCGTTCTAGGTTTGATATATTTGTCTTGAATGCCCTTGCCGACGAATCTTGCGAAGGGTATGGTTATGACGTAGTCAACTATATTCAAAATAAGACCAAAGGACATTATAAGATAAAGACCTTCTCTACCGTCTATAACACTCTGAAAAGACTTGAAGAACAAAATTTGGTAATATCACACAAAGGCGGTGGTGAAAGCAATGGAGCGTCAAGAGTTTATTACAGCTTAACTGAGGAAGGTAGACAGTATTTAGAAAGAGATAAAGTTGAATACAAATATCTACGTACTTTACTCGATAATCTACTAACTGACGAGGATTTTGATCTTGATAAAGAAGAAATCCCCTATTCTGCTTCCACGCTAAAGCCTTTAACCAAACGAGGAAATAAAGCAACCGAATCGACACAAGTCGTTAATTATACACAGACCGACGTAAACGTTGAAGATCCACAAGATGTAGAAGAAATTGTCGTCGAATCGAGCTCAGTTGTAAATGATTGTGATACTAACTTGTCGACAATATCGCAAACTTTACCCAATAATCAAAGCGCAGAAAACGTTATAACTAGATCAACTCTAATAAAAAACCCTAGAGAGGAAAACAATAACGCTTATAAATTAGTTATGGAAAAAATAACTAAACCTGTTTTTGATACACAAAAAGCAACAAGACGCGAACAAAAGGTAAAGAACGTGTCCATTCAATCACCTGTTGTTGCAAGAAAAGAAACCACTCAACAACAAGCTGTTACACAAAGCAATAGAGATGCTATGCTAGCAGCTAAGGTCACGACAAAGGATACGAACGTGCCACCCAAAACAACTGCTAACCAAAGAACAAAACTTGAAGAATATAACAGTGTGTTAAGGAACGAAGGTTATACTTTAAGAACATATAATAGCAGTAGCGTGACTGCAAATAATTCAGGCAACACTCCACTAGTTTCAACTAAATATGTATTCATAAACAAAATATTGCGTGATTCTATGGTGTTGTCGGCATTGTTTTGCATAATTACCCTATTAGTATTATACCTAACAAGAACTGTGTTTGAATTCCCTACTTCTGCGCTAATAGCAATCGGGGCTGTCGCTGTTGCAATCGCATTAGTGGGTGTTATTATTTGGTTCCAAAAACCCGATAAGCGCAAAAAAGATAACGTCAACGTGAAAGCGCTTAATGCAATCACTATTGCAATATTTTTAGTTGTTGTAATGCTAGATTTGATTATTTCATTATTAATACCTAATGGATATAGTCTAAATTCACCAAAAGTTTATGCACCAGCGATTGTAGCGACAACGATACCATTTTTCGGACTCGTATTTACTCTATTATATAAGTCTGGTAATTATTTTAAAAAATAATAAGTATGATATATTGAAAATCTCAGCCAAATGTTGCTGGGATTTTTTAACGATTAAAATACAATTGAATCTTCATTAGCTTGCAATAATTCATCTACTGCAGACAGCGCCTCCTTTGCTAAGCGCTCTTCGCGTTCATCTTCTGTTTCGATGTGCTCAAAATTATTTTCCGTAATGTCTTCAACACTTTCAGTTAGCACAACTGCAACGTTCTCTATATCGGATGTTGCAGCGATTTCTTCTTTCTCTTGATTCTCTGTGACATCTTCCGTGGGTACAGCCGTAGAAAGCTTGTATATAGTGTTTATATCGTTAAGGATAGGTCTTCCGGTTATTTTTGATACAACCTTATTCATAACAACTTCAAGCTTGTCTGCTTTTTTCCAAACTAAAATAAACGTAACTACGAATAGCGCTATTGCAAGTATCCAAACCATTATTCCCCACCAAGTGTTTAATGGGAAAAGTGTCGTTAGACTTGTTCCAAAGGCTAACAATAAAACGGTGGATGCGACGTTAATAGGTCTTGATAAGAGTTGTAGAAATATGAATTCTCGATAACTCATTGTGGTCAATCCCGCTATAAGGCATAGTACGTCATCAGGATATATCGGGAACATAAACATGTACCCTAGCATAACTTTATCTTTTCCTTTTAGGAATTTGTTATACTTTATGAGCATTTTTTCGCCGGCTACCCATTTTACGAGTCTTACGCCAAATACTCTACCCAAGAAGAAAGCAAATAACGATCCTAACCACAGACCTATGCAGCAAAACAATATAGTCAAACCAATGTTTTGACCACATAAGTAGAATCCAGCCGCAGTTACTATAGAGGAAGCAATTGGGATAAATGTGACTTGCAAAAATTGAATAATAATGAGTGCTAAATATAAATTATTGCCAAATCGTGCTTCGAGTGCGTGATAGAGTTGTTCTCCATCTTCTGCATTTAATAATATATCTAAAAATCCAGTTGAAAAAATTATTATCGCAAAAATAATAACTATAGATGCAAAATATACTATTAGTATACCTATTTTGTATAGACTTTGAATAGACTTTAAGATAGAAACAAGGAATATAACGGCTATAATAGCGATGCTGCACCATAGCGCAATTCCTACATATTGATTAAAATAAGGAACACCAAAATAAACGCACACCGAAAAAATTATCAGGCTAATTACTGCACCGATAATTCTTTTCGCCAATGGTTTATTTATTTCCTTTTTACTCATTATCGTCTCCGAGTTTTTTTATTTCTGCTCTAGCTAGCTCGTCACATCTATTATTGTATACGTTATCACTATGACCTTTGACTTTAACAAAATTGACTTTATGCTTGTTTAATTCTATCAAAAGTGCTTTCCACAAGTCAACGTTTTTTACGGGGTCACCCGATAATGTTTTCCAATTTGAACTCTTCCACTTATCTATCCAGCCCTTAAAGAATGGATCAAGAGAGTATGCGCTATCGCTATAAATAGTCACCTCACAAGGCTCTTTAAGTTGCATAAGGGCGTTTATTATAGCGAACAACTCCATGCGATTGTTTGTCGTCTCAGGATATCCGCCGGTAATTACTTTCTCTATTCCTTTATATATAAGGATAGCAGCCCAACCACCTTTGCCAGGATTATTACTACATGCACCATCAGTATATATATCTACGTGTTTCATTAGTTTTTACTTAACTCCGCGCTTCTTTTTCTGCAAGCATCAATACCTTGCATTATTAGTTCTTCAAGTTTTCCCTCTCTGTATACATTAACCGCCTCTATAGTCGTGCCACCTTTGCTACATACTTTATCAACTAGTGTTGAGAGAGATTCTGTAGATTGCTTTGCTAGCATGCTTGCACCTATAAGAGTATTTATAGCGAGCTTTTTGCTTTGATCATAGGATAGTCCACCATTAATACCACCATTTATCATTCCATTAAGGAACATATATACGTAAGCAGGACCACTACCGCTAACACTTGTTACGGCATCGAAATAGTTTTCGTCAATTTTGATAGTTTCACCACAAGTAGAAAGTATGCTAGACACGAACTTCTCATTATCAGTAGAACAATCTTTGTAGCAGACCGCACAAATACCCTTTCCTATTTGACATGGTGTATTCGGCATTACTCTTGCTATTGCTTTGCTACCAGTTATTTTGTTGGCAATTGTATTTAAAGTTTTACCAGCCATTATAGAGATAAAAACGTTGTTATCGTTGGCTATTATTGATTCTGCAAAACTATCAAAGTGTTGTGGCTTAATAGCAATCAAAACATATTCGGTAGAATCAATTAACTCTTGGGGTGTTGAGCACACTTTATATCCTTGTAAAGAGTATGGTTGTAGTTTTTCTTGAAGAACGTCATAAAGTGCAATTTCTTCAGTATGAAGAACGCATTTTCCGACGATACTGCTAAGGATTGCTTGCCCCATTACGCCAATTCCTATTATACCGAACTTACGTTTCATTTTTGTCTCCTATTTATATGTATTTTTGTCTTGACTTATTTGTATTAATATTGTATAATTAATACGTTTTTAGGGGAGTGGCTCAATGGTAGAGCAGCGGTCTCCAAAACCGCTGGTTGCGTGTTCGAATCGCGTCTCCCCTGCCAAAGCACCATATTCTTGGTGCTTTTATTTTTTTTCAATATTCTTTGATATCAAAAAGCCACCTTGTTACAGGTGGCTTTCTTGATAACTAGTACTGTAATTAGTCGTTTAAGTTAATGTTTGCAAACAAGTCACCTAAAGTTACACCCTTGTTTTCAGAAACGTATTCTCTAGGTTCGTTATCTTCTTCTTTAACTTCCTTAACCTTCTTGAATTTGCCTTCTTTCTTGTTGCGAGGAGCAACTTCAGCAGTTTCTTTATCTTGAACGGGTTCTTCTACGGGTTCTTCTTTGATTAGAGCTTTGATGCTAAGGGTGATCTTATCATCTTCGTACTTCATAACCTTAACTTGAACTTCTTGTCCTTCAACTAAAGATTCTGCAGCATTGTCGGTCCAACCATGTTTGATTTGGCTTACGTGTACTAAACCATCGATTCCAGGTTCTAATTCGATGAAAGCACCAAAGCTTACGATTCTTGCAACTTTACCAGTTGCGATAGTGCCAACGGGATATTTTTCTTGAGCTATTTCGTAAGGCTTCTTTTGAAGTTGTTTGTAACCAAGACTAATCTTGCCACTTTCTCTATCTGCGGATAAAACGATGAAATCATAGTTTTTGTTGATTTCTAATACTTCAGCGGGATCGATTACTCTCTTCTTGCTCCAAGATAAATCGGTGCTATGTACAAGAGCGTCCATATGCTTCAAGCTAACGAAAGCTCCGAAACTTGCGAATCTCTTAACTTTACCGTTAACGATAGCGCCTTCATAAATCTTAGACCAAAATTCTTCGTCTTTTTCTGCTTTTTCTTTTTCTAAGATAACTCTTTGGCTTGCTACGATACGTTTCGTATTGCGCTTCTTAGGATTGCCTTCTTCGTCTAATTCTTCTTTTGCAGGAAGAGCAACTAGGCGTAGCGTCTTGTTCGTGTAATCGGATAGGTTCTTAACAAAACCAGATCTAATTTGAGATGCGGGTACGAAAATGGTATAGGTACCAATTTTGCCAAGTAAGCCGCCTTTAACTTCTTGCATGTTGCTCATGGTGAATTCTTCACCCTTTAATATATTTTGAACACGTTCGTCGTCTAATTTTTCTAGGTCGAACAATTTCTTGCTCATATTGATATAGCTACCTTTAGCACCTACTTCTTTGGGGATGATGATACATTTGATTTCATCGCCGGGATTATAGTTAGAGGGGTTGTAAGAACCATCAATTTCCGCTTCTTCTTTTGCGATAAAACCGCTATCATTCTTGCCACCGTTCTCGATAACTACGCTAATACCAGTAGCGTCTGCGCTTACTACGGTAGTGGTGCAATGCATACCTTCACGGTAATTCTTGGGTTTGCCACCGTATTTCTTCATAGCATCTGCCATAGACATGGTGCTTTCTTCGTTAACTTCATTAGTAACTACTTCGTTGACGACTTGTTCAGTTGTGTTGACTTCGCTCATTATGTAAAAAACCTCCATAATCAACTCTTTCGGAGTTGATGCCCCGGATACTATTCCGAGAATTGCATTATTTTCTTTTTTTATCTGCACCGACTTTAGGTCGGAAACATTCTGTATAAAGTAAGTTTTGGGACAAATGGAACTACAAATGTCATAAAGCTTGTTCGTATTAGAGCTATCCTTATCTCCGATTACAAGCATAATATCCGCTTTTTTTGCGATATCGTTTGCTTCTATTTGTCGCCATAATGTAGTATAACAAATACTGTCAAAAAAAACAACTGTTTTTTCAATTTTTTTACTCAAAAAATCAATTTTTTCTTTGAATTTACTAATTATATTAGTATCGAAGGTTGTTTGAGTGATTATAAAGTACTTTTCAGCGGTAGAAAAATCAATCTCCTCAGGAGAATTGACTACTTGGAAGTGTGTGCAATAACCACTTGTTGCAATAATTTCTGCATGTTGCTTGTCGCCAAAAATTATTATTTCGTATCCATTATCGCTATATTCGCTAACTTTTTGGTGAACGTTAGTTACGAATGGACAAGTGGCATCTATTACGTTGATACCTCTACTTTTTAGCGAATTAATTTGTTCTTTAGGCGCACCGTGTGCACTAATTATTATGTTGTCACCCGTTTTTAGCATATCTTCTTTAACAAGAAGCAAACCTTTATTTTTTAGTGCGTTCGTAACGTTTTTGTTGTGTATAAGAGAATGCAAACAATAAACCTCGTTATTGTTTGCAAGCGTTCTTTCTGCGATTTCTATTGATCTACTTACACCGTTACAAAAGCCGGCGTATTTGCTCAAAATTATTTGCATATTACCTTCATTACAGCATTAGTAACGTCTTCAATGTTCATACCCGAAGTGTCAATAAGTACAGCATCGTCGCAAATAACTAGTGGACAATATGCTCTAGTTTGGTCTTGCAAATCCCTTTTTTCGATGTCTTTTTGAATTTCTTCTACTGTTAGAACTTCGCCTTTGGCAGCTAATTCCGCTTGGCGTCTCAATGCTCTAACATGGCTATTGGCAGTTAGATAGAATTTGTAATCAGCATTAGGAAGCACGTGGCTGCCTATGTCTCTGCCATCTAGAACACAATCGTTGGTTTTTGCAATTTTTCTTTGCAATTCTACTAGTTTTACTCTTACTGCAGGTATTTTTGATACCGTACTTGCTGCCATAGAGATGTTATGTTCCCTTATATAAGGTGTAACGTTCTCGCCATTGACAATAACTTGTTGTACACCGTTTTCTTCCCCTATTTCCATATTGATAGAGTCAAGAATTTTTATTACGTTTTTTTCATCTTCTGGTGCAATGCCGTTTTTTATAACGTAATACCCAATTCCTCTATACATAGCGCCGGTGTCGAGGTAAGCGATTTTTAGTTTTTTTGCTAAAATTTTAGCTATTGTGCTTTTTCCACTTCCGCTAGGTCCATCGATTGCAATGTTCATTATTGTTCTCCTATTCGTTTATGTATTTTGAAACACTATACGCAGTGCTAAATGCTATTTGTAAATTATATCCGCCGGTGAGAGCATCGACGTCGATAACCTCTCCTGCAAAATAAAGATTTTTTATAATTTTACTTTGCATGGTTTTTGGGTTTATTTCTTTAATATCAATTCCACCTGCCGTGACGATTGCGGTAGAAATATCTTCAAAATCATCAAGGTCAAACGTTAGATTTTTTAACGACGTTATCAAGTTTTTGCGTTCAACTTTTGTAACGGTATTTACAAATTTTTCGCCGTTTATACCGCTCAATTTTATTATCGATGTAATCAAACTCGAAGGAACTAATAGACTAAGCACGTTTTTTAGCATTTTATTGCTATTCTGAGTAAAATCGCGTACTATTCTATTGTCTAATTGTTGCTCGTTAAGTGCGGGCTTTAAGTCTATACTTAGAAGAAGACTTGATAAGTTGAGCCTATTAATTTTGCTAGACAAAGTTAATATTATAGGTCCACTCACGCCTTTTGCTGTAAAAAGCATTTCACCGAATTCTTCGAATAAAACTTTATTTGTGTCTTTATCGATTATTTTCGCGCTTACGTTTTTTAACGAAAGCCCTTGCAATTTGCCTAATTGAGATAATTGTATCGTGGCTTTGTTATGAACAGTTATTCCATATTTTAGTTTTATTCCAACAAGTGCAGGAGCACTAGGAATAACGTTGTGTCCTAGTTTTTTAGCAAAATTATACCCGTCGCCCGTGCTACCCGTTGCGGGATAACTTACTCCACCGGTAGCGATTAAAACCTTGTCGGGAACGTAGGTGTTTTTGTCAGTAACGATGCTTGTTATGGTGCCGTTGTCTCCATTTATTTTCGTTACTTTTTCATTAAGTCGGACGTCTACGTTGAGGCGGGTTAATTCACGTTGTAACGCCTTAATTACGTCGCTAGACTTGTCGGATTGGGGGAAAACCCTATTGCCCCGCTCTACCTTCAATGGCAAGCCTATACTCTCGAAAAAGTCCATGCAGCGTTTTGCATCGAATTCTTTTAACGAAGAGAACATGAATTTTTTGTTGCTAACTACGTTGGCCATATAATCGTCAAAACCGCTGCAATTAGTTAAATTGCAACGGCCTTTACCAGTTATATATAATTTTTTACCTAATTTTTCGTTTTTTTCGATAAGAGTAACCTCGGCACCGTTACGTGCTGCAAAAATCGCAGATAACATACCCGCCGGGCCACCACCTATTACGAAGAACTTCATTAACCGATTGTAGCAAGTACTGATTGTGATTCTACGCTAGCGCCTTGATTAACTGCATAGTTGAGTATACCGTCGCACGTAGCAACTATATCGTTCTCCATTTTCATGGCTTCTAGTATAACGATTACGTCGCCTTTTTTAACTTGTGCACCATTGTTGTATTTAAGTTTTACAACGGTTCCGGGCATGGGTGCTAAAACTGGCGTACCACCGCTTACAGGAGCTGCTACGGGTGCTGCAACAACGGGGGCGGGAGCAGCAGATGTTGCGGGTGCTGCAGGTTGTTCTTGAACTGCAACCTTTTCGGGTGCGAAGTAATCTTGGTCTTCTACTTCTACCTTATATTTTACACCGTTAACCGTAATCGTGAGAACACGCTTATGAAGTTCTGCTCTATATTGGAAATACTTTTCACTAACTTGCGGGAACATGCAATAACTCAATACGTCCTCTTCTTTGGTGTAGTATTTTTGCATTTCATTCTTATATTCTTCATATTCGGGTTTCAAAAGATCAGCGGGACGGCAAGTGATACGTTCTTCATCGCCGATACATTTTTTGAGAATTTCAGGATTAGGTTCAGCGGGAAGTTTACCATATTCACCACGAAGCAAAGCTTTGGTTTCTTTGGTAACCATCTTATATCTTTCACCCATTACAACGTTAAGAACGGCTTGGGTTCCTACTATTTGACTAGTGGGCGTTACTAGCGGAGGATATCCCATATCTTCTCTTACTCTAGGTACTTCTGCAAGAACTTCTTGATATTTGTCGCTAGCACCTTGTTCTTTTAATTGGTTGATTAGGTTGCTAAGCATACCGCCGGGGACTTGATATAACAAAGTATTAACGTCAACGTTAAGAACTTTAGGATTTAAGAAGCCTTCTTGTTGAAGTTTTTCTGCAACTCCTTTAAAGTGTCCAGAAATTTCGTTGATAAGATTAAGGTCTAATCCAGTATCTCTTTCCGTGCCTTGTAAAGTAGCTACTAGAGATTCCGTTCCAGGTTGGCTAGTTCCGTTTGCTAAAGGACTTAAAGCGGTGTCTACGATGTCAACGCCTGCTTCTGCGGCTTTTAGATACGTCATAGAACCGGTACCAGTGGTGTTGTGAGTATGAAGATGAATGGGGACGTTTACTTTGGACTTAATAGCTTGAACCAACGTATATGCATCATAAGGAAGAAGCAAGTTAGCCATATCCTTAATACAAATGATGTCTGCCCCCATATCTACTAACGTTTTTGATAAGTCAACGAAATAATCAATATTATGAACGGGGCTAGAGGTGTAACTTAATGCAGCTTCACATATACCACCGTACTTTTTCGTAGAAGAAATTGCTTGTTCAAGGTTGCGAACGTCGTTCAATGCATCGAATATTCTCAAAATATCAATACCGTTTTCAATAGCTTTCTTTATAAATAAGTCAACAACGTCGTCAGCATAGTGCTTGTATCCCAATAAATTTTGACCACGTAATAACATTTGAAGCTTGGTGTTGGGCATACATTCTTTGATTGCTTTTAGTCTATCCCACGGATCTTCCTTAAGGAAACGCAAGCAAGAATCGTAAGTTGCGCCACCCCAACACTCAACGGAGAAGAATCCTACCTTATCCATTTTGTCTAGTACGGGTAACATATCTTCAGTGCGCATTCTAGTAGCGGCTTGAGATTGGTGTGCATCACGTAGTATAGTTTCTGTAATCAAAAGTTTTTTGTTAGTCATTGTATTTTATATCCTCCAAAGATTAAGCAAACGATTTTATTATTATATTTGAAAGCACAGAATTAACGCAATTCTGTGCTTATATTTTTTAGTTATTCGTATCGTCTATTTTTGTAATAGACAAAATCTTGATTTTATCGTGGGTGAGTCCGTCTGTGTAGCTTTCACGTATGAATTGTAAAGCTGAACTTTCTACTATTTTTTTAGTAGTTTCGTCCAATTCCTCAGCAACGAGTTGTTTTTCTTGTGCTGTTGACGTTACTATAGGTGTCTCCACTGGTGAATCATTGTTCTTAGATTTGCGTTTAAAAAATTTGAACATAAACGTTAGTTACGACATATTCTCTTTTCTACTTAAATAGGATATGAAATAGTGCCGTAAAAAGCCTCCACATTATTTTACTATAATACAGTATACTGAAAAAAGCTTTCGTTTGCAAACAAAAAACAATAAATTCGTATACTATATTGTAGAATTTTACTTATTTATATCTTCATTAGATGGTTGATTTCTTTATCTGTCAGATATCTATAAGCACCTCTAGATAGCCCACCTAGTTTTAGTTCCCCTATCTTTACACGCTTTAAGAATATAATTTCTTTTCCGATAGTCTCGAACATTTTGTGAATTTCTCTATTCTTGCCTTCGAATATGGTTATTTCCATACGCGTTACGTTGTTTTCAAAGCCCAAAACTTTAATTTTACAACGATTTAGCTTGATACCATCGATTACTACGCCCTTTCTAAGCCTTGCTAGATCACTTTCTTGGATTTCACCTTCAGTCTTGGCAATGTAAGTTTTCGGAACCTCGCTATTGGGTTGCATTAGCCTATTACTAAAATCGCCGTCATTGGTTAATAGTAACAAACCTTCCGTATCATAGTCGAGTCTACCAATGGGGAAGATTCTTTTATCTTTGAAGTCACCTAGATAATCCATGACGGTTTTTCTGCCTTTTTCATCGTTTAAGGAACAAATACAACCTTTAGGCTTATACATCATGATGTAAATAAATCTAGAAACGGGAGTTATTTTTCTTCCGTCAACGGTTACCGTGTCGTTATTTTCGTCTACGTCAGTACCTAAAGACGTAACAAGTTTGTTGTTAATTTTTACTTTTCGATCTAATACGTATTCTTCTGCTGCTCTACGTGAACATAAACCGCTTAAAGCTATATATTTATTAATTCTCATATCATCACCTGTGCTTGTTTTTCTATATTTTACACTAAATATATTATTATTTCAAGCATTTTGGACAATATCAACGCAACAAGAGAACACTTTTGTATTGTTATTTTTCAAATGCTTTATCCATTAAGGTTTTACACGTGCCGTAGGTATCGCTAACGTTCAAAACTACGCTTACGACTTGTTTATGATCGCGTTTAGCGGAAGCGACAAGACAACGTCCCGCTTTCTTGGTAAATCCAGTTTTGATGCCATTGGCACCTTCGTAACCAGTTAATATTTTGTTTTTATTTGATAAATACCTAGTATGATAGTTGCTTGTAATTTTAACGTTTTTCGTACTTACGACGTTAATAAAATCTTGGTTTTTCATTGCATAACTGCTAATTACTGCTAAATCATATGCGGACGTGTAGTGATTATCGTCGTGAAGACCGTGCGGATTTGTAAAATTAGTATTTTTCAAACCTAATTCTTCTACTTTTGCGTTCATCATCATAGCAAATTTTTCTATACCGTTGCACAGGTGTAAAGCAAGAGCTACGGCACTATCGTTTCCACTGCGTAGCATTAAACAAAGAAGTAAGTCTTTTACTTTGAGCTTTTCTCCTTTTTCTAGATAAACCGAGCTACCTTCTACGCCTATAGCACGGTCGTCTATGGTTACAAGGTCGTTTAAATTGCAGTTTTCAATTATGACTAGAGCGGTCATAATCTTTGTCGTACTAGCCATTGGCAGTCTTGCGTGTATATTTTCACCAAAGATTACTTCGTAAGTGTTGGCATCCATTACTATTTGAGCGCTATGACTATTATCAGCATTAGCTATTGATTGTGAAAAATTTGCATTGAAAAGAACAAAAAATAGCGTAATTATTGTAAAAATAATTGCTACTTTTTTAGAAACTCTAAAATTCCATCTACGCAATCGCATAACGTTTCACCTCCGTCGGTTTTGATATATTTCGTCGCTATTCCGTCCATTACTAAAAAGCCTATAGGTACTATATTGGCACCACCACCTATTCCAGCTAGTGGTGATTTTGAATTCTGCTTATCATTTTGGCTTAATTCGGCACCCGCAGTAGCGAATCCAACGCTCATTTTCATAATAGGGATAACTGTTACGTCATCGCTCGTAATTGCTTGTCCTATTACCGAATTCGTGCTAATTACTTCTTTTAATTTTTGTAGTGTTTCTTCAACCAATTCAGATACTTGCATTAATTATCTCCTTTTTAGTTTTAGTGTTTGCACAAGTGAAGAAAATATTAAGAAAACGTTTAGTTTGAGTGATAACTTAAATTGTAGGTATAAAGATTGACTGTTGTTAGCTATGTTTACGTTGTGTAAGATCTGAACGTTATCGAGATCGTTGAAGCAAAAACTCCTTAAAATATATGAGTAATTATTTTTGAAAAAAATGCAAAAGTTAGGTAGGCTTGCATCAATAGATACTCTGACATTAATAGGTTTTTTAATTGATAATGATTTAAGACTTATTTTGAAATTATTTTTATTTTTTTTAAGGCGATTTTTATTCTTTTTTTGAATATATTTACTAAAAATTCCCAATTTTAACAAAAATGTCGAATTATTTGATTTTTTATCTAAAATATAACATATTTCAGTATTAAACGGGAAACAAAAAATAATAATTATGATTAAATACGCAATAAAAAAGAATACCATCGTTGATAGTATTCTTAAATGTATAGTATTTATTCTATAATTTTATTCGATAACAACTATATCGTCATCACTTATAAAATCTGGTATTTCGTCGGTTAATTCTTCAAAAACTTCTTCTTCATTATTGGCAGTAACTTCCGAAACATCGTACAAATCTTTATTTCTAATTTCGTAAATATTCGTGCTGGTTGTGTTGAATTTGCCCGACTGTTTTATGCTTTCTAATAGTTCTTCATAGTCGGGTAATTGACTTAAACTATTGAGTTGGAAACGCTTCAAGAATTCATCCGTCGTACCATAGAGAGCAGCTCTACCGAGTGTATCCTTACGCCCTACTATTTGTATTAATTCCGCTCTCATCAATACTCCGATAGCGTAATCGCTACTAACGCCGCCGCGGATATCTTCTATCGCACCACGAGTTATGGGTTGACGATAAGCAATAATAGCAAGTGTTTGTAGAACGGTTTTACTTAATTGACGTTCTTTTATGGGTTGCAATATATCTGCAAGTAATAGACTATATTGCGGATTGGTTTGGAATTGATATGTATTATTGTATTCGATTAAAATAATGCCGTTATCGCCCGAATATTTGTTTTTTATTTCGGTTAACGCATTTTTTATTTCTTTTTCGGTATATTCGTTGCCAAATGCTTCTTTCAAATTGGCATACGTTACGCCGTTAGCAGCTGCAAATATTAATGCCTCAATTATATTCGTCAACATCGTTAAGTAACTCCTCGTTGTCTTTGGTATCACCTTCAGTGTTGTGTTCTAGTATTATATCCGACTGATATCCGTCTTGCGATGCAATTACAATTTGTCTTTTTATAATTTCTAGTATCGCTAAGAATACGGTTAACATTTCAGTTCTTGTAAAATCGCGCTCAAAAAGTTCAAAAAAGCTCATTTTTTTACGTGATCTTACTCTAGTCGTGATGTCTAATATTTTTTCACTTACAGTGAATCTGTCTTTTATTATAGTTTGTACTTGTGGTGCTTTTTCTACAATTTCTACCCTTTCTAGTACAAGTTTGTATGCTTCTAGCAACTTATCAAGTGTTAAATTCTTCGCTACAAGTTTGTAATCGCTTTCATCGTATTCAGGTTGCGGATAGAATCTATAGATTACTTCACGTGGTTTTAGTTGTTCAGGATAATCGTTAAGTAACTTTTCTTTTACTTGAGCGATTATCTCATTCTCTTGCTCCGAATAATCAAGACCAGGATCGATGAAATCATCATCTTGGTAATATACTTGCGGAGTTATCTTTGAACTTTTTATTTCGATCAATAGTGCCGCAAATATTATGTATTGTGATACGTATTCATAGTTAAGTTCTTTCATATTTTGGACGTAATTAACGTATTGTAACGTAATATCGCTAATAAATATATCCATTACGTCTATTTTAGACTCTTGAACGAATTTGACGAGCAAGTCTATAGGGCCGTCAAAATCCGCGTTTGCTATATGAAATTTTACGTCTTGCAACGTACTGTTCAAATAGTTAGCCATTTTAACCTCCCGTAACCATATTTATCAAAGCTCGTGCTAAGTTTTGAACAAGATGGAAAATATTATATTGTTCTAAACCTAAATGATTTAGTGCGTTACTTATTAGTATTACGCCTAAAAGTACCAACCAGCCATATCTGCGCATAAATATCGAGTATTTATTGCCAAATGGTAGTAATGCATCCAAGAATTTGAAACCATCAAGCGGTGCTATAGGTAAGAAATTAAAGAATGCAAGCGTTATGTTAAGAATTACCATGTATTGTAAAAAGTACAAGAACAAATACCCTAACAATCTCAACGGTGTGTTAAGCATACAAAGCGCGACAAGGTACGGATAGAACAAATACAAAAATAGCAATGCTAATCCGCACATTATCAAATTACTCAGTACGCCTGCAACGGATACGAAAAGTATCCCGCCTTTGCGGTTTTTAAAATTACTTACGTTAATTGGGACTGGCTTCGCCCAACCAAAACCTATAACACAAAGTAAGATTATGCCGACAAGGTCGAAATGTGCAAGTGGATTAAGGGTAAGTCGGTTGTTAAGCTTTGCCGTATTGTCTCCGCATAAAAGCGCAGCATACCCATGAGATATTTCGTGCACCACGATAGAAAGCGTTGCGCTTACTAGGATAGCAACGAGTAAAACTAAAATAATATCAAATGAATAGCCTGACGTTAGCAGGGATATTAACATCGAATTTACCCCAAAATTTTTGTCTATTAAATATTAACATTAATTAATATTTATGTCAATTATGTAAATGGTTTTGAGACAAAATTAAAGGTGTATTTAACTTTGTCTCAATTTATTATTTACTAGACATTGACCAATGACGTATTATTTTTTGTAAAGCGTCTAGATAACTAATTTTATCTATGGGTGCATTCAAATATACTTTTGCGGTCTTTATCACGCTTCCATCTGTATTATGCAAAGTAATCGTGCCTATTTCACTATCCTTTTTTAATGGTGCTTGCAGATCAGAGTTTAATTTTAACGTAACTTTATACTCGGCATTTTTATTTTTTTCGCCAAAAATAGTTAGATCTTCTCCGCAATAGAATTCTAAAGATTCACTGTTTGCATTTTTTACGTCGACTTTTTGCGTGAAAACCTCTCCTTTTTTTACGATTATTTTCGTTTCATACTTGGATAATGCTTCTTTTAGCGATGAAGAAACCGCATTAAATCTACTCTTACTGTCTTTTCCTCCAAGTAACGTTGATATTACTCGCGTGTTGCCATATTTTGCTGTAGCAGATAGACAAAAACCTGCTTCTTTGGTATATCCCGTCTTGCCGCCATCACATTCGGGCATGAATCTTACGAGCTTATTTGTGTTTACCATACCAGTTACTCTTCCATCTGGATGAGTATAGTCTTCCATCCAAATTTTTGCATACCGATAATATTCATCGTGCGAAAGTAATTTTTGCATCATTATAGTTACGTCTTTTGCTGTTGAATACTGTTCCCCGCTATACGGAAGTCCCGTTGCATTGCAAAATAACGTGTTATTCATTCCGATTTCTTTTGCATAGCTATTCATTTTTACAACGAATGCATCTATACTTCCGCTTATTCTTTCGCCCAGTGCAGTTGCAGCGTCGTTCGCACTGCAAATAACAACGCCTTTTATAAGATCGTTAACGCTATATTCATCATTTGATTCCAAGAACATTTGCGATCCACCCATACTAGACGCAGTATCTGATATTATGATTTTTTCATTTATATCGAGATTCCCTTTTGTAATTTCATTAAAAACAAGATTCAACGTCATAATTTTGACCATACTTGCTATTGGATATCTATCATTTTCGTTGATTGCTTTAATTACGGTTCCTGTATCATAATCTATAACGTATAATGAGCGATATAAACTGCTTTCTTCTGCAGATGCAATGTCAAAAGATTGCGGTAAGCAACAAAAAATTGCAGTTAATATTAGCGATATACTGCTAAATATACAAATAATTTTTTTCATAATTTTCTCCTTTAGTATTAGTGTTTTATTTTTGGTGAGTAATATACAAATTAAAAAGAAAATATCAAATAAACGATTAAAATGATAAGATTTGTATATATGAATACAGGTAGAATTATTCGCAACGCATAATTTTTTATTAAGGGTTTTATATAACGAAAATTCAGTGTATATGGGAAAAAAGCAAATTTTTTTCTACAAGGAGTGTTTGCGATAACTTCTAATGTTTTTACAAAAAATACCATATAGCCTAACCATAGAACAATTCCGCAAGGCAATATTACTATTAATAAGCTGAGTAATCCATAAATAGTATCGCAAGCTATCATTAATATAACCCATCTGAATACGTATCGTGAGGTTATCAAAATTAATATAAAGCTACCAAAAAACAAAAAGTAATTAATACTAAGAAAATAAGTTATGATGAGGAATAACAATGGCACCATGATTATTTTTATTTCAAATAAAAAAGCGTTAAACGTTTTATTACATATTTCTCCGATAAAGCTTAATTTTTTACATTCATTTATCGCATCGGATATACCGCTAAAAGCTAATAAAATACCTAAAACTACAAAAATTCCACTGATTATCAGTAGATTTTTGTTTTGACGAAAAAATCGCTTTAAGAATAATAACAAACACTGAATATTATCTTTTAGTCGCATAATAAATAGTATTATTATGCAATCAATTTTATTCTAATTGTTTTAACATCCAATCTACGTATATTCCGTACCCTGTTCTTGTGTCATTAGTAAATACGTGTGTTACAGCACCAACAAGACAACCGTCTTGTATTATTGGCGAACCACTCATTCCTTGCAAAATTCCGCCTGTAGTTGACAATAAATCAGGATCAGTTATGCGTATCACCATCCCTTTTTCTTCGGGTGCCGTTTGTTTTTGAGCTTTTATTATTTGAATTTCATATAACGTTGGACCATTTTCATTTATCGTAGTATAGATATGTGCTGCACCTGATTTTACTTTGTTTTTGTTGCCTACTTTTATTAATTTTTGAGAGTTGATTTTCTCGACCGTTCCATATATTCCGCAAAATTGATTACTTTTTATGGTTCCTATATTGAATGAATTTGCATCAATTTTACCACAAAGTTCACCTGCTTTATCTTTTGTCGCTCTGTTGTATCCATTAATAGAACAATTATAAATTTTACCACTTTTGTATATGTCACCATACCCAAACTCGTCTATTATTTGATGTCCTAGCGCGCCGAACGATTTATCTTGTTTGATAAAAGTCATCGTTCCTATTCCTGCTACGGTATTTTTTAACTTCATACCGAGTTTTTTGGCTTGAAGATTTATATCATATTGAGGTGAAACGGTTACTTTAAGCGCTTCACCGCTTCGATTTAACATGATAACAATTGCATTATTTTCTTCTATAATTTTATTTAGCTCAAAAATGTCGGTTACACTTTTACCGTTAATTGCCGTAATTAAGTCGCCCACTTTTATTCCAGCTCTTAATGACGGCGAAAAACATCCCTTAATAGTGTTTACATTGATTAGTTCTTCCACAATTAAATATTGTGAATTTGCTATAATCCCTATTGGCATACCTCCGAGATATACCATATCGTCATTGCTATATTCGATGTGCCTATATCCGGCACATAATATTAAAAGCACTATCGATAGAAAAAGAATAACAATCGAAGAAACTATTTTTTTTAAAATTTTTTGCATAAAAAATCTCCTGTTCTTATCATAGTGTGATAAAAAACAAGAGATATATTTATTGAATAATGAAAAATTTATTTATTTTTGTAGTCGTTCGCCTGTTTCTTTAGTTCTTTTGCATTAGATAATCCAATGTCACTATTTTCAACGGCGCCGCTTAAACGCATAATTTCTCTGAAAATTTCATTTTCATTGAGCTCTTTTACAAATGTTAGAGTCTTTTCGCCGATTACTTTTTTTTCTATCAAGAAGTTAGTGTCACCCATCGATGCTAATTGTGGTAAGTGAGTAATCGCAATAACTTGTCTATTGCGCGCAATATCGTATAGTTTTTCCGCAACAACTTTGGCTATAACACCACTGATTCCTGTGTCTATTTCGTCGAAAATAAGCGTGTCTACGTTGTCTAATTCTGCTACAATGTTCTTAAGAGCAAGCATAAATCTACTCATTTCACCGCCGCTTGCAATCTTTGCTAAAGGTTTTAGCGGTTCGCCCACGTTAGGAGAAAGCATGAATTCTAAGGTTTCTGCGCCATTGTTAGTAAGTTTTTCTGTGATTTTAGTCGAATCAAAGTCTGAATTTACCTTAAAAACTGAATTTTTCATTCCTAGTTCGCACAAATTCTTGGTGATAACTTTACAAAAATCATTGGCAGTCTTCATTCTAATTTCGTGCAAATTAGTTGCAGCAACGCATAATTTTTGTAATAAATCTTCTTTTTGTTGAGTGAGAGAATTTATACGATTTTCGGAATTAATAATATTATCAAGGTCTTTTGCAGCTTTTTCATAGAAAACATTGATTTCTTCATACGTTTTGCCATACTTTTTCTTGATAAGACGTATTTCTTCAAGTCTTTTTTCTAGTGCATCGATATTTAAACTAGATATATCTTCGGCGTTATTCTTATCTAAAAGAGTTTCGTATACGTCTTTTAGCTCTATATAACAAGAATCGAGTCTTTCTATTAATTCGTTAACGCTTTCGTCGTATTGTGCTATTGATTGAAGACTATTTAACGCTTGTTTTACGCCTTCTATACCTCCTGAACCGGCATAACCCGATAGACTTTCACAAGCGGAATGTAAACTGCCGTATATTTTTTGTGCATTATAGAAGAGTGAACGTTTTGTTTTTAATTCGCTTTCTTCTCCTTCAGTAAGGTTTGCTTTCTCTATTTCGGAAATTTGGTATTTTAGAATATCAATTTGTCTTTCTCGTTCAGCTTGAGAATAGTATTCTTTCAATGCCGCCAATACGTTATTATATTCTTGATAAATTTTGCGATATTCTTGCAGTTTTTTCTCGATTTTAGGGTTGAATGCATCTAATAACTTTTGGTGGTTGGATATTTTTAGAAGTGACTGATGTTCATTTTGCGTATGTGTATCAACTAGTAGCGACACGATACTGCGTAAAAGCGAAAGAGTGACGATTTTTCTATTGATGCGACACTCACTTCTATCTAAGGTCATGCTTCTAGACACTATCACTACGTCGTCGTCGGCATCTATTCCAGCGTCATCGAGTATTTGTTTTATTTCTTGGTGATTTTTTAGATCCCTAAATACTACTTCTACTTGCGCATAGGTTTCTCCATGTCTAATGAGAGACCTATCTGCCCTATCACCTAGAACAAAATTAATCGAGTCGATAATTATCGATTTACCAGCACCCGTTTCGCCACTCAAAATGTTGAGCCCATCTTTTAATTCAAGGCTCAACTCTTGTATAAGCGCTATATTCTTTATCGTGAGATAAGCAATCACTACTTAAGATACTCCTTCAATGCTTCTTGTATTTTAGGTGCAGATTCAATGCTTTTTGCAACGACTAAAATCGTATCGTCGCCCGCCATTGTACCAATTATTTCTGCTATGTTTAGTTTATCTACGAATGCAGCAGCAGCGTTTGCACTACCTTCAACCGTCTTGATTACCAATATATTAAGCGAAACTTCTATTGCGATCACACTTTCTTTGAATATATTCGCATATTTGTCAGACCTATCAAGACCAGACTTAACGGCATACTTAAATTTTTTGATATTACCGGTTACTTTTACCAAATTCAACTCGTTAATATCTCTAGAAACCGTTGCTTGCGTTGTATTAAAACCTTGATCATTCAAGATTTTTGTAAGTTCTTCTTGAGTGCTAACCTCTTGAGTTGCAATTATGTGCTTTATCGCTTCGTGTCGTTTGTTTCTTTTCATTCTTTCATTCTCCAAGTTTAATGCGATTATTATACAATAGAAAATGAAAATATGCAATAGTTATTGTATATATTTTATAATTTATGCATAAAATTTATAAAACCAAGTGAATTAAGTATTCTTGATTCTTATCTTTGAATGGATGCGGTGCGGTGGTGACGCCTTTGACGAGAAATCCTAAATTTTTAGCAAACGAACATATATCATCGATTACTTTTTGTTGTAAAGTAGGATTTTTTATAACGCCGCTTTTGGGTAAAGCTTTCTTATCTAATTCGAACTGCGGTTTTATTAATGCAACAACCTCGCCGTTACTGCTCAATATATCTTTTAGCGCAGGTAAAATTAGTTTTAACGAGATAAAACTTACGTCCACGCTACAGAGAACAATATCGTGTTTGAAATCATCTTTTGTGATATATCTTGCATTAGTTCTATCTTTTACTATTACTCTAACGTCGTTTTTCAACCTATCCGGCAACGCACATTCGCCTATATCTAAGGCATATACAATGCTAGCACCGTTTTTTAATAGAATTTCAGTAAATCCACCGTTTGATGCGCCCACGTCTAGACACGTCTTATTATTTATATCCAGATGAAAATCTTCTATGGCTTTTGTGAGTTTTAAACTACCTAGACTCGCATCATAATCTTCAGAAATTTCAATTTTGTCTGATTCCGTTACGTCAAACGAAGCTTTTGTAATAACTTTATTATTGACAAAGACACGCTCAAGCTCTATTAAGTTTTTAGCTCTAGTGCGTGTCTCTACGTAATTATTTTGAGTTAAAAAGACGTCTAATCTCATTTTTTTCTACTGAATATGCTGAGAATTTTGCCCGTTAGGAGAAGCAATTCTTTAGATTTCTTGATGGCAACGTTTTTAAAAAATGCCTTACCGCCTACCGTTATTGCCGCAACTATACTGCTAATTACTATGTTAAAAATGTATTGATTAGGGTTGTTTGCAGCGAACAGTATTATTATTGCCGCCGAGCAAGAACCGCTTATAATTCCGCAAATATCACCAATAACGTCCGAACATATGTTAGAAACTTTTTCTGCATTTTTTGCAAGTTTTACCGCTTGTGCTGCACCTTTTACCTTTTTTGAAGCCATTGCGAGCAACGGTGCAACGTCGCAAGAAGTTGCCGCTACGCCTATTGCATCAAAGATAATATTGATAGCAATCAGTAGCAATAATATTAGAATTGATACGACTACGTTGGATTTGCTTGACGTTATTTCCGTTATAAAACTAACAACAAAAGAAAGAGCCAACGTGATAATGGTGATTTTTATAGTCCAAATCGTACCACTAGAAAGCCCTTTGCGTGTTTTTTTTTGTTTTTTGTTATTTGTATCTAAACGTATTTTCATTATTGAAGTAAATGAGGTGGCATAAATTAAGTAAACCTTGCGCCATTGGTTCGGTAGGATTTCCCCAGATTCCACTCCCCGTCGCCGTAAGAGCGGTTTCCCTTTAAGGAATCAGCAACAGAATTACTTGCAGTTGAACCGAATCGCCACTAAGAGCACACTATAATCCCTAATTTATATCAGTCTAGAAGATTTCCTTGGCAAGTTTAAAATAGTTAATCCGCTTTTGCAGCCAGCGTTTCAAAAGTCAATAGCAGATTTTGGTTGGCCGACCTTGTCTACGTGATACTTTATCCCCGAAAGCCACTCACGGCAAGCTACACTGCACACAGAATTTCCCGCGATGCAGGTTATATCCTATTCAGTAAGAACGTATTATTAGTCCCTACCGCGATAGGTCTCCTCGATAATTGGGTCGTCGTCCGTATGCCATTACGGCTCGCCCAAGAATCTTAACTTCCAGCATCAACCCCAGTTTGGGCAACTAAAGCCAACACCAGAAACTTCAACGATGTGCTCTTTAACGGTATTTTAACCCCGTCTTCACTATTTCGTACTTGACTAGAATACTGCGCCACCTGTTGTTATTATATTATCATATATACAAAAAAAATGCAAATAATTGCGACTAATATTCCCTTATTGCAAGTTTATCTGCGAACCACAAAAGTTTTTCTGCATCTTTTCCCCACCTAGACAGTGCTTTTTTTGCTATATTTATAGTTCTTTCTAAGAGATTTTTACTCTTTTCAACACCTAAAGCCGTTACAAATGAGTTGTTTTCAACTTTATTTTCGTCTAGAAGGTCGTCTTTAATCTGAAATCCTAGCCCTATTGCTTTTGCGTAAGACGATAGCGCGGTTATTTTTTCTTGGTTATAACTTAGTAGTGCTACACTCATAATTGCTGCTTCAATAAGAGCGGAAGTCTTAAGTTGCGCTACTTTTATGGTTAAATCGGGGGTGAATACTTCGTTTTCAAACTCTATCGCTTGTCCGCCTATCATTCCGTTTAAGCCTGCATTTTGTGCTATTAGCGAAAATGCTTGTGCAAAATCGGAGTTTTCGCAAACTTTTTCAAAAAGAATTTCGTATGCTAAATTCAAAAGCGCATCTCCTGCAAGCAAAGCCGTTGCTTCACCGAATTTTACGTGAGCCGTAGGTTTACCTCTACGTAAATCGTCGTTATCCATGCACGGTAAATCATCGTGTATAAGGCTATAAGTATGTATACATTCTATAGCAATAGCTATAGGAAGCGCGGATTCTATATCTACTTGTGTAAATTCCGCAACAAGCAAAGCTAAAGTCGGACGAACTCTTTTTCCGCCGCTAAATAGGCAATATTCCATACATTCGGAGACTTTTTTAGGATAATGATAACTAGTTTTCTCCCAAAAAGTTCTTAGCTCGTTTTCAAAATATTCGTGAGCAAAAACGTTATTCATCATATTCTTCTTCTATTTCTACTTCAAGTTTTGATAAGTCTTTGTTAAGGACGTCAATCTTATTCTTAAACTTTGCTAGTTCCTCTAGACATTCCTTGCCTACTTCAATTCCACGCGAATATAGAGTAAGACTTTCTTCCAAACTTACGTCTTCAGATTTTAGTCTTTCTATTATACTTTCTAACTCGTTTGCTTTCTTTTCGTAACTCATAGCGTCTCCTTATTTTGCACTATAGCTCTAATTTTTTCGTTATTACCTATAATCGTTATTTCGTCATTTTCTTTTAAATTTGAAAGTGATTTTAATTCTAAATTATCATGAAGTATTCTAAAATAACCCCTTTTTAATAATTCTATCGGATTAAGAATGTTTAATTTTGATAATAATTCTTCAGTATTTGCTTGAAAACTATCAAATTTGTGCACAATTAATATTTTTAACCAATTTATGTTATTTTTGAGTAGTATTTTTTGCTCGTTATGTGAGGCAATTGACAACATTTTTAACTGGTTAATTTGGTCCAAAGTATCTTCAATTTTATTTTGGAACAAGTCTCCTATCGTATTTTTTAGGAGAAGTAAATTATTCAGTAGAAGGTCTAATTCGTCATCGTAACTGAATGCCACCTTTTCTGCGGCGGCCGTTGGAGTAATAGCTCTATGGTCGGATACGTAGTCACACAACGTAAAATCAGTCTCATGCCCTATTGCAGAAATAACTGGAGTTGACATATAGTATATTATTCTTACGATGCGCTCATCATTAAAACTGAATAAGTCTTCATATGAGCCACCGCCTCTAGCTAGCACTATTACGTCGTATTCACCTACGTCTGCGTTTTGCAACGCAACACACACGTCGGATACACAATATTCACCTTGTACTCTTACGTCGATTATATCTACGTCTTGTTTTGAACCGCATTTTGCAAGCGTTGACAAGAAGTCTTGAATTGCTGCGCCCGATGCGCTTGTAATTATTGCTATTTTTTTGCAGAATAGTGGTATTTCTTTTTTATGATCTTCGTCAAATAAGCCTTCGGCGGATAATTTTTTCTTTAGTTCTTCAAATTTAATAAAAAGTTCGCCTATGCCAAACGGCGTAATTTCGTAAGCTTTTATAGAAACTTGACCGCCCTTTTCGTAAAAATCAATCGTTCCTCTTACTATGACGTTATCTCCATTGTTGGGTACGAATCCATAACGATTACAATTAAAAAAGACCACCTTAATTTGGGCAAATTGGTCTTTTAAAGTAAAATAGCAATGGTTATTAACTATTTTTCTATCCGACACTTCTCCAAGAATTTTTGCATTATGAAGTAACTCTTCCGACTGAAAAATGTCATTTATAAAAAAATTTAACTCACGGACGGTGATGTAATCTCTATTTTGTACCATTTTTTGCTGCAATAAGTGTATTTTTTAACAACATAGTTACCGTCATTGGACCTACACCGCCAGGAACAGGTGTAATTAACGAGCATTTATCAAATACGTCGTCAAAATCGACGTCACCGCATAGTTTTCCGTTCTCATCGCGGTTAATACCTGCGTCAACGATTACTGCACCGTTTTTGATCATATCTTTAGTTATAAACTTAGCTTTGCCTATAGCGGTAACCAAAATATCCGCATTTGACGTAAATTGTGAAAGATTTTTGGTTTTTGAATGGCAAACAGTAACGGTTGCATTCTCTTGTAGCAACAGAGTTGCAACAGGTTTACCTACAATGTTACTTCTCCCAACAACTACGGCGTTCCTACCTTCTATTTCAACGTTATAAGCTTTTAATAGTTCGATAATCCCTTGAGGTGTGCAGCTAACTAATGCTTCTTCACCCAAGAACATTTTTCCTGCTTGCTCCGCACTAAAGCCATCAACGTCTTTTTCTACGGTAATTTTAGACAAAATTTCTTCTTTATCTAGATGTTTGGGAATAGGTAGTTGCACTAGTATACCATTGACGTTATCGTCTTTATTAAGCGTGTCTATTAGGTTTAATACGTAATCTTGAGAGATATTCGCGTCTAGTTCGTACAAGAACGACTGAATATTAGTTTCTTTGCAAGCATTTATTTTGTTCTTTACGTAGACCTTTGACGCGGGATCTTGTCCAATAATAATAACGGCAAGACCTACGTTTTTGCCTTGCTCATTAAGTGTGGCAACTTCTCTTGATATTTCTTGCCTAATATTTTGAGAAACTACTTTGCCGTCTATTATATTCATATTATTCTTGAGTTGTTAAAGATTTATACACTGAAGACAAAATACCATTAACAAATGAATTACTCTTGTCTGTAGAATATTTTTTTACAAGTATTACAGCTTCGTTGATAGAAACTGACAACGGAATATCGTCAATATACTTCATTTCGTAAATTGCAATGAGTAACGCGCTAAGGTCAGTTTTGTATATTCTATCGATATTAAATCCGTGTGAAAATTCGCTAACGACACTGATCAGTTCGTCATATTTCTTTGCGATACCGAAATATACGTTCTCTAGATATTCAACGTCTTTTTCGTCTAAATCTGCACAAGCAAAAAGTTGATACGTCCTTGAATTGGTCGTATTAGAGAATAAAAATTCAAATACTAGTTTATACGCATACTCACGCGCTACTTTTCTACTCATATTAATTAAAAATTACGTTAATTATGTTGATATTTACGTTCTTTACCGTTAGTGGAGTGTTATGTTTAACACTATTGATTATTTTCTCTTGAAGATCACAAGCAACTTGCGAGACGTTATAACCAAAAACTACGTCAATGTAAGCATCTATTATGACTTGTTTCGTTTTGTTATCAATAAAAACTCCAACGTTACGCGGGAGTTTGTTTCTTGAATAAATGTCGCCTTGAGATGCGCCCTCGGTTGCTAATATAGCAGAGTTAACCAAAGACGTAATGACGTTAGTATAGTTAGCTATTTCTTCTTGCTTCAACGGGGTATTTATTTTCATACAAAAAGTATACCATAAACACCCCGATAGTGCAAGTTATTTTATTATTATACGTAAGGAATAATTATTACGTCACTAGCAGTATAATCAGTTTCTGTAACTACTACGTTAAGTATTTGCGCTGCTTCTTCCACCGATAATTCGCTGTCTTTTACCACTATATTGACGTTATCCGTACTAATTGTTACTATACAATCTTCGAATCCATAGGACTTAATTATACCCTCCAAGGTTGTTTCAGTTTCCATTGCTTCAATTAATGCTAGATATGATTGATTTGCTTCTGCAATAGTAGCTTCGTCAGACGTGCTTGCTGCAAGAATTTGTTCTAAGTAAAGAACTTCTTGTTCTCTTGTGCTAGTTCGATCATCCCTATAGGTAGCAAAGAACGTGGGGGTAGTTTCTGTAGGTGTATCGGTAGTGTCGTTTAAGCCTTTTACCGTAAGAAAGTAATTCAAGCATGCAACGCCTGCAAGTAGGACCACTAAAGATACTAGTACGATGATTTTCTTTTTGTTGACTTTCATATTATAGCCTCCGATATATTATTTTTTTATTTCATAAGATATATTTTTACCTTTTCGGGCGTTAGACTGAGTGCAGTTCTTACAGCTTGATTTATCCGTAAACATACAGTTTTACTTTTAGCTCCTTCCGCAATTACGATAACGCCAATTACTTCTTCATCTTTTCCTCTATTTATCATCACTTTCGTATTGCCAACACCTTCTATCTGCGATAAAACGTTTGCTAATTTTTGTTCTTCTGCATCATATTCAACGATTCCAACGTCATTAGTATCAAGATCGCTAACACTTATATCGTTATTGTTTGAATTCATAGCGTAGTAACCTAGCAAAAGCAACGCAACTACCATAACGCCTATGATTATCTTTATGTTCTTGACGTCTTTGATTTTTGTCAAAAATTCTTTTATTTTGTCGTGTAGGCTAAGTTTTGTCATATATTCTCACTTTGTTTTCATCTATCAATAATAGACTTGCTACTAGCTTAGTTATCTTCTTATTATCAAATATATTCTCGCTTGTTTCGTTTATGCAGTAATCTTTTACAACAACGTTAACTAATGATAAATTATTATTTTCATCATAAATCATTTCAATATCAGCATTTACGTTGTTTTCTTTCAATGCGCTCGTTATTAAACTAATTTTTGCTTGATTTCTTTGTTCTACAACGTCTTGAATAAAAGTTTTGTCAATCAATATTTCTTGCTGCGTGTCTACGTTTACGTTAAAATCACTTATATCAATTCCATTAGAGAAAACTTTTATAACAGGTGTTATTATTACAATTATTAAAATTAATCTAATAATGCCTTGAGTATACTTTTTCGTATTTCCTTCAGACATAAATATTTCTAGAAGAATAATAAGCAAACTAACTGCCACGACGCTTAATAAATATTCTTTCATTATAATAACCCCAAATTACAAGTAGCCATTATTAGCATAATAATTATTAATATACAAAATCCCATTGCAGCCATGATAGCTACTAACATGGTCATTGTTTTACTTATACCGAATAACATTGAACTGATTTGCGTATCCCCTATGGGTTCGCATATTGAAGCGGTAAGGCGTAACGTAAAAACGGTGACGAGAACTTTTATAATTGGAACAACTATTATCATAAGCAACAAAAATACTGACACGTAACCAAGAGCATTTTTTATAACTACACAACTTGCAGTGACAAGATCAAATCCGTCTTTTATATAATCACCTACTATAGGTACGTAGTTGCTTAGCGCGTATTTAGTACTTCGTGTAGCTAACGTATCAAAACTTGCACCAGTGATGCCTTTTGTGGTTGCATAAGTAATGAATATTCCAAAGACTCCGCCAAGAATCCAATCTCCAAGACTTTTTGCGCTTTTTGAAAGCTTTTCCAATTTTAAATCGCTACTTAAATTACCAATTACGTTAAACACAAAGCAAAAATAAAATATAGGAATAATAACGTAATTAATGATATTAATTATTACCGTCGAAAAGATCAAAGTTATAGGTTGAAATATCGCCGCGCTTGTAGTTGCTCCTAGTGCTGTAATTAACGTCAGAAATATTGGGAAAGAGACGTTTACAAAACTATTAATAGAATTAATTGTATTTTGTGTTGCGATAATAGATGAAGAAACCATATGAACCACTATTGCAATAACAACCGCATAGCAGGCTATAAAAATAATTTTTGATACTGATTTTTTGTTGAACTCAGAGTTAAGATTACGCAATATACTTAAAAGAATACAAACAATTACAATTATCAAACATTGAGCTAAAGCCGATTGAATATTTCCTAACAATATTGAAAGCACATAATTAAGAAAAAACTCAAAGTCCCACTCCGTTGTATTATTAGAGAGCACGTCTTTTATAAGTGACTGTAACGTGTGATTTTCGTTCAATCTATCAATTTCTTCAACAAATTTTTCATATTCAGTTAGGTTTAATTCGTCTAATAATTCAATAATAGTTTGTTCAAAAGCTTTTTCTTCTTCAGTTGCTGCTTGTGCAGTTTTTTGAGAAACAGGTATTGCCAGTATGACCATGAAAAAAAACAAAAAAAGGAAAATAGGTATTAATTTAAGTGTTTTTTTCATAATAATTCCCCGATTATAGTAATTATTCCGTTTATTATAGGTAAAGCCATTATCAAAATAGTGATTTTGCCGCATAATTCTATCTTTTTCCCAATGCCACTACATCCCGCGTCGTCACATAAATTGACTGAATATTCAGTTAAATACCCTATTCCTATTATCTTGATAACCGATGAAAAAATTTCGCTAGAAAGTCCCGCTTTTACCGACAAATCGTTAAACACGTTCACGACCTGAGATATTTTATCGGACAACAATACGAGTATAACTACACCTACTGAAATGCTAACAAAAATTGCAAAATCAGACTTTGTATTCCGTAGGATTTGATATAAAACAACACCCACGAATGCAATACCAACTATTTTTAACATTAGTTCAAATAAAAAATACTTTTTAACGTGTCAAATAACCCGCTCACCATATCTAAGACTATGACGAGAACGATAACCAATGAAGCTAACGTAACTAGTGTAGCTATCTCTTTTTTGTCACTTTTTTCTAGTATATTATTTATAACTGCCGTTATTATCCCTATACCGGCTATTTTGAAAATAACGTCAATTCCCATATGATCACCTACAAAAGAAGTATAAATAGCCCTAAAGCGATTATTGGTGCGAGTTTTTTGAAGGTTTTACCCTTTTTTTCTAAATCAAGGTTTGCCTCTTTGATAGCATATTCAATCCGATTTCGTGCTTCGCAGAATTTGTTCTTTTGTGTTTCTTCGTCATATTTTCCTACGTCGTTAATAAAATCGTCTATTAATTTTTTAGTTTCATTTTTTAACAAAAAACTAGGCTTTTTATCAAATATATATGCATCATACTTGTTATTATTTTGTCGAAATTTGGCGATTATTGTGTTGAATTCAGTCTTATAATAGTTGACTTCACTTTCACAAAACTGTATAAATCTTAGAAATCTTGTTAATAGTCCTATTCTATCTTGATATATAGTCCTTACGGTTATACCGCTTATAAAACCAAAAGCGACCAATATTCCACCCAAAATATACTTAATCATATTTCTTTATGATAGAAACTATGCTTCCTACGGTTGGTTTAGACGATAAAATAATAAAAGTATCAAACATACGTTTTAGCTTTTCGTTTACATCGGTTAAATCTTTACCGTGACAAGAAGCAAGGCACAAGATTCCAGATTTTTGAAAGTTGTGCACGGCGATCATATCGCTTTCCGAAAATATTTCGTCAAAAATTACTATTTGTGGCGACATTGACCTAATAATTCTTTCAAATATTATGCCTTTTTCAATGCCCTGTACAACGTCAGCTCGTTTTGCACTTTTGTCTAATAATACAAGATTTTTACCAGCGATTTCGTATCGCTCATCGATAATAACAACGTCGTTTTCGCAAGCTAGCAAGTTCGCAAAATAACGAATTAAGGTCGTTTTTCCACAATATGGCGGTGAAATTATTAAGGTGTTACTAAAATTTTTGATATATTTATCCAAGTCAGATCTATTCTCAATAACACGTGGTATACGTATACAAAGAGCATTTATGCATTGATAAACTATTAATTGTTTTGAGTTCACGGTACCACTGCCCGTTAATCCTATACGAATACCGTTTTCATACTCAATATACCCATCCGATATTTGTTTTTCATAGGCGTATCTAGAATTATTAGTCGCTATATTAATTATATTTTCTATGTAAGATTTGGAGGCGACAAAGTTTATCTCAAAGTGATCCTCGACGGATTTCACGAAAATTCTTTGATTTAATCTAACTCTTATTTCATTTATCCGTAAAATACTTACGTGTTTACGTATAATTTCAAAAACTTCTTCGCCTAATAATTTTTTCATAAAAAAACACCACGAAATTATATTCCGTGGTGTTCTCAAATATGAGATAAAATCTATATTATACTCTGGACATATACGTTCCCGTTCTAGTGTCAACTCTAATGGTTTCGCCACTGTTAACGAAAAGAGGTACTTGAATTTTGAAACCAGTTTCAAGCGTAGCGCCTTTGGTACCAGGTTGTGCGGTAGCACCGGGGATTCCGGGATCAGCTTCTACAACAAGCAATTCAACAAAGTTTTGAGGTTCACAACTAAATGCACTTCCCTTGTAGAATGCTATATCACACTTGTCGCCTTCTTTGATGAAGTTAAGCGCGTCTACAACTATATCTTTGTTCAAAGGAACTAGATCATAAGTTTCGTCATCCATGAAGTAGTACAAATCACCATCACAATAGCTATAAGACATCTTCTTTCTATCAATGTGTGCTAGCTCGTATTTTTCACTGGGGTTGAAAGTTCTTTCAATAACGCCACCAGTCATAACGTTTCTTATCTTCGCACGAACGAAAGCTGCGCCTTTACCGGGCTTAACGTGTTGGAAGTCTACGATAACTTGTACGCTAGAATCTAGTTCGAATGTAATACCTTTTCTAAAATCGCCTGCTAAAATATACGGCATATATGTTTCCTCCAGAGTTTATTTATTTGTTAACTTAGATTATTATCAACCTTTTTGGACTTTTTGTCAAGTTTATTAGTCCGTTTTTGCTAAATATGCATAAATCTTCTATTCTAACACCGCAATAATCTTCAAAATATAGTCCAGGCTCGAACGTTACGACCATATTTTCTTCCATTATGGTGTTAGATTTTTGAGAAAGTCTAGGATATTCGTGTACTTCAATACCTAAACCATGTCCAAGAGTATGCACAAAATATTTGTCAAGACCATATTCAGCAAAGTACATTCTCGACATACTATCACACTCTTTTCCAGTCATACCTATATGAGCAATCGATAATGCCATATCTTGTGCGTTATATACGTGTTGGTATATTTTCTTTTGTTCGTCTGAAATATTACCAAACGCAACCGTTCTCGTCATATCCGAGCAATATCCGTTATACATTGCGCCAAAATCCATGGTAACGAGCGAACCATTTTTCAAAGTGTTCTCACTTCTTACGGCATGGGGCATGCAAGTGTTTTTATCAAATGCAACTATTGATTCGAAGGATAAACCCGTTCCTCCATGGCTATAGAGCATATTTTCTAGAATTTCTGCAAGTTCTATTTCGGTAATTCCTTCTTTCAATTCATTTAGGATTTTCGGGAAAACTTCGTCGGTAATAGATTGAGCTTTTTTGATAAGTTCAATTTCATCTTCCGTTTTGATTGCTCTTACACGTTGTATGCGGGCATCCACGTTATAAAGAGTTTCTACTCCGTTAGATAGTAACGAATCTATCATAGTTTGTTCTAGCGTGCTTTCTATACCAATGCGTTTTATGTTGTGTTTTTTAACAAAATCTCCAATATATGCAATATCTGCAATGATATAACCGCTTAAATTCGCACTAGCATCATCGAAGTTAACGCCGTTAGTGAAATAATACTTATCGTCACCCATAAAAAGAGCGTAACCACAAGGATTATCGTAGGAAGTAAAATATAATACGTTATAGCGTTCGTGTATAAGAACGGCATCCATTTTATCAAGTAAATTTTTCATGTTTATATTATAACTAATATAATTAGTTATGTCAATAACATATCTTTAATAATACTTGTTGATTTATGATTTTGAACGTGATTTAGAGCATAACGCTACGATGAATCCTACAAAAATTGCAGCCCCCAAGCCTGCTGCTGTGGCTTTTATTCCACCCGTTAACGCTCCAAACAGACCTTCTTTTGCTCCTTCTATTGCACCTTTTGCAAGATTGCTACCAAACCCTAATATGGGAATGGTTACACCGGCTTGAGCAAACTCTTTTATATATTTAAATACCCCTACTGATTCAAGGACAACACCAAGCAATAGGAATATTACTAATATTCTAGAAGAAGTTATTTTTGTCAAATTAATAAGTACTTGCCCTATTACACATATTCCTCCGCCAATTAAAAATACTTTTAGATAGGTAAATAGTATATCCATTCTACAAAACCTCCAATGATACTGCATGGGCAATAGCGGGGATACTTTCGCCTTGTAGTGACGACGTTTTTGATAGCAATGCCCCCGTTGTTATGAATAGTACTTTCTTGTATTTCAATTTTTTCATAGAGGGATAAACGTATGAATTAAAACAAAGCGCACCGCAACTTGCCCCACTACCACCTTGTTCAACGCATTGTCCTTCTCTATTAAAGATCAGGACACCGCCGTCAGTATAATTGTTATTAGTAAGTTCTAAGCCTTTTTCTTTCGCCATTTTTTGCAACAGTCTACTACCGGCATGTCCTAAGTCGCCCGTAATAATTAAGTCGTAGTAATCGATATTTCGTCCCGTATCGTTCAAGTGAGACATGAGTGTGTCAAGTGCGGCAGGTGCCATTGCGGCTCCCATATTATTGGCATCAGATACACCAAAGTCGACTACTTTGCCTATCGTCGCACAAGTTACTTTAACATTAGATAATGGTTCTTTGGATAAAAATAAGCTTGCACCGCCAGTAACAGTCCATTGTGATAGTGGTGTCCTTTGACACCCTAATTCTAAAGGATATCTATATTGTCTTTCTGCTGTTGCGAAGTGACTTGTTATTGAACATATGGCATTATTTATGAACCCACCTGCGATCATTGAAGACGCAATTAGCATTGCTTCACCATAAGTAGCACATGCATTATAAAGACCTAAAAAAGGTATATCTATTTCTCTCATAGTAAAAGACGCGCTTATAATCTCATCCAATAAATCACCTGCAAAACAGCAATCCACGTCTTCAATATTGATTCCAAGTTTATTCAATAATAATTTAATTACTGAGACGTGAATTTTTATTTCCGCATGCTCATGGCTTTTTTGTTTCAAAAGGTCGTCTTTCAATACGTGGTCAAAATATTTATGCAAAGGCCCTTTCCCTTCTTTGGGCCCTGCGATCGTTGCCGTTTCTCCAATGTAAACGGGTTTTTCAAAAAATATCGTGTGATTCTTCATTGTATAAAATAATAAATTAATCCTACTATAATACTTGAACTAATCCCGAATACTATTACTGGACCAGCTAAGCTAAACAAATTCGTACATAAACCAAGAACAATGCCTTCCCTTTTGTGTTCTATTGCGGGACTTACAATAGAATTGGCAAAACCGGTGATTGGAATAATACTGCCCGCACCGCCCCAATTGCCGATTTTATCGTATATCCCAAATCCAGTTAAAATTCCTGTTAACGTTATCATTATCATAGTAACGTATCCCCCAAGTTCGTCTTCCGATAAATTAGGGAAAAAGTGCTTTAGAAGATAGTTAAACGATTGACCTATAGAACATATAATGCCACCTACAAAAAAAGCTTTTAGCATTGTACTTAAATGCTTAGTTCTAGGCATTTCTTTGTTGACGATATTTAGATATTCCTTTTGCTTTGCTTTATCTAACTTCATTCTTTACCTCTTCTTCGATATCCCTTCTTTGTGGTAAAAATATTTCTGTTTCTTCACTTAATTCTTTTCTCATAAAAAACGCTCCAAGATTATTATTCTCTTGGAGTGTTTTTTTATACTAATTCTTTACGTAATCGCTCAAGTATTTTGGCTTCTAATCTGCTTATTTGAACCTGTGATACACCAAGTTCTTTTGCGATTTCCGTTTGTGTTTTGTCGCGATAATATCTTAATATAATTATCTTTTTATCTCTTTCGTCAAAACTCTCTATAAGATCTCGAAGAACAAGTTTTTCTAAATAGTCTTCGCCGTTATCTTTGCCAGTCAGTTTGTCTGCAAGGGTTAACCCATCTTCTTCAGTCTCTGCATATATAGATACTGGATATTTTGCGCTATCCATTATGAAAACAACTTCTGATTCTTCTATTCCCATAAATTCTGCGATATGTGAAATAGTAGGTTCTTTTTGGTTGTTTTGACGATATTCTTCAATAAATTTGTTTATTTTTTGATTCTGTGATTTTATAGAACGACTTACCTTAATTGCACCATTATCGCGTATAAACCTTTTTATTTCACCTGCGATCATAGGAACTGCATAGGTAGAAAATCTAACGCCATAGTCTGTATTAAAGTTGTTTAGTGCTTTTATAAAGCCTAGCGTACCTAACTGTATTAAATCATCGTATTCAATTTGTTTGTTTTGATATCGTCTAACAATGCTTTTTATTAATGGTAGATTATGTTGTAAAAGTGCGGTTTTTGCATCATTATCCCCACTTTGAGCAAGTTTTATCAATTCTAACGTTTGTTCAACGCTAAGCATCGCATAACTTCTTCGTCATTGTAACAGTGGTCCCCGCACCATTTTCACTAACAACTTCTATGGTATCCATGAAGGTCCTCATTATAGTAAAACCTAATCCACTACGTTCTTCGCCATCTTTTGTTGTAAAAAAATCTTCCATCGCTTGTTCTATGTTAGATATCCCCTTTCCATAGTCTGATATCGTCAGGGTTAATTTGTCATCAGCTATCGTCCCTTCTATCAACACATCACCAATTGACGTGCTGCTATATGCATGTACTATACAATTAGTTACTGCTTCACTTACGGACGTTCTTATATCGTTAAGCACGTCTAACGTTGGATCGCAAGGAACAACAAAACTTGCCACTACGCTACGCGCAAAGCTCTCATTAATTGGTATTGCTTTAAATCTCAAAGCCATCGTGTTATTCATTATTTTCACCTCAACAACGGAATTATGCTATATAATCCACTAATTTTTAATACTTTATCAATACTACTGTTAGGATTTGTGATAAAAATAGGTATTTGTCTTTTTCTTAATTTTTTATATCTTCCCATAATAAGACCTATTCCCGTGCTATCCATAAAAAGTAACTTTTTCATGTCAAAAATAACTTTTTTAGGGTTAACTTTATCTAAATACTGATCGATCTGTTGTCGCAAATCGTCTGCTACGCTTTGATCAAGTTCTCCGTCTAAATATAAATATAGTTCGTTTTGAATAAGTTTTGTACTTACTTTCATAAACTACCTCCGTGTCAAATATGTTATATCAATTATGTCCGTATATTATGTAATAATTTGATACAAAATTGCGATTTTTGACACAAAAAAACTGCCCGCTACTGCGGACAGTATTGAAAGTTACATTTTAAATAAATTTTTGGTTTTATCTCCAAAATTTGTATTACGGATGTTGTTTTATTTTTATATCATATCTATAATATGAATTTGCAAAAAATCAAATTAATTTTAGTTTATATCGTTAAAATCAATTTTTTTATCCTTAAAATAAAAGGTCTTATCTCTATCATTAATTGGGCGCAAAACTTTGCAAGGATTGCCTACGGCAACCACGTTGCTTGGGATATCTTTTGTAACGACGCTACCAGCTCCTATTACGCTGTTATCACCTATCGTTACACCGGGTAATACTATTGCACCTGCGCCAATCCAACAATTTCTACCGATTTTGATAGGGGCATTGAATTGATAACCTTTTTCTCTCAATTCTGGCAGTATGGGATGAGTTCCCGTCGCTAAAATCACGTTAGGCGCAATTAACGTACAGTCACCAACGAAAACGTGTGTATCGTCAACTATGGTAAGGTTAAAATTAGCATATACGTTATTTCCAAAATGAATGTGCTTACCACCCCAGTTCGCATGTAATGGGGGTTCAATGTAGCAGTTGTCACCTATTTCGGCAAACATTTCCTTTAGAAGTGCTATTCTCTTTTCAAATTCCGATGGGCGCGTAGCGTTAAAATCATAAAGTTTCTCTAAACATAAAGCTTGTTCTTGCATTAGTTTTTCGTCACTAGGCCAATATATCGATTGATTGTGCATTTTTTCTTCTATGGTCATTGGTTCACCTCAATATTTTTCGTATAAACATTATATCATAATTATTTTTTAAATTCAATATAACAAAAAAACAAGTCTAAGACTTGCTTTCTGCTAAAACAATTTCTATACCTAAAACACCGTATTTAGCCTGCTCTTCTTTTGTGTAATACTCTTCCATATCCGTATATGTCGCAGTATTTAATTCTTGTGTAGAATATCCGCATTTATTAAGCGGTAAAACGTTATATAATTCTTCAAAAGATCTAAAGTGATGCAAATTAACAACTTTAACTTGAATTTTTTTCTCGCTATTTGCAACGTTAGTAAATTCTATATAGTCACCAACTTTAATTAAACGGCGCTTTTCATCATTAAGCCTAAGCTCAATAGTTTTAATACCGTCTGCTATTTTGAGAAATGGCTCCGAATTTAATTTCATTAAGTGTAACAAGATAACCTCTCATTAAAAAAATAAACCGCCATAAAGGCAGGATATGTTGTGGTGGAGTAAGAGCAACCTAAATTGAACCGTTAAACGCATTTGTTATCTCTTTTTAATGGTTTAATAAAATTCGCAATCATTGTCTATATATAAGCAGCCGTCTATAAAAAGCGTTCCGCTTCCCACATTACTGTTTTCCCAATAAGAATTTTTAACGCTAAATATTGATTTAATATTCGGAATAAACTGTTGATGATTCTCAATTTGCGCCAATTTTTTATATGCATATAATTCTAAAGAAAATAGTGCCGCAAGTGAATTTAATACATTATCTAAATTGGCATATTGATAATATTTTTTTGTTTTATCAAATTTTGTTGCATCCGCAAATCTATTATGCTTAATTTCATTGTATGCCGTCCACCAATTAGGAATGGAGGAGCATTGCCAAGGCTGTAAAATAATACCTTTATTTTTAACCTCTATTTGCAGATTTTTTATATCTGGCTCATTTTCTAATAATATTTTTGAACAGCCAAAGCCTGTATCTTTACAATTAAAGTTATATAATTTTGCTAAAAATGATAACAGCACGTCTATTTCACTACACGTGGCTAAAAGCTGTTTTAAATATATAGCAGAATATGTATTAAAATTTTCTTCTGAAAGGCTTACATACTTAATTGTTTCAGAAAAATCGCTTTCTAATAGCATATAATGGCTAAAATAATGTTTTTTAAATTCCTCTAAATTCAAATTTAATCTCCTTAATTTGTTTTTCTTCTATTATACAGTATGTGTACCCATAAAACACAAAAATCAAACGTTTCTTCCAAATAAATCCCCGTAGGAATTGTAAGCCTACGGGGTATAGCTGATAAATTAATAATCGCCAACTGAAATTTGAAACCAACCTAATAAATCATAAGCTTCAATTAACTGTTTTGAATATCTTCTACACATTATGGAACTTATGTTCCCCTCAACGTAAAATTTTGTACCGCTGATGAGTACAGGCTCGTTTAATAAATTTTTCGATTCGGTTATAATGGGGTCTTTTTTTCCTGGAATCTTCTTTGACGTTGATTTATGCAGTATATTTTCACTAACTACTTTAACAAATAATTCTTTATCATATTCAAATAAAAGTTTGCAAATTGTTGGTAAAACTTCTTTCCATTTAGAAACAGGAACTTCTTTGTTATCAAAAATTATTGAATTAGGTTTATTCCCCTCCATTGGGGTTGTTTCGTCGGACATATCATAGATTCCTGTTTCAAATTCAAGAGTTGGTGATTTCGTTTCATAATCTCGCTTTCTTGGCAAAGGGGAAGCCGTAGCCTTGCAAGCTCTTATTGCGACATTTTCATTCCTTAATTTGATACTTTCCTCTTTCCACTCTTTGTATTGAGAATTATCAACTATTTCTCTGGTTATAATAAACTGTATATCCGCTAAATGTTTAAGTTTCTCATACCAAGGTTTATTCGAATTTTTAGAATTATATCCTTGCGACATCGGGGCAAGATTCCCAATACAGTTCAAATATTTGTTCCGCATATCACGAGCCTTTTCTTCGCCGCCATAATATCCAATCCACCATTTTGAAAAAGTTTGCGGCATTAAATGTTCTACCGTTACTTTAGTAATATCGGGAAGAATGTTCTTCGTTTCAAATTCTTCAATTCTAATCAATAATACTCTTGCGTAATTCGTATTAACGCTTTCCATTAAAGCATTTTTAAACTCTTCATCATCAGGGAATCTACCCGCAGGAGTAGGGCTGTTCGATAACTCAAAATATATATCTTCATAAGAACAAGAAATATCATCTTCCGTTAATTTTTTTATCAATTGATTAACAACGCTTCTTAAAGCACCGCCGCCGCCCGAGGGCGAAACAATACGATAGCGCAACATAAAATCTGCTAACAGATTTAAAATTTTTAATAATTCTTGAGTGTTCTTCTCATAGAGCTTTTCTAATAAAAATAAATAGAGCGGATATAAGTCGTCGGTTTTTAATAAATTAAGCCTTACTATTATTCTATTTATTTTTTCGTTTTCACAATTTTCAGATTTTAACCAAGCATAATATTTGGAATATTTAAGCATTTCATTTAATATTTCAACTCTTGATAAATCTTCAATTTGTATATAATCTTCCTTGAACTTTTTATAAATCTTTTCCTGCTCAACATCTTCATAAGTTTTCATTACCAAAAAATCTTTTGCAAATTTTGATATATTTTCACTCTTTAATGTTCTTTCAATATTTATCCAATAATTGCGGTATAAACTTTCCTGTTCTTCAATTGAACTTGATAAAAGTAAGCAGTTTCTAATCAAATCTGCAGGTGTCAATCTTTTTCCAGTTGAATTAATTTTTTCAAATACAGTTTGAACCAATTCTAAATCATTATCAATTTGTAGATTAACATCCACGATTTCAAACTTTAAAATCGCATTGTATAAATCTTCGATTGATATATGTGAATCAGCTATACGTTTCTTAAAATACCTATAATTGATTATTATGTTGTTTTTATCGTCGTAATCATTCGTATTATTAATTATAGAAACAAAACTTTGTGAATCATAAGAAGTCTGCTTTAATCTAATTCTATATTTCTCGTTTTTTGTGTGATTCGTCAAATAGTTTATTTCAACATTTTCTTTAAAATCTTCATCTTTGGTAGAATCTCTTAAAGCGCACAATAAAAGAAGAATGGTTGTAATCCTTTGTTGACCATCTATTAAAATCAATTCAGTGAACGACGCACCCGTATTTTTACCATTATAATAGATAATATTCCCCAAATAATGATTCTTTCCCGTTTTATAAATTTTCTCAAGGTCGTCAAATAATTCTGAGCATTGTTCTATTGTCCAATCATAGTTTCTTTGAAAGGGAGGGATAATAAAAACTTTGGTGTTGCTTTTTATAAATTCTAATACACTTATATCAGTAGCTTTCATACGTTCTCCTTTGTAAATCGAATAACTTATAGCTTTCCTTCTGTATTTTAACAAATTTTTCCAAAAATATCAAGAAAAATTTATATCCCTAAATATTTCAAAAGAAAAACTTTTAAAACTACAATTATTTTAATCCTAAAAATAGGTTCTTGGCACTACGGCAATCGCTTTTTATAATACGAGCGTAGATATTTTTTTTCAAAGTAGCAAAAACTTTGCACCTTTGAGGTGTATTATAGCTATACTTTGTTGAAAAGTTTGTGAAATTTTCAATAAATACCCTGAATTTTTTCCTCGCTATTCTCAACGTTAGTAAATTCTATATAGTCACCAACTTTAATCAAACGGCGCTTCTCATCATTAAGTCTAAGCTCAATAGTTTTAGTACCGTCTGCTATTTTGAGAAATGGTTCCGAATTTAATTTCATTAAGTGTAACAAGATAACCTCTCATTAAAAAAATAAACCTGCCGTAAGGCAGGATATGTTGTGGTGGAAGGAGGTGGATTCGAACCACCGAAGTCGGTGACGGCAGATTTACAGTCTGCTCCCTTTAGCCACTCGGGAATCCTTCCATGTATTCTTTTGGAGCTGGCTAACGGAATCGAACCATCAACCTGCTGATTACAAATCAGCTGCTCTGCCTGTTGAGCTAAGCCAGCATAGTGGTGCCTTGGGGCGGAGTTGAACCACCGACACGGGGATTTTCAGTCCCCTGCTCTACCAGCTGAGCTACCAAGGCATTAACTGGCGATCCGGATGGGGCTCGAACCCACGACCTCTAGCGTGACAGGCTAGCGTTCTAACCAACTGAACTACCGGACCGTATAATGCTGTCTTGTTAAGATACAAAAGTAACTCACTGGTGGGCCTTCACGGACTTGAACCGCGGACCAATCGGTTATGAGCCGACCGCTCTAACCAACTGAGCTAAAGGCCCTCACTGTTGTCAATTACTTTTGGTCGGGGTGAAGAGACTCGAACTCCCGACCCCATGGTCCCAAACCACGTGCGCTACCAAACTGCGCTACACCCCGATTGGGTCACTGTACTTAATCGACTTCAATAGTGTACAATAAAAACCATTTTATGTCAATTGTTTTTTCAATGTTTTTAAAAAAAATTTTTTTTATTTTTAGGTTACGTTTTCTCTCTCAACTTTTAATACACCCTTGATTCTAGATAGTTTTTTTATAACCTCTTCTACATCGTTGGTGTTGTGAATTTCTAACGTTATTTTTAATATCATCTTGTCATGTGCTTTGTTTTGAGTTGCGGTAAAGGCATTCATACGCATGTTAAGTTTTACGAGCGTACCCGTTATTTGAGCTAATATAACGTTATTGTTGTCTATTTCAAGATGTAAAGGCGCATTAAAAATAGAATCGTCTTGATTTGCCCAATTAGCCTCAAGCAACCTTTCTTTTTCTACTGTCTTCATATTGGGACAAGTGGTCTTATGCACCATTATTCCCCTACCACGTGTAACATATCCCATTATATTGTCGCCAGGTAAAGGATTACAGCATCTTGCTATACCTATAACAAAATCGTCATATCCTTGTATAATAATACCCGAACGCGGTCTTCTTTGCGTAGCTTTTGACGGATCGAAAACAAACGTTGATCCTTGCTGAGGCATTATCGACTTACGATAAAACTCAATTAATTTTGATATTATGGGCTGTGCTTTTGTTCCGCCTGAACCGACCGCAGAATACATATCTTCGGTATCGTTAAGGTTATATTTATCGAATATTAGTTTTAGCGAAGAGTTGATCATCAATTCGGATAGCGAGTAGCCACGACGTTTTGCTTCTTCTTCAAGCATATCTTTGCCAAGCTTTATATTCTCTTCTTTGTGCGTTTTTTTAAAGTAACTTCTTATCTTTGCTTTCGCGGTAGGCGTCTTTACAAAATTAAGCCAATCTCTCGACGGACCTTTTGAGCTATTGCCTGTCAATACTTCAACAACGTCTCCATTTTCCAAAACAGTATTAACTGGGCGTATCTTTTTATTGACAAGTATACCAGTACAGCGATTACCTACCTCACTGTGAATTCTATACGCAAAGTCGATACCAGTTGAACCAACAGGTAAATCTATGACGGCTCCTTTAGGGGTAAAAATGAAAATTTCATTAGTAGAAACGTTCATTTTCAGCGTGTCCAAGAACTCCATAGAATCTTTTAAGTCGCCTTGAACGTCCATAACCTCTTTTATCCAACCGAGTTTTTTGTCGATTTCGGACATGGATTTAGACGAAATACCTTCTTTGTACTTCCAATGTGCCGCTATACCGTATTCTGCTATGCGGTTCATTTCTACCGTTCTTATTTGTATCTCAAATATTTGCCCGAAATCCGTAACAATAGTCGTGTGAAGGCTTTGATACATATTGGGCTTCGGTGATGCTATATAATCCTTAAACCTACCAGGCACGGGTTTCCACATGGAGTGAATCAATCCAAGTATTGTATAACAATCGCTAATAGTATCAACGATTACTCTAATAGCAACTAAATCATATATTTCGTCAAAGGTTTTGCCCTGATTCTTCATTTTTTTGAATATAGAATAAAAATGCTTAGGCCTACCTTTTATCTCGTATCCTATCCCTAATTCATTAAGGTGCGAATACAAAGTCTCTGCAACTCTTTGAACTAGTTGCATTCTATTAATACGTTGAGAATCTAGCTTTTGGGATAAATAATCAAAATCCTCAGGGAAAAGGTATTTCATAGATAAATCTTCTAGTTCGCATTTTATACTAGAAATACCAAGTCTACCAGCTAGTGGCGCATAGATATCAAGCGTTTCTTGAGACTTTCGTAGCTGTTTTTCGCGAGGAAGAGCACCCAAAGTACGCATGTTGTGCAATCTATCTGCAAGTTTTACAAGCAAAACACGAATGTCTTTTGCCATTGCAATGAACAATTTTCTTATCGTTTCTGCTTGATCTAAATCAGATGGCTTAATCTTTTGTGAAGAACTAGGAACGTTGATACGTGTAAGTTTAGTTACACCGACAACCATATCGGCAATACCAGAACCAAATTTAGTCCTAATATCTTCTTCTGTTACTCCGGTATCTTCTATAACGTCGTGCAACAAAGCTGCAGCGACCGTATCCGCATCAAGACCGAAGTCAATTAGTATATCCGCAACTGCCTTGGGGTGTTCAATGTAAGGTTCACCTGAAACGCGTTTTTGAACTGAGTGTGCATTGGTCGCGAAATCAAGCGCATACTTAATAAGTAACGCCTCTTCTTCTTGATATATGCTTTGCACCTTCTTCAAAAAATCCATATATTACACCATTCTTAAAAGTTGCGACTGTCCTAGGTCGACTTTTTTGTTGTCAATAGTTATTATACCATCATTTGAAACATTAATCAATGCTAATTCTCTTAATACAAAACAACCTATGAAAAATTTGCGGACGTCTTGTAGCTTTGTGGGCAATTTCGGTAAAACGTCTTCAAAATAAGCCCTTGTCGTGCAGAATTTTATGCCACTATAATTTACACTATTTCTTAATACAATATATAGTTCTCTCAACTCATCTATAGTAATTGCATTTGCTAGCATGGTGTTTTCGCCCTTTATTTCGTAAGAAATACCCTTTTTTGTTAGCATATCAACTAGCCCATCACCGACTTTTTCTAAGAAAATTATTTTTTTGAAATACAAGAATGGAAAATCTTTATCCGGCGCAAACACAATAGTATCTCGAATTTCGATTTTATCAGTATTGTACATTATTAGATTGTAGTTGGGATTGTCCGCAACGAATTCCTTAATAATATTGGGATCATAACTAACGTATAAAATAGGCTCTTTTGAAACAGTTTTCAATTCGGTTGAGTCTTCGTTATATGGTAAAAAAGTCTCGCAATAGTTGTTTAGCACAACGTCATTGCTAACTGATTCTATATCAAAGTACGCATTTTTTACCATAAATTGCGTCGACACCCTACCGTTAAATACGTTTTTCTCTATAGTATATAAAATGGTTGCTTTGTTACTAGATAATAAGTCAACGTATTTATATTTGTCGAATGCAAGCACGTCGCCTACGTATGATTTTGCTTTAATATGCGAAGTTTTACTTATACGTTTAAATTTTAATTCGCTCGTTCTATCTATGAATACAGGAACGGGATTTGTATGTCCAAATGGCTCTAGTAAGCTAAATTCTGAACATAGACTTTGATTTACGTCGTGAATAGGCAATTCCATGTCATATGAAATTTGTTTTTCAAATACTGAAGAATCATACCTATTTATTAAATAGTCGTTAAAAGTATTTAATACTTTTTCATAATCCTGCTTCTTTAATGAAATTCCAGCCGCCATTGCGTGACCACCGTAGCCAACAAGATTTTCATTGTTTTTATCAAACAATTCAAACAAATTAACGCCTTGGATTCCACGCGCAGATCCTTTTAGCACGTCCGTGCCTTCAGTTTCGCATAATAATATTGTGGGTAAATTAAAGTACTCTGCTATTTTAGCGCAAACAATACCAACAACACCTTCCGACCACTTTCCACTCAATATAATAATTTTATATTTAGAAAAGTCGTATTCTTTTAGCATAGCGATAGCTTCATCGAATATCTCGTTATTCATTGCTTGTCGCATTTGGTTAAGCATAGAAAGCTCTTCTGATATCAAACGCAACGAAGTTGTATCATCTTCTATAAATAAGGATAAAGCGAGAAGTGCCGATTTTAATCGTCCCGCAGCATTGATTCTAGGCGCAATTTTGAACCCTATATCACCGGTGGTTATATTCCTTATATCTATTTTCGAATAATAGATAAGTTCTTTAAATCCAACTCTACAACGGCCTTTTCTAATTGCTTCTAATCCATATTTTACAATAAGCCTATTATCATCGATTAAAGGTACGATATCCGCAACGGTGGACATAGCACATATATCTATATATTTAAATGCTACGTTATCACCATAAAGCGCTCTTACCAAAGTAAAAGCAACACCTGCCCCACAATATGGAGTGGTATTACTTAAGAGTGGATTTAAAATCAAACAGTCGGGCAAAATTTCTCCCGGTTGATGGTGATCGGTTACAATAACGTCTATACCTAAAGACTTTGCATATGCAATTTCTTTAATAGAATTTATACCGCAATCAACCGTGATAATTAAATTGGGATTGACCGTATCTTTTATTGTTTTGATAGCATCACAATTAAGACCGTATCCTTCTTTATGTCTAGTAGGAATATAATATTCAGCTATCGTTCCGTTATCTTTCATAGCTAGATACAAGATACTTATTGCGCCTACACCATCGCAGTCGTAATCGCCGTATATTAATATTTTTTCATTTGAGTTAATAGCAAACCTTATTCTCTCTACAACTTTATTCATGTCGCCAAAATCGAATGGCGATTTTAAATCAGAAAGTTTGCCATATAAGAATTTTTGTACTTTTTGTGGAGTGTCGATGCTGCGCATAACTAACAAACGCGCCAAAAATTCGCTCACGTTACATGACTTAGCAAGCGATTTTATTACGTTATTATCAGTTACACTCTTTTGTACAAATTTCATAATATATAATTAAGGGCGTCTTGCGACGCCCTTTTTAAGTTTTATTTTGCTCTAGCTGCGCGTTCTTTTGCGAATTTCTTGTTTTGGATACTTGTTTTAATTTGAGCTCCCATATTCTTAAAGTCAGCCCATAGCGGAGCAGCAATAAATACTGATGAATAGAAACCTGCGATCAAACCGAATATGATGGGTAGTCCGAACGTTTGAATAGAGGCAACGCCCATTGATACCAATATTATCATAACAACTAAAGTTGTAAAGGTAGTATAAATGGTACGAGTCATAGTGGAATGAACTGCATTGTCGATAATCGAGGGTAAGCTATATTTTGCACCACTTTTCTTATAAGGTTTAATATCACTTCTAATTCTATCGAATACGACTATGGTATTATTGATAGAGTAAGCAACGATGGTGATTAGACCAGCTACGATGCTATCGCTAATTTCTACGTAGAATATAACCGTCAAACTTAACATAATAATTACGTCGTGTAGTAGAGTAATAACTGCAGCAAGACCACTGTAGAAGTCGAAACGAATTATAATGTAAAGAAGCATTAATGCAAGTGCTATTGCAACTGCTATTGCAGACGTTTCTAATAGGTTTCTACTAGATTCGTTACCGATAGTTGAGAAATTGATACCATTTTCAACGATAGTATCGATTTGACCATTGTCACTCATCGCATACAAATCGTTTTGGATACTTGCATTTACGTCGCTCATTTCTTCTGCATCGTTAACGCTTCCACCTTCACCTACCGTCCAGTTGGTATATTGTACGATAATTGTTGCTTCACCACTCGATTGATCTACAGATACTTCTGCACCGTATTTGGCAACAACGTCTTTTATTTTTTGAACGTTTTCGTCATATTTTTGTATGTTAGCAGCTGCATCTTCAAATTCTATCGTAAGTATAGTACCACCTTGGAAATCGATACCAATGTTAGCAAAATATTGCTTATCACTACTGAATTGATAGCACACACCACATATGATCATAACAAGTACTACTACTAGCGGTACGATGTAGAACCATACTCTGTTTGCATATATGCTGAATTTTCTGAATTTACTTATTAAATTTGTCTTTTCGTTCATTTTTTCAGCCCTCCTATTTGTTCTCCGCGAGTTTATCGCCAGAAACAACTACGTAACGTAGTGCTTTCTTGTTAAGTGCGTAGAACTTTTCATTCTCATCGTCAAACGCCATGAAGCAATTGATAAGAACACGCGTAATGAAGATAGCGGTGATAAGTGAAAGAACTATACCTATTAGTAGCGTGATTGCGAAACTCTTTACCGAAGACGAACCAAATATAATCATGACGATAGAGCCAATTATAGTTGTGATGTTCGCATCTAGAATAGTAACGAATGCACTCTTGAAGCCCGCGCTTACAGCCGAAGGCATCATCTTGCTACCTACTGCTTTTTCTTCTTTAATTCTTTCGAATATAATTACGTTAGCGTCAACCGCCATACCTATACTTAAGATAACACCTGCGATACCGCTGATGGTAAGTTCTACCCAAGGCACAAGTGCTAGTAAGCAAAGTAATAATTCCGTATATATCAAAAGGGCAATACCAGATGCAAGACCCAAACCTCTATAAACGAAGCAAAGGAATAGGATTACAATACCGAGACCAATAGCTGCTGCAATTAAGCTATAAGTAAGTGCTTCACTACCTAAAGAAGAACTAACGGTTTCACAATTGTAAAGTCTTAACTTAACTTCGGTGATACCAGCTTGAATCTTAACTTGATATTCGTAAGCGGTTTGATAATCGAAGTTACCGGTTACGCTAGCGGTGCCAGTAGTAATGGTATCGTTAACGGTGGGTGACATTAGTTGGGTATCGTCGATGTAGATACTAAGTTGTTTACCCTTGTACTCTTCGGTTATTTTTGCAAATTGCTCGGTACCAGATTGGTTGAAGTTAAGAACAAGTGCATAGTAACTTGAATTGTTTTCGTCAACGGTAATTCCACAAGTTTCTATATTACCAGTACCGGTCATAACGATTTCGCCGTCGGAATTGCGGAAAGTTAGGGTTGAAGAATCACCAATTAGATTCATTAGAGATTCAGTGTCTTCTAATCCAGCAACTTCTACTCTTATGTAGGTGTTGCCAGCTTTGGTAACTTTTTCAACAACAGCTTCGGAATAACCCTTTTCATACAAAATATCGCTAAGGTTGCTCATAGCACCTTCGATATCGTTGTCTTCTACTTCTCTTCCATCTTCAAAGTAGCATTCATACTCTGCATAAATACCACCTTTTAGGTCGATACCTAAGTCAATACCATGGATAAGCCAGGTGAAATCTTTGTCACCATCGCCTATCTGAACTTTTTCTTCTCCGTTAAGCGGTACGGTAATTAATACCAGTCCAACGAACAAAACCGCGATAACTGCGAGAATAATGATTGCTTTAATCTTACTCACTTGGATTGCCTCCCAATGTTTTATCTTGATAATTATACCTAAATCGACTTTATCTGTCAACTTAAATAATAATATTATTTATAATATATGGCTAATTTGGGTACAGTTATTGCGTCCAAACTAGTGTTTTTACCTATTTGCTTCGATTGCTGCTACGCTAAGCGCACATTCGAGACGTTTTTTCGCTAGTTCACACCCCATTTCGTATTGACCGTCAAGGGTTCCTGTGAAGTTGTAAGAATTAGCGGTACAACCGCCACTGCAGTTGTATTTTGCAAAACAATTCTCACAATGTTTCTTGTTAAGAACGCAAAGTTTAGCAAAGTCTTCCCTTATGTTTTGATTAACAATGCCGTTGAATACGTCACCAATCAAAAAGTCGGGTTTACCCACAAATTGATGACAAGGATAGATTTCTCCCGTAGGTGAAATCGCAAGATACTCAGTTCCTGCTCCGCATCCAGTCAAACGTTTATTTTGACATGCACCGTGTTCTAAATCGATCATAAAATGGAAGAAATTAAACCATTTCTTAGTTTGACGTCTATCAAGGTAGAGCTTGCTGAAACGCTCGTACTCTGCAAGCAGTTTGTCAAGATGTTCTTTTTTTAGAGCTAAAGTTGAAAAATCGGGTAAAACTACGGGTTCAACGGAAATTTGGTCAAAGCCAGCATCGTTAAGTGCTAAGATATCTTCACAAAAATCTAAATTATTGGCAGTAAAAGTGCCTCTAACGTAGTATTTTTTATCTCCACGTATACTGCGGAAATATTGCGCGTTTTTCAAAATTATATCGTAACACTCTTTGCCGTTCTTTGCATGACGCATTGCATTATGAACGCATTGCCTTCCATCTATACTCAAAACCACGTTATCCATAGTCTCGTTAAGGTAGTCGGCATTCTCTTTATTCAAAAGCAAGCAATTCGTTGTCATCGTAAACGAAATTACTTTACCATGCTTAGGCGCTTCTTGGTTACCATAATCAACTATGGCCTTGACAACACCCATATTGAGGAGTGGTTCACCACCGAAAAAGTCTATTTCTAGATTTTTTCTCTTGCCAGACTTAGCTATAAGCAAATCAACTGCTTTTTTGCCTACTTCGAACGACATATAATTGCTTTCAGTGTTATAGCTACCGCCGTCCGCAAAGCAATACTCACAACTTAAATTGCAATCGTGGCAAATATGTAAACACAAAGCTTTAATCTCTTGTGCGTTCTTAATGTACGACGAAACGAGCGGTTTGGAATTAAGTTCTCCGCTCTTTTCTAATTCATCTAAGTCTTCATTGATTTCAGAAATCGTTGCTGCATCAACTGATGCAAAGTCTAAATCTTCTTTTGAACTAAGACTGATATTATATCTCTTTTTAACGCACAAAAAAGCGACATAATCCACTTCAAGTAGACTGCCACTTTCTACGTCCCACAAAAAGTAATAAGGCTTACCTTCGTAGGAATATTCAAATGTGTGTACCATCTAAATTATAAGGTTTCTTTCTTAGTATTTACGTTAATTTTTTCTTCTTGTTTGCAAGATTGGTTACCTACTGTACAGCTAGTCTTGCAAGCGGATTGACAACTAGATTGGCATTCGCCACAACCAGTTTCGTGATTCTTGCACAAAGATTTGGAAAATAACTTTTTGATATGTTTCATAATACGCCTCCGTATTCTATATTCTTTTAATATTATAAAGCCGTTCAATAAATAAATCAACCCTTTTTCTATATTTTTTGTAATATCTTTGACCACATAGAAATAGAATCTACTAGAATACCGTTTTATTAAGGAGTAGTTATGCAAAAAAATTCTTCATTCAAGCATTTAGCACTTGACGTGTTAAAAGGGACTTTTTTATCGCTCATTGTTGGTGTAATTTTAGTTTTAGTTTTTGCAATTATTGTAAAATTCGTACCTATAGGTGCAAACGTACTGGTTGGAATAAATCAAGCAATCAAAGTAATTAGTATCTTCTTAGGTTGTGCGCTAGGATTCAAAATGAAAAAAGGTGGAATATTAAAAGGCTCTATTGTGGGTATCTTATATAGCGTATTTATTATCCTAATTTTTGGATTAATAGAAAAATCACTTACGTTTAACGTTTCTTCCTTAATAGACGTAGGGTTAGGTCTTGTGTTGGGAGCTATATCTGGAATAATAGCGGTGAACGTAGGTAAAAATAAAAAAACTGCATAAAAAAAGCCTTCAACAAGAAGGCATAAGTAAAATAAAAGGACAGTCCCCTGTCCTTTTTTTCATTCTTTACATTTTTGTGCGGATAGCACTCTTTATGATAGTAACGTTAGTAGGATTTTCGTCAGTACCTACGTTGATAACGTATTGATCAGTACCGGGATCGTATTCTACGATTTTACCAACAAACCCACCAATGGTCATGATTTTGTCACCAATTTGAATAGAGTTCATCATTTCTTGTTGCTTTTTCTTTTGTTTTCTTTGGGGAATAACGGTCATAACGATCATAAGAACTAAGAAAACACCAAGAATAATGTACATTGCATAACTGTTGTCCCATGCTAATAACATGCTTTCCATTAATATAAGTCTCCTTTATGTCAAAACTTTTTTATTATGATACTACAATTTATTGTTTTTTGCAAGTTTTTTTTACAACTTAACGAATTTTTAACTATTTCGTATTAAATAATGCATTTTTTCTCTTAAATCAAAATTAATTTATAACTAAAGATTAAATTTTGTATTTTTCAAAAAATTCATCACGATAATCAAGTAATCTATCTTCCCTAATCGCTTGCTTGATATTCTCCATAACCCTATGTAAGAATCTAATATTATGGATAGATAGTAATCTTCCGCCGAAAATTTCGTCAGTATTGATTAGGTGTCGCACGTAAGCGCGCGAATAGTTACGACAACAATAGCAGTCACAACCTTCTTCCACGGGCGAAAAATCTTCTTTATATTTTGCATTCCTTATAGTAATATCACCTTCAAACGTCATAGCCGTACCATTACGGGCAATTCTTGTCGGTAATACACAGTCAAACATATCGATACCACGAGCAACACCTTCTACTAGGCAATCGGCACTGCCTACACCCATTAGATATCTAGGCATATTTTCGGGATAATGGGGGCGCAACGCATCTAACATTTTGTACATTACGGGTTTAGGTTCACCTACAGATAATCCACCTATTGCTATACCACATTTTGCGTAAGGCAAAGTTCTTTTTATGCTTTCTATGCGTAAATCTTCATAAACGTTACCTTGAACTATCGGGAATAGCATTTGATTTTCGTTATTAGATACTTTGTAGCATCGTTCTAACCACTTCAACGTTCTTTCTAGCGCTTCTTTAGCTCTTTCGTGAGTTATCGTAGGCTCTGTGCATTCATCAAAAGCCATCATAATATCACTGCCTAGTGCTTGTTGTATCTCGATAGATTTTTCGGGTGTGATAAAATGCTTGCTACCATCGATAAAACTACTGAATTCGCAACCTTCATCGTTTATTTTGCGCATTTTTGACAAACTAAACACTTGGAAACCACCACTATCCGTAAGAATAGGTCCGTTCCAATTCATGAATTTATGCAAACCTCCTGCACGTTTGATAAGATCATGTCCCGGCCTTAAATAAAGGTGATAGGTATTGCTCAATATAATTTGAGAACCAAGACCTTTTACTTCCTCGGGCGCAAGTGCTTTTACACTCGCCATTGTTCCCACGGGCATGAAAACAGGCGTTTCTATAACACCATGCGGTGTTGTAAGTCTACCTATTCTAGCCCCCGATTGCTTACATTCTTTGATTACTTCATATTTAAACATGGTATTCCCCTATTCTATAAACATTGCATCGCCAAAACTAAAGAATCTATATCTTTCTTCTACGGCGTGTTTATAGAGATTCAATATTTTTTCTCTAGAGCACAAAGCGCTCACTAGCATTATTAAAGTCGATTCAGGTAAATGGAAATTAGTAATTAAGCCTTTTACAACCTTGAATTGATAGCCGGGATAAATAAATATCTCCGTGTTTCCACTACCAGGAACCACTCTATTATTTTCATTAGCTACCGATTCAAGCACTCTTACGCTAGTTGTTCCGACTGCAATTACACGTCTATTTTCATCAAGCGCTTTATTAATAATAGAAGCGGCTTCTTCCGTCATTTCGTAATATTCAGAGTGCATTTTATGTTCTAGAATGTTGTCTACCTTGACTGGACGGAAGGTTCCTAACCCGACGTGCAAAAGAACTTCTACCACCGTTACGCCTTTATTTTTTAACTCGGTTAATAGCTCATCGGTAAAATGAAGACCTGCAGTAGGTGCGGCACTTGAACCTTCTTTTTTTGCATAAACGGTTTGATAACGCTCTTTATCTTCAAGTTTTTCAGTGATATAGGGCGGTAGCGGGACTTCTCCAACTCTGCTCAAAATATCTTCAAACACACCTTCATAAACGAAATTAATTATTCTTACTCCGTTATCGGTGTAATCTTCTATAGTTAAACTTAACTGTTCGTTAACTACCAAGGTCGTACCTAGTTTTGCCTTTTTAGCAGGTTTTAGTAACGCCTCCCAATGCGTAAGGTCTATTCTTTTTAGCAGAAAAACTTCAAATTTTCTTCCTTTTTCGTTATACGCGTATAATCTTGCATTTATTACTCTCGTATTATTGACTACCAAAACGTCGCCTTCTTGAAGTAAATCTTTTATTTCAAAAAATCGCCTATCATAATATTTATCCGAAGTCCTATTGTAATGCAACATTCTGCTAGAGTCTCTCGGGTAGACTGGCGTTTGCGCGATTAGTTCTTGCGGTAAATCATAATAAAAATCACTTTTTTGCATGTTAATCTAAATTCTCACTTATCTTATCCGATAACTTGTTGATACCTAAATGCTTGTATGCGTTAGGTGTACAAACCCTTCCTCTAGGCGTACGCGAAATGAAACCTAATTGTAAAAGGTAAGGTTCATAAACGTCTTCTATAGTATTAGAATCTTCCCCGCTTGATGCCGCCAAAGTATCTAGTCCCACGGGACCACCGTCGAATTTTTCTATTATTGTCTTCAAGATATTAGCGTCGGTTTTGTCTAAGCCTAGGCTATCAACTTCAAGTAAATCAAGAGCATATTGCGCTTCTTCCAAGGTTATTCTATCCAAATTCTTGTATTCAACAAAATCTCTTACACGTCTAAGAAGTCTATTTGCAATACGCGGTGTTCCGCGAGAACGTTTTGCTATCTCTAATGCTGCTTCTTTGTCGATATGGATGTTAAGAATATTAGCGGAACGATTAATTATAACTGCCAACTCTTCGCTAGTATAAAGTTCCAAACGGCAAACAACGCCAAATCTATCGCGTAAAGGCGCACTAAGCATACCAGCCTTAGTCGTTGCACCTACAAGAGTAAAATGTTCGATGGGAATACGCATTGTTCTCGCGCTAGGACCTTTACCAGTTACGATATCAAGTGCGCTATCTTCCATGGCAGAATACAAAATCTCTTCAACCGTAGGGTTAAGTCTATGTATTTCGTCAATAAAAAGTACGTCGCCTTCTTGCATATTAGTAAGAATGGCCGCTAAATCTCCTGCTCTTTCTATAGCAGGGCCCGTGGTTACTCTTATGTTTGCGCCCATTTCGGTTGCAATAATGTGACTTAAAGTAGTTTTACCTAGTCCAGGCGGGCCGTACAAAAGTACATGATCAAGAACTTCTCCACGCTTAGCTGCGGAGTGCATAAAAACTTTTAGATTTTCTTTTACCTTGGTTTGTCCAACGTAATCTTGTAATTTTTTCGGACGTAAAACGTTTTCCGCTTCGTCAAAATCAAGTTTAGTTGAAGATATGAATCTTTCTTGTTCTTGCATATTATCTCCTAGTTAAGACTGCGTAGTGATAGAGCAATCAGTTCTTGCAAATTCTTCGCTAGCGGTCTAGCCTTCTTCACTGCATTAACTGCTTCTTGTTGTTTAAAGCCTAATCCTTGCAATGCATAAATAGCATCTTGTGCATCTTGGTCTTTTGATAATTCGTCTTTGGTGTCGTCGGTAAAATCAAACATTGTAATAGCAGCATCGGCAGCAACGGAAGAATCGAGATTTTCTTTCAATTCAAGTACTATTCTTTCCGCGGTCTTTTTACCGATACCCTTTATCTTTGATAAAGTTCTTACGTCTTGATTAATGATTGCCACCATTAACGCGTTTAGTTCTATTCCCGATAAGATACTTATAGCCGCCTTCGGACCCACGCCACTTATGGTAATCAATTTAGAAAACATGTATTTTTCTTCTTTGGTAGCAAAACCATATAGTGTTATGCCGTCCTCTCTTACGTTAAGATGGGTATAAAGTTGGATATAAGGATTTTTCGCAGCAAGACTTAACGTATAGCTACTAACGAAAATTTCGTATCCTATTCCACCGTTATCAAGTAAAACGTAACCATCACCAACGAAATCTACTTGACCTTTTATGTATCCTATCATCAATAACTCCTATATCCCAAAATAACCCGCCATTTTGCTTATTTGCGCATGTGTTATTGCAACGGCTAGTGCGTCTGCCGCATCGTCGGGCTTAGGTATTTTTTCAAGCTTTAATAACACTTTAACCATGTATTGAATTTGTTGCTTTTCCGCTCTACCGTATCCGGTAAGTGCTTGTTTTATCTGAAGCGGTGTATATTCATACAATTTTCCACATTTTTCGTACACGGTTAATAGAATCGCGCCCCTTGCTTCCGCAACCGCAATTGCAGTTTTTTGATTGTTTTGAAAAAATAATTCTTCTATCGCTACTGCATCGGGTTTATATTTTTCAATTAAATATGCAAAACTATCAGCTATTTGCTTAAGTCGTTTGGGTAAGGAATCTTCTTTAGGTGTAGTGACTACGCCGTATTCAAGCGGGCGCATTTTATTTCCACCAAAAGACTCAATCACACCAAAACCCACCGTTGCATAGCCGGGGTCAATTCCTAATATTATCATAGATAAAAGTATAATACAAGAAAAAAGCTGATTAGTCAACCTTAAAATGTCACAAAACCGAATATATGTTGTCTTTTTCTACTACAAAATCGGCAAGAACTCTATTCTTTTGTGGAATATTCGGTAATTCTTTTTCATAAAGAATGGTATTTTGACCAAGAACGAAAACCTTATCGCCTAGCAGTATCGCTTCGTCAATATCGTGTGTAATTAAAATGACGGTGCGCTTATCGTTTTCGTATAAATCGGTAAATAAAGAAATTATGCGTTTTTTTAATGAAACGTCTAAGCCCTTAAAAGGCTCGTCGAGAAGCATAATTTTCGATGGATACGCAAAAGCTCTTGCAAGTGCTAATCGTTGCGCCATACCACCACTCAATTCGCGTGGATACTTGTTTTTATCTTGCAACAGCTCTACGTTTTTTAAAAAAGTTTCTATTATCTCTTGTCTTTCCGTTTTGTTTGGGTAAACTTTCTTTAATACAAATTCTACGTTTTTTTCAACGGTAAGATGGTTTAACAAAGTCGGTTGTTGGAATACGTAGCTAATCCCACCGTTTATTTTTTCAAAGTCACCGGTGTGGTGTACGTTGTCTGCAATGACGTTCAATAACGTCGTCTTCCCGCAACCCGACGCACCCATGATGCAAGTAATTTTACCATCGGGGATCTCTATGGAAAAATTATCATAAATTACTTTTTCGTCAAACTTTACGCTTAAATTATTTATTCTCATTTTTCCCACCTAACCACCGATTTTTTTATTAGAGCAACAACGAATTCAAGAAAGTAGCTTAGCACTATTGCGCAAATAGTCCAAGCAAGCAAATCCGCAGTCTCTAGAGATGCTTTTGCTATTTGCATCATTATCCCCATAGAACCTTTTGTTTGTGCCATAACTTCCGCACTGATTACTACTTTTATCGTTAAACTAATCGTCGCTCTAGCCGTATCGAAAAAAGTAGGTAAAACGTAAGGTATGTAAAGCGATTTTACCGCATCCCCTTTTGATATCTGATAAGTCTTACATAGCGTCAAATAATCTTTATTTATCCCCACTATTACGTCGTACATGTTACTATAACAAATTGGAAAAACGATTAACAAAGTAACGAGTATGGGTGCCCAAACTGGATCCAACCATACAATTATAAGCAGTATTACGCTGATCGTTGGCACTGCTCTTAGGAAGCGCATTATCGGTGTAAAAATCTTTGCAAATATAGGGAGCACCGCGCCCATTATTGCAAACAAAACACCACATATTAATGCGATTGCAAAAGTTAAAAGCGTACGCCATAACGTATTAAGTACGGCAAGATAAAACGTGGAATTAGATAATAAAATACCTAATGAACTGAAGGTGTCTTTTATCGACGGAATTATCAAATCTACCCCTACGATGCTCGCAAGAATAGCCCATAGCGCGAGCACCGTTAGTAATCCTATAATTGGATAAATTATATTAGAAAACCGCTTAAAAAACACCTTCATATTTATTAATTTTTAGTCCAAAATGTTTGCGTAGAATGCGTCTACAGGTAGACTTCCACCATAGAACGTTGCATCAAAATCATCCATAACTCCGAAGTATTCTACAATGCCCTCTTTTGCTGCTAATGCGCGTACAACTTTTAGGTTAGAGTTAACGATTGATGCGGTGTTCGGATAAGTTACTGCGCTTCCTGCTGCTTGAATTGCCGCAGTGATATCTTTTGCTTGTGCCGATGCAATATATTCAAGATTGTCTTCCATTTCATCTAAGAATTCATCTAAGAATTTTGCATGATTGTTGATCAAATCTCTTTTAGCAATAGTTGATGCTTGGGGATATCCTTTATCACCCGTAATCTTTTCGTATTCGTCTTGTAGGTTAAACAAAATATTTGCCTTGTTCTTTGATTCTGCCATCGAGGCAACAGGCTCGCCTACTACCGCTATGTCAGCTAGGCCGTTTCCTAATTTAGCAAGAGCTTCACTGCCATCACCAACGTAAGTGATATTCATTTCGCTAACGGTAAGGCCGTTGCTAGTGAAAACGTATTGCATGATATAATCGGGAGTACCACCTTGTCCGGTACAAACGACTTTTTTATCTGCAAGTTGGTTAATTTCCGTTACTTCTACGTTGCCTATAATGTATAGTGCGCCGTAAACGTTACTAGAGATTAGACCGATATCAATACCTTTTTTGTACAATTTTGCTACTAAATTAGTGGGAGCAATGGCGATATCAGCTGCTCCGCTACTGATTTTTGCACCAACTTCACTTGCGCCTTTTACTATTTCGTAGTTAATTTTGTACACTACTCCGTCTATTTCTTCTTGCTTATAATTGTTGAGCATTTTTGCCACTGCAAGTACGGGCGTACCGTCGGGCATTACAACGTTAATTGTTACTTCATTTTTTTCTTGCTCACATGCAATCATAACACTCATGCAAGTAACGGCAAGAACAACTGCTAACAGTATAATTCCTAATTTTTTCATAATATTTTACCTCCTATTTTTATTCTAATTCAAAAGACGTCATCGCACTCTTTACGTTCAAGTTAGGAAGTCTACCTAATTTACCCGTGAGCGCATTAATTCTTTCACTTTCACCTTTTACGATAAGACTAACGGTAGCTATATCATACTCTTGATGCGGAATACCCATTCTACCTACGATTATGTCCGAATATTCACTTATTATTGCTTGCATCATAGGTACAACCGTTTTGTCTTGGCCTACAACTATTCCTATTACTCCAATTCTTTTCATATACACTCCAATAAATACAAAAAACTCCGAATATTCGGAGTCTAGCATGCAAAAAATGTACGCAATATGCGCTAATCATTACCACTGCAAGCTTACTCTCCGAATAAATCATCGATTCAGGTTACAATTAAATTATATACGTAACTATATTAAGTTGTCAAATATTTTTCCAAAGTAAATACAATATTCACTTCTAGAATCAAAAAGTTTTATGCTATCTAAAGATATACCGCTATCATCTACTTTAAATGCGACTTTCACTTCGCTATCATAATATAAATTAGAAAGCAAGTTTTCTTTCAATATAAAATATTTTTTATCCAATACTGTGAGCTCGCAATGCTTTTCGTCTTTTACTTTAACCATTGTATCTTCAAATTGATAATTATTGTCAAAAAACTTATATAATTGTAGAGAAACGGGATTCTTTTCGATATCTTCTATTCTCCCTGTTGTAAGGTGTATACCATAATTAAGCACACAAGTCGTTGCATCTAACTCTTTACATTCGTATACGCTGTCAGTTGCCCATATAACTATTCCGTTTTCTTTCAATTCGTTGATAAATGGTTTATATCTATCGAACGTCCCTTTTCTATCATCACTTATTTTGAATACGTTATCGAACATATATACGCTAGCTTTACGCAAAAAAGCCCTTGCAAAAGTTACTTTTATCCTATCTACTTTTGTAATTTTTCTTACTTTTACGTCCAATATATCATTTAAATTAAACTTGTCGGTTGCGTTATTAATAATAGAATTAATTTCTTCTTGCGTGCACTTCCTTATTCTTAATGGATATTCAAGGTTATATCGTACGCTTTTGTTATTGAAAAAACCATATTTTTCTTGGGTTAAAAATACGTTACGCTCTTCTATAGTTAAATCTTTTGCATTTTTTTCGTCAAAAAATATTTCGCCCGAACTAATTTGATTAATTCCAGCGATAGTCTTTAATAAAGAAGTCTTACCCGCTTCACTTTTTCCAAGTACGCAAACAATTTCTCCTTGCTTAGCGCGCATGGAAAAGTTATCTATAGCTAGTGCTCCATATTTATACTTTTGAGATACGTTTTGTAATTCTAACATTTTTATTAAGGCGACCAGATGGTCGCCCGTGTGTTTTATATGATGTAATTTTCAGTTTTTTGCTTCTTACTATTTAGTTCGTTTGCTTTTTCTTCATATCCTTCTCTTCCAAGTAAAGCATAGGTAGCATTCTTGCCTTCTTCAACACCAGGTTGATTGAAGGTATCAATGTTTAGAAGCGCACCGGTGTATGCAGTTTGCAACATAAAGAACATCATAAGTTGTCCCATCGTGAACGCATTAATTTCGGGAAGAATAATTTTGTTGTTAAGTCTTTGGCTACGAGTCAAAGCATATTCGGTTGCGTTCATTTCGGCGGTAATTAATTCGTTCATGGTATGTCCGCAAAGGAAGTTAACTGCGGCGATATCTTCACAACCATTAGGAATTTCTACAGTCTTTCTGTATTCTTGAACGCCAATTAGAGTGATAACCTTATCGAAAGGACCTTCGGTATAAAGTTGTACTTGGCTATGTTGATCGGTTACACCAAGAGCTTTTACGGGAGTTTGACCAACGAAAACTTCTTTTCCATTTAAATCTACGGATTTGCCTAGACTTTCGCCCCAAAGTTGTGCATACCAGTCCGCCATTAGCTTTAGACCATCCGCATAAGGCATCATAACGCTAATATTGTTACCTTTTTGCATAGCGATATATTGTAGTAATGCAGCCATCAAAGCGGGATTTTTCTTAGCATCTGCTTTATTGCAACGCTTATCCATGAATTTCGCACCTTCAAGTAGTGCCTTGATATTGATTCCAAGAACTGCTGCGGGTAGTAGTCCTACGGGGCAAAGTTCACTGAATCTTCCACCTACTCCATCGGGAATATAGAAAGTCTTGAAGCCTTCTTTTTTAGCAATCTTAATTAAATTGCCTTTGCTTTCACTAGTGGTTGCTATGATATGGTTCTTAGCTTCTTCGCCAAGTTCTTTTTTCAAAATATCGTATATAATTAGATATTGAGTCATGGTTTCACTAGTGGAACCACTCTTAGTTATAACGTTAAACATGGTCTTCTTCACGTCGATTACGTCAAGTAAAGCAACCATTCTTTCGGGATCAACGTTGTCTTCTACGTAGAACTTAGGAGCTTTTCTTTTTGACTTCGGCAATTCGTTATGATGTAAATGACATAATGCTTGGAAAAGTGCCATGGGGCCAAGTGCAGAGCCACCGATACCTAGCACTACGAAGTTATCAAACTTCTTTCTTACTTCTTTTGCTGTAGCAAGTATATCTTCTACTATTTCTTTTTGATTGTAAGGAAGTTCGGTCCAACCCATCATGTTCTTGCCACGTCCGTTTTGTACGGAATTAAAAGCATCTTTAACCAAATTCTTAGTAGCAGCGATATCTGCATCTGCGATACCAGTTATATCGCCTACGTAATCGGTCATCATGTTGTTATAATCAAAGTATATAGGTTCTTTTTTTATCATAAGTTACCTCCATAACTATATCTATCAATTTTTCCACTACATTATAAAGAAAAAAGCCCTATATGTCAATTAAATACAACTTTCCCATAAAAAAATACCCCACAAGGGGGTATCTTTATTATTTTACGCCTTTATGTATTAATATTCAGGTTCGATTAGACCTAAATCACCGTCCGAACGTTTGTAAAGTACGCATACTTTGTTATTATCTCCGTTAATGAATACGTAGAAATCGTGTCCTAGCATTTCCATTTCTTCAACGGCATTTTCTACGGTAGTAACGGATACGTCGAACTTCTTAACCTTAACAATCTTTGCGATATCGCTATCGTTGGATTCGCTTTCTTGATAAATAGCGGGAGTGTCAAAAGCATCTTTCTTAACTCTATCAACGAACTTATCACGATGTTTTACGATTTGTCTTTCCAATTTAGGTAGAACAACGTCGATATTAGCTCTCATATCTTCGCCAGTTACTACAGAACGCACGATTTTGCCATTACCATTAATCGCTACTTCCATAGAATAGTTGTTACCGATGGTAGATAATTTTACCTTAGCGGATGCTTCTTTACTAAAATACTTGTCAAACTTGTCAAGTTTCTTAATAATTAGCGACTTGGTGTAATCGTCAAGGCGGTAGTTTTTGCAGTTGATGTCAAGTTTCATATATGGCCTCCTGTTTTTCATCGATTACAAATTGCGGTGTATCCTTCATTATCACTCTTACCATGCTATTACGTAAATCCTGACTAATGATAATTTCACTCAATTTGTCTTCGAGTATTTTTTCTATTTGTCTTTTTACAGGTCTTGCACCGTAATTTTCTTCCAATGCTTTTGTTGCAATATATTCAATTACTTCTTTGGTGCAATCTAGTTTTATTCCTTTCTCTTCGAATAAAACTTTCTTTTTCCTTTCTATTATATTATTCGTTATTATTATCAAATTTTCCTTATTCAATTTTTCAAATACGACTATACTATCAATTCTATTGATAAATTCGGGCTTCATAATACCCTTTAGCGCATCGATTTGTATTTTTTCTTCGTCTAGAGCATCTATCGTGTTATTAAAACCAATTCTTTTTTGATTATAAAGTTTATCCGTTCCTACGTTGCTCGTCATGATTATTATTGTATTGCGAAAATCTACCGTTCTTCCCTTTCCATCAGTAAGTCTTCCTTCGTCAAGAAGTTGTAAAAACACGTTAAATACGTCGGGATGTGCTTTTTCAATTTCGTCAAACAATAATATTGAATACGGTTTATTTTTCACTGCTTCGGTAAGCGTACCACCGCTTTCATAACCGATATAACCGGGAGATGCTCCAAGCAATCGTGAAACGTTAGATTTTTCCATATATTCGCTCATATCAAAACGAATCAATGCCTGTTCGCTACCAAATAAGAACTCGCTCAATATTTTTGCAGTTTCCGTCTTTCCAACACCCGTTGTTCCTAAGAATATAAATGAACCAATCGGCTTGTTTCTGTCTTTTAATCCCGAATATGATCTGCGCAACGCCTTAGCAAGTATGCTTATCGCTTTTTCTTGTCCAATTATCTTTTTAGCAAGAACGTCCTCTATATTCATCAAATGTTGACTCTGAGTAAGTGACAAGTTAGATATAGGAATCCCCGTCATTTCGGACACTACGTCTTTTACGTCGCTAGTTGTAACAATTTTATCACTATCGTCTAACACTTTTTTACTACACGCTTCGTCAAGTACGTCTATTGCTTTGTCGGGTAAACACCTTGAAGTAATATACCTATTCGATAACTTTACCGCTTGAATAAGTACTTTATCGTCAATATTTAAGCTATAATGTTGCTCAAAATTTTCTTTCAGCCGTTGCATTATTCTTATACATTCTTCTTCGGTAGGTTCTTCTATCAATACTTTTATAAACCGCCTTTCAAATGCACCGTCTTTCTCTATATACTTAGAGTATTCTTCAGTAGTAGTCGCTCCGATTACTAAAAGCGAAGGGTCGTTCAACGCAGGTTTAAGTATTCCTCCCACGTTAAGTCCGCCGTCCGTACCACCTGCAGTTAATACGGTATGCAGTTCGTCAATGAACAAAATATATTTTTTTTCTATTACTTTTTTTATTAAAACGTCAAGTTTTTCTTCAAGTTCACCACGATACTTTGTGCCAGCAACAAGTGAATTTATATTCAATGAAAAAATAACCTTTTCTTTTAAAAAAATAGGCACGTTACCATTGACAATTTTTTGTGCCAATCCTTCAATAATTGCAGTTTTCCCAACACCACTTCTACCAACGATTATAGGACTATTTTTCTTTTTTCTAGATAGTATTCTTATTATCCTATTTAACTCGTCTTCCCTACCTATAAGTGGATCTATTTCACCATTCCTTGCGCGCTCGTTCAAATTGACACCATACTTAGAAAGTTCTTCGTCGTTACTTACTTGTGGATTAATTATAGTTATCTCTTTAGTATCATTTGATTCGGAATTGTTATAATTATTATCTTCAATTCCTTTGGCAGTTATCCCTTCTACTATCGATAATACTTTTTCATAACTGATATTATGTCTTATCAATATCTTATTCCCAGAGCAATTTTTATGGTAAGCGATCGCAAGCAACAAATGTTGAGTTCCAATCGTATTGTTTGTATCTTGGGTTACCATATTGGCGTATTCAAGAACCTTTTTTAAAGTTGGACTAACAATTACTTTGTCGCTAATTTTGTTATTAATCCTTAAAAAATAGCTACTAGCTATAGACTCGCTAAAACCAAGTCTAAGTAATATTTCTGCGCCAAGTGATGACTTCACAGCGGTTATTCCAATAAGAAGATGCGTTGTATCTACAACGTTTCCCGCAAATAATGCGTATTGCTCTGCCTGCTCTAATGCTTTTTTTGCATTCAACGTATATTTATTCATATATCTCCATCATTCTTTATTATCTTTGACTTAATATATTGATTTAATTCAGGTAGATTATAAGCAAAATCAACTACCGCCTTAAAATAATCGTTAACGTTACCAGTATCGTATCTATTACCATTTATAACTTCGCATATGATTTTTTTGCTTATCATTTTATTGATTAAATGTGGTAAAAAATACTCATTATTAACAGGTTCTAGTTTATCAAATAAAGCAAAAATATCACTGTTTAATATCATCCTTCCGCAATTAATATATTGTGAAATAATTTCATTTTTTGCAGGTTTTTCTATAATTTTTTTCAATGTAAAATCTTTATCAAAATCGACTATTCCGTATTTATGGCAGTCTTCCTTTTTGATTTTTTTCATCCCTATAATCGGTGCTTTGACTTTTTCATAACTTTTTTTTAACTGTCCGATAGCAGACGTATTATCTAAAAATAACTCATCGGGAAAAATAACGCCAAATGGTTCGTTATCTAACATATCTTTACAATCATATATTGCAGCTGCCGTGCCCCTTTTATTTGATTGGAAAACAAACTTTATATCCATCGATGAATTAATTTCGTCATATAGGGTATTCTTTTCTTTATCCCTATTAAAATAATCGACTAAAATACCTTTTGAATTATTAATGACAATAATTACCTCTCTTATCTTAGCATAATAGCATTCATTGATTACGTATTGAATACACGGCACGTTCCCTATAGGTAATAATTCTTTGGGTACGACTTTTGTAAAAGGATACATTCTTGTTCCGTATCCGCCTGCCAAAACTACTACTTTGTTTACTTCTTTATTCATGCTAAATTATATGCGAAAAGCAAAATAATTTAACAAAAAAACGGCGATTTTATCACCGTTTATCGATATGTTTATGTATTTACAATAAGAGCTTTAACCTTTTCTAGTTTATCCTTATCTAATTTGTACGTTGACCGTGGTTTTATGAAATTAGTACTCCCCCGCTTTTCATGCGCATATCGTGGAATTAGTTGCACGTGATAGTGATTGTTCGGTCCATCACACATCGTGCACATATAGACTCTTTCGCAACCAAAAACGTCTCGTATAATTTGCATGAATCTTTTTGCATAACGAACAATCTTTTCATTGATGTAATCAGGTGCTTCACTCATGTCGTGGTAATGATCTATGGTAGAAATGCACACGTGTCCTTCCGCTCTTGGATTACCTACAAAAAAGCACTCTATATCATCGTCAATATAAATGAGTTTATCGCTATTATCACCATAAAGAGCGTTATTATTCTCTCTATTGAAGCAGGTAGGACATATTCCCAAATCAACAAGTTGTCCGGCTGTAAGTTTTAATAATTCAGTTTTTTCCATAATAATTTTTTGCATTTAGTTATTTTTTGTATAGTTATTTAAGTTATTTTACGATTTGCCTATCAATAGTTTGTCTAATTCTTCTTTTAGCTTAACTTTCATCACACACAGTTCTTCATTCGTTGGCTCGTTACCAACGTCGAACATTTTTTCTTTTGGATACCACCAAACAGGTCCTTTCCCGTTGTTCCCATAGTTTTCTATATCGCCATAAACTCTCGGAAATAAATGCCAATGTAAATGCGTATCGCCGTTTCCTAATAGCTCATAATTTATTTTTTCAGCACCAAAAGCATTAGATACCGCTTCTGCTACAATAGACATCTCTTCTAAAAACTTTAATTTTTTATTACGTTCTAAATGGAATAGTTCAGTTTGGTGCTCTTTACATAAAAATAATGTATAGCCTTTAAAATGTTGATGATCACCGATAACAACGTACCCCGTTTCTAACTCCTTAACAAACCACGGATTATCGTTATTTTTTATCATTGCAATTCTGTCGCAAATAAGGCACATATAAGTATCTCCAATAAAATTTCTACAATAATTATACCATATTACACGGAAAAATCAACGGTAAGCAAATTATAATTGTTGTATTTAACGTTTATCTATGGTAAAATACTATTACGCACTACAATTATTTGGCCAATTCTACTATAACACATTTTTTAAATAAAAAGGAGAAGTTAGGGCATGATTAAAATTTTCATTTCATCAACATTCAGTGATATGCAATCAGAAAGAGATATCATACAAAAAAACGTATTGCCAAAACTTCGCCATTTTTCAAGAAGAATGGGACATGATGTTTCCATTGTTGACTTGCGTTGGGGCATTTCGGGTGAGAAGATGGATTCAGATGAGGTTATGTCCAAAATTCTTTCTGTTTGCGCAGAGGAAATTGAATTTTGTCAGCCATATTTCGTCTTATTACTTGGTGATAGGTATGGCACACTGCCAAACGAAGTCCCCTTGATGTCGTTTTTAAAAAAGCATCCCGAGATTCCTGCCGAAATGGCAAAAAACAAAAGCATCACTGAAATTGAAGTCATGTTGGCTATTCAAAAAATGACTAATTCTTCTAAATTGATTGCGTGTGTAAGAGATGCTAATTTAATAGGCAAAATTCCACACCAGTACCTTTCAAATTTTTCGGATGTTGGCGAAAAGGCGAATTTACTGTCTGCGCTTAAGAAAAAGATTGAAAGCAGTGGCAATGTAGAGGTTATATCGTATCAAGCTGATTGGAACGAGGAACAATCAGCAGTTTGTGGGCTCAACTCATTCGCAGATCAATTAACCGAGGCCTTGATGCGACAGATAACTAATAATATTGGTCAAATAAAAACATCACCCGAAAAAGAGGCCGAAGCGTTTGATAATATGCTTATAAGTAGTGCTCTGAAAAAATATGTGCAAAGAGAAGAGTATGTCTCTGACATTGCTTCTTTTGCAAACGGGAATGAGGATGTTTTAGTATTAAGCGGAGCTTCCGGAAATGGAAAAACCTATCTTATGGCCAAAGCAGCAGACACTTTATCGAAAACAAACGATTACAAAACCATTTCTCTTTTTCTTGGAAACGGACTATACGACCATTCAATTGAAAGTGTTTTGACAAACTTGATATACAGATTAAGTAATCTAACTGAGGAGTCTGTATTTGTTGAAAACAATCTATCTCTTAGCGACATATCTCTTAGCGACTTAAAAGCACTGTCGATCAGACTTATTAAAAAAATCAGTCAAGCCCACAAACTTGTTATATTCGTTGACAATATATCCGCACTTCAGCTTGAAGACAAAGAGGTATTTTTGGCTAATTTCCCGTTGCCCCAAAGCGAAACGGCGTATAAACTTGTCGTATCATCAGCCGGCACCGAACCTATAGCGACTAACGCACTTGCAGGATATAATTGGCGTACTATAGATGTTCTTGGCGTAGACGATGAAAAAATGCAAAAAATCGCAAATAATTTGCTATCTGAACAAGGCAAGGAGCTTGGCAATAGTGAACTGACGGCATTTTATAATTCTTGTCTTTTCCGTTCTCCACTATATGTTTCGTTGGCACTGAAACGTCTGGTGATGATGTCCGCCACGGATTTTAATAACATTCATGAATTAGCTATTAAAGAAAATGTAGATGGCGGAAAAGCATTGTCAATGTATTTGATTCGCTTAATTGAAAACTTCCCAGAAACAGAAGATAGTTTTGCAGACATAATTATTGACCGTCTTGCCGAGGAAATTGGTATTAAAAACCACCATTTGCTGATAGATCTGATTGTTATGGCAAATGAGCAGCTTCGGGTGCATGATCTTGTAGAGATAATAAATTCTTTGGCAGTTGAAAAGGTAACCCAGCTTGATTTGCTCAATTTTATTCGCAACACAGAAGAAATTTTGACTATAAATGATTTGGATGGCAGGGTCAAGTTTTCTCACTCGCTATTTAAAGTACATTTTGCAAAAAATGCGGTTACAGAAGATAGGAAACTGCATAATGCAATTTTCAACTATATTGATGGCTTGGAAAACGACGACCCGGTAAGAATTCGATTATATCTTATTATTGCGCTGTGTGTGGAGAATTATCCCAAGGCACTTTCTTTTGTCAAATATGTAAATGAATACCACGCCAAAGATGCGTATCAGGAATTAAAGCCGATTTTTTTGTCGGAAGACAAGAGTGATAAGTTTATAAATCTTCTTAACAAGTTGGCAGAATTTGCTGCTACACAAGGACCGGAAGAGCTTAATCTAATTGCCTCTGAGTACAACGGTGATATATACCATATTATAAATAAGGCGACTTATGGCAGAAAAGATTCTGAAATTAAAATATTAGAGCCGCTTTACAGCCTTATGAAAAAACACAAAAATGAAGTGGCGTGTGGCAGTGAATATAACAGAACTATCTATATGGTTGCCGAAAAGTGTGGAATTGCTACGACAGACCTTGAGGATAGATGTCAATATTTTGGCGATTTCTTGAAGCATTGCTCCGAGTTTTTTAAAAGTCTTGACGAGTCATATAAGCATAGGGATTTTATTCTGAGCGACCTTGGATATGCATATGAGAAAAATGCTACCATTGAGGCATATCTGCATAGATGGCGCGATGCGAGCAAGCTTTATGATCTCGCAATCCAAACCGTAAGCAATGAAGTACCTCTAAGTACAAACAAACTTGATTTACTTGAGTTTCAAAAATGCTCACATATTGTGGACAAATACAATATGCTTATGGCAGATTTCTACACAAAAAAAAGAATGGGCTGGGATAATCAAGAAAATCTATCAACATATTGCGATAACATTCTCAAGGAATTGGTAGATGTGATTGCTTTCTGCGAAAAAGCCATTGATAACTATAAACAGAATGAGAGATGTATGATATTGGAAAGCTACATTGCATTGCTTATGGAAACCAATATTGCATTGTCAAGATACTACAATGTCATAGACGAGCATTTTTTAGAAAAAGCATATCTTGAAGAGGCTTTGAAAGCAGGTTACATGCACTATCATATGAGCGATAGTGTGATTTCTTTTGACAAAATTCGATTTATTGAGTTCCAACTTGGAGTTAGTGATGCTTGCTGTTTAGACGAGCGTTTGCGTTATTTACTAAAGGCCAATCAAAAGACGTTGGAAATCATGCAAAGGGTTTCCAACAAGAACATGCGAAGCAATATGGAGAATGTTCTTGATGAAATCAATGGTCAGATGATGCGCGCTGTTTTTATGAAAATTCATCCGAACATCAATGTGGAGAGTCAAGAGTTTATGTTGAATTCAGGTTTGGCTTTCAAAAGAGGGGCAACCCCAATTACGGATCATAATTTCCAAACCATTGTTTCACTGTGCAAAGATTATTTGGCTGAAACGGAACAGTCCAAATGTCCAAAGATATTCTCCTACAATAGTACATATGAAAAAGTTGTAAGTGGGATTTTTGCCGGAATGATTGTGACCATACAAGAAGCAATTGTTTTTGGTGCTAAAAAGATTTATGGTGATTTTATCGATGCATATCAATACTTGAGCAAAAATCCAACGGAAGCCCAGATTCGTTTTCAAAAGATTTGGGATGAGAATCAAGATTTGATGGAATTGATATCTCGATTTACTTTCAAATATGTTGAAAAAATACCAAACATTTTGCTACTTGCCATAATTCAAACAGCTGACATAGCTAAAAAGATTGCACATAATCTAAAAGTCTTCGCATATATGGCCAAAAACATAGAGGAAGAAACCCTTTGGAAAATAGAGGAAACCAGCCAATATGCTGACGAGTTGCTTTATGGTATTGTGTTGAATAATCCACCAAAAGAGAAAATTCTATACACAAGACCAATTGATCCACCTATTATTCATATGAGACAATTTTCATTTTATGTTCGAAATGGTGGAAAAAAACTTAACCAATATATTAATTCCATAAGTATAACAGGACGTCGGCCTTGGCATTGGTATGATGTGTATGTAACTTTAGTCTTACATAATCATAATGTGATAAATAGGGATATTGATATAATTGGACAATATTTATGCGAGAATATAGATGAAATTGCTATTAAGCGCATTGTCTATCATAATGTCTTCTATGAGGCAGTCGCATTAGAGGCTGCATACAAGAGGCATCGCAAAGATATAGTGAAAAAAATCATTAATAGCGGTTACGATCACTATTTAGAGGCGGATACATTATATCTATTGCGTCGCTATGATAAGACATTTTATTATCAGATAATGGATGACTTAAAACGAGTTTGCTATATTCGCACTGGAAATAATATAAAAGCAAGGCGTCATATATATGGTGATGTTTTTTGTAATGAATTTAATGAATTAGCCAAAAAAGCTCTTGAGGAATTACAACATGCTTCAACGGGTGATCCTAGATTAAATGATAAAAAAAGAAAGGATCCTGATTGGGCGGAATAATAACTTTTTCTGCTTTTCAAGGTCGACTTAGCAGTGCGAATACTGTCTGCAGTATTATAATTAACAAGTATGAAGGAGGTGTTACGATGGCGACGAAAAATACGAAAGCATGCGCATCATGTCCCTTGAAGGCAGCGTGCTGTATAAAAACGAGGGCCTTACTGCCATCAAGGATGGCAAGCCCGATCCCCAAGCCTTCCGAGGCGTTCTCGACGAGAGTCTTGATACCCTAAAGCTCGCAGAGGTGTACGATCCCTACACTCGCTCGTACAAGCGAAGCGACAAGGCCGTCCCCACAGACGTGACCTGTCGGGAGATCCGTGAACACCTCTATACTCACGATTTCGATATCGACGGCATCCACTACGTTCGCTACAAGCGAAGTGCGGGAGCAAGCCGTGACGGTCGTTGTCTTTTTATTGCCGAGCCTCTGTATGCGGATATGATGGCGTTGCCGATACCGCATGAGTCAAAAAGGGCTTTTTTAGGCAAAAAAGAAGCACTGTTTCCTCAAAATACCCTATGGTATCGAAGTAATAGTGCTTCTTTGGTCGAGGTGACGGGATAGCGAAAGACTGTCTCGCTCGTTTGTCTTTTGCGAACACCATTGAGCACGTAAAAGCAATAGCTTTACTACAAGCACAATCGCTTTGCTCTTGCTTTCGCCAGGTTTTTACCCAAGCAAAATGCCAAGCAATTGGCTATAATGTGAGCAATGCGAACTATAATTCGAGCGAAGTGAGTCTTTGCAAAAACTAGTGCACCCTGCTTGCTAAGCAAGCGGGTATACTATCACGTCATACTCACCAAAAAGAAAAACACGCAAAACTGCGTGTTTTCTTTTTGGTGTGGTCGATGAGACTTGAACTCACACGGGTTAACCATACGCCCCTCAAACGTACGCGTCTGCCATTCCGCCACGACCACATGTATATTATCGGAATTGACTGGTGCGAGAGATGGGAGTTGAACCCACACCGTCACCGACATGAACCTGAATCATGCGCGTCTGCCAATTCCGCCACTCTCGCAAGCAAGTAATATAATATTACATTTTGGTATATTTGTCAATCATTTTTTTACGGTTAAACCTAAATGATTAATTAACTACGTTAATAGGTTTATTATTAATATATGCAAGAACGTTATCGCACGTTATCTCGATTAATCTCTTTCTTGATTCGTAAGTTGCCCATGCAATATGGGGTGTAACGTAAGATTTTTCATTGCTAATTAAAATGGAATCTTGGGGCGGCTCTACTGTAAGAACGTCACTTAAATATGCAGAAATTTTGCCTAGATTTAATGCATTATTTACTGCACTTTCATCAACAAGTGCGCCTCTTGCCGTGTTGACGATAACCACTCCTTCTTTCATTATACTTATTGCATCTTCGTTAATCATTCGTGCGTTGGTAGAAGTTAACGGACAGTGAAGTGATATTACGTCGGAATTTTTTAATAGCGTATTTAAATCTACGCAACCTTCAACTGGCGTTCTCGTATTAATTAATACGTTCATTCCAAATGCTTTAGCTACCATTGCTACGCGCTTACCTATAGCGCCATAACCAATTATCCCTAAGGTTTTTCCAAACAAGTTCTTAGTTTTTTCAATTAAACAACTAAATTCACCACTGTTTGCCCATTGATTGTTTTTTACCGCATCGACGTGAGTAGATATTTTTGAAAATTCATTAAGGATTAATGCAAAAGTATGTTGAACCACACTCTCGGTACTATAGTTAGGTACGTTACTTACAATTATTCCCTTTGTCCTTGCATATTGATAATCTACCACGTTATATCCTGTTGCTAACACGCTAATAAACTTTAAAGAAGGACAATTATCGATAACGTATTTGTCAATTACAGTTTTGTTGGTTAATGCAATTTCAGTATTTTGCAATCTTTTTATCGTTAATTCTCGACTTTCCGTCTTATCGTATATCGTTAAATTACAAGTTCTCCCTAATTCTTCAAAATTAAGGTCGTTGCGTATCGTGCATTCTGCATCTAAAATTACTACTGTTTTCATAATTAAATGATATCATTATTCTCTAAGTAAATCAAACGAAAACTATTGTTTGGGATACCTAAACAAAAAATTAGTAATAAATGTTGATTTTTGGATAAATTTATAATATAATGAATACATCAAATTAAACGTAAGGAGAACAAATATGTCAGTTATTTTTATAGACACCGATTCTGAATTGCCATTTGACAAAGCCAGAGAGTTGAACATAGCATCCGAATTCGTTATAAAAATGCCTTATACGATTTGTAATGAAGAACGTTTTTGTAACCTTGACGAAGAATACGATGCAAAAGAATTCTTTACCTTAGTAAGACAAAACAACATGCCGATTACTAGCGGCTTAAATATAGAGATATATAAGGAATATTTTGAACCTTATTTTGCAAAAGGTGAAGATATACTTTACGTCAGCTTTTCGGATGAATTAAGCGGTACCTTCAAATACCACGATATCGCTATCAAAGAACTTCAAGAAAAATACCCTAACGCAAAATATCGCAGATTCGATACAAAAGGTATCAGCATGGCAACCGGCATTCCCTGCTATTTCGCAGTAAAAATGCATAATGAAGGCTATGATAATGATGCAATCGTTGAGTTCTTAACGGAGTTTTGCCCTCGAGTAAACGCTATTTTTAGCCCTAACGATCTTTTCTATTTGAAAAAAGGCGGTAGATTAAGCGCAGCTTCCGCAGCGATAGGTACAATGCTACAAATCAAACCCATCATAAAAATCACCGCAGATGGCAAACTAGCTAACACTGCGAAAGTTAACGGCAGAATGAAAGCAATTAATACTATAGTTGAAGAAACCGTTGCTAACGTAAAAGATTTAGACAAATATCCTATAGTTATACTTAACGCAGATTGTCAACAAGACGCAGACAAACTAATCGCAAAAATCAAAGCTAAACTTCCCGAAGCTACGATTTGGGATTATCCCGTTGGCCCCGTAATTGGAACACACTGTGGACCAGACACAATAGCAAGCGTATACGTAGGAACAAGTAGATAACAAAAACGGAGCAAACGCTCCGTTTTTTATTCTTCTACTTTAGGTTTCGTTTTATTAAATGGCAAAAAGTCTTCATCGACCTCTTTTGAATCGCATATAAACGTGTCGTCAAGTTCAACTGCTTTTTTTAGTACGTTGAATCCGTATTTTTGTCGCAAAACGTCAAGTTTTTTGTTGACAACTAACTCTTTTTGCGATCTTCCATCAAATATAGTTCTTTGTGCCACAGTTTCTTCAGGTGCTAAATCATAAGTTGCTACCGTTACCTGTCTTAGCGGATTTCCTTCCGTTATACAACAGTTTTGGAGTAACATTTCTAGCGCTGCCTTTCCTATTATTGCCGAATCAGAAGTTGCATCTTTGAGCTTTTGCTGTTTAGAAAAACCTTCAAATTCGGTGTTTCTTACCGATATACCAACGCCTTTAGCAACTAATTTATGCTTTCTTAAACGGAATGCAATTACTTCTGCTAATGAAAAAACCATGCTTGTGGCACTTTTTTCCGTAACGATATCTTCTTGAGAAGTTGTTCCGTTTGAAATGCTTTCGGGTACGTTTTCTAAAATATATTCCCCTACTTTTTCATTATCGGTACCGCTAGCATATTCGTATATTTTTTCACCAACTTTGCCGAATTTGCTAGACATAAAGAATTTACCAGCATTGACTACGTCACCTATCTTTTTTATTTCGTACTCTGCAAGCTTTTTCTTTACTTTACTACCAATGAAAAGCATATCTTCAACGGGAAGGCTCCAAACAAGGCGCTTATAGTTGTATCTATCAATTACGGTAATAGCATCGGGTTTTTTCATATCACTACCGAGCTTTGCAAAAACCTTTGTAAAGGATACGCCTATCGATACGGTAACGCCTATTTCTTCTTTGATTGTTTCTTTTATTTTCTCTGCAATAGTATAACCATCACTATCTGGCGGAATGCAACCAGTTAAATCTAACCAACATTCGTCCAGACCAAAGCTTTCTATTAATGGTGTAAACCTACTATATATATTAAAAATTTCGTTGCTAATTCTAGTATATTCTTTATAATCGGGTGGAACACAAATGACGTCTTTACATAATTTTTTTGCCGTAGCAACGGTATCACCCGTCTTTATTCCCGCTTTCTTTGCCACGTTACTCTTTGCCAAAACTATGCCGTGTCTTCTCTCTGGATCACCGCATATAATAACGGGCTTATCTTTCAAAAAATCATTATTTCTAATAGCTACCGACGCATAAAAATTGTTGACGTCGGCATGAAGAATTACTCTATCCATTATTAAGTATTTCTTTTAATTGTTCTTGTAATGCATTCTTGTCACCATTATTAGTAACAACTACAGTCGGTACGGAAAAATCATAATTATCGCTTTGTGTGTTCAAAATGCGAATAGCGCTTTCCTTATCGATAGTATCTCTTGACGTTATGCGATTAAGTAGTAGTTCTTTATCTGCTTTCACAACTATTACTTTGTCAAACATTTCAACAAAGTTTGAATCCGTTTGATTCAAAATAGGAATTTCTACAAATACGCGCTTTGCATTGACGTGCGACTCTATTCTCTTTTTTAATTCTTCTTTTATTTTTTTGTGCGCGTAAGAGTTAAGAAGCATGCGCTTTTCTTCAGAATGAAAAATTAAATTTTTTAATACACTTTTATCAAATTTATCTAATGAGAATGCTTCTGGAAAGAGTGATTTGAGCCCATTTAGGTACTCAGAACTACTTAGTAACTCTCTATTTATTGCATCACAATCAATGCAAATTTCACCACTATCCGCTAATATTTGCATTAAAAATGATTTACCAGACCCAATAAGTCCAGTGATTGCAATAACGAGTTTATTTTGCTTCATACCAATTCTTTCCGTCTGCAACGTTAACCGTTAGCGGTACTTCTAATTTAACTGCACTTTCCATATTTTCTTTCAAAAGTTTTTTTACAACTTCCGCTTCTTCTTCGGGTGCTTCTATTATTAATTCGTCATGCACTTGAAGTATTAACTTCGCTTTTAAATTGTTATCTATAAGCGCTTTCCTAACTTTAAGCATAGCGATTTTTATAATATCGCTAGCACTACCTTGTAATGGCATATTCATTGCAGCTCTTTCGCCAAAAGCGCGAATATTATGCTTAGTGCTACTTAATTCAGGAAAATATCTTATTCTACCCATAAGAGTAGTTAGATATCCGTTTTCTTTTGCTAAGGCTACGTTTGCATTCATGTATTCCTTAACCTTAGGATAAGTATTGAAGTATTGTTCAATGAATACTTTCGCTTGATAGTTGGATACTCCTGCATTTTTTCCCAAACCAAAACTGCTTATACCATAGATTATTCCAAAATTAACCGCTTTTGCCGAACTACGCATTGCGCTAGTAACGTTTTCTATAGGTACGTTGAATATTTTACTTGCAGTCAATGCATGAATGTCACCATCGTCTTTATATGTGTCAAGCAAGTGTTCTTCTTTAGAAAAATGTGCAAGTAATCTTAATTCTATTTGAGAATAATCGGCAGAAACAAGCACGTTTCCTTTCGCTGGAACGAACATTTTCCTTATTTCTCTACCATTTTCCCTTCTTATAGGTATGTTTTGCAAATTGGGTTCTGTCGAAGAAAGTCTACCGGTTGCCGTCAAACATTGATTGAACGAGGTATGGACTTTACCCGTATAAGTATTCATAACCGTCTTCATACCCTCAAGATAGGTAGAGCGTAATTTTGCTAATTCTCTGTAGCGTAGAATACAATTTACAATAGGATGCTCAAGTTCTTCAAGTATGTCTGCGCTAACGGAAAAACCAGTTTTAGTTTTCTTCGAATGCTTAAGACCTAACTTTTCAAACAAAATATGACCTAATTGTTTGGTAGAATTAACGTTAAAGATTTCCCCCGCTATTCTATATATTTCTTCGAGTAGTTGATTTATTTCTTGGGTAAATTTCTCGTTTAACTCATTAAGAACAGCTAAATCTACTCTAAAACCGCATTTTTCCATTTCGAACAAACATTCTTCAAGTGGTAACTCCACGCTATAGTATAGATTAGTTAGCTTTTTATCTACGATTTTCTCTGCAAGTTCTTCATAAAGAGCCAAACTTGACGCACCCATTTTTTCAGTGGTATAGTAATAGTCTTCCAATAATTGTTGATGCGACTTAATTACTTTCGTGTTGTTAATTAGATATCCCATCAAAAAAATATCTTCATACGGTTCGTTAAGTTTTTGTCCGAAGCCATCTAAAAAGTGCATCGTCTTCTTCGCATCAAACACAACGTTCACGTAGTCTGCTGAATATAGCACAGAAATAACGTTAATAGCATCGTACAACGAAATACCATCACCAAATAATCCATTAATTAATTCTGCAGAATATTCGTATCCGTTCGCGGTGATTTTTACTAAATTATCTTCCCATTCAATATACACGTTACTGCCGATGGGGATTGAATTAACGGTGGATTGTAATTCTTCAATAGTACTTACACTTTTTTCAATAACCGTGGGTGATTTTAGGTAATTTTCAACGGTTTCTTCATTATCGGCATCTTCGCTTTCTGAAAAACTAAACTTTTCTATAACGTTCTTAAATTGTAAGCGAGTCATCATTCCTTTCGCTTCACTTCCAAGAACGTATTTGTATTCCATATCGTCTAGAGCAACTTCTATAGGAACGTTTACGTTGATAGTTGCTAGTTGCTTGCTCAAATATACCGTGTCTTTGTTGGTAATAAGTCTTTCTTTTAACTTACCCTTGATTTGTTCTATATTCCCGTATACACCGTCTATATCGCTATATTTTGACAATAGATCTTTTGCCGTTTTTTCACCGACTCCTTCGCATCCTGGAATATTGTCGCTAGAATCACCCGCTAAGCCCTTATATTCTATAATTTGACTAGGCGTAAATCCTTCTTCTAACAACAAACTAGGCGTATATTTCTTAACTTCCGATATGCCTTTCTTGGTGTTGTATACGGTCGTCGTATCGTCGACAAGTTGCAGACAATCTCTATCTCCCGTTACTATTATCGTAGGAATTTCGAATTTTTTTGCAACTGTGCCAATAATATCATCCGCTTCGTACCCTTCTTTAAATAGTATACATATACCCATTTTTTGCAATAATTCTTGCAAAATAGGTACTTGCATAGCAAGTTCTTCGGGCATTCCTTTTCTTGTTGCTTTGTATTCAGAATATTGTGCGTGTCTGAACGTCTTTGCTCGACAGTCAAATACCGCACATATATGCGTAGGCTTTTCTTCGCTTATTAATTTTTGTAACATAACGACGTATCCATAAATAGCATTGGTATACGTCCCGTCCGTTGTTTGGAAAGGTGGTAACGCGTGAAAAGCACGATTTATAAGACTATTAGAATCTAAAAGTATGATTTTGTTATTGATCAAGTTGCATATCTCCGTATTTTATCCAATTTTTCTTTCTCATTAATTCACTAACAAGTAAACTTACACCTGCGGGAATAATGAATAAACATAAAGCTACCCCCAGCCCTACTTTCCAAGCTTCTACACCGTTGTCAAGGCTTACTGAAATAGTTTGAATTACGCCAACTAAGCCACTCGTACCCATACCACCACCGGTTGCATCACAAAGCAATTCAAAGGCAACCGCTATGGGGCCAACTATAGCACTGCTCACAATTGCGGGTATCATTATTTGCGGTTTTTTCATGATATTAGGAATTTGCAACATGCTTGTTCCCAAACCTTGTGAAATCAATCCGCTCCATTTATTTTCTCTAAAACTTGCCACTGCGAATCCTACCATGTGCGCAGAACATCCCGCAACTGCTGCGCCACCGGCAACAAGTAAAGCATAAGGTACCGTTCCATCGGGGTTAGTGAGTGCACCAACTATAGCTACCCATATTGCAGCACTTGACGTAGGCATAGTAAGTAGGATTCCCATAGCAACGGAAACAAGTATAGCCATCAAATATTTAGCTACTTCGCTCAAAAGAATGATTTTTTCAATCAAAACTCCGATATAATATACAAGTTTTACAAAAGGCCAAGCCACAAAAATAGCAACCATCGTAATTAGCATTACTCCAAGCGGAACAAGTATAATATCAAGTTTTGTTTTACCTGCATATAGCGATGCAATTTCTATTGCCATAAGTGCCACGACGTATGCGCCTATAGGATTACCGCAAGCACCGAATGCAACACCAAATGTATTAGAGTATATTGAAAATTCTCCTACGTTAGAAATAGCAAATGCACCAACTAGACCTGCAACTGCTGAAGAAAACGTAACTAGCGGTGACTTGACTTTTAATTTCAACGCCATCCCTACGCCAATTCCTGCCCCCATTAGCATTTTAGCAAGCTTTGAGATGTTAAGTATCCAGTATCCTGCAAGATTACCACCGTTAATTTGATTTATCCAACCACCAATAGTTCCTAAAATGGTGCCTGCAATTAAAGTACAAAACAACCCCATAGCCATTCCGCTAAATGCATCAATAAACCATCTGTTAGCTAGTTTTTTGATAACTCCAAAAACCTTCTCTTTCTTACTCATAATTTTTCTCCTTGAGTGCGCCTAAGATTAATTCTAAAATATCAACGTACTCTTTTTTATGTCTTTTTATTTGTATTTTTTCACTAAGAGTTTTTTTGCTTTTATTTATTTTGTCAAAAATCGCATTAAGAAATTCGCTTTCTGTATAGATTCTGTACTTTTCTACTTTGTATTGTTTTGCGCAAATTTCTAATAAATAAAGCAAAATATCAACTAGTGTTGATTTTGGTAAGTCATATACGTAGCTTACTTCTTCAATAAATTTCGTTTCTAGGTTATCGCCATGAATATTCAGAATTTTTGCAAGCTTGTTGGCATTACTTGTAACAAACTTTTTCGCAATTTCATTAATCACCGACAAGTCGCCGTCTACGTAATACTTGTACCCTTTCAGGTTATTTATAAGCTTTAACGCATCATAGTACCCTAATTTTATGTTATTATTGATAGAATTCCTATGTATGTTAGCCATTCTCCCTAAGTTTTCCGACGGACAAATGTATTTAATGTTTATTTCGCTACTATCAACTTTTACGTGCGGCATTTTACTCATTGTTCTAATTGCAATTATGTCGTCATATCCATTTGCAATTAATACGTTGGCAGGCATATTGTTATATACCCCACCGTCTATATAAATTTTGCCGTCGAAGTATCTTTTTATCTTAAACGCAGGAAAATGTGCACTTGCAAAAATATAATCAACCAAATATCCTTCGGGAATATCTTTTTTAAATATCTCTAAAGGTTGTCTATCCGAAATGCAATAAGTTACTACGGCTAAATCCATTGAGGAATTTCTAACTTTTTCTTCATCGATGTATTTTTTTAAAAAGTCATTAGTTTTTTGACTGCAAATTCCGCCATGTCTAACGACTTCTACTAGTTTTTTCGCCCAGTAAATAGTACTCTTCTTTGAAAATTCCTTAGAAAGCAGTTTCGTTACTTCTAAATTGTCAAAATCGCTTATATCGCTTGCGGATACGTTCATCCACATATCGTATAACGTTTGATAATTGCCGTCTTGTGCAAGGATAGCGGCGTTAATTGCACCTATAGAAGTACCGGCTACACCATCAAAAGTGTAACCGTTATCATATAGTGCTTTTATTGCACCGCACTGGAAGGCACCTTTTGCGCCACCACCTTCAAGAACAAGTCCTTTTTTCATTATTTGATAATCATCCTAAAGTTCAGTTCATGCAATTGTCTAGCGCGTATCTTATATTGAGGCTTAAGGGTAGCCATCGCAGGTATATCGCCTCCAACGCCTCTTTGCTTTCCGTCAATAGTTACGCTAAGATAATCGTCTTTTTCTAATTCGTGAGCGTGTGTTGCTTCTTCTAATTTTTCCATTGAATAGGGCAATACACCAAACTCAAACGATTTATTCTTTGCCAAAATCACAAAACCATTATCAATTGTGCCTAAGTCAAGCACTCTTGCACCTACGTGATTTCCGTTTTCTTGCGGAGATAGATATTCATGATTAAAGTCTTCAGCTACGCCTTTGTATTCACGCAAAATAGCCGCACTTTGCCTATCGCAATAATTCTCAAACGGACCTTTTGCATAGAAACACATATCTTTTACTTCCTTTCTCGGGCTAAACTTAAAACCATACCTAATTAAGTCACAAGTGGGTTTAATCCTTAGATTAAAATCAATAACGTCGTCACCGAACACGTATTGGGTGGTTAGTTTGCCATATCTAAATTTCCAATTCATATTGATGGTAACTAGTCCATCAGTTTCTTCAAACCAAACGGATTTCGGTGCTAGTTTTTTCGATGCCTTATGGAATTTGTAAACACCCATTATAGCCTTTACTATATCCATATTGACGTTTTCGTATCTATCGTTATCGATGCTTGCTCTAACAAAGTTAGGTAGTATCGGTTGACGGAGTTTTTCCGCACCGTTTTTACAAATACTTGTAATGCCACCTGTAACTTTGTCCACTACAATTTGACTATTTTTTGTACTGATAACAACTTCCCATTTATCGTCGTTGTGAACTTTTGCGCCAGGTGTTAAGTTGCTTAACTCAAAATCCATCGGACTAACAATAAATTGTTGATATGCTACTACCCTTTCGTCTTTAGGTTCGGATAGTTCAACAAGTAAAGTTAATTCACCATCGGGTTCATGTGGAATATCGATGGATACGTTGAAATTTTCATTAGGAAGTACCGACGGCATCTTTGCGCGTAATACGTCGTGAACTATACCATCAAGATAATACGTTAACTTCAACTCATAGTTCTCTATGTCTGTAAACATATATCCGTTCTTAACTGTCAATACGTCGCCGTTTAGCTCAAAATCTACCATTTGATACTCTTTCCTAACTTCATAAAGCGCTGGATTGGGCGACCTATCCGCTTTTACTATTCCGTTGAATGCAAATACACCGGCATTAGGTTTATCGCCAAAGTCACCGCCATAGCGATATTCGTCTACTCCGTTATTATTGACGCGAATAGCTTGATCTGCAAAGTCCCATATAAATCCGCCCGCAAGACGATCGTATTGCTTATACTTTTTCCAGTAATCAGCAAAATTACCCAAACTATTACCCATACAGTGCGCATATTCGCATTGCATATAGGGTAAATTCTTGTATTTCTTTGAAGAATACCTTACGCCTAGCGGTCTAAACACTGTGAAGTTACAATGTACAACGGGTTTGTTAGTGCCTAGAGCATCCATCTTTTCTAAAGGTGCATACATTTCACTGAATACGTCACTTACTTTACCACTCGTATCTTCTTCATAGTGAATAAAGCGCGTCGTGTCTATTGCAAGAACTGCTTTTCTCATCGCATGGAAAGAACTTCCGTATCCTGACTCGTTACCTAACGACCAACTTATAATGCAAGCGTGATTTTTGTAAGTGTTAACCATGTTGTTGATACGATAAACACATTGCTCGGTCCAATACTTACTGTTGCCGGGAATAAACATACTTAAGCCGTGTGTCTCTAGATTGTTTTCACACATAACCAAGATACCCATCTTGTCGCAGTAATCATAAAACGCCATGCTATTAGGATAGTGAGACGTCCTTATTGCCGATATGTTGTTCTCTTTACAAATAACCAAATCTTTGTAGATTAAGTCCTTAGGTACTGCGTGGCCGTAATCAGGATGGAATTCGTGTCTATTTACACCGCGGAATTTAAGTTTTTGACCATTTAGTAGTATGAACGGACCTTCATTTTTATCATTCATGGGAAGGATTTTTACTTCGCGGAAACCAAAATTAAGTGCTCTCTTGTCCAAAAATTCTTCGCCAACAACTAAAGTAAGTTCTACTTTGTACAAATAAGGATTTTCGTGCGACCAAGTAGTAATGGATTCAAAATCAACGTCAAACTTCGCTTGTTCTTTTGATAAATTGTAAGAATTATTAACCACAACTTCATCGTTTGCATTCTTCACAACGAACTGTAACTTAACGTTATCGACTATTTTGTTTATGTCTAACGCCACGTGCATATTAGCTTTGGAATAATTGTCACGTAGTGTTGAAGTAATGAATACGTCTTTTATTTCAATTTCAGGTTTGTTGATAAGATAAACGTCTCTAAAGATACCGCTCAATCTCCACATGTCTTGATCTTCAAGATAACTACCGGTACAGTATCTTGCAACCATAACCGCAAGTTTGTTCTTACCTTTTACCACGTAATCAGTAACGTCGTATTCTTGAAAATCAAACGTATCTTCGCTGTATCCAACGAATTTACCATTGAGATAAATTTCACCAGACGAATTGATACCGCCGAAATGAATAAAATATCTATCTTTAAGCTCGTTTAACTCAAATTCTTTGATATAAAGTCCAACAGAATTCTTGCTGGGGTAGACTTTAGGAATAGCAAGCAAATTAGCTGTTTCTAACGCATAAGGATACACAATATTGGTATATATCGGAATATCATATCCCTGAAATTGCCATTCGGAAGGAACTTTTATCGTACCAAATCCGCTATCATCATAACCGACACCATAAAAATCTTCGGGTACTAAATTAGCGTTTTCACAGAACAAAAACTTCCACTCTCCACTCAGTAAAATAGCTCTGTGTTCGCCATTCACACCAATGGGAAAACCGCTCGCATATCTCGGTATAGAATTTATATTATAAACACGCTTATCACGCCATAAATGTTTCATTAAATTATCTCCTTTGCCTATTGGTAAATAAGTATATGATAATTATATCATATATTTATTTATTTTTCAAGGGCTTTCGAAAAAGAATATTTTTAACATAAAACGCATAGACTTCAGTAACAAAAGTAACTATGTTAGAAACGATTTTAAAATTCATAACAGGTGTTGGACTATTTTTGTTCGCGATATTTTTTATTGACAATAATGTTGAAAAAAACGAGAAATTGACGTTATTTGTAAAAAAGCATACAAAAAATCCTCTATTTACATTGCTCTTTGGTACTTTAACTGCAGCAATAACACAAAGCTCTTCCGCGGTCAACGGAATAGTTGCAGGCTTGCGAGATAAAGACGTTCTTGAAGAAAAAACAAGTTATTTACTTGTCGCAGGTAGCAACGTCGGCACAACTGTAACCGCCTATTTTGCAGTGTTTCAAAATGTAGCTATGGCTACAGTTTTTTCTAGCATTATATTTTTTGCGACAATATCTATGATGTTATTTAAGAAATACAACGTTGCAAAAATAGCAAAATTCTTAATAGGATTTTCTCTTATATTCATTAGTTTTGAGTTCATCGGAGCTAGTATTCCCGACATCGTAAAAATAATGAATTTAGATATACTAACACACACTAATCCCCTAATACCCTTTCTAGTGTGTCTTATAGTAACTGCTATTTGTCAAAGCTCATCATTGGTGTCTATCATAATAATATCGTTCGCCCAACTAGGGGTATTGACTTTAGATAATGCAATTTTTATGATTATGGCAGCAAACGTTGGTACGTGTTCTACCGTATTCATAATCGCTTTAGGAAAAACTAAGAAAGGGCTAAAAGTGGCAGTATTTAATTTAGTACTTAACGTAATCGGAACTCTAGTATGTTTTGCGTTATACTATAGCAACATGCTTTATTGGTTTTTTAAGTTATCTGTATCTATGGATACAAAAATAGCATTATTCCACACAATTTTTAATTTATTGTGTTGTGTAGTTGTATGCCCGTTTTTAGATGGATACACTAAAATAAACTTTCACAAATTAAAGCAAAAATTTATAAAAAAAGCGCACGCTCGTTAGCGTGCGCTACTATATTGCTAGATACCTATTTACGATACAAATCTTTAAGTCTTTGCATTGCTTCAACTGTGTTCTCATAGGTATTAAATGCAGTAAGCCTAAAGTATCCTTCACCACATTGACCAAAGCCACTACCAGGTGTTCCCGCAACGCCAGTGTTGTTCAAAAGATAATCAAAAAATTCCCAAGACGTGAATTGATCGGGTACTTTGAACCAAATATAAGGCGAATTAACACCACCGGTGAAGTTAATGCCGAGTTCTTTCATTGTGTCCGCAATTACGGTTGCATTTCTTTGATAATACTCTATCGTTGCGCGTACACTCTTTTGTCCTTCTTCGGTAAACACCGCTTCCGCACCGCGTTGTACAACGTAGCTAACACCGTTAAATTTCGTCGTTTGGCGACGCAACCACATCTTATTGAGACTCATTCCATCAAAAACTAAATCGTGCGGTACAATCGTATATCCACATCTTGTTCCCGTAAAGCCTGCAGTTTTTGAAAGAGAACAAAATTCTATAGCACATTTTTTAGCACCTTCAATTTCATAAATAGAGCGCGGTACGTTATCTACTACAAAACTTTCGTATGCTGCGTCAAATAATATTATTCCACCCCTACTTACTGCAAAATCAACCCAAACTTTTAGTTGTTCATAATTATATACCGCTCCCGTAGGGTTGTTAGGTGAACATAGATAGAATATATCCCCTTCCATACCTTCTTTAGGCATAGGCAAGAATGAATTCTCTTCATTTCCTTCTATGTATACTATTTTTCTACCCAACATTACGTTACTATCTACGTAAACAGGATATACGGGATCGGGCACCACTATAACGTTATCGTTAGCAAACAAATCCGTTATGTTAGCAATATCACTTTTCGCTCCATCGGATATAAAAATTTCATCTGCTGCTAAATCAACGGACATTTCGTTTAAGTAATAATCCTTAACCTTTGTCTTCAAAAAAGCATAACCTTGTTCGGGGCCATATCCATGAAAACCTTCTTTCGTTCCCATTTCTTTTGACGCAGCCACTAGTGCGTCAACAACCTGCGTTGCAAGAGGATGTGTGACGTCACCTATACTCATTTTGATAACACGCACATCAGGATTAGCTTGGGAAAAAGCACTTATTTTCTTTGCTGTTTCTGAAAATAAGTATGTTTCTTTTATGTTTTGATAATTTTTATTTATACGTACCATTTAAGTTTATTTCTCCTAAAAAATTATAACTTGCATCCCCACGCATTACTATTTCTTGTTGTTGATTAATATTAAACGCAAGACACCCGCCTTTTAACCTAACAGTTGCATTATCTCCAACGAATTTAAGCATATTAGCAACATAGAATGATGCAGTTGCGCCCGTTCCACACGCCAAAGTCTCACCACTTCCTCGCTCAAAAACCCGTACTTCTAATATACTAGAATCTACAAGCTTTACGAATTCAACGTTAGTTCTTTCTAAAAAAAAGTCTCTATTCTCCGAGATGCTTTGCGCATACTTATCAAAATCTTCGCTTATATTGTCACTAAATATCACAAAATGTGGATTACCAACGCTTACACTATAACCGTCTAGTGGAAAATCTACCGATTTATATATTTTACCGCAAAATACCGGTTTACCCATGTTTACACTAACAGTTGTATCTCGATTAATTTCGGTATTTTTGACACCTGCTAGCGTTTCTATTCTAATAATAGAATCACACCCAGCATCATATAGAATTCGCGCAACACACCGCAGTGCATTACCGCAAATTTCTGCTTCCGTGCCATCACTATTATAAATTCGCATAAAACAGTCAGCTTGGTTGCTATTTTGTATAATCACAACACCGTCAGCACCTATTCCAAAGTGCCTATTGCAAATTTTCTTTATTTCTTCAGTTGTAAGGTGCAAATTATTGATTTCTCTTACGTCAAAGTAGACGTAATCATTACCGAGACCATTCATTTTTGTAAAGCGCATATAACTCCTCTTTACAAAAATTTATGCTCGTATCTTTGTATTATTCGGGTTTGTATACCATACGTCCGCAGTGGGGACATTCCACACAATCGTATTTGTTGTTCATGAATTTATCAACTTCTATCCTTATTTCCACGCCACATCCAAGGCAATTGCCCTCTTGATACGGAACAAATGCAGGCATGATTTTTTTGGCGCGAAGTTCTTTGTATTTAGTGAGATATTTTTCTTCAATATCGGGCTCGCGTTTCTTCTTCTCCACAACATAAGGCATTCCAGCTCTTTTAACCTCTTCCAATTTATCTTGGCTTAACTGCTTAGCCTTACTATAAGCCACCTGGTATTTGTCAATTAATTCGTTCAATGTCTTATTTTCAACACCGATTTCTCCAATTCTTTTGGTTAGTTTTGCCGTTTCTTTGGCAATTTCTGACAAATTATCTTCAATTTTTGCAAGATTTTTTTCGTACTTATCAAAATCTTTTACATCTTCAAAAACTGTTATATCCACGTCAAGAAGCTCTTTTCGCAATGCTTCATACTCTTCGTATTTATCGTTAATAACAGCTATTTGTTGATAGCAATTCTTTAATTCAGCCATAAAATTATTAAGCATTAAGCTCTTACTTTGTGCATCTTGCTTATATTGCGCGACTGCTCTCACAACGTCTAGCTTATAATAATCTCTCTCTAACTTGTAGAGTTTCATATCAATTTTTTGATATTCCAAAATCTTTGCTACTGACATAATATATCTCCTTTTAATTGTACGGATTTACTAAACTCGTACTCTCAATAATATTCACTGCGTTATATTTTTCTCTTAAAAATTTTGACATCAAAGTCAAAAACGGTTTCATTTCGCTATTATAATGACCAACTTGTATTATAGCATACCCAGCGTCTTTTGCCAAACGCGCAACGTTGTATTTTACGTCGCCGGTAACAAAAACGTCTGCTCCTGCGCGCATCGTAGCAAGCATATCCCCATCGTGGCCACCACCGCCGCCATTAACTACTGCAACTCTTTTTATTCTTTTATTGAGATCGCCAATAGTGCATACGTTATTATCGTTGAATAATTCTTTCAAAAATTCGGCATATTGTGACAACGTTGTTTCTTCCTTTAGATTGCCAATCCTAGGTGAAGACTCATTGTTTACAGGTATTGCATCTTCAATTCCCATTATACTTGCAACGTAATCGTTAAGTCCACCTTGACAAAAATCAAAATTCGTATGCGCTGAATATATAGCGATATCATTCTTAATAGCAAGCATCATCGCTTTTGTAAGCGGTAATTCGTAATTTAGATTTTTTATTCCGCCAAAAATCGTCGGATGGTGTTCGATAATCAAATTGCAATTGTTCTTTATAGCCTCTTCAACTACCGCATAATTTGTATCTAGTGTTACCAAAATTCCAATAATTTCTTGTTGTCTATTGCCCAACTTAAGTCCACAATTATCATAACTTCCTTGTAAATAAAGCGGTGCAAATTCTTCTATGTAATTTATTATTTCGCTGAGTTGTGCCATTTTATTAAAACCTCATACTCTTTAATTATTTCATCTGAAAGCGGCTTTGATTTTAGATTCTTATCTGCCGTTTTTAATAAATTAGATAGGTATTCTAACCTACATATATTTTTATCGAAAAATTCTTGCCTACTTGGTGAATTTTTTCCTAAATATAATTCATCATCCGTGTATGTATTAATACCTTTTTTTGTGATAATAATCGGATAATATTTTTTATCAAAAATTATAAAATCACTAATTATAGAATAGCTGTTATCCCTTAAAAATTTACGAACGACATGGCTATCTTGATGTGGTGATAACACGTACGTATCAACGCAATTTTTTTGTTTTAAAATGCTAACGGTTTCGTGTCCACCCATTCCAGCAATAATAGCATAATCTACTTTCTGCTTAGAAATAGGCAAAAAACCATCACCCACGAAGAACGATAACCTATCTAATAAATTTCGTTCTTCTGCAAGGATTTTGGCTTTATCCAAACTTTTTTCGCTAATATCTAATGCAAATCCACGTTGTGCTTTATTTTTTAATAGTATTGCAGCTATTAATTTGCCGTGGTCTGCGCCAATATCTGCGACGACGTCAAGTCCATAAGGAATAACGTCGTATATTTCTTTTAATCTTCCGCTAAGAATTCTCATTATTTATCCAAAAAATCTTGGAATTTTTTCATTTTGTTCGGGTGACGAAGTTTTCTTAAAGCTTTTGCTTCAATTTGTCTTATTCTTTCACGCGTTACGTTAAATTCTTTACCAACTTCTTCTAGAGTACGCGGTCTATTGTCGCGTAAACCATATCTAAGAATAAGTACAGCTGCTTCTCTAGGTGCTAATCCGGTAAGAATTTCTTCTATTAATTCTTTACGCTCTTTCGTTTCGGCAATTTCTATTTGTGTCGCGTTGCTTTTATCTTCAATGAAATCACCTAAGTGACTATCGTCTTCTTCACCAATAGGTGTTTCTAACGAAACTGGATCTAAGGCTATTTTTTGAATTTCAACTACTTTTGATTCGGGTATACCCATTGCTTCCGCTATCTCAGATTGCGTGGGTTCTCTTCCAAGTTTTTGTAGCAACGTTCTACTTATTTTAGTGAGTCTATTGATGGTTTCTACCATATGAACGGGTATACGAATAGTTCTTGCTTGGTCTGCAAGTGAACGCGTAATTGCTTGTCTAATCCACCAAGTTGCATAAGTAGAGAACTTAAATCCTTTTTTGTAATCGAACTTATCCACTGCCTTCATTAAGCCTAAATTACCTTCTTGAATTAGATCAAGGAATTGCATACCACGACCAACGTAACGCTTGGCGATACTAACAACTAGACGCAAGTTTGCGTTAATAAGTTGTTTTTTCGCTTCAACGTCACCTTCACTCATTCTTTCTGCAAGTTCTAATTCTTCTTGTGCAGAAAGTAGCGGCACACGACCGATGTCTTTTAGATACATCTTAACTGAGTCGTCTACGTTTACTTCACTCATTATTTTTTGAAGCATTTGGTCGTTTATCTTTTCTTCTTGCGCAACGTTAATTACTCTTATGCCGTGCTTAGCTAGTACGTCATAAACTTCGTCAAGTTCTTGCGCATTAAGTTGCAACCTATCCATACGATTAAGAAGCTCATCGTCAGATATAGCTTTCTTATCTTTAAATGCTTCAATTATTTTGTCCAGTTCTACTTTCTTACGTTCTTCTTTCTCGGGCATTTACTTTCTCCTCTGTCATCATCTACGTAGTTGTGTATATAATTTTATTCTTTCTTTTAATTCTTCTTTCCTTTGGGGATCCGTTTCACCATTTAATTCGGCAATTGTACGCTTCAATTCCTTATCCGCATAAGAAACACGTAATTTTTTTACTGATTGAGTAAAAAAGCTTGATTGACTCTCTACTTTTACAGTATCAACTGACTCAATAATCATAGCAGCCTCTCCGCTATCTATTATATCGAATAAGTGTGATGCAATCGGCATGTGTGATTCGTTGATACAATCTACAATATACTCATAAACCTTTTTGTGTCCATCAATGCTAAAATAGTCTTTTATTACTTCAGCAAAAGTCGCATAGTCTTTTGCAAAAATCATAGAAGATAATATGAATCTTTCAGCGACTAATTCCGCACTATTGGCTACTTTATCCGTATCTTTTTCGCGATTATATTCTTTTGCGGCGAGAGTTTTTATATTCTTCGTTGCTTCAGTTATCCTTTCCTTACTTAATTGGCTTATTTCACTTACTTTCTGAATATAGACAGCCTTTTCTAATTCATCGAGTTCATTAAGTACGTTTACTGCATCTATTACGTATTTCACTCTCTCATCATAGGATCTAAATTTATGTTTTTCTTCTACTTTCTTTAATTTGTAATCAACAAGAGGTAACGACTCATCTATAAGTTTTTGATAACCATCTTGACCATATTTTTTCACATAATCGTCCGGATCCATTTTGTCTGGTAATTGTATTACTTTGACTTCTAACCCTTCTTTCTTCAATAATGTTAGACCTTTTAACGTTGCTGCTTGTCCAGCACTATCACCATCATAAGATACGTAAACGACGTCTGCATACCTTTTTATTTCTTTGCATTGTTCAGGCGTTAAAGCAGTACCCATAGACGCAACGACGTTCTTTATTCCAGCTTGGAATAAACTAATTACGTCCATGTGTCCTTCAACAAGTATCATTGCCCGATTGGATGGCGCAACGTGCTGTTTGTACATATTCACACCAAACAAATTCTTACGCTTATTAAAAGCAAGCGTAGTTCCAGTATTCTTATACTTTGCTATTTCTGAGTTTTTTTCTAAAATTCGTCCTGTAAAACCAAGTATTTTACCGTTAGCTGCAATTATTGGAATAACTAGTCGTTTCGCAAAAAAGTCATAAGGCTGACCGTTTTCCGTTATTCCTATTACACCAGCTTCTTTCATTGAAGCAATAGAATAACCTAATTTTGACAAATATTTAGGCAACGATGCATGATCTACAGAATAACCCAACCCAAACTTAACGATAGTCTCTTTGGTTAACTGTCTCTTAGCTAGATACTCTAAAGCAACTTCACCTTGGCTTAGGCGCAAGTTGTTATAATAGAACTTAGCCGCTTCTTTGTTTATTTCGTAGATTTTTGCCAAGGTTTTTTTTCTTTTTTCGTATTCTGGGTCAACTGCCGTTTTGGGAAGTTCAACTCCAGCTTTGTTTGCTAAACGTTCTAGCGCTTCGCCAAAAGATATCTTTTCCATCTCCATAACGAAAGAAAAGATGTCGCCTGTTTTTTGACAACCATGACACTTGTAATATTGATGATCTACTCTTATTTGAAATGAGGGAGTTTTTTCCAAATGGAAAGGGCAACGCGCCCAATAATCTCTGCCTTTTCTTTGCAACGTGCAATAGTTACCGATGACGTCGGTAATGTCGAGCTTGTCTTTTATCTTTTGAATAACACTATCAGAATACCTTTCCAAATTGCCTCACGAATATAATATTCGATATGATTCGCGTGGTATCCTACAAAAAAAATGCTTATTTTTTGTGTTTTTCTCTTATAGATAAGTAAATTTTGCTCAATTCGAAGATATAACGCATCTTTTGATTTTCGTTAAGATTAGCGTATTTGTCTTTCTCCACTATTCTTCCCAATGGGTCTGGTATGAAGTCGTCACTTGCCACTATTTCTCCTATTGTTGCATTGATTTCCATTATGCGGTGAGGCGATAATTTTTCTCCGCAGAGATAGTACACGTCATCATCAAGATAACGATAATAATTATTGTTCAACCTATGCTTAACTGCCTTAACATAATTCTTAATATTGATTTTTTCTGATGACATAACTACCTCCTCGTTTGCATACATTATAATATATAAAAATGAATATTTGTTAACGTTGTCAAAACAAGACAAATTTCGACAAAATTTTCATAATTAGGCTCAAAAAATTTGACAAAATAAATAAAAAGAATTATTATATTACAAGAAATCTCTTACTAGGGGGTGAAATTGAATGGCAACTGTATACGTAAAAGAAAACGAATCAGTAGATAGTGCTTTCCGTAGATGGAAAAGAAAGTGCTCTAATGACGGTATAATCGGCGACCTTAAGCGTCACGAAGTATACGAAAAACCCAGCGTAAGAAGAAAGAAAAAAGCAGAAAACGCTAGAAAGAGAAAGTACTAAGATGTAAAAAAACGACGGTGACCCCGTCGTTTTTGCTATAGTTTTTTATCTTACCAACCCATTTTTTTAGAAACGCTTTCTCCACCTAAAATATGAATATGGATATGTCCTACTGTTTGCCCACCGTCTGTCCCCTTGTTGGTGACAACTCTAAATCCATTGGTTAAACCTAACTCATCTTTTAATTCCGCAATTAGTTTGAATGCCCTACTTACGCCTTCAGGATCGTTTTGAACAAAGTCAACGATATCATCATAGTGTTTTTTAGGCATAAGTAGATAATGTAATTTTACTGCAGGGTTTATATCCTTAATGATAGCGAATTCTTCGTTTTCAAAAACTTTGCTTCCATTTCCGTTAGAGATTTTACAAAATAAACAATTTTCCATATTATTCCTCCATTAATCCGTCGTTGAATATTTTATTAGGGATGGTAGTTACTATCTCCCCGTTTTCTTTCAAATAAACTTTTATATAATTACGCGTGTGTCCTACGTAGTATTCTCCTACCTTTTCCTCAAGAAGCACTTCGTGTGCTTTGCCTAGGTTATCAGCTAAATGTTTTTTTACTAGATCTTTCTTTATATTGGATAAAATCTTTTTTCGTGTCTTTACTATTTCTTTATCTATTTGCGGTAATTTTGCCGCTCTTGTACCCTCTCTTGCTGAGTATGGAAATATATGTATATCCGAAAATTTGACTTCTTGTACAAAATTACAAGTGTTGATAAATGCTTCTTCCGTTTCGGTAGGAAATCCTACGATGATATCCGTTGTTATCGTAGCATCAGGGAAAAATTCTTTAATTAGGTCAATCTTTTCCTTATACACGCTAGCAGTGTAATGTCTATTCATTGACTTTAATACGCCATCATCGCCACTTTGCATAGAAAGATGGAAGTGTGGGCAAAACTTTTTTAGTTTTTTTAATGATTCAAGTAAATCAGAAGTAATCCTCTCTGCATAAAGTGAACCAAGCCTTATTCTCAAATTAAATACTTCTAATTCTTCAATGAGAGTCCTCAAATCATACCCAATATCCAAGCCATAGGCCATTAAATCTATTCCCGTCAATACTATTTCTTGAACGAATCCCGAAAGTTTGGCTATTTCCTTTACTATCTCTTCCTTTCTTCTAGATCTACTTCTACCGCGTAAATACGGAATTATACAATAAGAACAAAAATTGTTGCAACCATCTTGAATTTTTATGTAAGATCTCGTCCTATACGCGCTATCTAATTCCCCGTCTTCATATACCGTAGGTAATTCTTTTATATCAATATCCTGAATTTCACTATTCAAATGAGAATCTATGCTAAATTTACCCGCTACACCTGAGATATAAGTAACGTTGTCTTTTATAAATGATTGTGGATTCTTTTGCGACGCACACCCCACGACTAAAATTTTTGCACTAGCATTGAGCGCACGGCATCTAGCTATCGCTTGCCTCGACTTCTTTTCTGCTTCTGCGGTTACTGCACAAGTGTTGATAACGTATATATCCGCAGGTTCTAATTCTTGCGAAATTTGATAACCTTTGTTTTTGAGATTATCACAAATAACGTCACACTCATATTGATTAACCTTGCATCCAAGATTAAAAACCACTACGTTTTTACTATTAATCATCTAACTTATCATTCATTAGCGTACAAGCACTTACAACCGCCGTACTTACTCGCAAAATTCTCTTGCCTAAAGTGCAAATATTGGCACCTATCTTATTAAATCTATCAACTTCCTCTAAAGAAAAGCCACCTTCACAACCAATAAACAATGATATAGGCTTGTTCTTGTCAATGTGTAAGTCTTTTAGCTTGTTGATTCTTTCGTATTCGTAGAAAGTAATTATAGTATCGTCTTTTGCGTAATCTAATGCTTCGCCAAAAGTCATCAGTTCTTTTACTATAGCTAAACTACTGCGGCCACACTGTTTGCTACTTTCTAGCACTATTTTTTGCATGCGTTCTAAGTTCAAATTGCTGACGTTACAATGAGCTGACGTAAACGGAATTATTTCTTTTATTCCTAGTTCAACTGCTTTTTGCACAACCGTATCAAGCTCTTTACAGTTACCAATAAACAAACGAGCAAAAAAATTAGATTCTACTTCGTTGTCAACAACTTGATCAATAGTAGCAACCAAATGATCTTTATTTATCTCCTTCACTGTTGCGTAGTAGTCTTTATCCCCGTTATCACACAAAATAAGCCTGTATCCCACTTTGTGTCTAGTTACTTTGACTGCATGATAAAACTCGTCACCCGTTAAATAAGCAACGTTACCGTCAATTTTGGTGTCGCAAAAAAATCTTTTTAAGTCCATACTAGAATACGAATTTCAATCCATTCCACTCGCCCAAAACTTTCGATTCTACCAAAGTAAAACCTTGTTTTAAGAAAGCATCGATAACTTCTTGCTTACGCTCGTGTATAATTCCCGAACAAATTAGAATACCGCCTTTATTAATATAATTAGGCAAATCTAGACTAAGTCTTTGTAATATACCTGCGGTAAGATTAGCTAACACAATATCAGCTTTTTTATCGTCTTTTGTTAACAAATCAGCTAATTCAATAACCACCTTATCTTCAACGTTATTTAGAAGTGCATTCTCTTGAGCCGCTTTTACTGCAACACTATCTATATCGCACATATAACAACTTTTTGCATTAGAAAGCATTGCGCCTACGCCAAGTATTCCACTTCCCGTACCAACGTCGATAACGTCTTTATCGTTAAAATCTACGTTGCTCATTAGATCTAAACACATCTTTGTAGACTCATGCTCACCTGTACCAAAAGCCATACCAGGATCAATAAGAATCTTAATAAGGTTTTTTTCGTTCTTATAATTAATCCATTTGGGCACTATTACGTAATTCCCGATTTCTATAGGTGAATAGTACTTTTTCCAACTATCATACCAGCTTTCGTCGTCTACTATGCTTACGTTTATTTCACCGTATGGATAATTCATTGCGTCTAAATAGTTAATTAATTCTTCTTTCTTTTGCTTTAATTCTTCTTCGCTTACATACCCACTTACTTTTGCAATTTCGCTTTGCTTGAGTAATTTTTCGTCAACGTAATCCCATAGAATTTGACTATTTAATACGTCGGTTATATCCTTTTTATCAATAATTTTTACACCGCCTACACAACCAATAGAAAAGAAGGCATCGGCGATAATTTCGGTGCCTTCTGAGGTTGTATTAACGATAATTTCATACCATTTCATACTATAATCCCTTAACTTTTTTGTTGAATTTCTCTACTTTTTCATAAGTTGCCTTGCTTAAGGCATCTTCCGCATTCTTCAAGGCTTCTCTTTGCTTATAGTTCAAACTACGAGGTACGTCTACAACAACGTGAACGTACATATTGCCGTATACGTCTTTTCTTAAATTCTTCACACCCTTGCCTTTTATTCGAATTACGGTACCATTTTGCGTGCCCTCAGGTATATCGATAACAGTAGTTCCATCAAGCGTAGGAACGGTAACTTTTGCTCCTAATGCCGCTTGTATGAATGTAATTGGTAGTTCATAACTAATATCTACCCCTTCTCTTATAAATAACGGATGCGACGCAACCTTAAATATTAGGAATAAATTACCGTTAACTCCACCTTTGTTGGGGGGAGCAACACAGCCTTCACCCCTCAAAGTCATCGTATTTCCGTTATCAATACCCGCCGGAATGTTGATCTTGATTTTCTTTTGCGCCTTTACGGTACCTTTACCATAACAATGCGTGCAACGGTCAGTTATGATTCTTCCTTCACCGCGACATTGATCACAAGTCGTACGCGTTTGCATTACGCCAAAAGGTGTTCTTTGGTTAATGGTCATGCTACCACTACCGTTACACTTCGGACAAACCTTTACACCGTTAGGTGAGCTTGAACCCGTTCCTCCGCAAGAGGCACATTTATCCATACGGCTAAAAACGATTTCTTTATCTTTTACGCCAAAGCAAGCCTCTTTGAAAGTTAAATTAACGGTACATTCTACGTCATCACCGTTTACAACACGATTTCTCGAACTACTTCTACCACCACCGGTAAATGCTTCAAAAATGTCGCTAAACATCGATTCAAAGCCACCACCACCCCCAAATGGGTTAAATCCCGCACCGCCCATAGTAGGTCCATCCTCGCTACCATATTGATCGTAAGCTGCCTTCTTTTGTGGATCGCTAAGTACACCGTATGCGTGTTGAATTTCTTTAAACTTTGCTTCCGCTTCTTTCTTTTCCGCTTCGGGTGCCGTTGCAAATAAATCGGGATGATATTTTTTCGCAAGACGACGATATGCGGACTTTATATCGTCCGCACTCGCATCTTTGTTCACACCTAAAGTTTCGTAATAATTCTTATCTGCCATTTTTAGTTAATATCGTCAGGATTGATATTGATCGTGCTTCCGTCTTCCGCTCCTGCTCCACCACTAGCTGCATTTTCTGCTTGTGCTTGTTGGTATAACTTCGTGAAGATAGGATTGGTAGTCTTGCTTAATTCTTCGGTAATGTTCTTAACTTCCTCTGCAGTAGTAGCAGCGTTAAGTTTTTCTTTTGCAACCTTGTTAGCTTCTTCTAATGCGCTCTTGTCTTCAGCGGATAATTTGTCACCAGATTCAGCAAGGGTCTTGTCGATAGCAAGGATAAGTTGTTCTGCGTTATTCTTCATATCGATAAGTTCTTTACGCTTTTTGTCTTCTTCTGCATACTTCTCTGCTTCTTTTACTGCCTTATCGATATCGTCTTCGGTTAAGTTAGTAGAAGCGGTAATGGTGATATTGTTGGTTTTCCCAGTACCCTTATCTACAGCCGTAACACTAACGATACCATTGGCATCAATATCAAACGTTACTTCGATTTGAGGAATACCTCTCATTGCCGGAGGAATACCGGTAAGTTCGAATCTACCAATAGTCTTATTATCAGCAGCCATTGCTCTTTCACCTTGTAGTACGTGAATATCAACGCTAGTTTGATTGTCGCTTGCGGTACTGAATATTTGTGACTTCTTCGTAGGAATAGTGGTATTTCTATCAATAAGTCTAGTAAATACTCCACCCATGGTTTCGATACCTAACGAAAGAGGTGTTACGTCAAGAAGTAATACGTCTTTTACGTCGCCCGCAAGTACGCCACCTTGGATTGCTGCACCTAGCGCTACACATTCGTCAGGGTTAATTCCCTTATAAGGATCTTTACCGATAAGTTTCTTAACTGCTTCGTAAACGGCAGGAATACGAGTCGAACCACCAACTAGTACAACCTTATCAATTTGAGAAGTAGACAAACCTGCATCTCTCAAAGCTTTCGTCGTAGGTTCTAACGTTTTCTTTACTAAATGAGCGGTCATATCGTCGAATTTAGCTCTTGTTAAATCCATATCAATATGCAAAGGACCATTGCTACCTACGGTGATGAAAGGTAAGTTAATGTTAGCTTTTTGCATACCAGAAAGTTCGATTTTTGCTCTTTCTGCAGCTTCTTTTACTCTTTGCATTGCCATTTTATCAGTAGATAGATCAATTCCTTCGTTTTTCTTGAATTCAGCAACTATCCATTTCATAACTTCGTTATCAAAGTCGTCACCACCTAGTCTGGTGTCACCATTGGTTGCAAGAACTTCGAATACACCGTCGCCAAGTTCTAGAATACTTACGTCGAACGTGCCGCCGCCTAGATCGTAAATAAGGATCTTCTGGCTATTGTTATCTTTATCCAAACCATAGCTTAATGCAGCAGCCGTGGGCTCGTTGATTATTCTCAAAACTTCTAGTCCAGCAATTTTGCCTGCGTCTTTGGTTGCTTGTCTTTGGCTATCGCTAAAATAAGCGGGTACGGTTATTACAGCTTGAGTAACCTTTTGTCCTAGATATGCTTCTGCGTCTGCTTTTAATTTGGCAAGAACCATTGCTGATATTTCTTGAGGAGTATAGCTCTTATCATCGATCTTTACTTTGAAAGAGGTTCCCATTTCTCTCTTTATAGAAGATACGGTTTTGTCGGGATTAACTACCGCTTGTCTTTTTGCTACTTGACCAACTAGTCTTTGGCCATCTTTAGCAAAACCTACTACGGAAGGTGTAGTTCTTCCTCCTTCAGCATTGGGTATAACTACAGCTTCTCCGCCTTCCATTACTGCTACGCAAGAATTAGTTGTTCCTAAGTCGATTCCTATAATTTTTGACATATATATCTGTCCTCCCATTTATTTATTGTGCCACTTTGACCATTGCAGGTCTAAGTACTTTATCTTTTCTTTGATATCCTTTTTGGAATACTTCTACTACTTTGTTACTGTTCTCAGCATCTTCACATTGTGCTATTGCGTGATGATATTGAGGATCGAATTCCGCACCTAGTGCTTCTATCTCTACTGTGTCGTACTTATTCAAAAGGTTCACTATCTTCTTATAAATAAGTTCCATTCCGCTCTTAGCACTTTCATTTTCCGTCGCATTGATTCCTCTTTCAAAATCATCCAGGATGGGTAAAAGTGATATTATTACGTCGTTGATACCATCGTTTCTAGCAATCCTGGTACTCTCTGCGTTACGCTTTCTAAAATTGTCAAATTCTGCTTGTAAGCGTTGCGTTAAGTCCTTATATTCTTCTACCTTCTTGTTTGCTTCTTCAACTGGATCAACGATGCTTACAGTTGATTCGTCATCCTCCACTCCAACTTTGATAGGATTCATATCTTCCGACAATATCTCTTCGTTGTTTATTTTGTCTTTACTCATCTATTCCTCCGTTCAAATCATTTAACGTTTTCTTTATATAATCAAGCACGCTCATAACTTTGCTATAATCCATTCTTTCCGGTCCAATAACACCCGCAGAACCAATTTCTTTGCCCTTATAATGATATCTAGCCGTCACTATTGCGCATTTATCAATACCACCCGTTTCATCTTTGCCAATTTTTACGTTAAATTCGATATTCGTGCCGTTTTCAACAATTTCTGCAAGTCTATCTTTGGTGTCGATTACCGCTAAGAAGTCTCTAGCTGAAGTTAAATCATGATCGGGCGACTCTAAGAATTTGCTACTTCCTTCTAAATATACCGATTCATCTCCTTCCGAATAAGAATCAAGGATAGCGAAGATGCTCTCTATTAACTCTCTAAAATTATTAAGCTCTTCATCAATAATTTTGTCGGGTGTTCTTATTTCGTTAACCGTCTTACCGCCAAACATTTTATTAATAAGAACGTTAGCATCCTTTATATATTCGGTATCGACGGGCTTATTAAGAGTAATAATTTTGTCCCTTATAATACCACTATCGGTAATTATTATTACTAATACGGTATGCGCATCAAGATCTACCAACTTAACTTCTCGTAATACAACCTTGTTAATATTTTTCAACACGATTACCGATGTGTAATTGGTTATGTCACTAATAACTTTTGCCGTAGATCTTACGATATCTTCTATCGCTCCAAATCTATTATTAAAAGACTCTTCTATTAGTGCTATTTCTTTTTTTGTTAAACTCTTCTTTTGAATAAATTTATCAACGTAAAGAGCGTAAGCTTTTTTGGCGGGGATTCTTCCACTAGAAATATGCGGTTGGATTAAATATCCCATCTCTTCTAGCGCCGACAATTCATTCCTTATCGTTGCACTACTAATATTATCAAAATACTTATCCTTTATTTCTCCGCTCGACACAGGATTAGCGTTGACGATGTATTCGTCAACAACCGCTTTCAATATCTTTTGCTTTCTTTCGGAAAGTTTATCCTTCACTCTTCACCTCTTGGCAGTACCACGTATCGTTTGTTAGCAGTCAACTGTTTTAATTGCTAATTTAATTATACCACTATTATATCCGTTGTCAAGTGAAATTATGCAAATAAAAAGCAAGTTATTAATCAACTTGCTTCATCACCTTTTCATAAAAAACTTTGCAGGCATTCCTTTTTGCCATTTGTTTGCTTTTCCCTTCTCCTTGTGTTATAATTTCACCATCAATAACCAAATCAAAACAAAAATACGGTTTTATTGAATCGCTAATTTTTGTGGCAAATTCTATCTTTTGTGCGTTTTTCGCGCAATATTCGTAAACTGCCGAAGTATAATCAATCAACTTATCGTATACGTGCTTTTCTATATGAGATAAAACAAAATTTTTAGTAATTTCTATATTTTTATTACTATCAAGTAGTATTGCTCCAACGATTGATTCGAACAAATCACACTTAACGTCTTTAGAATTATAAATTTCTTCAACGTTTCCCTGCCCAACGCGTAAATATTTAACCAAATCAAGTTCTTCCATTATTGCAGATAAAGTATCTGCACTTACAAGTTGCGCTCTTATTTTTGATAATTCACCTTCTTTTTTTGTGGGAAAACGCTCGTATAAAAACAATCCTACTATATAATCGAGAACAGCATCGCCCAAGAACTCTATGCGCTCATAATCATACGCTTGCTTATGTTCATTAGCATATGAAGAGTGAGTAAAAGCTCTTGCAAGTAAGCTTTTATCTATAAATTGATAGCCAATAATTCTTTCAGCTATGTTTAAATCTGCACTACTATTGTTGTAATTCATTGGTTATGTTTTTAATTACGTTACTATCTATCGTCAACTTTGCTTGTAAAATAGAATTCTTGATCGCCTTTGCCTTTGATGAACCGTGTGACTTTACGACAACTTTTTCTAATCCAAGTAAAATTGCGCCACCGTTATCGTTATAGTCCATTTTATTTTTAATTTGTTTAAAAACTGGCTTCAATAACAAATATCCAATTTTTGCTCGCAAACCACCTTGCATTATGCCTTCTTTGATCATTCCAAACATACACAAAGCCGTTCCTTCACAAGCTTTAAGTGCAATATTGCCTGAATATCCGTCACTAATAACAACGTCTAATTCGCCATCAAGGATTTCTCTTGCTTCTACGTTACCTTTAAAATTGATATTTTTACATTCTTTTAACAAAGGGAACGCTTCCTTATTAAGAGTATTACCTTTTTTGTCTTCCGTGCCGTTGCTTAATAATCCTACTAGCGGTCTATCTACTCCATATGTAGACTTGTAATAAGCGCTTGCCATAATAGCGAATTGAAGAAGGTTAACGGCTTTAGGCTCAACGTTAGCACCACAATCCATAAGCAGGACTTTTTTATCTCCTGCAATCGTGGGTAGCGTAGGACAAAGTGCAGGTCTGTTAACTCCTTTTATACGTTTTAACATCAAAACAGCACCAGTAAGCACTGCACCAGTACTGCCCGCAGACACAAAAGCCTTAGCATCATTGTTTGAATTCAAATAATTATATGCTACTACTATAGACGAATTCTTTTTTCTTCTAATTGCTTCCGTCGGTACGTCGTCGTTAGTTATTACGTCGTCTGCGTTAACTATTTCTACGCGTGCAGTGTCATAGCTATATTGAGATAAAATTGTCTCTATTTCGCCTTGCTTACCAACTAGTACTAATTGAAAGCCATCTTTTTCATTAATTGCATCAATTGCGCCTTTAAGAATCTCTTGCGGTGCATTATCTCCGCCGTATACGTCTAATACTATTTTCATATTCACCTTTATTTTTATACAAGAAATAGAGGACAAAGTCCTCTACTCCGTTAAATTTTAATTTTTGTTAGAATTCTACTGCTTATTTGTCTTCAGATTTGATTACAACGGGTTTGCCATCATAGTATCCACATTCAGGACAAACTTCGTGAGATTTCTTCAAAGCGTGACATTGTGAACATTCAACTAAATTGAGAGACTTTAACTTCCAATTAGCAAAACGTGTATTTCCTCTTTGTTTCGAAACTTTTGACTTCGGTACAGCCATGTTGCGCACCTCCTCCGCACTTTATTTTGTTACCATGCAATTATAATGAAAAAAACGGCATATGTCAACTTTTTTTCAATATGTTTGCAAAATAATCTTATTATTTAACAGTTAATCTTACTGCATCGCGAGCAATAACCAATTCTTCGTTGGTAGGTATGATGAATACTTTTACCTTTGATTCGGGTTTAGAAAGAACTTGTATCTTACCTCTTTCAAAATTGTTGTTAGCTTCATAATCAAATTCTACTCCGAAGCAACCTAAACCTTTAGCAACCATTTCTCTAACTTCGTTGCTGTTTTCACCGATACCACCGGTAAATACGATACAATCCAAGCCACCGAGCGCTGCAACGTAGCTACCGATATACTTTCTAATTCTATAAGCAAGCATATCTAATACTAATTGACACCTTTCGTCACCTTCGCTTGCGCCTTTACAAATATCACGGCAGTCGGTCTTGCCTGCAATACCTTTAAATCCGCTTGCCTTGTTAAGAACGGTAAGCACTTCGCTTGCGCTCATGTTCTTACATTGACACATAAAGTCAACAACTGCAGGGTCAAGGTCACCACTACGCGTGCCCATTACTAAACCTTCTAGCGGAGTTAGTCCCATAGAAGTATCGATACATTTTCCATCTTTTACTGCAGCTAAGGAGCTGCCGTTACCTAAATGGCAAGTGATAAGTTTGCATTCATTGGTTCCAAGTATTTTTAATGCTTCACCGCTTACGTATTTGTGAGAAGTTCCGTGGAAACCGTATTTTCTAATCTTGAAGTTCTCATAATCTTCGTAAGGAATAGCATACATATATGCGTATTTAGGCATCGTTAGATGGAATCCAGTATCAAAAACTGCTACCATGGGCGTACCAGGCATAACTTCTCTACAAGATTCTATACAAGCTATATTAGCAGGCATGTGAAGAGGTCCAAGAACTGCATTCTTTTTGCAGATATTAATAACTTCTTCATCGATAACAACGCTATCAGTAAAGTCTTCACCACTGTGTAGAACACGATGACCAACCGCTTTAATTTCACTTACGTCACTGATTACACCATGCTCAGCGTCAGTTAATGCTTCCAATACTGCTTTCAAAGCTTCAGTATGGTTATACATGGGTGCTACGTGCTCGTACTTAGCTTTATTACTAGGTTCATGCTTTAAGCAAGCATTATCTTCACCTATTCTTTCTACAAGACCTTTACAAATACGACTTTCGTTATCCATTTCGATAACTTGATATTTTAATGAACTACTACCTGCATTAATTACTAATACTTTCATATCTATCTCCTTATTAACATTGTAATGACGTTACTGCAACTACGCCTACTACGTCTTCTACTGAACAACCACGACTTAAATCGTTAACCGGTCTAGCAAAACCTTGACAAATAGGACCGATTGCTTCAGCTCCAGCAAATCTTTGTACTAACTTATAACCGATATTACCTGCTTGAAGGTCGGGGAAAATTAGAACGTTTGCTTCACCTGCTACGTTACTACCGGGAGCCTTAAGCTTACCTACTGCTGCAACGAGTGCTGCATCTGCTTGCAATTCACCGTCCACGTTTAGTTCGGGTGCTTTTTCTTTAACGATATTTAATGCGGTGGTTACTTTGTCAACGTTTTCATGTTTTGCGCTTCCTTTCGTGCTAAAACTCAATAATGCAACTTTAGGATCGTTGATTCCAGCAATTGCTTTTGCGCTATCTGCACTTGCGATAGCGATATCTGCTAGTTGTTCAGCTGAAGGTAAAATATTCACTGCGCAGTCACCGAATACCAATACTCCGTCTTGGCCATATTTACTACCAACGGAATTTTCGGGCATTGCCATAATAAAACAACTACTTACTGTACTAACACCGGGTTTCGTCTTGATGATTTGTAGTGCAGGACGAAGAACGTCGCCCGTTGAGCGAATAGAGCCTGCCACCATACCATCTGCATCACCATTCTTAACCATTAGGCATCCATAATAAAGAACGTCGCCTAATACGAGTTGTTTTGCCTTTTCTTCGGTCATACCTTTTGCTTTACGCAATTCTACTAGTAAAGAAATATATTCTGCAGTTTTTTCACTCGTAGCGGGATCAATAATTTCTATTCCCTCTAGAGAACCGCCTGCCTTTTCCAAAATCACTTCTTTTCTACCGATAAGAACTATTTTTGCAATTCCTTTTTCAGTTGCAAGCTTTGCTGCGTTAATGATTCTTTCTTCTTCACCTTCTGCTAATACGATACGTTTTTGCAATTGTTGCGACTTAACGTATATCGAATCCATAATTTTTGACACAATAACCTCCGTAAAACACTTTATTTTTGTCTCAAACTATATTATAATTTGTATAAATAGACAAATTAATTATATTACATTTATAAAATAAATCAAGTGTATTGATAAAATAAGGAAAAAAAATTATGAAAACAACGGCGATCATCTGCGAATACAATCCTTTCACCAACGGCCATATCCGCCATCTACAACTCGCACGTGAACAAACGGGTGCCGACACTATAATTTGTATAATGAGTGGAAGCTTTACCCAACGTGGCGACGCCGCAATTTTGGATAGATACGACCGCGCATCTCTCGCTGCTCGTTTAGGCGCGGATATGGTTGTAGAATTACCTTTAATTTATGCTATATCCCCTGCGGATAATTTTGCTTATGGTGCTATAAAAACGCTGTCCGTTCTTCCTAACGTAGAATATCTAAGTTTTGGCAGTGAATGTGGCGACGTAGAATTGTTAAAGAAAACTGCAGAATTTTTGTTAAATGAACCGCAAGAATTCAAAGACTTGTTCGCAAAGTACAAATCCGAAGGTTATTCTTATCCTAAAGCTAGAGGGCTTGCTCTCAAAGAATATTCTGATATTTATCCCGAATACTCCGATTTGTCGGAAGTTTTGGACGCGCCCAACAACGTTCTCGCTATCGCATATATCAATGCAATTAAAAAATTTGGTTTAGACGTTAAACTACATACGGTTAAGAGAGTTAACAACTACAATAATGAAGACTTATCGGGTGAATACCCTTCTGCGAGCGCAATAAGATATGCTCTACGCCGTGAAAGATTCAGCGAAGTGAAAGAATTCGTTCATCCTTATTGCTACAATCTACTTTCCACAATAAAAAGTGATGGTTCCGCTCTTGACGACCTTTGCTTGTTTAAGATGAAATCTATTAGTGGATACGATTTAATGAACTACTACGACGTAGACGTAGAAAGCGGTATGCACAATAGATTAAAGCTTGCCGCTGCCGATTCGGTAACCTATTCTGAATATCTAGAAAAAGCAAAATCAAAGAACTATACTATGTCTCGCATAAAAAGAATTTCTTTGTATGCTTTATTTGATATTACCAAAAAAATGTATGAAGATGCCGTTAATTGCCCTCCTCACGTATACGTGCTTGCAATTAACAAACTTCGCAAGGATATCTTGACCGAATTGCAAAAATCTTGCCCTAACGTCCTTATTAGATATTCGGACGTATCTAAAGTTGATAAACGCCTACGCTTTATGTTAAAACTTGATTTCCAAGCGCAGGGTACGCTTAACCTTATTAATAGAACACAATGCTTTAACAAAACTATGTTGCTAGTATAATTGAAAAATTTTTTATAAAAAAATCAGGCTACCCAATCGGGTAGCCTTTATCTTTTGTAAATACCTATTACGCTTTTCTTTGAAGTTTGATAAGAAGTTTGTAATAACCTTTCTTAATTCTTCTTCCGAGATTAACAAGATATTCGGAATAAGTAAGAGCCATAGGTTTGATTCTCATGATCTTCTTTGCAGCAACGATATCATATACAACGTAGATATAATATAGCGAAGCAAGTAGATATAGTATACCAAATACGTATGTCATTGCATTAACACCCATTTGTCCAATTGCCGTAGCGGAATATCCTGCGAACAATTCAACGTAAGAAATATTAACGAATGCTAGTACTGTAAATACTGAGAATGCAAAGTATACTCTCTTTTCTTTGTTAACTATAGCGTACACGAGCATAAGTGCTAGAGATACGAATATAGACGTAGGTTGCATATTGTTACCGAATACGAACATCATGTTGATGAATGCGGTAGCAAGTAGCAATAGATGCATTCTGTTCTTCGTCTTGAAGTAAGCAATTACTACAAGTGCTAGTAAGAATATAACGAATACGATGCTTACTACTAACGATGCAGTGCTTATTGCGGTGAAGTTATTATCAAGTACGCCTTGGAAGTTGAACGCATTTCTTGTATAAAGAATGGACGTATATAGTTCTGCCCAAACTCTATCGAAGCATACGAACGCTTTACCATCGTTAATTGAGTTAATATCGAACGGTACGCATAGCGCGTAGAAAGCTACGAAGCCAAGAACTAAGATAATGGATGCAGGAATAACGTTCTTTACGTCTCTAATGCATTGCATAATCGTATAGATAAGAACGATAGGTGCGATAAACAATGCCGTGGTTGAGAACATGCAAGCAACGAAGTATACGATAGCGGTTGCAACGTAGTTGTTCTTAAGCATAAAGCTAACGGTAAGAACTAGTAACAACGCGGTGATAACTTCGGTATAGCCCCACAACGAGCTAGTAACGAATACGGTGGGTAGCAACGTGTACAATGAAGCGATTAGGGTTGCTCCAACGTTGCCGCTTGCCTTCTTAACTAGGTTATAAATTACAAGTGCCGTACCGATATTAGCTATTGATAGGAAGAAACGCAAGAAGAACATTGTTGCTACGTATTCAGCACCAATACCTTCGAAAATTCTACCAAATAATCCAACGAAACCTAAGAAATATCCTTGTAAAGGCATAGCACCAACTTGCATTAGAGTGTAGCCGTTGTCAGTGCAGAATGCGGACAAAGATTTATAAAGATTTTGCGGACCGTATTTAGCGATAAATAATGCTTGTGCTGATAAACCTTCAATATTATATCCCAACGTCGTGTGCGCGTATCCACTAGAAATAACGGTAGACAATACGTCAGTTAATAAAGCTACTAGCGCGCCAACTGCTACAACAATGCCCATACCTAAAATCTTGCTATCGCTAAGTTTTAGTAATTTGCCACCTTCGTAGCCACCCTTTTCAACCTTATTAAGATGTCTTTGATATGCAAAATATGCAAAGTAGCAAAGTGCTGCAATAGCTAATCCGCCAAATACGATATATAGTGAATTAAGATCGTCTGCTAATCCATAGTAATCACTTTGGAACACGCCTGCATAGTTGTCGATTGCTTCAGCTTTCGTTATGCGAGAAAGTGTCATCGAATATAACGTAACAACTGCGTCTACGGGATATTCGTCGGTACCAACGGATAACATAACCGTTGCATCTCCAGTATCTTTTGCTTTGAACGTTACCGAATATTGCGTCTTGCTAACTGCGGTATCATGCATTAAATCTTCTTCGGTATAGTTAAAATCATCGTCTTCTGCTATCGTTACAAACACACCGTCATAAGCTTTACCCGTAGTATATGCGGATATAGAAGATATAGAAATCGTGTAGTTGATGCGGTAATAGCAACCTGCAGTTAATTTAACTTTTTGTCCGATAGACGCCCAACCAATATCAGTTGTATCAATGCTAATATCGTAATCTCCGTCTTCCTTATCATAATTCATAACGAATACTTTGCTTACGTCATCTGCAGAATCGTCAACATCCAAAACCCAATCGCTCTTTAATTGTGATAACGTTTCGTACTTAAAGACGCCTTCGCTATCAGTTGTAAACATATTCTTACCGATAGGGGTACATCCAACGAACATGCTAGCACAAACTACGACTACGATTGCGGTCATAAGTACTGCCAAAACTGTTTTCTTTTTCATATGATTTACCTCTTTAACGCAAATACAACCATTCCTAAAGATAAGGAACGGTTGTGTAACTTGCTAAATTTTTTATTATTTGCGACCTGCTTGTTTAATCTTCGCAGCTTTACCGGTACGTCCTCTGAGATAATATAGTTTTGCTCTTCTGACTTTACCTTTTCTTACGATTTCGATATGATCGATCTTAGGTGAATGTAGGGGGAACGTTCTTTCTACGCCTACGCCGTAAGACATTCTTCTAACGGTGAAAGTTTCTCTAATAGAGCCATTCTTTCTAGCAATTACAACGCCTTCGAATGCTTGTACTCTTTCTCTAGAACCTTCAACGACTTTAACGTATACCTTTACGGTGTCGCCTACTCTAAAATCGGGTAAATCTTTTCTTAAACCCTCAGCCTCAATAATGTCAATAATGTTTGCCATGACTTAACCTCCATTTGTTATCAACGACATTCGTACAGGGCATAAATTTTGTGCGTCAACCAAAAATAAATCTAAAAAAATCGCACACACCTGCATAGGACTGTCGCAAGTCTATGATATAATAACAAAACCGCGATAAAATATCAAGCGAATTTAATCAAAATTTTGTTTTATATATATAAAAAATAAGAAAAATTGGAATTGCTAGTTCCACCTTGCAAAAAATGCGTTCTTTATATGCGTTACGTTATCGTTAAGTATACCGATTACGTCATACCTATATCCACTGCAAATTATTTTCTTTGCGGACAAATATCTCCTGCTAGCCCTTACAATTCGATTAATTTTTGCTTTTGTTATAGTTTCTAGCGGATTTCCATACCTAGCATCTGCCCTAGTTCTAACTTCTACAAACACAAGCACGTTACCGTCTTTTGCGACTAAATCTAATTCCCCAACGTTGGGAAAATTAACGTTCTCGTCAATGATTACGTATCCAAGATCTATGAGGAACTTTTTTGCACTTATTTCGCCTTTTATTCCTATCGCAAATTTGTCCATAACTATTCAAAAAAATTCTTTATAAACGTTTTTCTATGTATTGGACACGGTCCATATTTTTTTAACGCTTCTATATGAAGTTTCGTACCGTATCCCTTGTGTTTTTCGAAGCCGTATTCTGGATATATTTCTGCATATTTTAGCATTAATCTATCCCTGTGCACCTTTGCTAGAATTGATGCTGCAGCTATAGAATAGCTCAATGCATCGCCGTGTATAATTGCAGTATATGGTATACCAAAATCGTGTTTTACAGCATCAATTAACGCGTGTTCTGGAATTGGTAAAATACTTTCGAGCGCAACTTTCATACCCTTTTTAGTAGCATTGAGAATATTAATTTCGTCTATCTCGCTAGGCTCGATATCTATTATCGAATATCCCATAGATTTTTCAATAATCTTTCCAAAAAGTGTCTCTCTTTTTTTCTCTGTAAGTTTTTTGCTATCGTTAACTTCCGCTACCAAATCGTCAAAATATGGTATACAACAACCTATCGTCACGGGACCTGCGAGCGGTCCACGTCCGGCTTCATCTACCCCAGCAATAACGTTGATACCTTTATTAAGCAACGCGGTTTCATATTCCAGTAGATTATTCACAACCATATTTCTCCAAAATTATTTTACCGAAAGATTGTTTTCTAAAGTCTTGAATTACCGCTTTTGCCGTTCTTTCGTAATCGTACTCTCCACCACGAACAACGAATCCTCTTCTTCTAGCGATAAGGTCTAGTAACTCGGCATCGTCATCTGGTAAACTTGCTAGTGAATATTTTTCTTTCAGTCTATCAGGATACGAATGCTTTAAGAATTTTAAGATTTCGAACGATAGCTCCACGATGTCAAGTATGTCTTCCTTAATGCTACCTACGATAGCTAGACGTGTAGCTTTATCTTGATTAGAAAAATCGGGATATAGCGTTCCTGGGGTATCTAATAAATCAATATACGTGTCGATGCTAACCCATTGACTTCCCCTCGTTACACCAGGTCTATCGCCCGTTACCGTTCTTTTCTTTGCAATTAAACTATTAATAAGTGTGCTCTTTCCGCAGTTGGGTACACCTATAACCATCGCGCGTATCGTCTTCTTTACGCCCTTACTTTTGTAACGCTCAATTTTTTCAGCATTTAACTCTAGTAATGCGGACGTAAATATTCCGTTACCACCCTTTACAGTAGAATTTGTGGTTATGCACTTATTTCCATTGCGATTATAATGTGCTTTCCATTTAGCTAATTCTTCCTGTGGTACTAGATCTGCTTTGTTAAGAACGTACAAGCGTGGCTTATTATTAAAAATGCTATCGTAAGCGGGATTTACCGAACTCAAAGGAATGCGCGCGTCCAATACGTAAATGACGCAGTCTACTTTAGATGCGTCTGCTTCCATTGTGCGCAATGCTTTCGTCATGTGTCCAGGGAACCAATGAATAAACATTTTAATCCTTCCTTTCTAATAAATCAGGCCTTTTTTGTGCCGTTATGAGATAACTTTGTTCTCTTCGCCATGCATCAATATTCGCATGGTTACCACTAAGTAAAACTTCGGGAACCTTAACTCCCAAGAATTCGTATGGACGCGTATAATGTGGATACTCTAATAATCCGTTAGAAAAAGACTCTTCTTCAGTGCTCGCTTCACTGCCAAGAACTGTGGGAATATATCTTGCCACTGCGTTAATTACAACCAAAGAAGCTAAATCGCCACTTGTCAAAACGTAATCGCCAATCGATAACTCTTCATCGATATCCATATCAATTACTCTTTGGTCGATACCTTCGTAACTTCCGTTGAATAATAATATCTCGTCAAGTTTAGCTAATTCTTCAACCTTTTGTTGGTTAAGGGTTGCGCCTTTTGGGCTTAAATATATTCTTCTCGCCTTATGTTCTGGATCTAGTGATACGATAGCATCGTGCGCAGGTTGCGGCATCATAACCATTCCCGCTCCGCCGCCATAAGGGTAGTCGTCACACTTTTTGTGTTTATCTAGTGAATAATCCCTAATATTAGCGACTTCTACTTCAAATACTCCGCTGTTGATAGCTTTGCCTACAATACTAACGTTCAATACGTCGTACATTTCTGGAAATAACGTAAGAACCTTAATCTTCATACGCTACCTCAAGAAATCTTTCTTTGTTGACGACAAACAACTTGTTTTCTACGTCAATATAGTTTTCTACACTATCAAGCCAAGGGAAAGTTATGGTTTTGCCTTGCTTTTTTGCTATAATAACGTCTGCGCTTCCGTAGTTAAGCACGTCTTTAATTTTACCGTATACTACTTCACCATCGGTCACAGTACAACCTATAATATCGGTAATATAATATCTATCTTCAGGTATCGGCGGCAGATCTTCTCTTTTTGCAAAAACTTCATAATCTCTCAAAGTTTCTGCAGTATTCATATCGTCAATACCTTTCAATTTGATAATAACGCAATTACCACTCACCCTAACTTTTGCAACGGGATAAGTGGTATTGTTGATTATTATTTTTTTTATGCCAACAAAACAATCGGGAGAATCCATATAGCTCATCACTTTGATTTCTCCCTTTATTCCGTGGGCTTTCAGCGTTTTACCGACTGATAGCATTATCTCTCCTCTACGTACACACTATACGACTTATCTAATTTTTGACCTGCAGATCTAACGATAGTACGCAAAGCTTTAGCGATTTTGCCGCCTTTACCAATAACCTTCGTTATTTCTTCCTTGTCAACAAGGACTCTTATATCGATTTGATCTCCGTCTTCTACTACAACTAATTCGTACGCTTCTTTGTCTACGAGTTGACCTACAATATAATCAACTAATTCGTACATCGTTGCTCCTATTTCTTTTCGATAATGCCGTACTTTATGAATAGATCACGAACGGTATCAGTGGGTTGTGCTCCGCAAGCAAGCCATTTCTTAGCGATTTCTGCATCGATTTTTACTTCAGCGGGGTCGGATACGGGGTTGTAATAACCAACTTGTTCGATATATTGACCGTCTCTAGCCTTTCTGGAATCGGTTGCTACGATACGATAAAAAGGTGCCTTCTTTGCGCCCATTCTGGTTAATCTCAATTTTACTGCCATTTTTCATTCCTCCAATGATGTATATTTAAATTTGTTTTTTGTTGTCTTTATCTAAAATGGAAATCTCATCTTTCCCGAATTAAGTTTCTTCATCATATCTTTCGTTTGATTAAACTGATTGATGAGCCTGTTTACTTCTTGTACCGTCGTTCCACTTCCTGCTGCTATTCTTCTTCTTCTAGAAGCGTTCAATATCTCGGGACGTGCTCTTTCTTTTCTTGTCATAGACAAAATGATTGCTTTAGTTTTGTCAAGTTGTTTTTCATCAACGTTAAGGTTGGCACCCTTTAACTTACTACCCATACCAGGGATCATGTTGACCATATCTGATAAGTTACCCATATTTTTAACGCTACTTAATTGTTGTAAATAGTCGTCTAAGTCAAAAGAGTTATCTTTTATCTTCTTTGTTAATTTTCTAGCATCTTCTTCGGTAATAGCTTGCTCCGCCTTTTCTATAAGGGTAAGAACGTCGCCCATACCGAGTATTCTTGATGCCATACGGTCGGGATGGAAAGGTTCAATTTCCGTCATCTTTTCACCGATACCGCAGTACTTAATAGGCTTGTTGAGCATCGCCTTTATACTTAATGCCGCACCGCCTCTAGTGTCACCATCAAGTTTCGTTAATATAACGCCAGTTATATCTAATTTTTCATTAAAAGTTTGTGCTACGTTAACGCTCTCTTGTCCAAGCATTGAGTCAACGACTAACAAAATTTCGTGAGGTTTTACCTTAGCTTTTACGTCTTGAAGTTCTTGCATCAACTGTTCGTCGATTTGCAATCTACCAGCAGTATCTATAATAACGATGTCGTTTCCGTTTCTAACAGCTTGCTCTATACCTTCTTGTGCAATCTTGACGGGATTAATTTGTCCTTTTTCGAAAACAGGTACGTCTACTTTTTGTCCAACAACTTGTAGTTGCTTTATTGCCGCAGGTCTATATATATCACCGGCAACAAGCAAAGGCTTTTTACCTTGTTTTTTCAAAAGCAAAGCGAGCTTTCCACACATCGTGGTTTTACCTGCGCCCTGCAAGCCGCACAGCATGAAAATGGTGGGAACGGAGGAAGACCATGTGAGGCGGGAGTGCTCCGCACCCATAAGGGCGGTCATTTCCTCGTTGACGATTTTCAAAACCTGCTGGGAAGGGGTCAGGCTTTCCAGAACCTGCTGCCCGAGACAGCGCTCGCTGACCTTCTTGCAGAAATCCTTGACCACAAGGTAGTTAACGTCGGCTTCCAGAAGCGCCATGCGCACTTCCCGCATGCCTTCCTTCACAGCCTGCTCGTTGAGCTTACCCCGTCCCGTCAGCCGGGAGAGCGCAGCGGAAAGCTTGGAACTAAGA
>JAZSMH010000032.1:0-1523 GCA_045535785.1 Clostridia bacterium
ACTTCGTTCTTGGTTGCGCCCCAAGTTCCTACGTAAGAAGTAGGAATGGTTGTGGGTTCTTCAGGATCTTCGGGTTCTTGTGATGCAACCCTCAACGTTACGTATAGGCTATAACTGTCTATTTCGATAAGGAAAATTTGACCTTCTTCATAACCTGCGCTTAATGCTAAATTCATATTGTTAGCACTAAATAATACGTCGCCGTATTCTGCATCGATTTCAAATTCAGTTACGGTATAATCAGTGCTATCGATAGAAAGAACGATAGTATCTTCTGTAACCACAACTTTATATTCAACTAAATCTTTCGTTCCGCTCCAGGTTCCAATAAAGGATTCAGGCATAGTTGCGGGAACTTCAGGTTCTTCTTCAACAACCTTATCCATTGCGCAGTTAACGGTACATGCAGAATCCATATCCATATCGATTACTTGAAGCGTGCCGTCTTCTTGTAGAGTACAAGTCCAATCTGCCCAGTTAGCATAGAAGGTTGCTACGTTGTCGTTTACGGTATATTCAGCGGTGTAAGTAGTGTCGTATTTTGCACTATAGATGCTTACGTTGCCTGCTCCGTCAAACGTTAAGGTATATTGATAATAGTTATTAGTTGCGTCTTCTTTCGTCCAAGATCCTGCGAATGCATCGAGTTCGGGATCTTCGGGTTCTTCACCAGTGTAAGGCGTCATTGCGTCTGCTTCCCAACTAGAAGTGGAACCGTAGTAAGGAGTATCGATAGTACCGTCATAATCTTCGTCACCCCAATAGATTTGGAATTCGTCAGCACCTACGTTGAATACGTAAAGCATATATCCAGGTGCCCAAGAATCTTCTTCAATAACTAGATTGGTAACTTCCGTTCCATTAACGGTAATAGTGGTTTCGGTAATAACGATAGTGTCGCCACTTGCGGTACTCCAAGTACCGATAAGTGCTTCTTCAATAGTGCTTATCGTGGGTTTGTTTTCAGATACGAAAGCATATTCTACGCTAACGGTAGCATATTCGGTGTAACCGTCCATATCTAATCCTGTACGGCAGCTATGGCTTACGGTGATACCGTTCTCGCTAATAACAACGGTAAAGTCGGTACGATTGGTATTTTCTGCTGCATCATAAGCGCAGCCGTCAATAGCATTGAAGATAAGTGCGGAGCCGTCCAAAGTGGGACGATAAGAAAAACCGCCTTTGTCTAACCAAATAATTTCGCTTTCTTCGTAAATATAGATGCTATTGCCGTTCTCATCTTCAAAGTATCCAAAGAATGCATTAAGATCAGGTTCTTCTTCGCCACCTGCTTCGCCGTAAGTAACGGTAATGGTAACTTCACCGGCTATCATCCAAGTGCCTAATTCTACCCTATACTTCGTTCCTTCAGTTACGTCGAAAGAGAATGAAGTAGTCTCATATCCGCTAGTGGTGTTGGCCGTATTGTCGCCGTTAACGTCAAGTTCGGTAATACCATACCATGAGTCAGCATTGGGCCAAGTAAAGGTTATTGCACCAGTTTGAGATGCGGTAAAGAT
>JAZSMH010000041.1:0-17080 GCA_045535785.1 Clostridia bacterium
ATAGTATTGTTATGAGTAGTATAAACGTGTACTTGACCTTTTTCTATACGTTTTAAGTCTTTTCTTTTCTTAATAGTAGATTTTCTTACAGCCATTTTCTACCTCCTACTTCTTGGAACGACTTACTGCGCGCTTCGGACCCTTTCTGGTACGAGCGTTTTGCTTAGTGCTTTGACCTCTTACGGGAAGGCCCTTTCTGTGTCTAACGCCTCTGTAGCAACCAATGTCCTTAAGTCTCTTTATGTCCAAAAATACTTGTCTCTTCAAATCACCTTCTACAGGTATGTTATTTTCAATATAATCACGGATACCTGCAACTTGGTCTTCTGTTAAATCTTTAACTCTAATATTAGGATCAATATTGTTAGCTGCCAAAATCTTGTTGGACGTAACTCTACCGATACCGTAGATATAAGTTAAACCGATTTCTACTCTCTTTTCACGGGGTAAATCTACACCTGCTATACGAGCCATCTAAATAACCTCCAAATCCTTTTTTAATTTTTGTTTTTTGTGTTTTGTTATCTATATTAATCACTGAGGAGAATCGTCTTTTTTGTTGGTGGTCGACGACCCAGCCGCCCTCATATTGAATTCTTTTCTACATTAATAAAAACTGCACTATAACCCGCTTCGTTCTTTCGGACGAAAGCGAGTTATTTTTTGCATTTTTTGTCGTTATTCGTGCGAAAACCGAAGTCCCCACACTAATAGCCATAACATTATATCACAGCGAATGCCGTTTTGCAAACGTTTTTAGCCTTGTTTTTGTTTGTGCTTCGGGTATTTTGAGCAAATAACCATTACTCTTCCGTTTCTTCTGATGATTTTGCACTTATCACATATCGGTTTTACTGACGGTCTGACTTTCATTTTTCACTACCTCCGAGTTTTTCGTTAATTTTTGTTTCTATAAGATATTCTGCCTCTGTTTAAGTCGTAAGGACTCATTTCCACTTTGACCGAATCGCCTACGCATACCTTGATGGTACGTTGACGCATTTTGCCACATAAGTAAGCGTTAATTACGTGTCCGTTGACTAATTCTACTTTGAAATTCGTTCCTGGTAAAAGTTCTATTACCTTGCCTTCAACTTCGATTACGTCGTCTTTTGACATGCTGTTCTCCTTTACGAATTATATTTTCTTAACGCGCTATAAACTTCGGCGTCATATATTTTTGCAGAAATTAATATCTTTTCTGCTAGGGTTTGTATTACTTCACCCGTATTTTTTACGTGTTTTAACTTCTTCTTCTTGGGCTTGTCTAGCTTCCTTATGTCGCCGTCTACGAGTAGGACGTAACTGTCGTCCACTATTCCGTATACGATGAAAAAGTTGCCTTCATCCCTGCCGGCGCGGCTATATACAACCGAGCCAATAGTTACTGGTCTCTCCATTCTTTCACCTTCTTACAAAGTAAGTATCTCTACTCCGTCGTCGAGCACGATAACGGTATTCTCGTAATGTGCGGACGGGCTTCTGTCAATAGTGACTATCGTCCAGTCGTCCGAAAGCACTTCTACGTCGTAAGAACCGAGAGTTATCATAGGCTCTATTGCTAGTGCCATATTTTTGAAAACTCTCATACCCCTTCCTTCTACTCCGAAGTTGGGGACGTTGGGATCCTCGTGTACGCTTGCCCCTATGCCGTGTCCCACTAGATCGCGCACTACGCCGAAGCCGTGGCTCTCTACGTGTTTTTGAATAGCGTGTCCAAGAGTACCTAATCTCGTGCCTGCTTTTAGTACCTTAATTCCTTCGAAAAAACTCTCCTTGCATACTTGCATAAGCTTTTGTTTTTCCTTAGAAACGTTACCTATTGCTATCGTTCTTGCTGCGTCGGTATGCACTCCGTACATTCCTACGCCACAGTCGATCTTAAGCAACATACCTTCTTCAAGCACGCGCTTTTTCGACGGTATTCCGTGGACGACCTCTTCGTCAATGGACGCGCATATACTTGCGGGGAAGCCGTTATAGTTAAGGAAGGAAGGCGTACCGCCCTCTTTCTTGATATACTCGTAAGCGATTCTATCAAGGTCGGCAGTTTTCATTCCGACTACTGCCTTTTCTTCCAATAACAGTAACGTATCGCGTAAGACTGCGCCTGCTTTGCGCATTGCGCTTATTTGTTCAGGGCTTTTAACGGTTACCATCAAGTACCTTCTTGACGTCTACGTAAACGGCGTCTATAGTACGGTTACCGTCTATCGTTACCAAATTACCGACGTTCTTATAATAATCAATCAAGGGTGCAGTTTGAGCACTGTATACGGCAAGTCTAGCTTTGACCGTCTCTTCATTGTCGTCTGCTCTTTGGTAGAGCGTACCGCCACATTTCGCGCAAACGGGGGAGCTGTACGTGGATACGTGATAGCTTTCGCCACACGCACACATACGTCTTCCACCTATTCTAGCTGCTATTACGTCGAAATTAACGTCGATGTCGATTACGTAATCTATATCGGTTAATTTACTTAACGCGTCAGCTTGCGCTACGGTACGGGGGAATCCGTCAAGCAAAAAGCCGTTCTTACAGTCTTCTTGCTTGATTCTGTCAGCTACGATACCTACGACTACTTCGTCGGGTACTAGTTGTCCTTTGTCGATGAAGGACTTAGCGAACTTCCCTAACTCGGTGCCTTGTTTTATGTTACTTCTCAAAGCGTCGCCAGTTGATATGTGAGCGATGTTATAATCTTTCGCAATCTTGGTTGCTTGAGAGCCTTTACCTGCGCCGGGCGCACCTAACAATATTATTTTCATAATTATTTCAAGAATCCTTTGTTGTTCTTTACGAGCAACTGGCTTTGTAGTTGTTTGTCTAGTTCTAGTGCAACGCTTACTACGATCAACAATCCTGTTGCGGTGAACGCGTTGTTTAGACCGATGGATGCGAAACCGTCAATTTGAAGAATGTAGGTAGGTATTAATGCAACGATACCGAGATACAATGCACCGAATAGTACGATACGATTGTTGATCTTCTTGAGATGGTCGCTAGTTGCTCTACCTTGTCTGATTCCGGGGATAGCACCACCGTTTTGTTGAATCATTCTTGCAATATCGTCGGGGTTAAATTGTATTTGTGCATAGAAGTAAGCGAAGAATATGATTAGTAAGAACATTACGGGTCCATATAGATATCCGCCTACGCCCATCCACTCGTACCACCAACGTACGAAACCGCTAGACATATCGCTGTCGGCAAATTGCATGATCATTTGCGGGAACATAATCAAGCTACTTGCAAAGATTATGGGCATAACGCCGCCGCTGTTAACTTTGATCGGAATGTAGGTAGATTGTCCACCGTACATCTTGTTGCCTTTGATTTGTTTTGCGTACATTACGGGAATTCTTCTTTCGCTATTGTCTACGAATACGATAAGTCCGAATAGAACTATTAGTAGAGCAAAGAAACCGAATAGGAACCAAATTCCGTCGTAGATGCCGTTCTTGCCTTGTTCGGGAATAACTTGTACCATAGCGGTCCAGAGGTCACTACCCAAAGTAGCTAAGATACCAACGAATATTAGTAAGGACGTGCCGTTACCGATACCGTATTCAGTAATTCTTTCGCCTAGCCACATAACTAGCGCGCTACCACCGGTAAGGATGATTACGATAAAGATCATCGTGAATACTTCGCTTACGGTGCTGTCACCGAATAGGCCTCTTACGCTACTCTTCCAGCTGATTACTACGCCGATTGCTTGGACGAGACCAAGAACAATCGCCATATAACGTGAGTATTGGTTAATCTTTTTTCTTCCTTCGTCGCCTTCTTTGCTTAGTTTTTCTAACTTAGGAATAACTAAGGTAAGAAGTTGCATGATAATGGAAGCGTTAATGAAGGGAACGATACCTAGTGCAAATATCGTACCATATTCCAGCGAACCACCGGTGATGGTGTTAAGCATGGATAGGAGGTTGTTGCTGCTATCCCAGCTAGCCTTGAAGATCTCGAAATCTAGACCGGGTAGCGGTACGAAACAACCTACTCTATAAATAAGAAGTAATCCGAGGGTAATAAGTATTTTTTTGCGGATGCTACCATCAGCAAATGCGTTCTTAATAGTTTGAAGCATTATAATACCTCTACTTTACCGCCTGCTTCCGTTATCTTCTTTGCAGCGGATTCAGTGAATTTTTTTGCTTGTACGGTAAGACTCTTGGTTAATTCGCCGTCACCGAGAACTTTAAGTCCGTACTGCTCGATTTTACTTATAATACCCATTTCGTATAAAACTTCTACGTTTACAACTGCTCCGTTGTCAAATCTTTCTTCTAACGTCTTAATGTTAACGATAGAATATGCTTTCTTAAATAATGCGTTCTTGAAACCTCTCTTCGGTACTCTACGAGTGAGGGGCATCGTGCCGCCTTCGAATCCAGGTCTAACTCCGCCGCCACTTCTTGCCCATTGGCCTTTGTGACCTTTACCAGAAGTCTTACCTAAACCTGAACCGATACCTCTACCTAAACGTTTTACGCTGGTGTTAGCACCTTGTGCGGGTTGCATAGTATGTAATTTCATAATCTAATTACCTCCTAAATCTCTTCTACCTTAACAAGGTGTGATACTTTGGTAATCATACCTCTGATGGCAGGAGTATCGTTGTGGACTACGGTCTTACCGATCTTGTTAAGACCAAGAGCCTTTACGGTCTCTTGTTGCTTAACTACGCGACCAATAGTTGACTTAACTAAAGTTATTTTTAATTGTGCCATTAGTTACCTCCCGATTAAAGACTTTCTACGTCGATACCGCGAATGTTAGCGATTTCTTCAGCAGTTCTTAATTGACTTAATCCTTCGATGGTAGCTTTTACGCTGTTGATAGGATTGCTGCTGCCGATGCTCTTTGCACGGATGTTCTTAATGCCGGTTGCTTCTAGAACTGCTCTTACTGCGCCACCTGCAATAACTCCGGTACCTTCTTTAGCGGGCATTAGAAGAACTTGTCCTCTGCCGTATACGCCTTTGATAGCGTGAGGTATGGTGTTATTAACGATTGCGATGTTGATCATGTTCTTTTGAGCTGCCTTCGTTGCCTTTTCGATTGCTTCGGGAACTTCCTTAGCTTTACCTAGTCCGCAACCAACTCTGTTCTTACCGTCGCCTACTACTACGAGTGCGGCAAAACGCATATTTCTACCACCCTTAACGACCTTAGTAACTCTGTTAACAGAGACTGTCTTCTTGATTAATTCGTCTTTGGGTTCTCTAGTGAATTTTTCGTTTCTTGCCATACTACCTCCTATAACTTGAGACCAGCTTCTCTAGCGCCGTCTGCTACTGCGGCTACTCTACCGGTGTAAAGGTATCCGCCTCTGTCAAAAACAACTTTTTCGATACCTTTTTCAAGCGCTTTCTTAGCAATTGCCTTGCCAACTTCTTTGCTTGCTTCGGTCTTGCTCATTTCTTTGATAACTTCTGCAATGTCCTTATCTAAGGTGCTTGCACTTACTAACGTTGCGCCTTGGCCGTTGTTAGCGGTATCATCGATGATTTGAGCATAGATGTTGTTAAGTGACCTATAAACGTTAAGGCGAGGTTGTTCTGCCGTTCCGTTGAGGTAATAACGCATACGATCGTGTCTTGCTTTTCTTACTTCGTTCTTATCAATTTTACTAATCATATTACGCTCCTTTATTATTTACCGTTAGCCTTGCCTTCCTTGCGGAGAATGGTTTCATCCTTATAGTGGATACCGTAACCATGATAAGGTTCGGGCTTTCTTACTGCTTTGATGTTAGCTGCGGTTTGACCTACTAGAGTCTTGTCGATACCGGATACCTTGATCTCGGTAATGGTGGGGCATTCGAACTTGATTCCTTCGGGAGCAGCTATTTCTACGGGGTGAGAATATCCTACGTTAAGTAGAAGATCTTTGCCCTTAACTTGAGCTTTGTAACCAACGCCTGCGATTACTACTACTTTTTCGTAACCCTTGGTAACGCCGGTAACCATGTTAGCTATAAGTGCTCTGTATAGACCGTGAGCTGCTTTCGTAGCCTTTTGTTCGTTCTTACGAGTAACGGTAACAAAACCGTCTGCGATAGCTACTTCGATATTCTCGTTAGCGATCTTTTGGGACAAGGTGCCGAGTTTGCCTTCTACGGTAACGATACCGTTAGCGAAGCTAACCTTACAACCTTCTTCAATTTTGATGGGTAATCTACCAATTCTTGACATAAGTAACCTCCTTACCAAACGTATGCGAGCACTTCGCCACCAGCGTTGATTGCACGTGCTTTCTTGTCGGTCATGATGCCCTTAGAGGTAGAAACGATTGCGATTCCCAAACCGTTAAGAACCTTAGGTATTTCGTCACACTTAGCGTAGATACGAAGACCGGGGCGAGAAATTCTCTTCAAACCGGAGATAACCTTGGTATTGTTGGGACCGTACTTAAGTTCAATAAGAATACTGTCTTGAATGCCTTTTTCATCTTTTACGATGGTAGCACTCTTGATATAACCTTCTTCTACGAGAATGTTAGCAATTGCTTTCTTCATATTGGAAGCGGGTACGCTAACGGTTTCGTGTTTAGCAGTAAGACCGTTTCTGATACGAGTCAACATATCTGCAATAGGATCTGTCATTGCCATAAATAATTACCTCCTTTTTACCAACTTGCTTTCTTAACGCCAGGAATTTCGCCTTTGTAAGCTAATTCTCTAAAACATACTCTGCAGATGCCGTATTTTCTTAAAACAGCGTGGGGTCTACCACAGATAGTGCAACGAGTATATTCTCTGGTGGAAAACTTTTGTTTTCTTTGTTGCTTATTGATCATCGCTTTTTTTGCCATAATTAACTATCCTCCTATTTCTCAAAAGGCATACCGAGTTGTTTTAATAACTCTTTTGCTTCTTCGTCGGTGTTAGCCGTGGTTACGAAACAAACGTCAAATCCTCTAACTTTCTCGATTTGGTCATAAGAAATTTCGGGGAAGATAAGTTGTTCTTTAACGCCCAAAGCGTAGTTGCCTCTGCCGTCGAACGAACTTCCGGGAACACCCTTAAAGTCACGTACGCGGGGAAGTGCGATGCTTACTAATTTGTCAAAGAAGTTCCACATTCTTTCGCCTCTCAAAGTAACCTTTGCGCCGATAACCATGTTCTCACGAACTTTGAAGTTAGCAACGGATTTCTTTGCTTTGGTAAGAACGGGCTTTTGACCTGCGATCTTTTCGAGTTCGGATACAGCTACTTGAACACTCTTAGCGTTATCCTTAACGTCGCCGAGACGCATGTTAAGCGTGATCTTTTCCAATCTCGGAACTTGCATTACATTCTTGTAAGAGAACGTTTTTACAAGAGCGGGAATAACTTCTTCGTTGTAACGAATTTTTACTCTATTTACGTATTTGTCTGCCATTTGTTATTGTCCTCCTACTCAGCATCGGTTGCCGGTGCAGCCGCTTTCTTCTTTCTTACGGTTGCCTTGGGCTTAGCTGCTACTGCTTCAGCTGCTACGGTTTCGGTAGCTTCGGTTGCTACGGTTTCGGTAGCGGGAGCTGCTGCCTTCTTCTTTCTTACGGTAGCCTTTGCTTTCTTTTCTTCTTTTGCCTTCTTGGTTTCTAGAACGGCACCGCATTTTGCGCAGATACGAACTTTTTTGCCGTCTACTTCGCCGTGTCTTACTCTGGTAGCCTTACCACAAGCAGCACATACGGGCATTACGTTAGAAACGTCCATTGACTTGGGAAGTTCTATGATACCAGCTTTGTCGTTAGCTTTTCTAGCGCGAACTGCCTTCTTAACTACGCTTAGGTCTTTACCTTCAACGGTTACTCTGCCTTTTGCTGCGTCGATTGCTACGATTTGGCCGAATTTACCTTTATCGTTACCTGCGATGATTTTTACATAATCGCCTTTCTTTACGTTATACATCAGTCATCCTCCTCTTAAAGAACTTCGGGAGCGAGAGAGATAATCTTCATATAATCTTTGTCTCTCAATTCTCTTGCTATAGGTCCAAAAATACGGGTGCCGACGGGTTGCTTTTGGTTATCAATGATAACTGCTGCGTTGTCGTCGAACTTGATGTGGGAGCCGTCTGCTCTCATAAGACCTTTGCTGGTTCTTACGATAACTGCCTTAACAACTTGGCCTTTCTTAACCGTACCGTTGGGGGTAGCGCTCTTAACGGAAGCTACGATAACGTCACCGATGTTACCACTTCTTACAAAAGAACCGCCCATAACCTTGATGCACTTAATTTCTTTTGCACCGGAGTTGTCTGCTACTTTTAATCTTGTTTCTGATTGTATCATCTTAGCATCCTCCTAATACTATTTAGCCTTTTCTATAATTTCGGAAACTCTCCAGCACTTGTCCTTAGAGAGAGGTCTGGTTTCGGTAATCTTAACTTTGTCGCCGATTCCGCACTCATTTAGTTCGTCGTGTGCCTTGAATTTCTTGGTTTGAGTAATGTACTTCTTATAGAGGGGGTGTTTTACCTTGGTAACTACTGCAACTACAACGGTCTTATCCATTTTGTCGCTGATAACGATACCAACTCTGCTTTTTCTTAAATTTCTTGCTTCCATTCCTCAATCCTCCTATTTCTTCGAACCTTTCTTGGTCTTGGTGGGCTCGAAGCTGATTCCTAATTCTCTTTGACGTAAGATCGTCTTAATCTTAGCGATATCTCTCTTGCACTCTACCATAACCGAAGGGTTAGTAAGTTGCTTGATTGCGTGCTTAAAACGGAGATTGAACAAATCAGCCTTTCTTTCGTTCAACTTGTTTTGGAGTTCTGCCGTGCTCATTTCGAAAAACTTCTTAGAATCCATTATTGTTCTCCTCCTTCTTGTTTTCTTTGTGCTGCTTCTAGGTCAACTCTCTTAACAAATTTGCACTTGATGGGGAGTTTGTTAGCAGCTAGACGCAATGCTTCTCTTGCGGTTTCTTCGGGTACGCCTGCCATTTCGAAAAGTATTCTTTCGGGCTTAACTACTGCTACCCAATATTCGGGGCTACCTTTACCGGAACCCATTCTGGTTTCCGCAGGCTTCTTGGTAACGGGCTTGTGAGGGAAGATGTTTACCCAAACTTGTCCACCACGTTTTACGTATCTAGTCATAGCAACACGGGCTGCTTCGATTTGGTTGCTGGTGATCCAGCTAGCTTCTAGAGCCATCAAACCGTATTCGCCGTAAGCAACTTTGTTACCTTTGTTAGCCTTACCGGTCATTTTGCCTCTTTGTTGCTTTCTTCTTTTTACTCTTTTAGGCATTAACATAATTAGTCATTACCTCCTTTATTTTGCTTCGCGTAAACTTCGCCTTTGTAGATCCAAACCTTTACGCCGATGATACCGTAAGTGGTATGTGCTTCAGCAAAACCGTAATCGATGTTTGCTCTAAGGGTTTGTAGAGGAATACTACCTTCGCTGTAATGTTCGCTTCTTGCAATTTCTGCACCGTCTAGACGTCCGCTAACCATGGTCTTGATACCCTTAGCGCCTGCCTTCATTGCTCTGCCCATTACTTGACGCATTGCACGACGGAATTGAATTCTCTTCTCTAGGCTTGCTGCGATATTCTCTGCTGCTAGTTGTGCATCTAGGTCAACTTTTTTAACTTCTAGAACGTTGATGTTAACAACTTTGCCTTTTACGATTTTTTCTACAAGTTTCTTAACGTCAGCGATACCTGCTGCATCTTTGCCGATAACAACGCCAGGTCTACCACTGTGGATATTAACGGTAACGGTGTTAGCTGCTCTTTCAATCGTGATCTTGCTGATTGCTGCGCCGTAGTACTTGGTTTTGATACCCTTTCTGATATCGTTATCTTCTTTGAGGTAAACTGCAAAATTCTTCTTGTCAGCAAACCATTGGGTGTCCCAACCGGAAATAACGCCAACTCTTATACCGTGCGGATTAACTTTTTGTCCCATTATCGTTTACCTCCTTATTTGATTTCGTCAAGAATGACTGTGATGTGGCTAGTTCTCTTTAAGATGCTACCTGCTCTGCCGTGTGCTTTTGCGATATATCTCTTAAGAGTGGGGCCTTGATCTGCGTAGCACTCTGCAACGTACAACGTGTCGAGATTCATTCCGAGGTTGTTCTCTGCGTTAGCGCCTGCGCTCTTAACTACTTTGAGAATGGGTAGTGCGGAAGACTTGTTAGTGTTAGCTAGGATAGCTACTGCTTCTCTGTAACTCTTACCTCTAACGGTGTCGAGTACGGCTCTTACCTTGTAAGGAGAGATACGAATGTATCTAGCCTTAGCCATAGGTCTTCTGTCTTTATTCTCTGCTCTTTTTACTGCTTTTGCATAAGTTCTTCCCATTGTTTACCTCCTATTTCTTGCCCGCGGTCTTGGAACCAGCGTGTCCACGGAAGGTTCTGGTAGGAGCGAATTCGCCGAGTTTTAGACCTACCATATCTTCGGTTACGTATACTGATACGAACTTGTGACCATCGTGTACTGCAAACGTATGTCCAACGAATTCGGGGTAAATGGTGGAAGAACGTGACCACGTCTTAATAACGCTCTTTTCGCCAGATTCGTTCATAGCGAGTACCTTTTTCTTCAAACTTTCTTGTATGAAAGGCATTTTATTTGCTCTGCTCATTGCGTTCCTCCTAGTTAATACGTTTGATTATAAATTTCGATGAATTCTTCTTCTTCTTACGCGTCTTGTATCCAAGTGCAGGTTTGCCCCAAGGAGTAACAGGTCCGGGTAAGCCGATCGGGCTCTTGCCTTCACCACCACCGTGTTTATGATCGCAAGGATTCATAACTACACCACGTACGGTGGGCTTAACACCCATGTGTCTCTTTCTACCAGCTTTACCTAAGCTGATGATTTCGTGCTCTACGTTACCTACTTGACCGATAGTTGCTCTGCAAGCTAGGGGTACGTAACGCATTTCGCCACTAGGCATACGAAGGGTTGCTTTGCCGTTTTCTTTTGCCATAAGTTGTGCCCAACATCCTGCGCTACGAGCGATTTGACCGCCACGGTTAGGTTGGAACTCGATGTTATGTACCATGGTACCAACGGGGATGTCTTCTAATTTTAGGCAGTTACCAACTTTTATGTCGCAACCGGTGCCGCTGTATATCTTGTCGCCTACGGTTAGTCCTAGAGGAGCTAAGATGTATCTCTTTTCGCCGTCTGCGTAAGCTACTAGTGCGATGTTAGCCGAACGGTTGGGATCGTATTCGATGGTCTTAACAGTTGCGGGGATACCGTCCTTGTTACGCTTGAAGTCGATGATACGATATTTTTGTCTATTACCACCGCCGATGTGTCTTACGGTAATTCTACCAGTTGCGTTACGTCCGCCGGTCTTAGCCTTGGGAGCTAGCAAACTCTTTTCGGGAGTGGTTCTCGTGATTTCCGCAAAATCGCTTACTGTGAAAGTTCTGCGAGCGGGAGTAATCGGTTTGTATCTCTTAATACCCATTTTGAACCTCCTTAATTACGACAAGCTTTCGAAGAATTCGATAGGCTTGCTTTCAGCGGTGAGTTTTACGTAAGCTTTTTTGTAAGCGGGTCTGCTTCCTTCCGTTCTACCCATGCGCTTTACTTTGCCGTCGTAGTTAGCGACGTTAACTTTTGCTACCTTTACGCCGAAGATAACTTCTACCGCATTCTTAATATCGAACTTGGTTGCTTGCTTAGCTACGATAAAGGTGTATCTCTTATCTACTATTCCGCTGTAGCTCTTCTCGCTAACAACGGGTTTTACAATGATATCATAAGGTGTCATTATGCATTAACCTCCTCGATTACTTTCAATGCGTCTAACGTTACGAATACTTTGCCAGCTCTTACTAGATCGTATACGTTGATTAGAGTTGCATCAGCTACGGTTGCTTCGGGCAAGTTGTTAGTTGCTCTTACTACGTTAACGTTCTCACCGGTGATTACGAACATAGCTTTCTTGCCTGCTTCGAGATTGTTGCAAACTGCTGCCATCAATTTGGTCTTGGGAGCTTCGAGAGTAAGAGTATCTAGAACAATGAATTCGTCTTGTCTTACTTTTTGGCTCAAAACGCTTACTAACGCTTGTTGCTTCATTCTCTTGTTGATCTTCTTAGAGAAATCTCTGGGCTTCGGAGCGAAAACTACGCCACCGTGACGCCATTGGGGCGAACGGATGCTACCTTGTCTTGCTCTGCCGGTACCCTTTTGTCTCCAGGGCTTGATACCGCCGCCGCGTACTTCGGTACGTGTGAGCGCGCTCTTGGTGCCTTGTCTCTTGTTAGCTAATTGTGCTACTACTACTTGGTGGATAAGCGCTTCGTTGTATTCAACTCCGAAAACTTCTTCATTAACGCTTACCGTGCTTACTTCTTTACCTAGGGTGTTATAAACTTTTAGTTCCATAATCTACCTCCTATTATGCTCTTACGATAACGAGGCTACCCTTCGGTCCGGGAATTCCACCCTTAACGAAGATAAGGTTTCTATTAGCGTCGATACGAACTACTTCAAGATTCTTGATAGTAACTCTTTCGTTACCGTATTGACCTGCTAAGTGCTTGTTCTTGAAAACTCTGCTGGGATCGGAGTTAGCTGCCATTGAACCGGGACTTCTGTGGATAGGACCGGTACCGTGACTCATAGGACCAACTCTTTGTGCGTTCCATCTTTGGATAACACCGGTATAACCTCTACCACGAGTCTTACCAATAACGTCAACCTTGTCGCCTACTACGAACTTATCGCAAGTTACGTTGTCGCCTACGTTATAACCGTCGATACTGTCGAAACGGAATTCGTGCAAATACTTCTTGGGAGCTACTCCAGCTTTTGCAAAGTGTCCTTTGATAGGAGCCTTTACGTTCTTGTATTTGCCGTCTGCTACTTCTTTTACGTCACCAAATCCTAATTGAACTGCATCGTATCCTTCTTTAGCTACGGTCTTGATTTGTACTACTGCACAGGGACCAGCTTCGATAACGGTTACGGGAATCATGATTCCGGTTTCGGTGAATATTTGGCTCATGCCCAATTTGCGTCCTAAAATGCCTTTGTTCATTATAAGCCTCCTATTATAACTTAATTTGGATGTCTACACCTGCGGGTAAGTCGAGCTTCATAAGAGCTTCGGTCGTCTTGCTCGTAGCGTTGTAGATGTCGATTAATCTCTTGTGAGTGCGCAATTCGAATTGCTCACGAGAATCCTTGTACTTGTGCGTTGCGCGCAAAATTGTTACGATTTCCTTATCTGTCGGTAGCGGTATAGGTCCAGAAACACTTGCACCAGTACGCTTAACTGCATCAACTATCTTGGATGCAGAATTGTCGATCAGATTGTGGTCATAAGCTTTTAACTTAATTCTAATCTTTTGACCTGCCATTTTTTTTACCTCCTGTATTTTACCTAACTTATTTTTCGTTGTAATTTCAGCATTTGGATTGGCGGTCCTCTGCTTCAGTTAGTCACACCGTCGTTGCAGTGTGTAAGTCCGTAGAAACTATCCGCGTGTGTCGGTAACCTCCTACATCAACCCTTTTACAACGCCTAATATAATACCACAATGAAAAGGTAATGTCAAACGAAAATTAATGATAAAAAATTTAATTTTTTGAAAGGAATTTTACGTTAAAAATTAATCGATAAAAAGCGCGCAAAACCGCGCGTTTTTCCTAACGAAACCCACTTCCTATAACGGTTACGCTACTTCCTTACGCGCGCGTATATATATAAGGATAAGAAAAAAGGCGAACTTTCGTCCGCCTTATATTACTATTCTATCTCGTCACCTAAACATATTAAGGTGTATTCACCCGTATTAAAATCCCAGCGGGTGCCTTTTGTTATCCCTTCCCACTGCTCGGAAGTGCCTTCGTAGATAATCGTTGTTAGTGAAGTGCAACCGGCGAATGCGCTATTTTTAATCTCCGTAATGCTAGTGCTTATCGTGACGCTCTCTAACTTAGTACAATTAAGGAAGATGCTTTGCGGTATACTCTCACCGCCGTTAATGACTAAAGTCGTTACTTTCCTTATATTTATCTCGCTTAACGCAAGCGTTGACGCAGTAAGAGTGGTGACGTTATCACAACCGGAAAAAGCTCTTTCACCTATTTCGGTAAGTTCACTAGCGATAATTATTTCGGTAATAGCATCGTTATTGACGAAAGCGTAGTCCCCTATTTTCGTCACCGAACTAGGAATATTAATAGAAGTTATCGTTTTGCCGTCGATTATTAGATTGTTTGAGTAATTGGTGGGGTTAGCGGTAGCGGAGGCGAAGTTTATAGCGCACCAAGACTCTATATCCCCTTCATAAATCACTTCTTCCAAACTAGAACAACCGCTAAATGCGTCAGTACCGATAGTTTTTATGCTGTCGGATAACGTAATGCTTTTTAGTACGGTATTTTGAAGAAAAGCACCTGCGGTTATTTCTTCACCACCGTTGATTTTTACCTCAACTAGACTTCCTAGTGGCATTATATCCATAGCAACGGTAGGAAAAGTGGCTTTTTCTAAAAGACTACAACCTTCAAACACGTATACACCTACTGTTTCTAACGTGCTTGGCAAAACTACGCTCTTAACGTTTTCCGCATAGAAAAATGCGTGTTGGCCTATGCTTTTTACTCCTTCAGGGATTACCAAATCAACAAAGCCGTCACAACCGCCAAAGGCGTCACGCCCTATACTAACTATACCTTGGGGAATGACGATTTTTAATTGGTCACAAACAAAAAACATTTCGTCGCTTATATACGTCAATTTACCAAGCGTAGTCACTTCTTCGAGTTCTCCGCAACCGCGGAATATTCCTTCGCCTGCATATTCAAGATTCTCAGACATAGTTACTTTGGTGAGTTTTTCGCAAGAATAAAACGCTCTATATTCTATTTTCGTAATACTATTAGGTAAATTTATCTCCAAAATAGTGTTTTCATTCTTGTCGTTGCCGTAACCTTCACCGTTATATCCTTCACGGAACGCATATTCGCCTATCTCGGTGACTTTTTTCCCGCGGTAATATTCGGGAATATTAACGATTTCTAATCCGCCGTCGTAGTCCGTTATCATATAGGTATCGTCTTCCTTAAGAACGTAGTGCATACCTAATATAAATTGACATTCGCATTCACCGTTAACGGCGGTGTGAGCGATTTTTTCTATAGGATTGGAACATTCTGTGCATAAATAGTAGTGGTAAGTGTCGTCACCAGAAAGGTTATCTTCGGGAATATGGTTAAGCATAGGTATATCTTTCCCTACTCTTTGCCCGCATTGACAATCGCTATATTCATAACCAGTTTGGGTACAACTAGGCTCAAAACTCGTTATCCATTCGTCTAAATATTGGTGATTGTATGAATCAATGGGGATAATTTCTTCAATTACGGTACCACAAGCGCAGGTTTTTTCTTTCAAGCCCGTATTCATACAGTCTGCTTCTATTACCACGTTCTCACTAACGAAATCAACGTGATTATCTTCGTCTAATTCGGTATTTTGCGTTTCGCTTTCTCCACACTCACAATAACGAATCTTGCTACCTACGGTAACGCAAGTGCTGATAATATTATCTTGCCAATCGCCAAATGAATGTTCGTGAACGTCAATATCGGGCTCGCTAGGCTTGTCGGTGGGCTCGTCAATAACTCCGTCATCGGGTTGGTTATCGTCAGAATTGTCGCCAGTAACGCCGTTATTTTGATTATTATCAGTAACGTCGTTGTTTTGATTATCGTCTACGGAATTATCGGTGTTATTTTTATCTTTTATACAAGCCGTCAAAAAGCATAGCGTTACGCATAAAAAAACTAAAATTACGGTAAACAGAACTTCCTTTTTCATTTTTCCACTCCCATCCTATATCCTTATATAATAATATGCTAATACAACTACGATAACTTGTCAAACAATTGGACAAAAAAAATTGCACCCCGAAGGGTGCAATAAAACAATTAGTTTTTAACGATTATTAAGCAATAGATTCTACCCAACCTTCGTTGTAGAAAGTATAGGTGTCGTCCATAAGAATGTCAGCGGTTTGTTCTTTATCTTCGCCTTCTAAACCGTTATTGAAGATGATATAGTCAGCTTCGATGGTTTCCATATAGAACCAACCGTCGTAACCTTCTACTGCGGTCATTTGATCTCCCGGCCATCCTGCGGTAATGGTAGTTGAAACAGTGCCAGTTTGAGCACCATCACTTTCTTCATACACCTTGATGATCATATTGTTAGAATCGCTATAGTAATCAATAGTGTAGGTACCTGCCGCAAGAACAAGATTGCCATTTCCATCATGGGTGTAACTTACGCCGGCACTATTAACAACGTTTCCACTCCAAACGTCACCTTTGTTAACCTTTATTCCATCTATGCCGTTAACTGTAAGTTTTACGTATCTCCAACCAGTTTCTACATCTTGCATTTTATCCATTTTTAAACCAGTTGCCCAATCACCATCAACGCCTTTGATTACAAAATCTTCTGCTGTGGGTGGCGTAGGTGCAAACTCGGTGTTCCATGCGTAAGCATAAACGCTATCCCAGCCGTTAGCATTGTAATAATAGATGCCTTCTGCTAAACTAATAGGTTCGTCTTCTACATCGGCTTGCTTTGCAAAGCTTGCGTTGAATACGTCGTCACCATAGCAACCGGAGAAGTGTACGTCAACACCAGTTTCGGTAAGGGTTGCACTGTTTTCGCCATCGTCATATGCTGCAAAATCAGAGATACTTGCTACGTCTGCATATACGGTATAGGTAAATGCCCAATCACTACCATTGTTATAAACGCCGTTTCCTTGACCATCAAAGGTAAGGGTAAAATCGTTGTAAGTATAAGTGCCTGCGAATGCGTCGAGTTCGGGTTCTTCTTCGCCTGCTTCGCCGTAAGTAACGGTAATGGTAACTTCACCGGATATCATCCAAGTGCCTAATTCTACCCTATACTTCGTTCCTTCAGTTACGTTGAAAGAGAATGAAGTAGTCTCATATCCGCTAGTGGTGTTGGCCGTATTGTCGCCGTTAACGTCAAGTTCGGTAATACCATACCATGAGTCAGCATTGGGCCAAGTAAAGGTTATTGCACCAGTTTGAGATGCGGTAAAGAT
>JAZSMH010000064.1:0-172604 GCA_045535785.1 Clostridia bacterium
TTTAAGAAGATACGCCGACGGCTCCACCTACGTAGGCTATTGGAAGAATGATAAGAAGCACGGTCGTGGCAAGACAACTTGGCCTAGCGGTGCATATCACGAAGGTGAATACGCCAACGATCAATACAACGGCTACGGCATAAGATGTTACGAGGACGGCGGTTGCTACGAAGGTCAATGGTTCAGCGATAAAATGAACGGTCAAGGTAAATATACTTGGGATAGCGGGACCTACTACGAAGGTGACTTCGCTGACGGCCAAATCAACGGCTATGGTAAGAAGGTATTCACTAGCGGAAGCTACTGCGTCGGCAATTGGGTTAAAGGCGTAATGGAAGGTCAAGGCAAGTACGTTTGGGAAGAAGATAACTACTACGAAGGCGACTTCGTCAGCGGTCAATTCTGCGGTAACGGCCTACGTAGATACGGTAACGGCGACACCTACGAAGGTGAGTATCAGAACGATAAGCCCTTCGGTCACGGCAAATATACCTACGCATCGACAGGTAACGTTTATGAAGGCATTTGGGATACCGTAAATTCCGCTACGGATATCATAAAATACGAAAATGGTGTAGAAACGGCTAGAGGAAGCATCATCGACGGCAAGTTTGTTGAAGACGGTGACTTCGTTGTAAGAGATTAGAATATAAGGATATTACGGAAATAATCTTATTGTAAAATAGAATATCCTAACGGCTATTATGAAGGTGATTTCGTTCAGAATATATGTGAGGGCTACGGCATAAGGCATTATGCCGATGGCTCTACTTATGAATGATAATGGCTTAATGATATGCGACACGGTGTGGATAAATACCGTTTTTCTAACGACAAAAGTTATAATTTGAATTGGTATAATGATAGAGTAATCATATACGATAAAGAAACGGATACGTATAAGTTAATGAGTTTTGACAATGAAGAAAGCAATTAGTTTTATTAAAGTTCTCGTTATATTAATTTTGGCGGGAACTTTTTTATTTTTAGTATTTGTGCCTAAAATTAACGAAGCGGATATATACCATAGTATGAAGTTCGTTTGCTACAATATAAGATTGCATACTCTTATGGATTTTGGCTTGCATATGTGGGAGGATAGACGCCCGCTTATTAAAGATCAGCTTTATAGTAAGGATCCCGACGTAATTTGCATGCAAGAGGTTAAAGAAACGCAGTATGCGCATTTAGTTGAAGACTACTCAAGTGATTACGAAATCTATTGGGCAGGGCGTGACGATAGTTACAATACCGAAGGGCTTGCTGTGCTATACAAAAAGGATAAATACACCCTTGTAGAAAAAGGTATGTTTTGGCTTAGCGAAACGCCCGATAAAGGAGGCAAGGCATGGGGTGCAAGTTTTCCGAGAATTTGTGTCTACGTCACTTTACAATACGTAGAAGACGGCAAAGAAGTCACCTTCACCGTCTACAACGTGCATCTTGATCATATCAGTAGTTTGGCGCGTATCAAAGGCTTGGCGCTTGTAAGTAAAGTCGCAAAAGAAAGTGCGACGAACACTATAATTTGTGGAGACTTTAACGCAAACGAAGAGAGCGAATGCTATCTAGAATTAAAGAAGGACTACAATTCTTCGAGAGAGGTAGCGCGCAAAAGCGATTCGGGCGCGACCTATAACGGCTATGGTAACGTCAACAAAGAAGGAAGTCCTATCGATCATATTTTCGTAGACAAGAATATAAGAGTGGACCTTTACGACAACTGTCAAGAAGTACCTAATTCGGATAAGATAAAGCACTACTCCGACCACAACGCACTTTATACGGAATTAAAAATTCCTTACGAAGTAGTTGAAGATAAAGATAGCGAAGTTGTATAAAAAGTAATTGGTAGAGTAAAAAATAAAGCGTTCGGAGCTTATCCGAACGCTTCTTTTTTAAGAAAAATTGATTATTCAACTAAGGTGATAGTTAATATGTCACCCGTTATTTCGATAAGGTAAGTACCGCTTATTAGGGGCATGATATTGTTGTTGTCACCTTGTGCTTCGAATGCGCCTTCGGGGAATTCGTCGATAGCGTTGAAGTCGTATTGAAGTACGTTCCAGTCGGCTGCGCTTATCTTGAACTTCTCACCTGCGTTTATATAAAGAGTAAGTGAATAGGTGCCGTCAGTGTAGCTAAACTTATATTGGTCGTTAACTTCCCAGTTATTAACTACGCCTTTGTAATATAGGTCGATTACTTCGTTATTATCGTTGCCACCTTGGTTATCGTTACCACCTTGGTTGTCGTTATCTTGATTATTGTTGTTCATGAAGTTAGCAAAAGTGGTTTTCTTGCCGTTTAGGTATACCGATATAGTAAGGTTCCAGCTGTCGCTAGGATTGTCCGCTTCGCTTAAATTGAAGTTAGGTAGACTTCCGTTAACGCGGTTACCTAAGGTTAGGCAGTCACTATAGTGAGAACGAGCAATATTATAATATTCGGTGAATTTCTCGATGTCTAGCCAACCCTTATCAATAACCTTTTGTATTGCTTTTAGGTAATCACTCTTTATGGTTTGGTTACCGTTTTCGAGAATTGACTTAGTGTATAAGGGTTTGTTATTTTCCGAATATCCCGTGCGGAAATCGTGGGGATTGTTGTATGCACCGTGGTGATTGGTGGGGTTACCACCACCGCCGGTAGAGCCTAGTGCTCTATCGTGGTCGATAGGTATGAACATTGCTTTTCCATCGGGAGTGAAGTATACGTAGCCGTTATTGTAGTTACCGCGTAGATCGTCGGGATCGCCTAGTAGATAGGATATAGCGAAGTATTTAATAACGTATTCGTAGATAGAATTATCTTTTAAGAAGGTATAAAAATTCTCGGTGGAAGTGGAGTTGATACCATTGATAAAAGCTTTTATATGTTCGTGAGTAGAAGTCTTCTTGTTTGTCTTTAGGTCGTATACGTAGGGGATAGGATAGAAAGATCCGTCACCGTTGATGCCTTGATCTTCTGCGCCGAATAGGTGGTTAGAAGTAGAATCAAAACTTGCTCCGTCACCGCCTACCCAACCGAGTTTGTACATATCTCCGCCGTAGTAGTCACTGCTTAAATTACGCTTTAGAAAATCTTTGTTGACGTCTTCAACGAGTAGGTATACACCTAGGTTTTGGTTGTCGCTATCAAGGTACGTGCCGTCTCCGTCACCGTCGATATTCATATTGACGTGAACGGGGTTAGAATGGGGTGCAAGAAGTCCGTTGTTACGGTAAGTTTCGAAAGCGTAATATTCGCGAATATAGGTTGATTCTTGATTTCTATTCCAACGCATATCGAATTTTTCTAGACCGAAGAAAGTTCTATCTTCGCGGTAGCTTAGCGCGTCTTCGTCCGTCCATTCTAGGGGAGTGGAGGTGTAGTCGTCGTCGAAAGTTTCAGCAAAAGCGAACTTGTAGTGTCTTTGGTTAATTCTACCCTCGTTGTCGATGATTTCGCCACGCGAAGTGTTGCCCTTTTGACGGATACCAACTTGTTCGTAGTGGAAAGTAAGTCCGCACAAAGTGATATCGAGGTTACAAATACGATACGACTCTTTGTTGCCTTTTTGGTGGTCTTCGTTCATTTTTCTAAGCTCTTCTTCGCTAATAGAAATGCTAATTTTTACCGAATTGTTGATATCGAATAGAGAAAGCGCACCTTTTTGATAGTTGGATACGTATATTTCGTCGTAGGTGGTCTTTACTTTTGCCTTTAATTCCTTGTAAAGCGTAGCCAAATCACCTTGCGTGCCGTTTGCTAAAGTTACGTAATCACCATAGCCAAAATTAATTTTGCCGTCCACTACTTCATAGGTTTTGTCCGAAGGTGTAACAACCGTAATGGGATCTTTTTCAGGTTCTTCCGGATCTTCGGGAACTTCAGGTTCTTCGGGATCGGTAGGAACTTCGGGTTCACTAGGATTTTCGGGTTCACTAGGATTTTCCGGTTCACTCGGGTTTTCCGGATCTTCGGGGTTAACGGGTGTTTCCGGTTCGCTCGGATTTTCGGGATTACTAGGAACCTCGGGTTCGCTCGGATTTTCGGGGTTAGAAGGAACTTCCGGCTCGCTAGGGGTGTTGGTATTGTCGTTATCGTTGCCACTATCGGTGTTACCGCTATTGGGGATATCGGTGTTGCCGTTATTGGAATTGTCGCCTACGTTGAAGCAAGCGCAGAATAGGCTAGCACAGATAACAAGACATAGTATTACGAAAATAATCTTCTTGTACATAAAATTACTCCATATAACAATTAATATTTATTTTTATATATTATACATTATAAAAAAAATATCGTCAAATGGGCGGTAATGGTGATAATGGGGGTAAAAAAAAGTAAAAAGCGGTTTTTTCGTAAATATATAGCGTATGTTCTTTGTAAAAAAATCAATATTGACTACGCGTGCGCTTTGATATAAAATAATAGGTGAGAAAAACGTTAGGTGGGAAAAATGAAAGGACTAGATAAGAGTAAAACGTCGAAAATAATCAATATTTGGCTATACGCGCTTGGCGTAATGGGTATTAATTTAGGTATCGGCTTAGTTAATAGTTTTCAAGCGGAATTCTTCAACAAAATTCTCGGTGCCGACCTTATGATAATCGCCGTTATTATTCTTTGTGCAAAATTCGTAAGCATCATAGCAGATTTCGTTATCGGCAATCTTATCGATAGATCTAATTTTAAATCGGGCAAAATGCGCCCCTTTATACTTTTTTCCGCATTTCCTTTGGCGGTACTAAGTATGTTCTCTTTCGTCTATATTCCTTTTAGTAGCGAAGTAGGTAAGTATTTTTATATAGCTTTCGTCGTTGTACTCTGGAACGTGAGTATGACTATGGCGGATATTCCTTCACAAGGTATGTTATCACTTATTTCTTCCGATCCCGAAGATACTAACGGTGCGGCGGGCATTGCTAATATGCTTAAGAGTATCGCGCTCGGTTGTCCCGGACTTTTCGTCACCGTGGTTTGTATGATAACGGGCAGTGACGGTGGCGTTGGTAAGACGGAATATCTTTTGACGGCAGGTATCTTGTCGGGATTAGGATTGATATTCCAGCTTCTTATGTATTTTAAGTGTAAAGAAGTCAATAAGACCACCACGTCTACAGGCATGTCTTTTAAAGAAATGTTCTTAGAACTTAAGAACAACAAAATGATAATGATAGTACTTATTACCTACCTACTTGGCTTCGGTAGAAATATAGGTCTTGGTATAGCGGTGCAAGCGTCTTGTATTTTCTTACGCGACGGTATAGATTTTTCCTTTTTAGGAATGGGCGTTTTGCGCGGTGACGAGTGTAGTTGGGCACTTGGTATAACTAGTGCGTTAACTAGCGCGATTGGTATCGTTCTTAACCCCGTAATCAACAAAAAACTCGGTGAGAAGAAGTATTTTATTTATTTTGGCTTCTTCGGATTTTTGGTAAGCTTAGTATCTACCCTTACTTACGTGCTTGCACCCGAAGGTAGTCCCCTTCGTTCTATTTGGGCACTATGGATATACCATTTCTTCATCGGTTTTACCTATGCGCCTAACGGCTATCTACCTATGGTAATGACTGCCGATATAGTAGACTATCAAGAGTGGAAGACGGGTAAACGCACCGAGGGCACGCAATTTGCTATCCTTTCTATGTCAAACAAATTATCTAACGCGTTGTCGGTAAGTTTAGGTATACTTCTCGTAGGCGCGATAGGGTATAGTTCTAGCGAATATTTTGCCGCTGCAGAAATTGGCACGCAAGAAGCAATGCACAGCGTAATTACTTACGATATGCAGAACAAAGCTTGGATAGTGTATTTTTTAATTCCCGGACTATGTATGCTAGCAAGCAGTATCGTGATGTTCTTCTATAAGATTGACGAAAAAACCAAAAAAATCATGCGCAAAGAACTTAAAGAGAGAAGAAACGCGTTACTTAATACCGTGGCGAACGAACAAAACGTCGTTGAAGAGAGTGCTAAGTAGGTGTTTTTCGTTCAAAAAATGCGCGCTTGACATACGAAAAGAAGTGTTGTAAAATTAAATTTAGGTAAATATTATGAATGCAAAGCAAAGATATCTAGAACAAATGGCGGAACGCAAACTTAAGAACAAGTTCTTCACTACGCGAAAATTGATTAGTTTTTCGTTAGCGATGGCTTTTTTGGGTGTGAGCATCGTTCTTATCGGTATAGTACACGGCATATCTAGCACCGCGCATTACACGGCAGGGATAGGTACAATTACTTTAGCTGTGATAGGCACTATTACCCTACAAGGTGCGGTGGTATGCTCTGCTCTTGGAGTGCTTTCTACTAAGTACACCTTGCATTGTATTAGCTGTTCGTCGCTAGCCGTGTCCCTTGCATTAGATATTGCGCTTATCGTTTATTACGCGCTTATTGTAGTGTAAAAATCGTTGACAACCATATTAACAATGTGGTAATATTTAGAAAATTAAATATAGATAATGCGTTGATTAAGAAGAAGTAAATTCTTGTTGCAGTCTACAGAGAGGCGCTGGTTGGTGTGAAGCGTCGACGGATAAGGGTTGAATACATCTTAGGAGTTGCGTACCGAAGGTATTTTTACTGTGTAGGCTACGACGGGGTCGCCCGTTACAGCGATAGAGCGTCGTTATTATGACCGCGCCCGATAAGGTTATTACAGCAATGTAATAGCGAAAAGAGGTGGTACCACGATTATTTCGTCCTCTTGGTGAATACCAAGGGGACTTTTTTATTGTAAGACCGCCATATAATATTGCTCCGTCGTCTTATAAGAAAAAGGAAACAAACTAATACACAAATTGACATAAAAGGTAACCAAGAAGATAATTATGGTTACCGAAAAGGAGAAACTTATGAATAACTTATTACTAGCGAAGAGTGCAGGTAGTATTGCTATTATCGTATGTATGATAGCGGTATTCGTAGCGGCTATGGTAGGTGTAGGTATCTACTGTAGAAAGAAAGCGCGTAGCGTTGACGGCTTCGTGCTAGGTGGACGTTCGGTTGGTCCGTGGCTTACCGCTTTTGCGTACGGTACGTCCTATTTTAGCGCGGTAATTTTTATCGGATACGCAGGACAATTCGGATATCTATTCGGCGTAGCGAGCACTTGGATAGGTATAGGTAACGCGGTAATAGGCTCCCTTCTTGCTTGGGTAATACTAGGAAGAAGAACGAGAGTTATGACGCAACACTTGGATACCAAGACTATGTCCGATTTTTTTGGCAAGCGTTTTGATAGCAAGGCGTTGAAGATTGCTTCGGCAATAATTATATTCATATTCTTGATTCCTTACACCGCTTCGCTCTTTAACGGTCTAAGTAGACTATTCACCGTTGCATTTGGTTTTAGCAATGAGAATCTTGCATACGTTATTATCGTATGTATCATGGCGGTGCTTACCGCGGTTTACGTCCTTGCGGGCGGATATATGGCTACCGCTATCAACGACTTCATTCAAGGTATCATAATGCTTATCGGTATCGTAGCGGTAATTGCAGCGGTACTCAACTATCAAGGCGGTCTTATGGAAGCAATGGGAAGTTTGGCTACTAACGTAGGTTGGGAATACTCTTCCTTCTTCGGTGCAATGCCCGTTTTCTTAGGGTTCGTCATTATTCTAACGTCTTTAGGCACCTGGGGACTTCCGCAAATGGTTGGTAAGTTCTATTCGATTAAAAAAGAAAGCGATATAAAGAAAGGTACAATTATTTCTACCGTTTTTGCAATAATCGTTGCAGGTGGTTGCTACTTCCTTGGCGGATTTGGGCGTAACTTCGTAGAAAATACCACCGATTTTGACAGTATCGTACCTACTATGCTAGAAAAAGCGGTACAAAACGACTTCCTTATGGGATTAGTGGTAGTGTTAGTGCTTAGCGCGTCTATGTCTACCTTGTCAAGCCTTGTACTTACTTCGTCAAGTACCCTTACTCTCGACCTTATCAAAGGTACGATTGTTCCTAGCGAAAAAATGACGGAAAAGAAACAAATGTCTATTATGCGTATACTTCTTGCAATATTCGTAATTATTAGCGCGGGCATAGCAATCATTCAAAAACTCTTTAACTTCAGTGAAATTGCATCGTTAATGGGCGTAAGCTGGGGTGCACTTGCAGGCGCGTTCTTGGCACCTTTCTTGTATGGACTATACAGTAAGAAGATTACGAAAAGTGCAGTTTGGGCAAGTTTTATCGTAGGTATTGCAATTATGATGTTCTCGCTTATCTACAAACTTACGGGCGCAACCTTTATGAAGGCAACGCTCGCTACCGGCGAAACGCTAGATTTTGCTAACGCAATAGTCGCAGGCGCGTTTGCAATGATAGCAGGACTAATTATCGTACCGCTAGTAAGCCTATGCACTTACAAACTTGAAGTGAAGAAAGGTATGCTTAACGTAGAATACGTTGATAAGGCATTCGATTGTCTAAAAGAAAAAGTACTCGTATCCGTTAGTCAATCACTAGGCAGCGATACTGAGAACAAACAAGATTAATTAAGAATTGACTTTACGCCGTCTTAATAGTACAATAATAAGTAGTGTTTTTACGCACTATTAAAAAACAACAGTTTTTTAGGAGGGTAAATGAACTCGGAACAACTCAAAGCTTTTGCAACCGATATTCGCGTTGATATAATCGAGTGTATCAAGAGTATTGGTTCGGGACACGTTGGCGGAAGTTTGTCTATTGCCGACTTACTCGCGGTGCTTTATGGTAAGTACATGAACGTAAATCCAAAAGACCCCAAGATGGAAGGACGCGACAGACTAATTTGTAGCAAAGGTCACGCGGGCCCTGCTATATATTCGGTACTTGCAGAAATGGGCTATTTTGACAAAAGTTTGCTTCTTACGTTAAATAAGGGCGGTACGCTACTTCCTAGCCACTGCGATATGAACAAGACGCCCGGTGTAGACATGACAGCGGGAAGCTTAGGTCAAGGTTTTAGTTGTGCCGTAGGTATGGCACTTGCTTCTAGATTGAAGGGTGACGGAGCTACCATTTATACCATAATAGGCGACGGCGAAAGCCAAGAAGGTCAAATTTGGGAAGCGGCTATGTACGCAGGCAGTAAGAAACTCGACAATTTGATCGCTTTCACCGACTACAACAAGTTACAACTAGATAACTACGTAGAGAAAATTAACGACGTCTATCCGCTAGTAGACAAGTGGCTTGCTTTTAATTGGAACGTAATTGAAGTTAAGAACGGTCACGACGTTGACGAAATCGACAAGGCGATAGCTAGCGCGAAAGAATACGTAGGTAAACCCACTATGATTATCCTTAACACGATAAAAGGTTACGGAGTAAGTGCGGTAGTAGATGCAAAAGTAGGTTCACACTCAATGGCTCTCACGCCCGAAGTGTACGAAATCGCTATGCGTGAACTCAGGGGGTAGTTATGGCAGAAAGATTAATGAAAGAAGTTTTTGTAGAAACCGTACGCGAATATATGCGTAAGGACGAAAAAATCGTCTTTATCGATGCCGACCTTGCTAAATGTATAGGCAGTAACAAGTTGTGGGAAGAATTCCCCGATAGAACGTTCGACGTAGGTATTGCCGAAGCGAATATGGCTAGTATCGGAGCAGGTTTTTCGGCATACGGCTATAAACCCATAATTACGTCCTTTGCACCCTTTGCTACGCGTAGAATGGCGGATCAAATAATGATAAGCCTTGCTTACGCAAAGCAAAACGCGGTAATCGTAGGCACCGACCCCGGTATTTGCGCCGAACTTAACGGCGGTACGCATATGCCTTTAGAAGATATCGGCATTTTACGCTCTATCCCGAATATTAAGATTTACGAACCTACCGATAATATCGAATTAGAAGCAATTATGCCCGAAATTATGAAATTCGACGGTATAGTTTACGTAAGACTTAATAGAAAGAATCCCCCTATCGTCTACGAAGGAAGGAAGGCAAACTTCGCTTTGACTAAAGCGGACGTTATGGAAGAAGGTAGCGACGTAACTATCATTGCGAGCGGAATTATGGTATCTACCGCCCTTGAAGCAAGAGAAAATCTTCTCGGTGACGGCATAAAAGCGGAAGTTATTTGTTGTCATACGGTAAAACCTATCGACGAAGAAACCATTCTCAATTCCGTTAAGAAGACGGGCGCAGTTGTAACGGTAGAGAACCACAACGTAATGGGCGCTTTAAGAAGTGCCGTTTGCGAAGTGCTTTGCGAGAATTATCCCGCACCGCTAGAAAGTATCGGCGTTAAGGAAAAATTCGGCGAAGTTGGCAAAATGCCTTATTTAAGAAAACAATTCGGTATGGAAACGATTGACGTTATCAATGCCGTAAAAAAAGTAATAGAAAGAAAAGGTAACTAAACAAATGATAATCACAGACGTATTGGAAAACAACGCGAAGAATTTTGGCGACGAAGTGGCGCTTGTTGAAGTTAACCCCGACGTTACCGAAACGCGAAGAATAACTTGGAAAGAATATGCCCTAGTAGAAAGTAATCCGTCAATGCCTTATCGTAGAGAAATCACGTGGCGCGTTTTTGACGAAAAGGCAAATCGTTGTGCGAATTTATTGGTAAGCGCAGGCGTAAAGAAAGGCGACAAAGTAGGCATACTACTAATGAACTGCCTAGAATGGCTTCCTATTTATTTCGGCATACTTAAGACGGGCGCGCTAGCAGTACCCCTTAACTATAGATACGCATCGGACGAAATAAAATATTGCGTAGAGCTTGCGGATATCGACGTGCTATTCTTTGGCTCGGAATTTATTGGAAGAATAGAAAAAATTTGTGACGAGCTAATTAGCGTAAGACACCTTTATTACGTAGGCGACAACTGTCCGTCTTTTGCGGAGAATTATCTACATTTAGCAACCAACTATTCTAGTTACTTTACTAAGCGCGATCTTACCGAAGACGACTACGGTGCAATCTACTTTTCTTCGGGTACTACGGGTTTCCCTAAAGCAATATTACATAAACATAGAAGTCTAATTCATAGTTGCAAGGTGGAACAAAATCACCACTCGCAACGTAAAGACGACGTATTTTTATGTATACCGCCTTTGTACCATACGGGTGCCAAAATGCACTGGTTTGGAAGCCTACTTTCGGGAAGTAAAGCAATTTTATTGAAAGGCGTAAGACCGAAGACGATAATAGAAACCGCTTCTAACGAAGGTTGTAGCATAGTATGGCTACTCGTACCGTGGGCGCAAGATATTCTCGATGCAATCGATAGGGGTGAACTTGATTTAAGTAAATACGATTTAAGTAAATGGCGTCTTATGCACATAGGCGCACAACCCGTACCGCCTAGTCTAATCAAGCGTTGGAAGAAGATTTTCCCCAACCACGACTACGATACCAACTACGGTCTTAGCGAAAGTATCGGACCTGGTTGCGTACACTTAGGCGTAGAGAACGTTCATAAAGTAGGTGCGATAGGTAAAGCAGGGTACGGTTGGGAAACCGCTATCGTTGACGAAAATAAGAACGTTGTAAAGAAAGGGGAAGTAGGCGAACTTGCCGTAAAAGGCCCCGGCGTAATGACGTGCTATTATAAGGACGAAAAGGCAACTAACGAAGTACTTCGCGACGGTTGGCTATATACGGGTGATATGGCGCAAGAAGACGAAGACGGATTTATCTACTTAGTGGATAGAAAGAAAGACGTCATAATCACGGGCGGTGAGAATATCTATCCCGTTCAAATAGAAGACTTCTTACGCGCTCACGCAAAGATAAAGGACGTTGCGGTTATCGGTTTACCCGATGCTCGTCTAGGCGAAATCACTTGCGCTATTATAGAAAGTAAAGAGGGCGAAACGCTCACCGAAGAAGAAGTAAACACTTTCTGCAAGGCACTACCTAGATATAAGCGTCCCGTAAAAATCGTCTTTGCTAGCGTACCGCGTAATCCTACGGGCAAGATAGAAAAACCCAAACTTCGTTCCATTTATTGCGGAAGAAGTCTTGTAGAAAGTCAAATTAACGGTTAACAAAGCATATTAATTAAAAAAGGAGATAAAAATTATGGAATGGTGGCAAATACTCATTATAGTACTAGCAGTTTTACTCGTAGTAGGTATTGGCATAGGCATACTCGTATGGTGGTTCAAAGTTTATAACCAACTAGTATCTTCCAAACAAAAGGTTGCTAATCAATGGTCGCAAATAGACGTTCAATTAAAACTTCGTTACGACCTTATCCCTAACCTTGTAGAAACGGTTAAGGGCTATGCAACGCACGAAAAAGAAACTCTATCCGAAGTAACTATGTGGCGTAGCAGGGCTACGGGCGCAACCACACAAGAAGAAGCAATCGAAGCTAACCAAGGTCTTTCGGGCGCGCTATCTAGACTACTCGTTGCCGCAGAGAATTATCCTCAATTAAAGGCAAATTCTAACTTCACTTCCTTACAAAATCAATTGAGCGGAATTGAAGAAAAAATTGCTTACGCTCGTCAATTCTATAACGATACCGTTCAAAAGAACAACGAGCTTATCGAAAAATTCCCTTCTAGCATAGTCGCTAACGCTAATAGGGATAAGTTCAAGATTGAGAAATTCTTCGAAATATCTTCTATCCAAAGAGAAGCACCCCAAGTTAAGTTCTAACAATGAAAAAAAGCGCAAAAAACAACAAAAAAATCGGGCAGGCGATAGTTTTCGTCTGTCTTATTTTAACTATCGTATCCGCGCTAGTTACTTTCAACGCGTGCGAATTCCTTGAATATACCAACCCTTATATAGAGAATCTTTCTATAGAGATTACCCTTAATCAAGATGGCAGTGCGAATATAAAAGAAGTGCACGAAGTGGCTTTTGAAGAGCGCGACGACGATTGGTGGAATTACTATAAGGTAATAGGGCTTAAAGACGATGCTAGGGGTAATTCAGGAGAGATAATATCTAATCTCACTAATCTTGCTGTTAAAGTCGATGGCGAAAGTTACGAGTATAACGACAGAATAAACAGTAGTAGTGATCTTGATAGTATTTCATATGGTGAGAAGGTTTCGTATGCGAGCACATACTATAGAGTTAATAAAGTTTATAAAGAAGAAAATGAAATAGGTATAATAATGCCTACATTTGCCGCAGGCAAAAGGGTAATAGAATTTAGCTATACTTTATCTAATCTTATGTTGCAATACGTAGATTGCGACGGGCTTTATTATAAGTTCGTTAGTGACGACAATGCTATGTATATCAATAACTTTTATGCAAAAGTTAACTTTTATCAACCTGTTACTGAAGATACGATAGCAATTTGGACGCATATTGATACGGGTAGTGCTGCCAACTATCTTGATACTGACGGTTATAACTACGTTGAATATAAAGGTGAAGATATCCCCGAGAATATGTATATAGAAACGCGTATTTTATTTCCTGATGATAATTATAGTTCACAAAAATTTAATAACAACCCATTTTCTAGTTATAACACATTCGATGATATTGTAGAACAAGAGAATGCGTGGCAAGAAGCGCATTTTAAGGAAGTCGAGAAGATAAATACAATGAAGACCATAGACTACGTAGTTATGGGAATAATCATTGCCGCAATAATTGCGCTCGTCGTTTTCTTTATCTATAAGCGCCGTCCTTACGTAGACCATAACGCACCCGAATATATAAGGGATATACCCACAGGATATACCGCGGGCGAAGCGGAGCCTATTTTTGAATACTACGACCATAAGACGGACGTAGCGGACGGAATTAGCGCAACGATTATGGATTTATTCCGTCGTGAATATATCAATATAAAAGAAGGCGAGAAGAAAAAGCAAGCGGTGATTACCATAAACCGCACCGATACCGAGACTTTATTTGATGCCGACCTTAACGTAATAAGCGGACTAGCACCGCACGAAAGGACGATTTTTGAATTGCTAAAAACCGTCGCACAATACTATGGTGGCGAGTTTACCATGAAAGAAATGGAAAGATACGCCGATAAGTATAGCGAAAGAGTGGGAAAAATTATAAAAACTTACGAAAAACAGGCAAAGGAAAAAACCGTCAACGTAGGTTGCTACCCCGGTAAAAAGGATAAGTTAAAGGCTAACTATACAAAAGGCGCGGTAATGCTAGCGATAGCTGGGTTTATTGTGCTTATGTTTACGTACGTGCTTAGTGACGGACTATGGACTTTTACGTGGTCGTTCATTGCGAGCATTATAGGTGCAATAGCCTTAGGCATCGTTGCTAGTAGAAAAAAAGCACCTTTGACGCGCTACGGACAACAAGAACACAACAAAATGGTCGCTTTTGCTAGATTTATGACTGATTTTAGCAAAATGGACGAGCATACTATACCCGAACTCGTTATGTGGGAAGAATATATGGTTTTCGCTACCGCGTTTGGTATTGCGGACGAAGTTAGTAAACAACTAGAAATAAAATATCCTAAGTACACTGAAGTAATGGATAATACTAGCTATTATGCGAGCGACAGAAGATACCTTATGTTCTACTATTGTTCACCGCGTTTCCGTATGCACCATAGTTTTGGAGTAACCGAATCGTTTAAGTCGATCAACACCAATCTTGCAAGAATAGAAGCAGCGAAAAAGGCTGCCGCTAACGCAAAGAAATATGGTGGCGGTTCGGGCGGTAGATCGGGCGGCGGTGGTGGCTTCCGCGGTGGCGGTGGCGGCTTCGGCGGCGGTGGAATGGGCGCAAGATAGGCACAATTTTTTAGAAATTGCGACACCACTACGCGTGGAGCGGCAAGGAGTGTCCTTGCATGCATATTGGTAAGATTTATGAATATTAATGACGCTATAATAAAGAGAATTAACGAGATTTGTAAAGAAAAGAATATCAACGTTTGTGGAACTGCGCTCAATGGTGGAAAATCCCCGTCGGCTATTTACGACTTGATAAAAGGTCGGACGAAATGTTCTAAGGTGTCTACGATAAAGGCATTTTGTCAAGGAGCAGGAATAACGCTAGCGGAGTTTTTCGATAGAGAATACTTCAACGATTACGAAGATTAATATAACAAAAAAAGCAAGAATTGCGATAATTCTTGCTTTTTTATTTTAGTAACTTTCACGCTAGTGAAAATATCGCTTTGGCATGAGCCAAAATATCACTGCGTCAGCAATATCACTTGCCGTTAGGCAAATATAACAAGTGGCTTAATTGACCGAGCCACTTACAATATTAGTCGTCCGCACCTGCTAGTGCTTCGAATTTATCTTTCTTTTGTTCGGGCTTTGAGTCACCGTGTTTTACGAATAACATTGTTACGAATGCTGCGAGTACGCAAGCGGTTGCGTAGGGGAATAAGGGGGACATATCGCCAACTAGGTCCATTATTACACCCGATAGGACGGGAGTTAGCACTTGTGCCGACATGCTTGCCGTATAGTACCAACCCGTGTATCTACCGGTGTTGCCCGATTTTGCAAGTTCTACTACCATGGGGAAAGAGTTTACGTTAATGGTTGCCCATGCAATACCTGCTAAAGCGAAGATTAGATACATGAATACGGGGTGGCTTTCCGCCGTCATGAATATTGCAATGAAGAATGCCGTTGCGAGTAAGCCTACACCGATAAGAATGGTTTTCTTTCTACCCAATTTGCTAGCAAGTAGACCTACGGGAATATAAGCAATTATTGCGCCTGCTTGCGCTATCATTAGCGTTAAGTCGTAGCTTTGGTGTAGTACGCTGTCTGCGTAAAGTGAATATTTAGACGTGATTGCGTTATATCCCATGAACCATAGAGCAACGGAAGCAAGAATAAGTAGTAGGGAGGTAAGTTGAGCCTTAGGTAACTTTTCACCCTTGTCTTGTTTTTTGAATTTAATACCCATTCTTGTGAATACGTTTTGCTTTTTAAGCGTTGTTTCTTGTTCCTCATCTTCAATCGTTGCGTTATCGCTAACTAAGGTTTTTGCATCAACTTCTACAATAACTTCTTCAACGACCTCTTCGGTGACTTCTTCGGGGAAGTATTTTAACGTTGCTTCTTCCATATCCTTAACCCACTTAGGTTCTTTAACGGTAAGCAAGAATACGATTAAACCTACTAGCATAATTCCGCCTACGCAGATAAAGTAGGTGAAGAAGTTATCCATATGGTCTTGACCGACCTTTACTATCATACCTAGACCGAGTACGAGAAGTCCGCCTGCGGTACCCATAAGGTTAATGATAGCGTTACCCTTAGAACGGTGAGGTTTGCAAGTTACGTCGGGCATCAATGCTACTGCAGGTGAACGGAAGGTTGCCATAGAGATTAGCGTAACCAAAAGAACTGCAATGAAGAGATATAGATTCTCGATAAGGGGAATAAAAATGAAAGAAAGCACCGCGCAAATAGTACCTATGAAGATAAAGGGCGTACGTCTTCCGAATTTCGTCTTCGTCTTATCGGATAATCCACCGAATAGGGGAAGTAAGAATACTGCTAGCACGTTATCTAGTGCCATAATGATACCCGATTCCGTTTGGCTCATACCGTATTTATAAGTCATAAGCATAGGTATAGCCTTATCGTATGCTTGCCAGAATGCACTGATTAGGAAGAATGCAAAGCCGACAAGAATTGTTCTCTTTACGTTGATTTTCATAAAAAACTCCTTGCTTTTAAGTTAAGTCAATAGGTATTCTAACATACAAAGTAAGAATTGTCTATACGTGTGCGCGCAAAAAATAACAATTTATTAACAAAAAAGCACGCTGTCGCGTGCTTTCGTTAGTAATTAACGTTAAATTCGTTATTGATTATCGTTTTCGTCCTTGTTTTCGTCCGTTTGCTCTTCGCCACCGACTTGAACGTTTTGATTGTCATTATTTACGTTGTTATCGTTGTTACCATTATTTTCGTTGTTACCGTTTTGACCGTTGTTAGGTTGATTAGGTACGATTATGGTAGAAGCAGGAGCAAAAACGGGGGTTACTACTGGAGGAGTGAATTTCTTTGCTTCTTCTTCGAGTTTAGATTGCTTCTTGTCGATATAAGCGTTGATTTCTTCCACCGATTTACCTTCCATTAGCATATCAACTTCGTCCGAGTAGATAGTTTCTCTATCGAATAGAAGTTTTACCATATTGTCGAGCACTTCTCTATGATTGCGTAGACATTCTAGCGCGCGCTCGTAGTTGTATTCGATGATTTTCTTAATTTCTTCGTCGATTATAGAAGCAACGTCGTCCGAGTAAGATACTTGCGTTTGATAATCTCTACCGATGAATACCTCTTGATCGCCACCGTAGAATAGGTTAGGAAGTCTATCACTCATACCCCATTCGCAAACCATTTTGCGAGCAATACCCGTTGCGCGCTTAATGTCGTTGCTTGCGCCCGTAGATATGTCGCGGATTACGATTTCTTCACACGCACGACCACCGAGCATCATTGCAATTTGGTCGTTGAGCTTATTCTTCGTTACGTGGTTGTTGTCATTCTTCGGTCTACTTAGAGTATAACCTGCCGCCATACCTCTAGGTATGATACTTACTTCTTGTACCGCGTCACAGTATTTCATAAGTTTACCAACGATAGCGTGACCTGCTTCGTGATAAGCAGTGATACGCTTGTCGCTTTCGGTAATAACTCTCGATTTCTTTTGCGGGCCTGCAATTACCTTGTTGATACCTTCTAGGATATCCTTCATTACGATAACTTTTCTATCAGCACGGGCTGCTAAGATTGCGGCTTCGTTAAGTAGGTTAGCAATATCCGCACCACTAAATCCGCTAGTCATACGAGCTAAAGTGCGGAAGTCTACTTCGGAAGAAACGGGCTTGTTGCGAGCGTGTACCTTAAATATTGCTTCTCTTCCCTTAACGTCGGGGATATTGACGTAAATTTGTCTATCAAATCTGCCGGGACGAAGAAGTGCGGGATCAAGAATATCTGCACGGTTAGTTGCAGCCATTACGATAATACCGTCGTTGGTATCGAAACCGTCCATTTGAACGAGTAGTTGGTTAAGCGTTTGTTCTCTTTCGTCGTTACCAGCGCCAAGACCGGCACCACGTTGACGACCGACAGCGTCGATTTCGACAATGAAGATAATGCAAGGCATGTTTTTCTTCGCTTGTGCAAAAAGATCGCGTACTCTGCTTGCGCCGACACCGACGAACATCTCTACGAAGTCACTACCGGAGATAGAGAAGAAGGGCACGTTAGCTTCGCCTGCCACCGCTTTTGCAAATAGCGTTTTACCCGTTCCGGGAGGGCCTACAAGAAGGACACCGCGCGGTATCTTTGCACCGATTTCGGTGAATTTCTTGGGATTTTTTAAGAAATCAACGATTTCTTTTAGTTCGGTCTTTTCTTCCTCTGCGCCTGCAACGTCGCTAAATTTAACCTTTACGTTAGAAGCAACTCTCGGTTTCGTCTTGCCAAAACTGAGCGCACCGCCTTGTCCACCCTTACCACGCATAGAAGCGATTAAGAATATAGCAAGCACCGCGATTATTACGAAGCTAAGTATGGATACGATTGTAGACCAAGAAGTACCGCTGTTAGGATTGGTAAGAATGATTTTTGGTAAAGCAATATTATGCGCCGAGCAATAGTCGATTACGTCGTCGGCGAGCGTCCTGCTTACGATAATAACCGTGTATTGCGTTTCTGCAGCCGTACCGTCTTTTAGCGTTACCTTTATTCCGTAAGAATCGGTGAATTCAATCGTCTGCACTTTGCCTTCTTTAAGGTCGAGCCAAAATTCTTCATACGACTTTTCGGGAGTGCGGTTGAGCGTGCTTATAACGATTGCCGCGGCAATAACCAAAACAATGGCTATCGCTATGATAATTATAGTTTTTTTGTTGTTATTAGTAGGCTTATTGTCCACTTTGTCATCTTCCTTTTATAAACGTTAATTGTAAAATAGTATACCAAAAGGAGGACGTTTATGCAACGAAAAAATCTCTCAATATATACCATTTGTCGCTAATATTATATTAAAAGTTATAACTCAACCTTAAATTGCACGTTAAATTTTGAATTTTTTGTGCGATTTTTTCAGCAAGATTATCGATTTCCTCATTTTTTACGTTAAGTAATGCCAAAAAATTATCCTCTTGCTTGACCGCTACTACCCCCAAAAAACCTATATCACCGAACTTCTCGAACTTGCGTTGTAGCGCGCTACCTGCGCGTAAACCTTCTAGAGAATACTTAATTTTGCCCACGTCCTCTTCCTTACCAAGACACGCGTCCACTGCAATAATTATGCTCTCTGCGTGGTGCGTCCTAACGTGCTCGTAGTATTTTTGACAGTTGACACCCGTCACGGGCGAAGACGTCTTGCCGTAGACGTATGCGTTAATTTTGTACTTATTGATAAGCAGATCACCCACCTTCGGACCAAGACTATCACCGATTACTTTTGGTGTACCTATGCACACAACGACGGGTTTTTTTATATTCATTTCCATAAAAAATATCATTGCCAAAAAATTACTCGTTTATTCTTGACAATATTTTCATTGCCTGATTTGCGCTGCTAGCCTTTTATGTGTAATTTCATAACCAAAGGATATAGCACACTGTTTATTGGAAAAAAGATACCCAAACAAAAGAATTAAGTTAATTTCATTAGTGAGAGCATTTAGAGAGGATATAGAGATTAAGCACACTTTTGTTGCGCGTACGTATTTGCAAGTATTATTTTGATAAAAATTTATTCTTGACATTATCGCGCGTGAGGTTGTATAATGTTTTCGTATAAATATCGCGCGCTGACGCAACGCGCGTATAGGCAGGGTATTCTTGCCGACAGGAGGCATATGAGCGGATTAATTTTGGACGTAGTAGTTGTAGTTATCGCAGTACTGTTGATAATATTCGGTATTTGGCGCGGTATGTACAAACTCATTTTCGGCTTGGTATCAAGTTTGGCTGCACTAGTTCTTGCAGTCGTGCTTGCATCTACCGTTACGACTTTCGTTATCGACAAGACTAACGTTGACGAAATGCTTTACGAAGCGCTAGACGAAACCATTCAGCAGACGATACCTGCGGAGGTAGACGCATCCAACGTAGAGATCACCTTCAAAGAGGATGGCACCGTAAGCATTATTCATAACGGACAAGATCCGTACGAAAGCATCACCGAGTATCTCTCTAACACGCCCTTATCAATGGTGGGAGGAGTTCTTGATTCGTTAATTATGAGCGACACTACCATTTCGGTAATCAATCCCAATATGGGACAGGAGGACGCCGAGCCCGTTCATAAAACTCTCGCCGGTATGCTCAGTACCACCGCGATAGTTTATATAATCATGGCCGCATCGTTCATACTGCTTTGGATAGTGATGTACATCGTGGTTAGACTGATTATGGCGTTAGTCAAGCGCATCGTACGCACCACCTACGTTGGACATTTCTTCGACAAGGTGCTGGGTATGGTGATAGGCTTGCTCATTTCTATGGTTATCATTTGGGGTACGCTCGCAGTTATCCGCTTGCTCGGTACGTACACCTGGATCATTCCCGTTAACGAAATTATCGAACAATCTACGCTTACGAAGTGGTTGTACGAAAATAACTTTATTTATAATTTCTTGGTTAGCTCGACCAATCTACAAGAGAGCATTGCAGGACTTCTCGGTAACCTCGGTGGAGAAACACCCTCAGTCGACGAAGAGAGTACCGAAGGAGTTGTTAGCATGATTGCGCGTGTGATTTAGTTCACCACGCAATTTTTGCATTAGGAGGCATTTTATGAAATTCACTGGGAGTTTTATCGGAAAATTATTTCTGATTATCATTTGTATCATGCTTGGCGCAGTATTAACCGTAGGTGGCGTTGCACTAGCAGGATACACTTTGCTTACCCAGACCACAATGGGTGATTTGGAAGAAAAGGTGGCGTCCGATGAGATGCCCATAGACTTTGGCGAAGAGGTGGAACAAAGCACCGTGCTAGAATGGGGTACTGCGTTGATAGAAGCCGTCGGCAACATGAGCGTAACTACCATTGGAGATTTGGAGAATCTCGTAGGATACCCGGTGTTAAGCGATGCGTTTGATCAAATGATAGGTGCGGATCCCGAGGTAATCAAGAGCGCGACTTTCGAGAATCTCGGTGCAACGATAGCCGACTCTATGACGCTAGACGCTATTAGCGAGAAGATGGAGATATCTCTTCCCGACATGCCCTTATTCAGCGATGAAGACTTCATGACGAAGCCTATCTCTATAGCGTTCGAAGATTTGACGGAATATCCTTTGGAGATGTTCGTAGAGATAAACGAGGAGGAGGATAACCCCATACTCGTATCTTTCAAGGACCTTACTATATCCGAACTAGGCACGGACAAACTCAACGACAAAATTAACAATATTAAGGTAAGAGACGTTATAGAAATCACCGAGAACAGCAACCACGTCGTTCAATCTGTTGCGCACCTTACCGTAGGTGAATTAGGCGGTGATAAAGCGGAGAAAATAATCAATTCGCTCTATTTTGACGAAATTATGACCATTAACTCCGACTCCGTTGAAGCACTCAAAGGTTTACAATACGCTTCGTTAGAAAGCATGGTTATGTACGTAAACAAGGCTGAATACGATGCGTCTTCCGCTACTTTCAAGGCAAGTGAAGATTACGATGCGACCAAAGAGGTAAGCGGATATCAATATATATATTCATCTGACGGTATCGCATACGTTCACGACGTTAACGAAAAGGGCAATCCTATCGTTCAGCTCGTTGACGGAGAAGAGTGTTATAGAGTTTACGAAACCAAAGATTACAAAGAAATGTACCGTCCTATAATTGGTATTAACGATAAGTTAGACACCATGGCGCTCAAAGATTTCTTATCGATAGACGAAAGCAACACGTTATTATATAGTTTACGCAACAGCAGACTTAACACCCTTACCGAAGACGTAAAGAGATTATTCGTTGGCGAGATGTTCGATATAACCGAAGGCGAAAGCAACAAGACGCTCGTTGCTATCAAATATTCCACTATGGAGACGGTTACCGCGCTTATTCCCGTTAGTGACGTGCTAGACGGATATGCCGAGAGTGACAAGGAAGTAGAAGGCTATCACTATTTTTACACCGAAGACGAAGACGGTGACAAAACGTCCCACGTATTCATTATGGATCATGCTACCGGTGAACCGGAGATAGAAATGGTGGAAGGCGTTGCTTGCTACAAAGTTTACGAAACGAGAGATTTTGAAGGTAAACATAGACCTATCATAAGCATTGACGACCACATGAACGAATTGTTCATTAACGAGCTTACCGACGTAGAGGGCGACTCTGCAAAAGCGTTACAATCGATAAAATACGCCACCGTACAATCGGATATCTACACCGTAAGTAAGAGTGCTTTCGACGCGTCTACCGCTGCATTCAAAGCGAGCGCTAGTTACAATGCCGATTACGAGTTAGCTGAAGAAACTTACGTCTACACCCTTGGCGGAGTTGCTTACGTATTGAAGATGGAGGACGGCAGTCCCATCGTTACCGACGTAGACGGCACTCAATGTTATACTGCGTATAGAACTAGATTCTACGGTGCAAAATTCCGTCCCTTACGCGGTATGAACGAGGCATTCGACACCTTAACGGTAGGCGATATCATTGACGTAGATACAAATTCTAGCCCTCTCGTTCAATCGTTAAAAGATACGTTAATAGAGGACATCGACACGGCGGTTGCTCACCTATTAATGGACGAAATTATAGAAATGGACGAAGGTACTTCTCAAATTGTTAAGAGCGTTAGATATTCTACCCTTAACACTATCAGTAAGTATATTCCTAAAGATGCCTGCACGGCTTATGCAGGAAGCGATTGCGTAGACGGTTACGACTACGTAGAATACAACGGTGATTACTACGTTCTTATCTATCAAAGCGGTCTACCTATAGAAGAGGATATAGACGGAGTAGTTCATTATAAGGTTTACGAAACCAAACTATATCAAGGTAAACTCTATCCGATGATGGGTATTAGTAAAAAAATGCAAGAACTCACCGTAGGTGAAATGTTTAACGATATGGACGGTGTGCTTGGACTTATCGATCCCAACACGCACATTGACGAAATATCCACGGCAGTTTCTAGCGCAGTACAAGATACCTCTCTTGCTACCTTGATAGGCGTAGGAGTTATCGACGATAGTAGCTTCAACGTAAATAGCCTACCTAAGGAGCAACATTCGTTCCTATTCAACAGTAGCATGACCGAGGTGCTTACTGGTGTAATTGACTTCATGGGTACGCCTATCGTAGACGTAGGCGGTATACCTATGCCTAACTACCAAGTTATCTGTCCTAATCACGCTACCATCAGCGTACTAGAATTCAACTCCATTACCGAGTTTGTTACTGCATACGATATGTACGATACCTTGCTTTTGGGCGCAGACCTTACCGTAAGAGTAGATGCTACCCTAGATGCAAAATTCGCAGTTGATAGCGATAGTGACGGTAACGTTGATTACTATGCAATACCTATGTTCAATATTCTAGAAGGCACGACCTACGTTATTACCTTCGACGGTAACGTAAAACTAGGTGTAGTCGACGAAATAACGGGCGAGGTGAGTGACAACCAATACGGTTATTTCTATTACGATAACGCTTCGCAAGTTTTGAACGCTATTGATAGCACTATTAAGGTAGATACCCCGTAATAATTAGTATTTGATTTTCACAATCAACAAAAAAGCGCCGAAATCGATTTTCGGCGCTTTGTATATGCTAATAAAAACGTTTTGGTAACCCAAACTAGATATTATTCTTCGTTATCCTCTTCTTCCTCTTCTTCCTCATCGAATTCTTCGTCGAATTCTTCGTCGAATTCTTCTTCAAATTCTTCGAGTTCGTCTTGAGATAATTCTTCTTCAAGCTCTTCTTCGAATTCTTCGTCGAATTCCTCGTCTTGAAGACCTTCTAGAGAAAGTTCCCAGCCGTCGCTTTCATCGTCGGTGTCGGTAACTTCGGTTTCTTCATCAATATCGGATAGAGAAGACGAGCGCTCGTATTCTAGCATACAGTTTTCGCAGTATTTTTCGCCGTCGGAGACGTAGTTCTTATGACAGCGTGGGCAAAGACCTAAATCTTCCTCTTCTTCCTCTTCGGTGGGTTCCTTGAATATCACACCGCGCATTTCTTGCTTGCAGATTTCGCAATAATCTTCTTCTGCTAGTATATAGTTGAGTTCACAACGTGGACATTTTTTGTACTTGGCCATTATTCCTCCTAAACGCTAACAAACTAACGTAGTGGCTATATTATATTTACCAAAAACCGATTTGTAAACTGTTTTTTTATATTTTTTTTGCAAATTTTCGATATTTTTGTAAACCTCACTATACCCCGAGACTTTTCGCAGGTAAGAACCGCCCAAAAATAGTTAAATTTTTCCGCAAAATACTATTGATATAAATAATAATTTATGTTAATATATATGTACGGTGGATAGTGCCGAAGTGTTTTTTGCACGGCAAAAAAAGGAGAAAGGTACGTAATGAGAGAGTACTTAACTAGACGTTCTTTATGGAAAACAACGCTATTTATGCTAGCGTTAGTATTGGCTATCACGGTGATAGCTTCTATTTTTATCGCGCGCCCACATGAGAGCGCCCACGCGAGCGGATACACGTGGAGTCCTAGCGTTCGCTACAAGGACGGCGAAAGATTCGTTACTCTTACCGATAGATCGGCGCTTACAGGCGACGTTCTTGGTGCTAGTGGCGAACTTTACTATTTTATCGAGCCCACCGACGATAACGAGCTCGATCCCAACAACAGCTTCCATTACGTAAAGTCTTCTAACTATCTCTCTCAAGAACAACTTTACGCACTTCCTAACAGTAGCTGGACCTTGCTCGACAAGAGTACCGCTATCCCCACCGACGATGGCAAAGGCTTCTACGTTACCGAAAGCGGTTTTAACGGCGCTTCCGACAACTATTTCTATTTCCGCCGTACCTATACCGTTAACGAAGGCGGTATACCCACCTCTTATTACGAATATTCACCTTACCGTCCTTACGTAAGAATTAATACCGCTATCAGCGAGAGCGATATAGGCGTGTATGCTGTAAAAGCACAATTCTTGCGCGGTAACAGCTACGTTGACTATACGGGTAGCTGGCTTTCTGGCGCTTTACGTATCACCGTCACCACCGTTTATATGAACGCTTATTCGGTAAGTTATAGCGGTAGCATAGAGCACGTATCGTATTCTATCGACGGCGGTAAGAACTATATTCCCGCTAGCAACAACGTTATAGAAATAAAAGACGTTGCACTCACCAATCAAGATATACGCATTATGGTGGAGGACGTAGGCAGGACTATCAAGAGCGAGCCCTACGTTTACGGTACGCACGTGGGCGAAAGCAAAGTCAACATGGATCCCACCGTACCTAATTTTAGCGTATCCGCCACCACCACTAGCGTAACCGGTGAGAAGGTAGACTATACGAGCAACACCTGGACTAGCGAAGCTGTAAAATTCACACTCACTAACGAAAGCGCTTGTAATAGTAAGATTACGTATTATTATTCCACCGACGGTAGCGACTACGTTCCTATGGATTCCAAAGAATTGGTTATCCAGACCTCTCGCTCTTCAGTTAGATTCAGAGCGGAGAACGAATCGGGACTTATCTATAACTTCGGTACCAACTACGTAGTAAGGATCGATGGCAGACAGCCCAACGTAAACCTTACCGCAACCACCCCCGAGCCCGACGCAGGCGATGAGAACGTGGTTAAGAATTTGAGCATAACCCAAGGCGACGGTGGACTTTTGAAAGCAGGCTACGCCAACGGCAAAATCACCGTTTACGTATACAATAGAGATTTGTTAGGTAACGTAATAAATAACGAGAGTGGAACGGTATTCTATTATCAATCGCGTTCAGCTAACGGTCAATACAGTAACTCTTGGACGAGAATGACGTCGTTAATGAGTGGCAGTAGCGAAACTTGCTACACGATAAGCGATTCTACCACTAAGGACATAAGCATTACTAAGTATTACAAATTTAAGATCGTCAGTAACGCAGGACTAGAAAGTAGCGAGGTAGAGATGACCTTCACCCTTTTGAAGGCTTCTTACGTAATCGATATAGACAAGATTGACGCATCCGTCAACAGCTCGGGCTGGATAGCAGACAAAGCGGTAGTAAGCATGATTATACCTACCGATAGCAAATTAAGCGAGGGCAGTTATAGCATTCCTACCACCTCTTATACCTTCTACTACGTACCCACCGACGGCACGGGTGACGAATTCGGCGTAAGCGGTAGACCGATTAAGTTCTATGAAGAATTAGACGGAGTTATCTATTGGATTTACGAATTCGACCTAGTCGCATCCGCGCACAGTACCTTCTATATCTACACGCGTAACGCTGCAGGCAAGAAGAGTGCTAACACGGTAGAAACCACCGAGAAGATTGCTATCGACGTATTAGAACCCGTGTACGAGATGACCGCGTACGTGCTCCCTATCGAACAAGGCATTGACAAAGAAGATTACGTTTATCTCGACGTGCTCGATCCCGGTTGGGTTAACGGCTCCATCGTCCTCACCGTCAAAGTAAAGGTAGGTGTCAGCGGAGTTTATCTAAAAGATATGGTCTATGCAAAGGATAGCAACGGCAACATCCTTACCGACACCGTAACCGGACAAATCGTATGGCAAGAAAAGGGCACCGCGAGAGTACCTGACGAAATCATCATCGAGAACGAAATAGAGTATTACTATTACTACGTCACCATTAACCTTGACGACAACACCATGCGCGTCATGAGTAGAGATACCAAGTTCCGTATTTATACGGGTAGCGGAATTTATAAAGAAATATCTTTCACCGCCAACATTGACACCACCGACACGATAAGACTTAGCGAGGTTGACTTCGTAAGCGGTGAGAAGCAAATCGACGTAGCAGTAAGCGACGCTAACGGCGTAATCAACATGAACGAGTACGATTTCTTAGTTTGCGAAGACGTAAATCTTACCTTTAGTAGTAGTCTAGACAGCGCGGAATTCGAGAATCACTACAACGTATATTACAGCCTATTCGACGGCGCGGGAATAGCCGACCTATTGACGTTCGCTTCCAATATATACGACTATGAGCTCGTAGGTGACGGCGGTATCAACGTAGATATCGAGAATGGCAAAAAAGGCACCGTTTATATCGCAATATATCTAGAAAATAAGGCGCAAGACTACAAGGGCGAAAAGAAACAATCTGGTTACTACGTAATCACCATTGAATACGATACCGTTAATTTGATTATCGGTTACGATATCGGTGCGTTCATGGTAGAAGGCGAGAATATTACCGACGTAAGTGAAGATATGGAAGGCGGTAGCTGGGTAAGCGGATATTTAGAAATCACCTTGAGCATCTATATCAACACCGAGGGCGACGTAAAAGCTGACGAAAGCTATACCTTCTATTATATGCAAATCGACGGCAACGTAGTTAATATAAAGGACGCAGTCGCCAAAGGAACATGGATAGAAGCGTCCAACGGCTATTATACTTTGGACGGACAATACGTATTTAATATTAACTTCGTTGAAGATAGCTTCTACGGAAGACTTGCTTTCTCCGTCCGTAACGGCGCAGGATATCGCAACGTTCAAGACGCAAGCAGTGCGAAGATTATCCGTATCGACAACACCGTACCCGACGTAGACGAAGCTATTATATATCAACCGCACGCAGACGGTAACCGTGAGGGTGTAAGAGCAGAAAAGGGCACCATATCCGTTGGCGGAACGGCAACGCAGGTTAACGTTCTTACGTATTACAGCACGGAAGAAATCTCTTTGCAGGGCGTAGTAGACAGTAACCGTTCTAATATTCATTACTACTATAAATATCTAGCTACGGTAGACCAGGTGTCGTACAAACTTAGTGAATTAGATCAATTAAGTCAAGCAATTGATTTGTTTAGTGATATAGAAGGCGCACAACCCTTGACCGATAACGAATACCGCGTAGTTTATTACGCAATATATGCAGTTAACTCGGTAGGTGCAGAGGCTGACGGCGCACAAGTCACCGACAGTGCCACCAACACTGTTACTTTTGACACCGTCTACTGCTTCGTATACGACAGCAACTCTCTTGACGGCGATATGAAGGCTGACGAAAGCAAGGGCTATTATAGCGAGCAGTTGAAGATGTGGTCTTACGAATGGGTAGATAGCGTAACTATCAACCTTACCGCAAGAGGTACCAACGTTTCGGCACAAGATAATTATTTGAGCTACGAATTCAGCGTAGACGGCGGTAACAATTGGTTCGTTTATCTAGACGCAGGCGTTCAATATTGGTACGCTGCTAACGATACCGTAGGACTATATTTCAACGCCGAGGTACTCAAAGAGTACGTTGATAAGGACGGCAATCACCCCTTTACTACAGGCGTTATGTCTGCATTCTTGTTTAGAGCAATTAACAAAGCAGGTACGATCATGGTAATGGATAGCGTTTATATTGCTATTGACGAAACCGTTCCTGAATTTGAAATAAAGGCGGTAGACCACCTCGGTATAAACTACACAGGTGGCAGTACGGAAAGCTTATCTAGTGGCGACGAAGTATGGAAGAGTGGTCCTATAACGGTTACCATTGATATCAGCACTATGCCTACGGGCGGTGTAATCACCACGTATTACCTCGCTTATATCGAGAACGGCAATACCGTTTATACTCGTGAAGACGGTAGCGTAGGTAAAGTTCTCAATACTCTCACCTTCACTACCGATATGTTAGACGGCTTCAACAAGAACCGCGACGCTATTCTTTACGTAACGGTAACGAGTAGAGCTAATTCTAACTTGTTCATGGAGAAAGCAATAAGACTTAGTGTAGACCAAGTAGTTCCCGAATTTAGCCTATTAGGACACGCGTCTAACGACGAATCTGACGCTACCCAAACTATCGTAAGCGGACAATGGACGAACCGTAACACCGTAAGCATAAGCAAAGCGGAAAAACAAGAAGGGCAGAACGTAAGTGAAGTTGTTTATACGTACACGTATAAAGATAGCACGTCTACGGGTGTAACCGAATTCACTTGGGCTAACGAAGAGGGTAACATCACTCGTTCTAACTCTTGCGAAATCGTAGTCACCGCTACTACGGAATCAGGACTTACCTACACGCAACCTTTCATTATCAATATCGACACCGTTGCACCGAAGATTAAGTTCGACGGCAATATCAACGTAATAGAGGATCAAGAATACTACATCGACTTGAAGGTATTCGTAGAAGAAGCTAACATTGAGATTTGCGAATACATAACCATCAAGGGCGACACGCGCGGATTTGCATTCGATCCCACCGGCTATATTTTGAGCACGAGTAGCGTAGATAACTCTATTAGATACGATAATTTAGGTAACGAATATCGTGGCTACGTAAAAGTCTACGTAAAAGACTACGCAGGCAACGAGGACACCTTCGTATTATATATCTTGCCGTTTAAGCTAACGGTAAACAACATTACGCTTAGCGACGAGGACCTAGCACAGGTAGACGAGTACGCAGCAGTACTTGCTAAGGCAAGAACGTATATGGAAAGTAGCCGTGTGGCTTACTTTGAGAATCTTATCAGCAGACTTAACGATAGAATCAATACGTTGAACAAAGAAATCACCGGCTATCAAGATTATCTAGAAAAATTAGCTAATCGTAGCAGTTTCGAATTGCGTAGCGACTATGCAGAAATGTTCGACTATCTAGAAACCTTCAACGACTACGAAGTATACGGACAAGGCTGGATACAGGACGCTATCACAGGCGACTCTACGAGCAAGTATTACGCATATTATCAGAACTTCTTAACGCAATTCGGTAAGTTAAAAGCTCTTATGGATAAAGTTGAGAAGGTAGAAACCAACGTAATAGCTCTTCCTGCTATCAACATGGTAGAAAGAGAAGACTACGAAGACATTTTGCGTACCTACGACGAATATAAGGATCTTACTATGGATCAAAAGGCTTGCTTTACCGCTAACCTATATAACAAGCTAATGGAACTCAAAGAGTCCTGCGAGGTACTACTACTCACCGATGGAGAATCGGGCGTTGCTATCGACGGTGACTTTGCACCGGGCGCAACCATAAGCGTAACGACTTACGATTCTAGCACCGATACCTTTACCAATGCACAAAGTTTGCTAGCTAATACCGTATCGGAGAATCAACCGCGTACCATCGTTTCTATTAGAAGAATAGCCCTCGACGGAGCATATTCGCAAACGGTTGCAAGCGATATGGTAGTTACCTTCCCCATTCCTGAAGAATACCGCAACTACATCTACTTCGCTGTATACGAATTGAGCGACGACGGCTCTATGAAAGTGATAGAGGATACGGAAATTCAACCCGACGGCGAAAGCGTAGTATTTAGCACCGAGAAACTCGCTACTTACGTGCTATGTATCAAGGCGGAGATGGAAGCAACGGATACCTCGGAGAATACCTACGGTACTATAATGGGTATACAACTTGACGCAAAGATGATTAAGTACCTTATCTACGTAGGCATCGCGCTATTCGGCGTAGTAATATTGATAGTAATTATCCTAGGTATTAGACATCGTAGATTCCTCAACAGCTATAACAAGGCATACCGTCATTCGTTGTATCGTAAGGGCGTAAAGGGTATCCCTAAAGGCAACAAGAGATATTAAGATTATAAATTATGTGTTTTTTATTCGGTAGAAAAAAGCTTCTCGCTAAGCAAGAGGAGTTATTAAGAAGAACGGAAGAATTAGAAAAAGAACTTGCGTTCACGCGTGAAAGTATAGGTCAACTTATCAGTACTACGGTGGTTACTTCCAACAACACCCTTCTTGACGGAGTCAAGAATACTTTGCAAGCAGTCACCGACAACGTAAACAATACCCTCAAGAATAACGAGGTGCGTATTGCCGAGGTTAAGTCCGACCTAAATAGAAATCTCGCGGAAATTAGAGCGGATAACGAGAAGCGCCTTACGGAAATGCGCCAAGTTGTGGAAGAAAAACTAACCTCTACCATCAACGAAAGATTGAGTCAAACTTTCGTTACCATTAACGAAAGACTTGATGCAGTTAACAAGGGCTTAGGTGAAATGCAAAGCCTAACCACGGGCGTAACCGACTTAAAGAAAATTCTCGGTAACGTAAGGACGCGTGGGACTTTCGGCGAAATAAGTCTTTCTAACCTTCTTTCGAACATTCTCACGACCGAACAATACAAAGAGCAGTACAAGTTAAAAACGCGCGCTAACGATTTACACGATAGGAAGGTGGACTTCGTTATACTTTTACCCGGCGAAAATAAAGACGAAAAAGTACTTTTACCCATCGATGCAAAATTCCCTATGGAAGACTACCAAAGACTCGTTGCCGCATCGGAAGCAGGCGATCAAATTGCTACGCAAGAATCGGTAAAAGCCCTCGAAAACGCGGTAAAACAACAAGCAAAATCAATAAAAGAAAAATACATCGTTCCCCCGCAAACGGTGGACTTTGCGATAATGTATTTACCCATAGAAGGGCTCTATGCGGAAGTTGCACGCAACGCGGGATTGCTTGAAGAATTGCGCGCAAAATACAAAGTTATACCCGCAGGCCCCACCACTATTGCCGCGCTACTTAACAGCCTACAAATCGGTTTTAAGACGCTTGCAGTGCAGAAGTCGAGCAAAGAGATTTATGAACTTCTCGTCAAATTTAAGGGCGATTTCGTAACCTTTATAGGCAATATAGAAAAGGCGCAAACTCAAGTGGGACAAATCGGCAAAACTCTCGAAGACGCAACCAAACGTACCGCTATGATGATGAAAAAAATCGAGAAAGTAGAAGGGCTTGCACCACCCGTACCAAGTATAGAAAATTGATAAAAAAGACGTACCGTTGTACGTCTTTTTTAATGATGTAGTTGCCTAAAAGTCAACAATGATGTAATTTCGCATTCGCTCATAATGATGTTTTTCACTTCGTTCAAAATGACGTATTGTCCTGTCGGACAAAATTATGGATAAAAATTATTGTAGATAATATTATTAATTAAATTAAAAAATTGATTTTTGTAAATAAATGGTTTAACGTTGAATATTAAGTATATCGTCTGCTGAGCAGTCAAGTACGGTGCAGAGTTTAGATAAGGTTGCGAGAGTAGGTTGTGCGCGACCTGATAGATATTGTGATATCGTGGCGCGTGACACACCGATAGCGGACGCAATTTCACTCTTTTTTAAGCCCGACTGCTCTATCTCGCGTTTGATATTTTCCGATATAATAACGTCTAAACTCTTTTCCATATTTCCTTTATCATAATTTTATCCGTAATTTTTGCGCAAGCAAATACATCATTACGAGCGTATGCGAAGTAGCATCACGTTGTCATAGACAACGCATCATTAGCGCAGCGGCATCATGTAAAAAACATAAAAAACCACCGAATTGCTCGGTGGCTTATTTTTTATTGTTTTTTTAATGGATATACCATAACACGTGTTTATTTAGTAGAGCGCACTTGAATGACCAACTGCGCCCCGACCGCCGTCGGTTTAATGGTTGTGACCTGCGTGATCGTCTTCGCTATCGGTAGTAGCTTCACCGATAAGGGTGAGTAGATCGTCTTCACTTATGATACCTAGGATTTTGCCTTTGGTGATATCGGTATCAGCGGTGATGGTGTCAAGCGCGGGGATTACGTAGTAGTATGCGTTATCTTCCATATCGTCGTTTAGGTAATAGATTACGTTGCCGATGATATCGTAAGTTACGTAAGAAGAATTGTATACGCCCTTGAAGAAATCAATCTTGTTTTCGTCTGCGTAAGCGTAGGTAACGATACTGCCTTCGGTAGTCTTATTGAAGAGCTTGATATAGCAGAAAGTGCTGTTTGCGATATAGTTGATATAAACTTCGCTAGCGGTTTCTACAACGTCGATTACGGTGATAGAATCTGCGCCGAAGTCGAAAGATAGATATTTGCTTTCTTCTACTGCATCGTAAGAAGCTTTTTCTACCCTGCTACCATTTTGGAATACGTCGATAGCCTTGCCGGAGAAAGCGAGCACGTAGCCGTTATCTAAGGTATAGAAAGCGGAGTAGGTGGTGGTAGAAGTTTCGTAAGAGTATCTCAATTCTTTGGTAGCATCGTAAGCAAGGTCTGCACCGAAGGTGTAAGAATAGAAACCGTCGTTAGCACCGTTTTGGGTATTGTCGTCTTTCTTATAGAATAGCGTTAGCTTGTCGCCGTCGATAGCAACGGAAGTAACGGTAGTGGTATAAAGAATATCTCTATCGGTGTCACCGTTGTAGATGTCACTGCTTAGTACCGCCTTTAATTGACCGTTAACTAGGTTGTATACGTATACGATATAGTCGGTGCTATAGTTAGCAGCGTCTGCATAGTTGTAAGTAGTGAAGACAGCGTAGTCGCCTACGAAAGTATAAGCAACTGCGGTGACGTCTTCTTTACTTTCAGCGGTAGACTTAGTAAGAGTGGTGATAGCTAAGGTTTCGCTATTGATAGAGTATAGGTAGTTATCGTATGCGTAAACTAGATACTTAGAATTGTCACCTGCGTACAACTTGATATCGTTATCGTCAAGTTCTTTGATAGTTTCGGTAACGCTACCGTCAACCTTGGTACGGCAAAGAACGCCTTGGTTTGACTTGTAGTTAAGCTCGCTATCTTTGTCAACGCTAGTGGTGTTGTAGTAGATATAATCGCCTACGATATAAAGTCCACCGTAAGTGGTATCTTCGCCGAATACGTTCTTAGGTACGATAGTGGTAACCGTAGTGTAATCGGGAGTACCGTTCTTAAGGGTAACTCTACAAATAGAACCGCGTACTACTTCGCCAAAGGTGTTGTCTGCAGTTTCGCCTGCAAAACCGTTGACAAAATATACGTAGTCGCCATAACTAACCGCCATACCGCCGTTGTCACTTACGTCACCAGCTACGGTAGGAATTGCTTTTTGTTCGGTGTTTTCTCCACAAGCAGCTAGTACACAGCAGAGGAGAATTGCACAAACGATTGTAAAAATGATTTTCTTTTTCATATAATCTCCAAGTATAGAATACTTAATTTATAATTAATCTATAATATTATAAAGTATTTGTTTATAAATTGCAATGTTTTTTTGATACTAATTTCCCTTTTCGCTAAGACAAACGTTAGTTATTACGAAGTCAACGTGATTTTTTTTGAGTTCGCTTGCCAAATTAGGACTATCTACGGTGTAGACAAAAATTAAATGGTTACTTTCGTGCGCCCTTTTTATCACCGATTCTTTTGCATTTTGATAATTTATGCCTAAATTAAATCCCATTTTCGTATAGCAATACGCTTCGTATAGGTCGTTACCAAAAGCAAGGAGTTTTGTGCGCGAATTGATCTTTTTTACGTGGTGCAAGTTGTTTATATTGAAGCCCGCGAAGAAGATTTTGGTCGGCTGTAACGCTTCATACGCCATATTGACGGCAGGAGTTAATTCCTCTTGCGTGTATTTACCTTTTATCTCGATAAGTGCTATTTTGTTGCAATTTTTTAAGATTTGTAGATACCTTTCGTAGGTACATAGAGTGTAAGTTATGTTCACGTCCGCTTCAGCGTGCGCGTTGCTAATATCTAGCGGTAAGTCTTTTATATCTTCGTAGTTAGAGTTAGACACGAGTATATCTTTGTCGATAAACGGGTTGTCGTCGTGCACGCAAACCCAAACTTTATCTTTGGTAAGACGAATATCCGTTTCTATCCCGTCGAAGAATGCGTTTTCGCTCGCCGCTAAGATACTTTCTTCGGTGTTGTCGTAATATTTACCACTATACCCGCGGTGCGCTACGTATTTAGTAGAGGAGTAGTTGGTGTAGTCGTAGGAATAGAAAGAATGCAAATGAATGTACGCAAAAGTAGCGTAGCCGAAGGTAAGCAGCCCGATAAGAACCACCGACACCGATATAATTATCGCTAATTTTGCCTTGCTCTTTTTCATTATTTCTTTACTATTCCCCAAGTGTGAGTATCTAGTTGATAGTCGCTATTTACCGTTACGGTTGTTGTATTTTTCGTTAAAGAATATTCTTCGGGTACGGTTACGGTGATAGTGTAAGTGCCTTGAGTTACTTCCACTTCGTAGTAGCCGTTTATCGTGGTAGTGGTGTCAAGGACAACGTTGCCGTCCGCGTCCTTTATAGTTACGTTAGCACCGTAGAAGTGTTTACCGATTCTTTCGTCCATCACGTTGTTAGCGTTAGCGTCTACGTATACAAAACCGCTTATTTTTGCCTTTTCGATATTGACGGATGATACCTCGTCATCGTCGTATACATTTTCGGTATCGTTGTAGTCGATGGTGTATTCAACACCGTTCCTTGAATAAAGCTGTTCGTATGGGTTGAACAATCCGCAAGCAAGCTCGGTATTGTTAGTGAAAGCATCGGTGGTTTGCCAAGTGGTATAGCCGGGCCAAACGATAGCGTAAATATGTCCCCAGCTCATAGCGTCTAGCTGACCTGCATAGAGATAGGTGCTGTCCGCGTTGAGATGTAGACAGTCGTTCCTTATTTCGTCATAAAGCTCGGGTTGGAGAAGCTTTGCAGGGAGCGCAACGCCTTCGCTAGAACGGTAGAAAATTTGAGAAATACCTAATTGCTTTGCATCTTTTACTGCGTTAGAAGCAATTTTCATAACTCCGCCTTCGTCATAATTGTTCTTAACGTCACCTAACCATCTTATGTGGTGCGCGGTATTCTTAACGGGCATTAGATATGGATCTAGGTAGAATATGCTATCGGGCAAAACGCTCGCGCTAATGAGTCCACACTTAAACGCAGTAGTAATATAACTAACGAATCCAAAAGTCATCATACCGCCGTATGAGTGCCCAAGAACGGAAATTTGGCTACCCGAATAGTTGGGATAACGTCTGAATAGTTCGAGATAGAACGTACTCATTACTTCTATTACCGAGTAATTGAATTCTTCGTCTACGTGCCAATTTTTTTCGTCGTCGGCGTAGCGCTTGTTGCTATCATAGAACCATAATTTTTCCGCAACGACAGGCATGTTGATATTATCTTCACGCGAGAAAGTACCCCAATAGAAGCTTAACATATTGTAACCGTTATTTGCGATTTCTTTGTAGTTACGCAAGTCGTCGTTACCGCCCATACCGTGAATAAAAATAATGGTGGGTAGCGAGGTATCGAAGGTAAAATCGCTGTCTAGTAAGAAGGATTTCCACGAGTTGGTATCCTTGTCGTAAGATTGTAAGCCAAAGCGCGAAACGCCCGAATCGGCGGTTTTTATGAATTCGGGCAAATTAAGCTCGTCTAGCGTAGGGATAGAAGTAAGGGTAGGTTGATAGTTAGCGTCGAGGTTATATCCCACTTCTTCCATCGTACCGTATTTAGGCGGTTCCTTAATCTCATCTTTGTTACAAGCAACCAAGCACCCGATGATGCTCAATAGCGTTAGCGTTATAAGAAGCGTTCTTAATAGTTTTTTCATAGCGTTCTCCCTTTATTTAGCGAAGTAATTTTATAAGAATTTGAATCCGCTACCCGAAATAAGTGCAAAAGCAATGCCTTCTATTAGCGATTCTTTTGCATATAGCCCGTGATGCGAGTCGTGTGAGTTGTTTCTGTTGTCGCCGAGTACGAAATAATAGCCGTCGGGCACCGTCACAGAGAATTCTTTGTATCCCCCGGTAGAGAGCATATCGCTTTTTATGTAGCTTTCGTCGAGGAGCTCGCCGTTACGGTATAGATGATAGCAGACTTCTTGCGAATCGTATTTGCAGGTTATTTTGTCGCCTTCTTTGCCGATTACACGCTTTATTAGATACCTATCTTCGTTCTCTACCTTGAAGATAATAACGTCGTCGTATTTTACGTTTTGCGTGTTGAATAGTAGCACGACGTCTTTATCAAATAAAGTGGGCTCCATAGACGCGCCCGAGATAGGCCATTTTACGATAAAGTTGTTAGCAAAAAAATACGCGCCGACACTCACGCAGACGAGGACCAAGATCCATACGATCAGACTGCGTATATTTTTTGTAAGATTTTTCTTTTTGTCATTATCTACCACAGGTACGGTAGAATTGTTTTGTTCCATATATCTCCGAATTAATTGCGTTGAATGATTTTTTATTTTAAGAAGTCGTCTTATAAGAAGATAAGCTTATTAATGACTACGTCCTGTCCTTCTATGGTTAGACTACTTACGTCGCGCCAAGAATTAAGTGGCTTGTACTGTGCGTTCTTGAAGTCCGAGCAGGAGAACTTCGTAGTGACGAAAGAGGACGCACCCGACACGCTCTTTTTCGCGATAAATTCGCCCTCACCGCTACCAAAGCTTACTTTGAGAGTGAGTAGGTAAGAACGCTTGTTACAATAGTTGTCGACTTGCAAAATTTTGTCACTGCTTATTGATTTACACTTATCTCCGATAAAAATTCTCATACTGCCCGTTTTACAGGTTACACCGCTTACCCCCGAAGGTAGGGTGATTTCCGTAACGCCGGTGTCAGGTAGTACAGCGTCTATCGACAGTTCGCTAAAAGGTATACTGTCGTGCATTCCCGATTGGAAAATAAGAGCGTTGCTCTTTTGCGGTGATAGCGTTATACGCTTGTCGGCGAAATTCTTATATTTGGGCGTTTCTGTAAGTACCATACCGTTAGCATAGGTTATTTCCGAAAAATAATATACGTACGAGCAAGCGGAACTTATATCAAGACGCGCTATATATTCCCCTTTACCTACCGTTTGGCAAATAGACTTGCGCCAAAATCTCGTCTTGTGGTCGTCGTTGCCGTACGAATAGTATACGACGGCACGCGTTATAGGCAATGGTGTTTTTGCAGAGGTGTTTGAATAAAGGTATCCTTCGCTGTTTTGCGAAATCGTAGTGACGGGTTCTTTTGGATATTCCGACTTATAGTAGACGTAGTCTAGCCACGTTAAGAAGCAAGCGAAGCTCTTGTTGTTGATATTTTCCGAACAGTGTAAGCTTATAGAAGAGGTCAAGCGGTTGTTTATCAAATTAGCAAGATTGCTCAATCTGTCGACGTCGCTATGATGTCCGTTAGTGCCTATTCCTGCAAAAACGGGGTGAGGGTATCTACGTAAGTATGCTACTCCGCTTACGCCCGTCATCCAACAGAGCGCTTCATACGACATATCGTCGAAAGAGTTATCGGTGGTTTTTGGGATATCCGTACATTCAGGATACCCTGCGCCACATATACAGCCTAGAGCTATTACACGCTCTCTTTCTAAACCCGCTACCTGCATAGCAAGCTCCGAGCCCGTCCTTACTCCCACCACCGTGATATCTGTTTTGCCGAGAATTTCGTTAATAAAGGTCAAGAGCTTTCGCAAAATCGCACTGTATTGATATTGACAGGTGTCTTTTGCCGTAGGACATATCACTTGATCGCGTCCGTTCTCGTTGCCTAACTTTAAATAAGAGTATTCTTCGGAAAAATGCGTAAGAGTAGGACTACCTGCACCGTTATAATCAGGAACAACCACCGCATAGCCTTTAGCTACAAGTGCGTCGATAAGATCCTTTTGCGGAAGACGCGACTTTTCACCTATGAGAAGCACGGTTTTTTGTGAAGGAATGGTGGGGTGATAATAAAATACCTCCGTCGTTATACCTAAGAATGGGCAGAAGGTATATCTAGTGAGCACGTCCGTCTCCGATATAGAATGTACCTCGTCTTTGTCGAATTCTACCGAAAAGCCGTCCCAAATTTGAGCAGGCGTAAGTAGAAGCGAGGAGGTATTAGTTGGAAAAATAGGAATATCGGTGCGCGCGTAAACCTTGACGCTATCGAACGCGATATAGTCTTTTTTGTTCTCAACCTCCACGTTGAGCTTGCGATCTTTCCTTTTCAAAGTTTTTGCCATATAACCTCTATTTAACTTGCCGAAGGCAAAGTAAAGTCGTTCTTGCCGTCGCTCACCGTTATAGCCGTGAGTTTAGGTGAAGATACCACGTCTTTATCGCGTAGCATAATATTGATTACAGTCGAATCGGAACTTATATTTCTTTCGTCAATGCAATACGCAACCACTCTTATCTCGGTATCGGTAGGAAGGGAGTAGTCGTAATGCCATCCGTCGGGTAGGCTGTTGAAGTAAAGCACGTCCTCGGCATCCTTTATATCAAAGCCCTCGCTTGACTTTAGTGTAAACGTTACGCCCGTGATTTTTTCGAGATCACCGTATTTGAGTGAAACGGTATATTCGGCAAAAGAGAGATTTTTGCCTGCGGATAGCACGAGCCTAGTAGACGTTAGGATATCGGTGGCGGCATTCTCGGGATTATAGATAAGATATTCTATATCCTCGCTGTATACGCCTTGATAGTTTATTCTCATTTTCTTTTGTCCCGTAGTAGAACTATCGAAGCCCTCGACCATATCGTGAGTAATTTGTACCTGTATTTCGCTTCCATCAGAGTAGGTTACGGTAATGAACGCGCCCGAAAGAGATAGCACGCTGTCTATTGCGTAGTTAGATAAGAAAGAATTTTGTCTTATAGTCACCTTCTTTACGGTAGGCTCGGTACAAGCGCACAGCATCACTGCGCTCAATATAATAACCACGGTAAGTAATATTATCGTTATCTTTTTAGCCAAGAATATCACCTCCATAGGTTTTTGCCAAAATCGTCAAGTCGGTGAGCGTATATTTTCCGTCACCGTTACAGTCGAAGTGAAGAGTGTTGCGCCCAGCGAGCAAATCTTGCGTCCAATAGGAGCGATCTAGATAGGTCACTATGCCGTCGCCGTCACCATCGCCAATGCGGTAGATAGTATAAGTTACGATGACGTCACCGTCGCTAGACGTAAGAGTGCATAAAGTCGTATACCCCATCGTCCTTTCACCATGCGTGTTGAGCGCAAGCTCGTATCCGTCGTTTGCGTTAACAAAACTTATATCAAGATAGCTATTGAGCGCGCTAGCAAGCTCCGTTAGAGTAAAGTCCTTCTTTAAGTAAATACTGTTTTTTGCAGTGTTAAGTATTATATCAGCGCCGTGCTGTGCGTCCGAATTAACCGACAAAATATTATCGGGTTTAACGAAAACCGTCAAATTTACCGAAAAACTAACGTCGTCGATAGCACAAGCGAGCGCTTGCAAACCAATCCTAGTTGGATCGTATTTTTTCAATATATCCGAGCGGTAGTTATCTAAAGATAGCGCGTTGCTTGCGTTTATAGAATATCCATCGTCAAAATTAACCGTCAGCGTCGTTTGTGAAAAGTCTGGTGTTTGTCCATAAATTAGCTCGAAGTCCACCTTGCCGTTCACCGTTATACTCTGCACCTTTGCGGAATTAACCACGAATGCGTAGGTGGTGACCATTACTTCGTTATCAGCGTTGAGGACGATATCTACGAGTGCCTTGCCGTAGTCTACGTTGTTGCGGTAATTAATGGTATAGTCGCTTTCGCCTAGTGGTGAAGAATTCCCATCTGCGTAGGTTGCTATCACGTTGAATTTCGGTGTCAAGGTGTCGCTCATTATGCGATGCGTGTCGCGCTCTAATACCGCCAAAGAGGTGATTTTCGCAGTTACAGTTATGGGTGAAATATAGAAAGTAATCACGTTGTCGTAAGTTACTTTTACGTGATCGTAAACGCCACAAACGTTCATATCTAGCCCTTCAACGACCTTCCATAGCGACTTATTGGTAGCGTCGTAGTTTATCAGTGCGGTGCTGTCGGACGAGTAGGTTACCCTTACCGATAGCCCTGCTAAATCAATCTTGTCACCCAGCGAATAAACGGTGCGCGTAGGTTGTCTTAGTACCGCTATCTCAGTTATTACCGAACGATATAGGTAGAGCGTAAAAGGAACCTTATGTTCTCCCTTTGCATCGGTGAATACCGCGTACGCCGTTTGTCCTTCGGGGGTGTAATCATTCTTGTATTCGAGGGTAAAATCGCTTATTTTTACGTATGCGTCACGCGCGCCGTATTTGACGTAAAGCTCAACGTCCAAAGGCTCACCTATGTACGCGTAGTGCTCTTTCTTTACCTCTTTACCCGAGAATTCTTTACCAAGCACGTAGCTATCTACGATAGTATCGTTGTCGTAAGTGCCTAGGTCTACGGTGAAAGTAATCTTGCCGTCCTTTTCTTCCACGGGCGTTACCGTAATTCCCGTATTAGCACCGTTAGTAAGATAAATACATTCGCTGTCGTACGACTTCGTGCTTTCCTTTTTGCCAAGAGAAGAAAAATGCGGATTGTCTACGCTTAGCGCTGCATAGCCGAGATTTTCGAGCTCTTTTTGCATAGTAGTACCATTCGTTGCTATCGACGGACGGAATACGTATACTTCGTACGGGTTAGAGGTGGATTGATGCTTGCTCTCTTCGTTACCGCTTACCGAATTATTGACGCGATACACGAGAAGTCCGTCGGAGGGTAGTAGTTTTTCGTATGGCGAAGAGGAGCGTAAGCGATATTCAAAATAAATACTCTCTTTGTCGTTGACGGAAATTTTGTACGCGAGCGTATCCGTTTGAAGCGCGGATGCAGTAGAGGTAAGGGTATAACTTCCACTTTCCGTAATCTCTTTTATTTGCGTGCCGAGTGCAAAATTAAGATACTTGTATCTTAAATACGTTGTTACGTATTGCGGAGTGGTGTGCTCTCTATGCATTAAATCCCAGAATCCCACGGGCATATAGTTTGCATTCCTATCGGGGACAAGAGTAGTGCCCGTATCGTATCTATATAGGTCGGGTAAGCCTAGTAGGTGGCCGAATTCGTGTGCAACCAAGCCTAGACTAAAATTCTCGGCGAAAGTAAAGGTATAGTCGTTTACCTTAATGCCGTTGAGAGTTTTGCTAGAAGTAGAAGGGGAAGAAGCCTTGCTTATATCGTCAAGTTGCCAAGCGTGTGGCCAAATCAACCCACCCCAATATTCGGTAGTGTTGACGTAACTTCCGTTTATCACGAAAGACACGCTGTCTACGTATCCGTCGTCGTTGACGTCAAGATCTACCCCTTGATAATCAAAATAATCGTCTGCGTATTGAACTGCGGAATTAAGAAGCCCACTTTCCGCATTATACCTCGTGCTACCTTTGGACGCCGTTATTTTTTCATAAAAAGAGCGATAGCTACTTGCTTGATAAACGCAAAATTGCGAATTTTCCATAGCAAAAATGCTGTTTACCTCGAATGCACCGTAGCTTAAACGCGAGTAGTAATCTTTAAGAGATATTTCGTCGCCGTTGAAGTTGTCGTCAAAACCCTCTAGAGCTTCTAAAAAAGCACTCTTACTTTCTCCTTGAAAATAAATGAAAATCACCACGTTAGTAACGTTGTAGGAAGACAGTAGATCGTTGTCGGCTTTGAGTATACCGCTTTTTTGCTTGCTCTCTATAACGGTAGCGCCTTCGTCGTCGAATACGGTCAGTCTACCCACGGTCGGTTCTTTGTAATTTTTAGAAAAAACTCCTACCAAAAGCACCGCGCACAAGATAAGCACGGCAAAAATGATAAGAGCTATTTTCGTAATCGTTCTCTGCATAACACCTCAAAAGTTTTAAAAAACTTTTCACTGTACGAATAGTTTACCCTACGTAAGCAAAAAAGTCAAGTGTATATTAACTTATACTTTTGGTAAAAATTGTTCTAAATTCGACGAATTCAGTCAAATTCCGCCAAAAGTAAGCAAAACTACTCTATCATAACGCGTTATAATCGGCGAAAAAGGATAAGTGGAGTAATCAATGAAAAAAATTAGCGAGGCGTTAAAAAGAGTTTTTTTGTACTGCGCTCTATTTAGCATGCTTGCGCTTGCAGAAAAAAGATTCGGCATATTCGGGCTATCTTTAGCTTTTTGCCTAGCTCTTTTATTCTGCGGTGAGAACGTTCTAAAAAGTCTAATTCCTTACGTTTTTTGTACCTCGCTTATCCACTTTTCTTTGTCCGTTCTTTTGGTTGTCGCTTGTGGTGTAGTAGCGGTTTTGCTCCTCGCTGTAATACGATACCGAACCGACAAAAAATATCGAATTTGGGCAATAGAATTAGCTTTTGCGGTAGCCCAAACACCTATTTTCTTTATCAACGCGCTTACTAACGAATACGTGACGCGACAGGCACTTGGCGTAGTAGTAGGGATGGCGTTTTGCTACGTGTGTATATCCTGCTGTTATCCATTTTTGGTGCGTGGGGTACGGTATAAGATCAGCCCGTCGGAGCTTGCAAGCGGTGTGATTTTTTTGATAGCAATATGCTGTGGAATAAGCTACGTCGACGTATTAGGCGTGCGGATAGTATACCTTATTTCTACCACTACCGTTTTCATTTTCGGTGCAATAGCGCGGTCGAAGATTTTGCCCTTTTGCGCGATTATGGGTTGGAGCGCAGGGATGGTTACGGGGAGAATGGAAGAGTTTTTCTTTCTATTTTTGATAGGACTGATAGTTTATTCACTATATCATAAGAACAAATTTTTTTGTTCGGCAGTCGTCCTTGGCACCTTTATCGGACTTCAATATTTAATAAGTCGCACCTTTGACTTAAAGGCCATCATACCACTATGCGTAGCGTGTTTGACAGTTTTCATTCCCAACAAGTACGTCGAGAGGTTAGAAGGAGAGAGGGAGAGTTATCAAGGTAAATTCGCCTTGCGCACCATACTTAACCGCGACAGGACGGAGGTCAAGCAAAAATTAAACAGCGTAGCCATCGCATTGAAGAGAATGGAGATTTTGCTTACCGGGGAGGAGAATAACGAAATTAAGCCTTCACTAATCGTTACTAGGCTGAAAGAAACTTGTTGTCACGTTTGTCCAAGGTTTGCGCATTGTAAAGAAAAGCTAGGTGACGTAACACCCCTGCTTACTAAGTTCGTCAAGACCGCCTTTGATAACGGTAGAGCGAGCATGCTCGACGCTGACGAAATGCCCTCCTTTTGTATCAAAGTGCCTAAGATGGTTAACCTCGTTAACGAGTGTGTCAACAATTACAAACGACTTCGTGAAAAAAAGTCGGGAGTGGAGATTGGCAAAGAGATGATTATCGGCAATCTAGGCGGTACGGCCGACCTTCTCAAAGAGCTTGCTACCACCATCGACGACGGCTTTGTATTCGACGTCAAGACGGAAGAAAAACTCATTGAAGAGCTAGGTTACGCCAACGTAATTGCTAGTGACGTAGCTATCTACGGCACGGGTAAGGTTACTCTATCAGTAAGAGAGAAGGATATGAAAAAACCGCAAATAAAAGAGGTGCTTTCTAGCGTCGTCGGCGAAAAAATGCGCGAGACCGCAATTCAAAAAGGTGTCAACGGAGTAGTAACTCTTACCTTCCGTCCTTCCCCCGATTACGGCGTGCTTTACGGCGAAAAAAGTCAAGGCAAAGAAGATAGTTGCGGTGACTGTACCAAGGTGATTAGGATAGACGATTACCGACTTATGTTCGTGCTGTCCGACGGTATGGGAGTAGGCGAGTCCGCTCAAAAAGTAGGGCTTGACACGCTTAGACTTATCGAGCATTTTTATAAGGCAGGGTTTAGTCACAAGGCGATTTTTACAAGCATTTCGCGTATGCTCGCTTTGCGCACAAAAGAAAACTTTAGTGCGCTCGATATAGTGATTGTGGATACCCAAAAAGGCAATATTGATTTTATTAAACAAGGTGGACGCGAGAGTTATTTGTTTACACAAGAAGGTAATACCGAGGTAATAGAGGGTGGTACTTTGCCACTAGGAATAATAGAAGAATGTCAGCCGAGTATTGTAGAGAAGAAATTAAATAACGGCGATTTGATAGTCATGTTTAGCGACGGTATAGCGGATAGACTTAGTTATGCGGACGTGAAAGAAATCGTTAACAAAAGCTTAACTACCAATCCACAAATAATAGCCGACGATATTTTCAATAACGCGCAAAAAAAGTGTGACGATAGACAGGACGATATGACGGTAATAGCGCTACGAGTGGTGAAGAACGCTAGATAATTTTTTGCACCTAACAAGAGGGTGATTATCCTTGCAAAAATAATTTTTAGGGTATAGAATAGTACCTATGGACAGTTCTTTGTTAGTTTTTAAAGCAATAGACGTATTGCTAAAAAAGGCGGAAAATTCCGTAGAGTACCCTTCCGTTACTACCGAAGAAGTTAGTTACGATAGTAGGTTCTTAAGGACGAAAGCGGATATAAAATACGTCGGTGAGAAGGGGAAATTACGCCCCGTAGTTTTTTACGTACCGGGCGGTGGTTTCGTAGCAGGCGGTAAGCAGTACCGTAGCGAAATAACGGGCTTTTTTGCAAGCAAAGGGTACGCGGTATTTTGTGCTAATTTACGCACCGCGCCCGAATTTCCCTTCCCTACGCCGTTAGAAGATTTAGTCACCGCGCTTAATTTTTTATACGATAATAGTAACGAGTACGGTTTTGATATCGACAACGTGATTTTTGCAGGCGATAGTTCGGGTGGGTATTTTGCTTCTTACGCCGTTGCGCTTGCTACGCACCCAACGTTAAGAGAAGAACTCAATTTGCCCGAACTAAAAGTTAAACCCCGTGCGCTCATTTTCTTATCGGGAGTAGCGGACGTTGTAAAAATGGTAAAATTAAGAGATCCACTTATGATTGCACGCAACACGGGTAGGCATTTTCTTAATTACAAACTTAAATGGGGTGCAACTAACGCAAAAGACTATCAGTTTTATAAATATCTTTCACCAGCTAATTTTGTCACCAATAATTGGTGTCCCACCTTCCTTTCTTATTCAAAAAAAGACCTATTTTGCGGTGGACAAGGGGAAATTCTAGACGAAAAATTGACGCAATTTGCGATAGAAGAACGTAAGCACGTAGCAACGCGCCTACTTGATAATCACTGCTATATTTTGTTCAGTAAGAAGAAGAAAGCACGCGAAGCGCAAGAATTACTTGCTGAATTTTTGTTAAAATTTAGCAAGTGAAATGATGTCGCTACGCTGATGATGATACTCAGCATTCGCTTGTAATGATGCCACTGCGTTAATGATGCCGCTACGCTAATTGTGGATAAAAATATATGTAGAAAGTAGCGTTTAATTTTGTTGACATAGTTCCCTTATATTTATATAATATATTTATGTTAAGTGAAAAAGCTTTCGCGAAGATTAACCTAATTTTGACGTTGCGCGGGAAGCGTGACGGGTTACACCTTATAGATAGCGTCTTTTATCTTACCGATTTAGCCGATCATTTAACGTTAGAAATTACCGACGAAGACTACAACGAAGTAGTTTATACCGACGGACGAAGTTACGAAAAAGACACCGCGCTTATCACGGCTAACTTGATAAAAGAGAAGTTCTCTACAAGTAGTGTAAAAGTTACGATAAGTAAGCATATCCCCGAAGGCGGTGGTTTGGGCGGTTCGAGTGCCGATGCAGGGGCGGTTGCACGCCTTATGCAAAGAGCGTTTTGTTTACCCACGATACAAGAAGAACTTTTGTTAAAGGTGGGGAGTGACGTACCGTTTTGTTACCGCAACTTACACGCGCGTGTACGCGGAACAGGCGAAGAAGTAGAAGCAATCACTTTGCCAAAACTATACGTAGCGTTAGTTATCCCAAGTAGTGGCGTAAGCACCGCACAAAGCTACGCAAAGTACGACCAAATAGGCGGTGACGACGGCGACGTAGACGAGTTCTTAACGAAACTACGTAGTAGAAAAAAAGTAACTTGCGTTAACGCGCTAGAAAGAGCTTCTACTAAGTTAAATAGCGATATAGCGGTAGGCAAAGAAATAGTAGCGAGCGTTGGATTCGACGGCTACGGCATGACGGGTAGCGGAAGTGCGCTTTTCGGCTTTTGTTACCAAGAAGATGAGTTTTACAAAAAACTCGCACTGATTAAAGAGAAGGTCAATGGAGATTTCAAAATCTTCTACCAATAAGGAGAAAAAATGGCTAGAAATCAATACGATTATCCCGTGTATTTATTCAATGAAGGAACCAATTACGAAGCGTATAAGTTCTTTTGCCCTTGTTACGTTCAACGCGAAGGAAAAAAATATTGGCGTTTTCGCGTGTGGGCACCCAACGCACTTAGCGTTTCTATCGTAGGCGACTTTAACGAATGGGATAGGAATGTCAATCCTATGAAAAGAATATCCAATTCCGGCATTTGGGAAGGATATGCTCGCGGAATGAGAAGATATTCTAACTACAAGTTCAGTATAGAAACGCACAACGGAGTAGTTATGAAGTCCGATCCTTATGCTACGCATACCGAAACCGTACCGAGTAACGCGTCCAAGATTTACGATATATCCGGTTATAAGTGGAGCGACGAAGAATTCATTAAGCAAAGAGAAGCGACCAATACCTACAAGAGCCCCATGAATATCTACGAGGTGCACCTAGGCTCGTGGCGCGTTCACGAAGACGGCAATCCCTATTCTTATCAAGATATGGCGAGAGAGCTCGTTCCTTACGTAAAAGAAATGGGCTATACCCACGTAGAATTCTTACCTATCACCGAGCACCCTTACGGCGGAAGCTGGGGTTATCAAACCACGGGACTATTTGCACCCACTTCGCGTTTTGGTACGCCTCACGATTTTATGGCGTTAGTAGACGCTTTCCACGCGGAAGGAATAGCGGTCATTATGGATATGGTGCTTTCGCACTTCCCAAAAGACGGCTATGGACTTTATGAATACGACGGTACCTGCTTATACGAATACGACGACGTGTATAAGCAAGAACATAAGGGTTGGGGTACGCGTGTATACGACTTCAACAAGCCTCAAGTAAGGAGCTTCCTTATTAGCGCGGTTGATTTTTGGATTACTAACTATCACGTTGACGGAATGCGCCTTGACGCGGTAGCAAGCATGCTTTACCTTAACTACGACCGTAGAGACGGCGAATGGCGCCCCAACGAATTCGGTGGCGAATACAATTTAGAAGCGGTTTATTTCTTACAAACCATGAACAAGGCTATTCTTTCGCGTCACCCCGGCGTTGTTATGATAGCTGAAGAAAGCACCGCCTTTCCTATGGTTACCATGCCCCCGTCGTTCGGTGGATTAGGCTTTAACTACAAGTGGAATATGGGTTGGATGAACGACACTCTATCTTACGTCAAGACCGATCCCTTCTTCCGTAAGGGTATCCACGACAGAATTACATTCTCTATTACTTACGCGTTCAGCGAGAATTACGTTCTTCCTTTATCACACGACGAGGTGGTACACGGTAAAGCAAGTATCATAGGAAGAATTCCTCTTAACTATAGAGATAAATTCGCAGGAGCAAAGACTCTCTACACTTACCAAATGACACATCCTGGTAAGAAACTCAACTTCATGGGCAACGAGATAGGACAATTCATAGAATGGGATTATCGCAAATCTCTCGATTGGATGTTGCTCGAATACGAAACTCACCAAAAATTCAAGGACTATATAAGAGATCTTAACTATTTTTACAAGGATAACAAGCCTCTTTACGAATTGGATAACACCTACGACGGATTTAAGTGGATAGTAGTAGACGACAAGTCGCAGAACGTCCTCGTATTCACAAGATACGACGCTAGTGGCAACATGGTAATATGCGTACTTAACTTCGCACCTAGCGAAAGAGTGGGCTACGAAATCGGCGTAGACAAGAAGGGCGTATATTACGAAGCTCTTAACTCGGAGTGGACGAAATACGGCGGCACCAAAGAGGGCGCTACCGAATACGTAACTTACGACAAATTCAACCACGGCAAAGAGCAATCTATCAGCCTTACCATTCCTTCGGGTGGTGCGGTGCTCTTAAAGTTAAAGCGCGAACTTGTAGAAGACGACGAACAAGAGCTTGTTGACGAGCAAGAACTCGTTGACGAGGTAGAAATCAAACCTATCGCTTCGGCGAAAAAGAATAAAAATCGCAAATAAGGAGACCAATTATGCAAAGCACGAAAAAAGAATGCGTAGCAATGTTGCTAGCAGGCGGACAAGGAACTAGATTAGGCGTCCTTACGCAAGAAGTAGCAAAGCCGGCAGTGCCTTTTGGCGGTAAGTACAGAATTATCGACTTCCCGATCTCTAACACCATTAATTCGGGTATCGACACCATAGGCGTACTTACTCAATACCAACCCTTCGAACTTAACCAATACATAGGTAACGGACAACCGTGGGATCTAGATAGACTTAACGGCGGTGCTTTCGTTTTGCCCCCTTATCAAAAAGGAAAAGCAGGTGAATGGTACAAGGGTACGGCTAACGCCATTTACCAAAACATAAACTTCATTGATAGATATAACCCCGATTACGTACTTATCCTTTCGGGTGACCATATCTACAAAATGGACTATTCCGAAATGCTCGACTATCACGTAAGCAACAACGCGGACTGCACCATTGCCGTACTTAACGTAAAGAAAGAAGAAGCGAGCAGATTTGGTATTATGAATACCAACCCCGACGGAAGCGTATACGAATTCGAAGAAAAACCCAAGCACCCGAAGAGCACCAAAGCAAGTATGGGTATCTATATCTTCACTTGGGCAAAACTTAGAGATTACCTAATCCGTGACGAAGAGAACAAGAATAGCAGTAACGACTTCGGTAAGAATATCATTCCTATGATGCTTAACGACGGACAAAAACTTATGGCTTACGACTTCGAAGGCTATTGGAAAGACGTAGGTACGATAAGTTCTCTTTGGGAAGCAAATATGGACTTGTTGGACGAAAATAGCGGTCTTGTTATCAACGATAAGAATTGGAAGATTTATGCTCGTAACACTGCACAACCCCCGCAATATATCGGTGATGATGCGATTATTAACAATTCTATCATTAGCGAAGGTTGCTACGTAGACGGCAGAATTACTAATTCCGTTATTTATTACGGCGCAAAGATATCAAAGGGTGCAGAAATAAAAGATTCTATTATCATGCCTTACGCGGTTATCGGTGAGAACGCACGCGTTTGTCACGCAATAGTAGGTTGGGATACCACTATCGGTAACAATAGCGTAATCGGTGCACCTCAAGACGGCCCCGAAGGTGGCGAATGGAATATAGCCGTTGTTGGACCGGAAATGAATTTACCCAAGAATAGCGTAGTAAAAGAAGGCGAAATGAAAGGAGGTAACAAATAATGAACGATATGATGAGCATTTTGTTTGCATCTGGCAATGAAAGCAAACTTAACGAACTTACCTTACACAGAACGACAGCATCGTTACCTTTTGGCGGAAGATACCGTCTTATCGACTTTACTTTGAGTAACCTCGTTAACAGCAATATCACTCAAATCGGTATCATCACCAACAGTAAGTATCAATCTCTTATGGACCACATAAGACAAGGTAGAGATTGGGACCTTAATAGAAAGAACGGTGGTATTAGCGTTTTCCCGCCTTTTGTTTATAACAACTCTTCTTCGGAAGTTTATAAAGGCAAAATTGAGGCAATATACAGCATCTTAGACTTCCTTACTAAGTCAAGAGAAGAATACGTAGTTATCGCTAACTGCAACGTTGCCGCTAACATTAACTACGAAGACGTATTCGAAAAGCACGTAGCAAGCGGAGCCAAACTTACCGTACTTTGTCACGACGGATTCACCACTACTTCAAGAAGAATAGTAATTGAACGTGACGAGAACAATCTTGTTACCGACGTTTACGAAACGGAAATAGCAAGTAGCGAACAAAAAGAGATTTCTCTTAACTCTTACGTAATTAAGAAGGATTTACTTCTAGAACTTGTTAAAAAGGCATACGCAAGAGGACAAGTTGACTTCGAAAAGGAAATTCTCTTCAAATTAGTAGAGAACAAAGAAGTATACGCGTATAAGATAGATTCTTACGCCGCTATCGTAGACGACGTAAAGACTTATTATAACGAAAGTATGAGTCTTCTAAGTAAAGACACTCGCAATCAACTCTTTAACGACGACAACGCAATCTATACCAAGGTTAAAGATAGCGTACCCACCGTTTATAAGAGCGGAGCGAAAGTTACCAATACCCTTCTTGCAGACGGTTGCGTAATCAACGGCACGGTAGAGAATTCTATCCTTTTCCGTGGAGTAAGAGTAGAAGAAGGCGCGGTTGTTAAGAATTCTATCGTTATGGAAAACGGCGTTATTGGTAAGAATTCTTCGCTAAAATACGCTATTACCGACAAGGAAGTAACCATTAGCGAGAATAGAGAAATTGCAGGTTTTTCCACCTATCCCATTGTTATCGTAAAAGGTAAAACCGTATAAAAAGAAGCGGTTTTAACGAAAAATACAAAAAAATAAACTATTATTTGAAAAAAATAAAGGAGAGAAAGATGAAAATTTTATTTGCGACGAGTGAAGCAGGTCCTTTCATGAGAACAGGCGGTCTTGGTGACGTAGCGGCAGCCCTTCCCCAAGCACTAAATAAAGCAAAACAAGACGTTCGCGTTATTATGCCCCTTTACGAAGGTATCAAAGAAAGTTATCGTCAAACTATGCACTTCATTGGTTCGAAAATAGTTACTTTAGGTTGGCGTCAACAATACGCAGGCGTATTTATGTGTCAATACGACGGCGTAACCTACTATTTTATCGACAACGAGTATTATTTTAAACGTAGCAAAATCTACGGTCATTACGACGACGGCGAGAGATTCGCATTCTTCTCACGTGCCGTACTAGAAGTTATGCCTATGCTAGACTTCAATGCCGACGTAATTCATTGTAACGATTGGCAGACCGCTCTTATTCCCGTTATGCTAGACGCATTCTATCGTAGCGACGTTAATTATAGAGAGATTAAGACCGTACTTACCATTCACAATATAGAATTCCAAGGCAATATGGATAAGTATTGTATCCAAGACGTATTCGGTATCCCCGGTAGCCACGTTAACGTTGTAGAATACAACAACTGTGCTAATATGCTAAAAGCAGGTATCGAAGGTGCTAATAGAGTTACTACCGTAAGTTCTACTTACGCGCAAGAAATTCTCGATCCTTACTATGCGTACGGTCTAGAACATATTTTAGAAAAACGTAGATATAAGATATCGGGTATCGTTAACGGAATCGATACTAATCTATTCAACCCGTCTAAAGACGTTGCATTATTCAAGAACTATACCGCTTCTACTGCAATAAAAGGTAAAGCAGAGAACAAAAAAGGCTTGCAAGAAATGGTAAATTTACCCGTTTGCGACAAACCCCTTATCGGTATGGTAACGAGATTGACCAACCAAAAGGGATTAGACCTAGTTATGGAAGTGCTAGAAGATATCCTTTCTATGGACGTTCAAATGGTGGTACTAGGCACGGGCGACTGGAAGTACGAGACCGCTTTGAGCGAAATGGCTAAGAGATATAGTAGCAAACTATCCGTTGTAATTAACTTTTCTGGCGATATTGCTAGCAAGATTTATGCAGGTAGCGATATGTTCTTGATGCCCTCTAAGTTCGAACCATGTGGACTTAGCCAATTAATAGCAATGAGATACGGTAGCGTACCGATAGTAAGAGAAACGGGCGGACTAAAAGACACCGTAATACCTTTTAACCCCGAAGATAAGACGGGTAGAGGGTTCACCTTCAAGACCTATAACGCATACGATATGCTTGACGCAATAAAAAGAGCACTCGGCACGTATGCAAATAAGGAAGAATGGAACGCTTGCATGAAGAATGCTATGAGCGGTGATTATAGTTGGAAAGTTTCGGCAAAACAATATATTGATTTATACAAAGGAATTTAATTAATTTAGATAAACAAGGAGCACTATGAAAGTAAGTAACAAAGAGTTTCGCACGCTAATTGATCAAAAATTAGCCAAAGTGTTTGGTGTGAAGAGCGAAGATGCCACCAAACAAATCATGTACAGGGCACTTAGCCTAGTAACCAAAGATTTAATAACCCAAAAGAGAGTTGAGTCGAAGAAGAAAGTTCGTTCTCAAGGTAAGAAGATCGTATACTATATGTCAATGGAATTCTTGCTAGGCAGATCTCTCCGTAACCATCTTTATAACATTGATATGCTATCTACCGCTACCAAAGTTATGAAAGATATGGGCTTCAACATTGAAGAACTAATGGATATAGAACCCGATGCAGGTCTAGGTAACGGTGGTCTAGGAAGACTAGCCGCTGCATACATGGATAGCTTGACGAGCTGTGGATATCCTGCAGGCGGATTTAGTATAAGATACGACTACGGTATCTTCAAACAAAGAATCGTAGACGGATGGCAAATGGAAATGCCCGACGAATGGCTAAACAACGGCGACGTATGGCTTAATCCTAGAGAACAAGACACCTTCGAAGTTAAATTCGGTGGTAAGGTTGTAGAAGATTGGTCTAGCGGTAAGTTAAGAGTAACGCAAGAAGGCGCAACCACCATTTTGGCAGTACCTTACGATATGAACGTAACGGGACACGATAGCGAAATCGTCAACACCCTTAGACTATGGAGCGCACGCGCACCTATGGGATTCGATATGGCGCTCTTTTCACGCGGTGAATACGTTAAGGCTATCGAAGCAAAAGCTATGGCGGAAGCAATCAGTAAGGTTCTTTACCCTGCAGATAACCATTACGAAGGTAAGTCTTTAAGACTTCGTCAACAATATTTCTTCGTAAGCGCAAGTATTCAAAGTATCTTAAAGAGACATCTTCGTTATAACGATAATCTCGACAATCTACCCGAAAAGATAGCTATTCACATTAACGATACTCACCCCACTCTTTGCATACCAGAACTTATGCGTATACTTCTTGACGAATACGGATATTCTTGGGACGATGCTTGGAAGATAATTACCGAAACGGTATCTTATACCAACCATACCGTTATGCAAGAAGCGCTAGAAACTTGGCCTCAAGACCTATTCAAGTCGCTCTTACCGCGTATTTATCAAATCGTTTGCGAAATCAACCAACGTTTCTGCAAAGAACTTTGGGCAAAATATCCTAACCAATGGGATAAGATCAGTGCTAACGCTATCATGAGTGACGGCATTATACGTATGGCTAATATGTGTCTTGCTGCATCTCACACTATCAACGGCGTATCGCAACTTCACAGTAATATCTTGATGGACACCGTCTTCAACGATTATTACCAAATGGCTCCCGAGAAGTTCACCAACGTAACTAACGGTATCACTCACCGTCGTTGGGTAGGCGAAGCTAACCCTAAGCTTGCCGCATTCCTTAACGAAACTATCGGCAACGGTTGGTTAAAGAACGCAGACGAACTTGAGAATCTACTTCAATATCAAAACAACCACAACGCTATTGATAAATTGTTCGCAATTAAGAGAGAGAACAAGATAAAACTTGCCGAATACATTAAGAAAGCGAACGGAATAAGCGTTGATCCTGATAGTATATTCGACGTACAAGTAAAACGTCTACACGAATACAAACGTCAATTACTTAACGCATTGCATATCCTTGATCTTTACAATAGAATTAAGGCTAACCCCAATCTCGACATCGTACCTCGTACCTTTATCTTCGGTGCAAAGGCTGCAAGTAGCTATTATATGGCTAAGCAAATCATTAGACTTATCTGCACTATCGGTGACGTAGTAAACAACGATCCCGACGTAAAAGGTAAGATAAAAGTAGTATTTATCGAGAACTACCGCGTATCATTAGCAGAAATGATTATGCCTGCAAGTGACGTAAGTGAACAAATCTCTATCGCAGGTAAAGAAGCAAGCGGTACCGGCAACATGAAGTTCATGATTAACGGTGCGGTTACTATCGGTACCATGGACGGTGCTAACGTAGAAATCCACGAAAGAGTAGGCGACGAAAATATATTCATCTTCGGTATGCTCGCAGACGAAGTAGCAAGACTTTATAAAGAAGGCTATAATCCTAGCAACTATTATGCAACCGACAAACGTATCAAGGCTATCATTGATAAGATGAGAGCGGGTATAGGCGACGTTAACTTCACCGAAATAGCAGATTCTTTGACGCTAGGTCGCGGTGGTCAAGCGGATCCTTACATGTGCCTTGCGGACTTCTCGTCCTATTGCGATGCACAAACCGCCCTTAACAACGCTTATCTTGATAAATATCGTTGGGGTAGAATGAGTATAGTCAATATTGCAAAAGCTGGCTTCTTTGCAGCGGACAGATCGGTGGAGGAATATGCAAAACGCATCTGGAATCTCGAGAAAGTATAGGCCCGTACTCTTTGACTCTCGTTCTTTACAGTATAAATCACCTTTTGGCGCGGTTTCTACCCGTCAAAAGGTCTTTATTTTGTTTCCCGTAAGCAAGGACTTAAATTCGGACAGAGTAAAACTTATCGTTAGACGTAACGCACATTCATTAGAATATAAATTGACTTATATGGGCGAAAATTACGGCTACGATAACTATTTCGTCAACTTCACTATAGATAGAGAAGGTACGTATTTTTACCGTTTTGAAGTAGAATCGGGAGACAAAACCTATTACGTAGGTAGAGATGAAGAAGGCAAGGCTATCATAGGCGAATGGCTACCCGAGTGGCAACTATCGGTATATCAAAGCACTTACGAAACGCCCGATTACATAAAAGGCGGAGTAATTTATCAAATTTTTTGCGATAGATTCTTCCATTCGGGAGATAAGGTAGTACCTAAGTACGGAGTGCTCAAAGAATGGCACGAAGACGTAACGGTAGTAGACTCTGACGGAGTCTTTAGAGCGAACGATTTTTACGGCGGTAACTTCAAAGGTATCACCGAAAAATTGGACTACCTATCCGATTTAGGCGTAACGGCAATCTACCTTACCCCCATTTTTAAGAGTCACAGTAACCATAGATACGACACCGCCGATTATTCAAAAATCGACGACTTACTAGGCACGGAAGAAGATTTTGAACAATTCGTAAAAAGTGCGGAAAGTAAAGGTATCGCGGTTATATTAGACGGCGTATTTAACCACACGGGTGCGGATAGCGTTTATTTTAACAAGCTAGGAAGATTCCCCGAAGTGGGCGCATATCAAAGCGAAGATAGTAAATACCACGACTGGTTCACGTTCTACGATTTTCCCGACAGCTACGCTTGTTGGTGGGGTATCACCGTAGTACCCACCGTTGCACGCGACGCGGTAGGTTATCGCGAAATGATAGCGGGCAGTGACGGCATTATAAAAAAATGGACGGAAAAAGGCGTAAGGGGTTGGCGACTAGACGTCGTTGACGAACTTACGAGTTCTTTCGTAGAAAAAATAAGAAAGGCTGTAAAAACCGTTGATAAGAACGGACTTGTTATAGGTGAAGTTTGGGAAGACGCTAGCACGAAACAAAGCTACGGCGAAGAAAGGCAGTATTTTTACGGACGTCAACTTGACGGCGTAATGAATTACGTATATAAGGACGCCATTATTAAATATATGTTCGATAATGACTCTAAGTCTTTCGTCAATACCATATATAATATAATGGAAAATTATCCAAAACACAGCCTTGACACTTGTTTTACCTTGCTTGATAGCCACGATACGGTGAGAGCAATCAACGTATTTAGCGAAGCGAGAGTGGACGGGGATAAGCAGAGAAGAAGGGATTATCGTCTTACCGATAGCGAATACAATCGCGGTAAAAAGAGATTAATGATTGCTAGCGCGATACAATTCTTCTTACCCGGTGTACCCTGCGTATACTACGGTGACGAAATCGGTATGCAAGGGTTCGAAGATCCCATCAACCGTAGACCTTTTACGTGGGATAATATAGACGACGAAATTTTGTCACACTATAAATATTTAGGCAAATTAAGAAAAAATTATAGAGAAGATTTTTACGAAAGAGCAGTTTTGGGCACGAAAGGTGATAGCGTGATAATAAAACGCGGCAAGCTCACCTTGACGGTTAACCCGAAATCGTGCGACTTTACGATAGAAGTAGAGTAATATGGGTGAAGGTAATCATTTGGGACATAGACAACGCGTTAGAGACCGTATTGAAGCAATGGGGCTGGCGAATATATCGGAAGGCGAAGTTCTAGAATATTTACTATTCCAAGCAATTCCGTATAAGGACACGAAAAATCTCGCGTTCGAGCTTATCGATAAGTTCGAAACTTTCTACGGCGTATGTAACGCAAGCGAAGAAGAATTAATGAGCGTTTCCAATATGACCAAGGTGGCGACGTATTTTTTGAGAATGTTCCCACAAATTGTAGAAATCTACGTAAGGGGTAGCTCGGGCAAAAAAGACGCAAGCTCCGCTGTGCGCGCACTAAAATTTTTACATCAGACGGTACAGGGAGACAACGAAGTATGCTTTATCCTAGGACTAGACAAGAAAGACTACGTAGTTACCTTTAAGAAAATAGCAACCGGCAACAAAAGCTCCCTATCCGTTTCGCCCGAAGAGATAGTCAAAGTGTGTCAAGATAATCAAATCAAAAAGCTTATCGTCGCACACAATCATCCATCGGGTAATATCGATCCGTCCGATTGTGATTACCACAACACTTATAGGCTAAAAAAACTTTTAGAGAGAGAAAGCATAAAATTCGTCGATCACTACGTAATAAGCGGAATGCGCGCGTACAGCATGGAGAATCGTTTTCTTTATAGACTTGACCAAATAGAAGAAGATGAGGTTGTCGATGAGGAGTATTGATTTTATTCCACGCATTGATAGCGTAGTTGATAAAAAAATATTAGTAGAAACTGCACCGCTTGTCCTTAGCATGATAGGGGACGGCGTGCACACGCTATTTATTCGCTCAGTGCTTTTCAGCGATAACCTTTTTAAGAATTCACTTTTACACAACGAGGTGGCAAAAGAGGTTTGCGCAAAGCGCCAAGCAACACTTGCTATAAGAATGGAGAGCGTTCTTAATGAAGAAGAACTACGCATTTTTAAGAAAGCCAAGAATGCAAAAGTCAACACTTTACCCAAGAACGCAAGTTTGTACGAATACAAATTAGCAAGCGCCTTCGAAGCGATAACAGGCTACTTGTACATGCTAGGTTCTACCGAAAGACTAGCCGAGATATATGACGCAATATACGACGATAAGGTAACCGAATAATAAAATAAGGCAACCCAAAATGAAAAATTAACAAAAAAATAACGTTCGGAGAAGAATTATGATAATAGAAGGAAAGAACGCAGTAAGAGAAGCATTAAGAGGCAACGTAACTATCGAAAAAGTGCTCGTCCAAAAGGATAGCAAAGGTACTTTTGACTTTATCAAAGAGTGTAGAGATAGGAAGATAAATCTTCACGTTGTAGATAAGAGTGCATTGGATAGATTAAGCACGAGCGGTCGTCACCAAGGCGTATTGGCAGTTGCCACAGAGTTTAGCTATAGCGAATTCGATGAATTGTTCAGCGAGCGCAAAGAAAAAGGCTACCTCTTTATTTTGCTAGACGGTGTAGAAGATCCTCATAACGTAGGCGCAATTATAAGAGTAGCGGACTGCGTAGGCGCGGACGGAATAATACTACCGCGTAGACGTAACTGTGGAGTTACCGACACCGTTGTTAAAGTGAGTTGCGGAGCAAGCAGTTACGTAAAAATTTGCAAAGTAAACAATATCAACGATGCAATTAGAGAATTGAAAGAAAGAGGCGTAATGGTATTCGCTGCCGACATGGACGGCGATAGTATTTACCGCACCAACCTCACCGGTGACGTTGCTTTCGTAATAGGCGGAGAGGGTAGCGGTGTGCACGCACTCACTAAGAAACTTTGCGACGGCGTAGTCGCACTTCCACAGAACGGCAAAGTTAATTCTCTTAATGCGTCCGTTGCTACCGGCATAGTGGTTTATGAATGTATTAGACAAAAGGGGTAAATAGTGACTGAAGAAGAAAAAAGTTTTGATATAGAACTTGTCAAGAAAGCACAAAAGGGCGACCTTGACGCACAAGAAACGTTAATAGCGCGCTACGCATGGCTTGCTAGAAGTAAAGCGCGTAATTACTTCCTTGAAGGCGGCACGCAAGAGGACCTAGCGCAAGAAGGCATGCTCGGCATATGGAAAGCAATTAGAGATTTTAACCCTGAGGTGAGCGACAGCTTCGTTAGTTTTGCCTCGATGTGCGTAAGTTCGCAAATAAAAGACGCACTGCGCTCGTATACTCGCAACAAGCATAAGATACTTAACGAGGCGGTTAGTCTAACTTCTTTTGATGAGAACATTCCGCCCGAGTACGTCACCGATCCTATCAACAATTACATAGAGAGCGAGGGCAAAGATAGCTTTTACAAAAAATTAGAATCTATTTGTTCAGAACAACAGCTCACCGTGCTCAAATATTATTTCGAAGGATACACCTATAGCGAAATTGCTAGCATGAACGATATCCCTGTAAAAAAGGTTGATAATATTTTGCTAGCAATCAAAACGAAAATTAAGAAAAACAAAGACTTATTCATAGAATGAAACGTGCAATAATCGACGTAGGAAGCAACTCAGTTAGACTGCTTATAGATAACGAAAAATACGTAGAGAATACCCAACTTAGCGAGAACTTATCGGTAGGTGGGATTTTACAAAAAGAACCAATACTTAGGACGATTGACGCAATAGTTAGGTTCTATAATTTTGCACTCAATAACGGCGCGGACAAAATAACCGTCTTCGCTACCGAAGCTGTTCGTAGCGCGAAGAACGGATTCGAGTTCGTTAATAAATTAAAAGAATATAATATTGACTTAGACGTCATACCTGCAAGTCAGGAATCATTAATTGCATTTTTGGGAGCCTATACTAGCGGAACTCGTGCGATACTAGATATCGGTGGCGCAAGTAGCGAACTTGTTATCGGTAACGAAACAGGCATTCTTTATTCTTTATCCTTACCCGTTGGTTGCGTTAGATTGAGAGATTATTCAAGCGATATCGACAGGGTAAAAGACTATGCCAAAAGAATGGCAAAAGGCTACGGTGACCTCCCTTCTTTTGACGGACTGACCGTTATTGGTGGCACCGCAACTACTTTATGCGCAGTCATAAAAGAACTAGAGCCGTACGATAGAAATAAAGTCCACGGTAGCACGATAACCAGAGAACAATTAATCACAGCCGTTACAAAAATTCTATCCACGCCCATAGAAGAGCGCCCTTCTATAAAGGGACTCCACCCCAAGCGCATCACCGTCGCCCCCATGGGCGGTATCTGGCTTCTCGCCATCATGGAACGTCTCAATTTAACCGAAATCACCGTCAGCGAAAGCGACAATCTAGAAGGCAAACTAAAATTAGAAAGTCGTTAATTTTAAATTTCTACAAAAATTCTATTACGTCACGCTATCGCGTTTTGCTATTGTTTTGCTATTACTTAAAGACTGCTTTTTAAGGAATTTTTTTGAAAAATAACGAAAGCAATAATAGAAAGAGTTTTTACGCGCAGAGGAGAAATTTTAGAAAAAATGAAGGATTCTAGAGGATTTGTTTATAAAGAATTAACCGACGGGACTTTAAGCGTTATTGAATACAAAGGTGTGGAAGTTGACGTTGTTATTCCGAGTCAATGTCAAGGTTTAGCCGTTACCAAGATAGGTAAACGCGCTTTTGCTTCCAAGTCGATAAAAAGTGTAAAAATGCCCGATACTATTATAGAAATAGACGAGGGTGCTTTTAGCGCTTGTTTTAGCCTAGAAAGAGTAGAATTATCAAAGTCGTTGTCAATAATACGTAGCAGTGCGTTTAGACTGTGCGAAAATTTGACGTCAATAATATTGCCGGAATCGCTAACGGAAATTGGAGAAAGGGCTTTTCTTGGATGTAAGGGCATAACGGATATAACTATCCCTAGCAAAATAGAAAAACTTACCGAGGGTGTGTTCTCTGGTTGTAGCGGTTTGACCTCGGTAATTATGAGCAGGTCTTTGACGAGCATAGAATATCATGCTTTCTGTGGGTGTTGCAAAATTATTAATTTGGTTATGCCTAATTCTCTCAAGTCCGTAAAGTACGATGCTTTTCATGGGTGTTCTGCGTTAAAAACCATTATGTTCGGGGATAATCTCGTAGATATCACGAGTAGGGCATTCAGTAATTGTGACAGCCTGTTTAACGTGCTCGTAACCGAAGGCAACGAAAAATATACTTCCATAGACGGTAACCTATATTCTAAAGACGGCGACACGTTGATCGTGTATGCGTCAGGTAAACGCAATGAGGAGTTTAGGGTGCCCGAACATGTAAAATCAATATCCGAATATGCCTTTTCAAGCAACAACTATCTAAAAAGAATAGTTATACCAGCCTCGGTGAAGGAACTTGGAGAAGATGCTTTTCGCGCGGATAATCTTGAGCAAATAATAGTTGAAGAAGATAGCGAATATTATCAATCAATCGACGGTAATTTGTATACGAAGGACGGCTTTACGTTTAAGCAGTACGCAAACAATAATCCGCTTCACGACGTTATTATACCTGATGGTGTAAAAAGTATATCAATGGATGCGTTCATTGGAAGCAACGTCACCAGCGTCGTTATCCCCGACTCGGTTGTGGAGATAGGCGATGAAGCTTTCTGTAATTGTGCTAAATTATCCAAAGTGACCTTGTCGAACTCTTTGACTAGGATATCTAGCTATGCGTTTGCAAGGAGCGCACTAACGGAGATTATCATTCCCGATGGCGTAACAATCATTGACGAAGCAGCGTTTTTATTATGTAAAGAATTAAAAAAATTGGTTATGCCGAAGTCGGTAGTAAGGATCGTTGACGAAGCATTCTATGGTTGTAGTTCGCTCGAAGATTTTACTTTTGGCGACGTGTTGGAGAGTATATGCGAATACGCCTTCTATGGATGCGACAGCCTTATTAACGTTACCATTCCTAGCTCAATAAAATTCATTGGCAACGACGCATTCAAAAAATGTAAGAGCCTAGAACGCGTACGCGTAGAAGATAACGACAATTACTATCTAGGCGTAGGGGCTTTTGCCGACTGTCGCAATCTAGAAGAGGTGATCCTAGGCTACGGCATCAAAGGAATAGACGATGATACCTTCATTGGGTGTGGAAAACTAAAAAAAGTCGTCATGCCCGATAATATTACCATCATCGGCGAGTACGCTTTCGCCTATTGTGGCGAATTAGAGAGCGTGAAATTAGGCAACAGCTTAAAGATAATCGACGCAAGAGCCTTTGAGTATTGTTATAAGCTACGCGATATCGAGCTACCTAACGGTTTAGAAAAAATTTACGAAAAAGCCTTTTGTGGTTGTAAAAGTCTAACGCGCCTTACTATCCCCGAATCAGTTACGGAAATCTACAAAAGCATTATCGACGACTGCGACAACCTACAAGAATTCGTCAATCTGTCAAAAGCCGAGCTAAAAGACGACGTCAACGTTATTGAAGATTTTGATATTAGTGAAATAATAGATGAAGAAATCGACTAATTTGCAAAATTTACAATTTTCACAAAAAATAACAAAAATATAAAAAATAAAGTTAGCGATTTTCGCTAACTTTTTCTATAAACTTAATTAGATAAAATTTTTCATCTTCTGACAGTTTTTCGAAGGAGTTGAGTATAGATAATTCTTTCGTATTTATACTATTTTCTACGTTAACGATGCCCAAATCGTCCGAATTACCTACAATATAGTCAATTGACACGTTAAAAAGTGCCGAAAGCGCTATTAGTTGCTCTATAGATGGTTGCGTGCGCGAATTTTCCCAATTGTTATACGTTCCTTGACTTACGTTAAGGATAGAAGCAATCGCCCTTTGCGACAATTTCTTTTCCATACGTAGTTCATATAATCTAATCATTTTCCGCACCTCTTCTCTTTTTTATACCCATATTGTATAAGAATTCTAATCATTTGTATTGACTTATTAAATAATCTAATCTATAATTTATAATATAATTAAAAAACTTAATCAAATAATTAAAAACATAAAAAATGGAGGAAGTACAAATGAAAAAAACGGCAAGAATACTAATAATATTCGTAATTCTTTGTTTTGTATTCGCGTTTGTGGGATGTTCGCAGGTGAAAACTACACTCGCTGTCCCAGAGAACGTTCAAGTAATAGACAACGTCGTTCATTGGAATATGGTTGACGGAGCGGTTGGCTATTATTTGACAATTAATACCGTTGGACATGAGGTTGCAAAAGAAAAAGGAACGCATTTTGATTTAAAGAATGCTAATATTCCATCGGGAACACAATGCGAAATATCTGTTAGAGCGGTTGGTGATGGTTATGTAAATTTAAGCTCTGGATATTCTGAACCGATATTCCACCTTTATATCGCTAACGAAACGAACGATAACAATAATTCGGGCAACAACAATACTGGTAATAATGATAACACAAATACTGGTAACAACAACAATAATAACGGTGGTAGTAATACTGGCAACAATAATACTGGGAATAACACGCCCGATAGTGGGACAAACGATGATAATAACACCGATAATAACGACAATAATCAAACGGTGCAACCTAAGCCTGTTACGTTCAAGTCGGCTTATTATGATTTAGGAATCGGCAGAACGGTTAATGCGATTACTGACGAATATTTAGAAGTTGATAACTATCATACGAATTTATTTACAGAAGAAGTATTAAGCACGTTGACGTGGGCAGAAACTAAAAAAGGTAAAATGGAATCTAAATCATCTTCCGCATCTACAATGGAGGAATTGTATAGTGGAAAGAAAGAAGAATATGGTGGTGGATTCGAAATTTCTGGCGGTTGGGGAGTGTTTACAGCTGGAGTAGAATTGAAGTTTGATAATGCTACCAATGAAAAGTGGAGCAAAGTAACGAACGAATTCTATTATGATTTCAGTCAGTATTATACAGCATATTACGTTTCAATTGCAGAAAGAAACAATATAGATAAATTAAGAGCATTAATGCAACAATCAGTACTTAACGATGTAACTAATTTATCAGCAGAAGATTTTTTTGATAAATACGGAACACATGCTATATTGGCGGCAGATATTGGTGGTAAAGTAGAAGGAAGTTTTTATATGGTAAACACCAGTGATTCATACTGGGAAGAAGAGTATGGTGCGATATCAACAGGTGTTAGTGCTGGTATAAAAGATATAATGGAAGCCAAAGTTTCGGCATATAACAAAGTTACTGATACGTTTGAGAATAATCTTTCAGAAGCAACACAGTATTTTCAAGCGAGCGGTATAGGCGGAGCTAATTTCCCCGCGATTACACTAGATGATTTTTTGGCGAATTATAAAACGTGGGCAGAATCTATGAATGGTATAGATATTGAAGAATGCGTAATAATTGGTGCTTCACAAAAAAATAGCCTTGTTCCAATTTGGGAGTTATTACCTTCAGAATATAGTGCTGAAAAGAATAAACTAAAAAATTATTTTGACGATTTGGCAAAGAATAACCAAAGCGACTTTTATGCAAAATACACAAAAGTACAAAATGAAACCAATGACGAAAATTTTGCTAGTGGTTTTGGGGTAGCGAATAAACCTTACTTAATAAAAGATCCTAAGCAGTTTACTTACATGTTTAATAACTCAAAGAGTGAATGTTATTATGAATTAATCGGTGATATAAATTTAGGTGATTGGTCACAATACGGAATTAGCAATTGGAAATCTGAATCAAGAAATCCATTAGTTTACTTTACAGGTAACTTTGATGGAAAAGAGAATACGATCACGTATGATATTAAGATTGGTAAAGCAACCCTTGAATCTTGGGCTTTAGGCTTATTCCCAACAACAAATAATGCTACGATAAAAAATTTAAAAGTAGTAGCGAACATAAAAACGTTTGATCCTCAAAACAGAAACGAAAAATGGGATATACCTGGCGGGGATATGGCGCAGGATGCCATGGTAGGAGGAATAGTGGGATATGCTAGAGAAACGGAAATTATAAATTGTTCATCGTCAGGGAATATAAGATATAATGTTGCTAGTAGTGGCAGTGATACTTGTGTTGCTGGAATAGTAGGATATGCGCTTTCTTGCGATGTAATAAACTGTTCTAGTGCAGCAACAATTTACGCGAGAGGTAGGTGGGTTTCTATATCAGGTGTTATTGCATGCTGTTACAAGACAAGTTATAGCAATTTATTCTCAACGGCTACGTTATCAGCAGACGTAAACTTGGAGTGGCCTTTGGGTGGCATAAGCAGACACGATACTATAGCGCAGGGTAATAAGGAGATACTAACACAAGATTAAAAAAGTTGTTAAGAACATCTAGATTAGACCATTAATATGTTTACATGTTCAAGAAATAATGAAACTTATTGCTGGGTTTACTCTAGTGGAAGTTTGCCGAAGTTATATTGGGAAAAATAGTTAATAAAGCTTTTTAGGGTGCCTAATTTAACAATTTAATTACCTAAAATAAAAATAACGGATACGTAATTGTATCCGTTATTTTATTATCCATAACTTTGCCTAAAGGCAAAATTTCACTCACGAAGTGAATTTCACCACAAAGTGATTTCACCTGCCGTTACGGCAGATTTCACTGATAACTATACGGCGATTAATCTGCCGTATAGTTATCAAAGTATCCTTGTATCCAAACGATGGGGGTGCCTTTATCTCCCGAACCGCTCGTTAGGTCGCAGAGCGAGCCGATAAGGTCGGTGAGTCTTCTAGGAGTAGTGCCTTCCGAAGCCATTTTGCCAACGAGATTGCCGTCTTTTTGGGTGATTTTTTGCTTGATAGCATTTTTAAGTTCTTCACCTTGAAGGTTAGCAAATTCATTGTCGGCTAGGTATTTTAGTTTTAACTCGTTAGGCGTGCCTTCTAGTCCGCTAGTATAGGCAGGGGATACTACGGGGTCTGCTAGTTCCCAAATTTTGCCTACGGGGTCTTTGAACGCGCCGTCGCCGTATACCATAACTTCTATATTTTTGCCCGACTTTAATTTCAATTCGCGTTGGATAGCGTCCACCACTTCTTGACAGTCACGCGGGAAGAGTTTAACTTGATCTTCCGTTGCTTTGTTACTACCTAGAAGCCCGTATTCTGCGTTAAAACCGCTTCCATTTATGGACGTAGATAGAATATCGTCAAGCCCTAAAATAATCTCGCCACCGCTCTTTTTCAATATTCTCTTGGTGCGTGCGCGCGTGTGAATATCGCAACAAAGTACGTTCTTAGTGTAAGCGAGAATTGCTTTTGGGTTGTTAGCGAAGATTATCTCCACTTCCGCGCCACATTCTTTTACAAGTTTTTCGTAATATGCTACGTAATCAACGCCAGTGAAGGGGTGTACTTCGTATCCAAAGAGCTCGCGATATTGTTCTAACGTAAGTACGTCTTTGTACGGGTCAACGTCCTTTTCGTCCACCATATCCATACTTACTAAATGATTACCCACTTCGTCACTAGGGTATGAAAGCATGATTACAACTTTCTTTGCACCCATAGCGATACCGCGCAAACATATAGCAAAACGGTTACGGCTAAGGATAGGGAAGATTACGCCTATAGTAGCATCGTTACCGAATTTAGCCTTAATATCGTCGGCAATATCGGTTACCGTCGCGTAATTACCTTGCGCACGAGCAACGACTGCTTCCGTCATAGCAACGACGTCGCGGTCACGCAAAGGAATATTCTCTTCTTTTGATGCGGTCAAAATTGACTCGGTAACAATTTTTACAATATCGTCACCATTTCTAATAATGGGTGCGCGCACTCCGCGCGAAACTGTTCCTATCATACGTCCCATAAGCATATCTCCGTTGTAAAAAATCATTGTCAAAAACAATGCAATTAATTATACACGCATTTTGCTATCATTGGCAACTATTTGCAAAAAAAATCTTATCCGTCGCTTAAAATAAGAAACGTTAGCGAAAATCACGGCGCGTAAAATAGGGGATTAGACAATAAAAAAAGACGAGAACTTTCATTCTCGTCAATTTTCTTTTTTCGGTTAGTAATTACATTTTGTAGCTTACTTTTACGCCAGGACCCATGGTAGAAGCGAGAGTAACGCTCTTTAGATAAGTTCCCTTTGCTGCAGCGGGTTTTGCCTTGATGATAGCTTCCATAAGGGTATTGAAGTTGTCGGTTAGTTTTTCTACGCCGAAGCTTGCTTTACCGATAGGGCAGTGGATGATAGCGGTTTTGTCAACTCTGTATTCAACTTTACCAGCTTTTACGTCCTTAACTGCTTTAGCGATATCCATGGTAACGGTTCCGCTCTTAGGAGTAGGCATTAAGCCCTTAGGTCCTAGTAGTTTACCTAGACGACCAACCAAGCCCATCATGTCGGGAGTGGTGATACATACGTCGAAGTCAAACCATCCGCCTTGGATCTTTTGAACCATTTCTTCTGCACCTACGATGTCTGCGCCAGCAGCTTGAGCTTCGTCAGCCTTAGCACCCTTGGTGATTACTAGAACCTTTAGGTTCTTACCAGTACCGTGGGGAAGTACAACAACGCCTCTAACTTGTTGGTCAGCGTGACGGGGGTCAACACCTAGTTTGCAGTGAAGTTCGATAGTTTCATCAAACTTAGCTTTTGCAGTGCTGATAGCGATGTTAAGCGCTTCTGCACATTCGTATTGTTTGCTCTTGTCGTAAGACTTTAGAGAATCAGCATATTTCTTTCCTACTTTCATACGGCACCTCCTATTCTTCTACGGTTACGCCCATGCTACGAGCGGTACCTGCGATCATGCTCATTGCTGCTTCTAGGCTAGCTGCGTTAAGATCGGGCATTTTTTGCTTAGCGATTTCTTCGAGTTGAGCCTTGGTAAGCTTAGCAACCTTGTCACGGTTGGGTACTGCGCTACCGCTTTCCAATCCGCATGCCTTCTTGATAAGAACGGGAGCGGGGGGAGTCTTAAGTACGAACGAGAAAGAACGGTCTGCATATATCGTAATGATAACGGGGATGATTAATCCTGCGTCCTTTGACGTCTTTTCGTTAAATTCCTTGGTGAACATCGGTATAGCGATACCGTGGGGTCCAAGGGTAGAACCTACAGGCGGGCCAGGGGTTGCCTTTCCTGCGGGCAATTGCAATTTTACTACTGCGTTAATTTTCTTTGCCATAGTCAATTTCCTCCTTCGACTACTTGGTACTAACGAATAACAATTGAGTAAGTATTTTTGTTATTCTCCCATTTAATGTAAACCGTCTATATTACTATAAAACAGGTTATATCTAATAATTATACAATATAATATTAGTTGTCGGCGTTAACCTTCTCAACTTGATTGAATTCAAGTTCAACGGGGGTTTCTCTACCGAAGAGTTGCATAATAACCTTTACTTTTTGCTTATCTGCATAAATCTTATCAATGGTACCAAGGTTACTTTCGAACGCACCGCTTATTACTCTAATTAAATCGCCTTCTTGAATGTCAAGGCTAGCAACGTCGCGTTTTTCTAGTCCCATACGCTTGATTTCTTCATCAGTAAGTGCCAAAGGTTTGCCACTAGGTCCGCAAAAACCGGTTACGCCTCTCGTGTTGATTACAAGATATCCAACTTCTTGGGTGTGTATCATCTTAATGAATACGTATCCAGGGTATCTCTTCTTTTCAACAACTTTGCGCTTGCCGTTCCTTTCTACGATTTCTTCTCTAACAGGGATAGAAATTTCGAAAATATAATCTTGAAGATTGTTGTTCTCAATCATATTTTCGAGATAGTTCTTTACCATGAACTCATAAGAAGAGTAGACGTGTATTACGTACCACTTGGGAGCAACTTGCATGTTGTTTTGATTTTCCATATAACTACTCCTTTTTTCTTCCACGTGCACGACTGCACGAAAAAGCTTACCGCTCCGCTTATGCTGCCGCGTCGATTAGTAATCCGAGCAATTCGGATAAGCCTAGATCAAATGCAGTGATAATAACGATGAATATAACGACGATCAAAAGTACGATACCGGTTTGAGCAAGAACGCCTTTGCCAGACTTGGTGGACTTAAACTTAGCCCATTCAACTTTCTTAAGTTCGCTAATAATATCGCGGAAGAACTTACCGAAAGACTTACGCTTCTTAGCGTTGTTCTTCTTGGTAGGCGCGTTCTTCTTCGCTTTCTCGTTATTGTTCTCAGTAACGGGAGCCTCAATTGGAGTCATTTCCAATTTAATATTTTTCTTGGACATTCTATCCTCCGACTAACTATTTGGTTTCTTTGTGAACGGTGTGCTTTTTGCAGAATCTGCAATATTTCTTAACTTCCATTCTGTCGGGAGTGTTTTTCTTATTCTTTTTCTTGTCATAGTTGCGTTGTTTGCACTCGGTGCAAGCAAGCGTAATTTTTACTCTGCTTCCGGCTGCTGCCATAAAACTTTTTACCTCCGAAAAAAATTACACCCTCTGAAGGTGCTAACATATAGTAACATACCTTTTTGCGTTTGTCAAAGGTTTTTCGCGCATTTTTTCGTTTTTTTATAATTTAATATAAAAAACACGCGTACACACGCGTATATATAGCGCATTGCTAGTATAGTAACGCCCGTGCTTATTGCGTGTGGTGGAACGATTAGTAGCATGGATTTTACGCGCCATTACAAAACTAGCGGACTAGAACCAACCCGTTGGCTCGGTAAAAATAAAGTTACTATTACTGAATAAAAAATACGACTTTCGGTGTACCGTTATAGTAAAATAGGTTACCGAAAGTCGTTAATAGTGTTGTTATTATAGAGTTTCTATTCCTGCGTTAGATAGAGCGATTAACGCTTCCTTGTTGTCGTTAACGCGGAATACCATTATCGCTGCACCGGGGGTGCTAGCGGTGAATGCGTAGGTGTATTCAACGCCGATGTTAGCGTTACATAGTGCTTCCATTATCTTAGCGAGCGAGCCCGGTTTATCTTCGATTTTGATAGCTACTACTTCGGTAGTTTTGGTTAGATAACCGTTATCGTGTAAAATTTTTGAAGCGTACATAGTGTCGTCTACGATGATTCTTAGTATGCCGTAATCGTGCGTATCAGCGATACTAAGTGCACGTAGGTTTACCTTTTTTTCTGCAAGTAGAGAGGTTACTTTAGCGAGTTTACCCGTTTCGTTTTCGATAAAAATAGAGATTTGTTTCATGGTATTTCCTCCAATGATACGGTTATTTATTTAGTCGTGAAGCTTGCGCTTGTCGTTAACTCTTACTGCTTTTCCTTCGCTACGCTTGATGGTTTTGGGTGCAACAAGGTGCATTTTGGGGTTGATACCGAGCATGGTTTTTATAGCGGCAGCGAGTTCTTTTTCTCTTGCGGTGATACCTTTTACGGTGTCGCAGAATTGTTCGGGGTTAAGTTCTACGTAGATATCAAAAGTATCGGTGTTGTTAACGCGGTCAAGTTCGATTAGGTAGTTAGGAGTATATCCTTGTTCTAGTAGTACGGTTTCTATTTGGCTAGGGAATACGTTTACGCCACGAATGATAAGCATATCGTCGCTTCTTCCCATGGGCTTGCTCATTTTCATGAAAGTTCTGCCACAACTACATTTTTTACGCGAAAGTACGCAGATATCTCTCGTGCGGTAACGAAGCAAAGGAAATGCTTCTTTATCTAATGAAGTGAATACCAATTCGCCTTTGCTACCTTCGGGCAATACTTCGCCGGTATCGGGATCGATTATTTCTGCATAGAAGTGGTCTTCGTTGATGTGCATACCCGTTTGTTCGGAACATTCAAAAGATACTCCGGGACCGCTAGTTTCGGTAAGGCCGTAAATATCGTATGCCTTAATTCCGAGAGATTTTTCTATATCTCTACGCATTTCTTCCGTCCAAGGTTCCGCACCGAAAATACCTGCCTTTAGCTTTATATCTTTGGTGGTTAAACCCATTTCTTTGAGCGTTTCGCCAATGTAAGCGGCGTAAGACGGGGTGCAGCAAAGGATAGTGGAGCCAAGGTCGCACATAAATTGTATTTGACGCTCGGTGTTACCGCTACTCATAGGAAGGGTAAGACAACCGACTTTATGCGAACCGCCGTTAAGTCCGGGACCACCGGTAAATAGTCCGTATCCGTAAGCGACTTGACATACGTCGTCTTTCGTTCCGCCTACCGCTACTATAGCACGCGCACAGCAGTCTTCCCATAGGTCGACGTCGTGTTGGGTGTAGAAAGCAACTACTCTTTTTCCCGTAGTACCGCTAGTAGATTGAATACGTACGCATTCGGATAGAGGCTTAGCTAGCAAGCCGTAGGGATACGCTTCGCGTAGGTCGCTTTTGGTAAGGAAAGGCAACTTCTTTACGTCGTCTACGCTCTTAATATCTTCGGGTTTTACGCCCTTCTCGTCCATAAGCGCACGATAATAGGGTACGTTGTCGTAGACGTGTTTTACTTGTTTTACGATTTTTTCGTTCTGAATAGCGCGTATTTCTTCGTATGACGCGCACTCAATTTCTTTTTGATAGTAGTTTTGCATGGTAATTCTCCTAAAATAAAACGCAACTAAGTGCTAGTAAGATTTTACCCCTTATGTAATAAGTTTGTCAAGAGCGTATAAAAAATTTGCAAAAAAAGTGCGACCAATTCGACAAAATCAGCGTTACGAATGAAAATACGTTTTACAAAAATAAAAACGGGTGATATACTTAAAAAAAATAGAAAAAAGGCAAGGAAAAAGTATGGATTTTCAAGCGATTTGGGAAACGGTTAAGACGTATTTTAGTGAAAATATTTGGAACATTTTGTTGTTCTTTGCAGTCCTTATCGTAGGGCTAATTTTGATAACTCTACTCAACAAATTATTCCGTAAAATAATGTCGAAGACGAAAATGGAACGCGTTACGCAGAAGTTTATTGCTAATGCAATAAAACTTGGTTTATACCTAATTTTGGTACTAATTCTTCTCAATATTGTCGGTGTAGAAATCACGGGTATACTCACCGCACTATCGGCAGTATTACTAGCAATAGGTATGGCACTCCAAAATAATATCGCAAATTTTGCTAACGGTATAATTATCGTCAGTGCAAAACTTTATAAATCGGGCGACCTTATTTCGGTATCGGGTGTAGAAGGAAGAATTGAAGAAATACATTTTCTTTATACCGTTATCAACACCACCGACAACAAGCGCATCGTTATCCCTAACTCTATTATGATTAACGACGTCGTAATTAATTCGGGCGCAAATTCCACAAGGCGCGTAGGATTTACCTTCCAAGTAGGGTACGAAAGCGACGTAGAGCAAGTTAAGAGCATAATTATTAAGGTTATGGAAAGTTGTGGAATGGTTATCATCAACGAACAAAGACAACCTTTCTGTAGATTAGAAAATCTCGGTGCAAGCAGTCTTGAATTCCGCGCTACCTGTTGGTGCGACACCGAAGATTATTGGGACGTGTACTATTACGTAGTAGAGAACGTATTTAACGAATTCAAACGCAACGGTATCAACGTACCTTATTCACAAATGGAATTGAGAGTAAGGAACGACGACGTAACCCTACCTTATAACAAAGAAGCACTACCCGTAAGAGTGGAAAAAGAGCGCAAAGTGGATGAAGAAATACATTCTCTAGAAGACCTTCTCGACCAAGGCGCGAAGATAATAAAGAAGAGAAAAAAGAAGAAATAATGTTAGTTAGACTAGCGGAAAACAAAGATATACCCACTATTTGTAGCCTACTTAGACAGGTGCACTTAGTGCATTCGTCGGGCCGTCCCGATATCTTCCGCAAAGGCAGTCAAAAATACAACGAAGAAGAGCTCGTCGAGATAATAAATAACGAAAACACCCCCGTTTTCGTTGCCGACGACGGTGGGAAAATCGTGGGCTACGCATTTACCCAAAAAGAGATAACGGAAGGGGACGAATCCCTTGCCGATAGAAGGGTACTTTACCTTGACGACTTGTGCGTTGACGAAAATATCCGCGGTCAAAAAATAGGTACTATTCTATATAATTACGTGGTAGATTTTGCTAAAAAAAATGCCTTCGATAGCATAACTTTGAACGTCTGGGAGCTTAACGAAGGGGCAAAAACCTTTTACCAAAAACTCGGTTTAACCCCCTTGAAGACCACTTTAGAGCAAAAATTAAAGTAGTGTCAATTTTGCCCAATGTCGGTTTTTGCGCCTTTTTGCGCGGTTTTTACAAAAATCAAACACGCCACTTTTGCACACCTTGAAAATTGCTTGACAAAAAATGTATATGTGTTAACATATAAGGTGTTGATGAGGGAAGACTACTAAAAATTTTGTAGGGACACAAAAAATGAATCAAGCAATTTTAGCGGTAGGTTCTGTTGGTGGAGCATTTTTGTTCCGACTTATCGGTAACTTACTAAAGACGAAAAAAATTACCGTAAAAGGTAAAGAATATGCATTAAAGGATATGTTCTTCAAGGCGATGGGAATATTGCTATTCGCAGTATATATGCCCCATCTTTTTAGCCTAGAAGTTATTAGTAATTACGAGGGATTAGAAGGCGGACTCTTCAGTCCTACGGTAACGGTACTAGTCACAATACTTAAGTGGTTCACGTATCTTACTACCGCAGTACTGATAATGACGCCCTTTTTTAATAAGAGAGCATCGAAAGACTTTTCGGCGTTCTTAGCACCCGTCGTTTTATTACTCAACTTTATATTCTTCAAAGAGATCGTTATCTCTATCCTTGGATACGTAGATTATTACCACTGGCATATCATTATTTACGCAATTATCATTGCATTAATGAGCGCGCTATCGGGTGAACGTCTTATCGACTATATCGCTAATAAGAATTTTGGTGAAATAGGCAAGCGTCTTGGACTTATGGCGCTATTTACCTTGCTTTATTTACCCGCATTTTTACCTATCTACGCACCGCAATTATTCTTCGGTCAAGCGTTCGGTGAAGCGACGGGATTTAGTCAAACGCATCGTATTCTTATTTATATATGCGTGCTTTGTCCGCTAATTTCTATGTTCGTATTGAAGAAGAAAGATATGAGCGAGAAGAGATACTATCTCATTATGCTCGCGCTAAGCGGATTTTTGCAATACTTTAGCTTTAACGCGCATAGGTCGGGACTTACGTCTTTCCCCTTGCACCTATGTAATACCGCAATAGCACTTATGCTCTTTGCATACGTCCTTAACCTAAAAGGCGTATTTTATTTTACCTATCTAATTAACGTTATCGGTGCGCTTTGTGCAATAATTCTACCGAATGCGGAAGAACAACTGACCGACATAGGTACGATGGTGTTCTGGTATAACCACACCTACGCTTTCGTACTACCCATTATGGGCGTTGCGCTGGGCGTATTCGAAAGACCGAATATAAAACTTGTCGGCAAAGCGGCGATAGCCTTTAGCGTCTACGTGCTGTGCGCGGCTACCCTTAACGCATGGCTTAACAATTCGCCCATTAACGTTAATGGGGACGAAATCGACTACTTCTTCCTATATAGCGACTTCTTCGTAGAAAAGTTTGCGTGGGCGTATCCAATTAAATATAACTTTGTATTGAAATTCCAACTAGGCGATACTATGATGACGTACTACTATATGTATATCATCGTAATATTCATTATTTTCATTGCGCTTATGTTCGCTATGTGGGGCGTATACGGTTTACTTTATAGAACCACCGACGCTCACGAAGAACTCGCGCGTAGAAAAAAACTTATGCGTGTAGATCACCTTAACCTTTTGAAAGAGATGGACGGACGTTCTGTAAAAGAACCGCTCAATCCCGAAGGAGTACGTATGATATCTATCAAGAATTTTTCAAAAACTTATGCAGGAAGCACCAAAAAATCGGTTAACAATATTTCACTTGACATTCACGAAGGCGAAGTATTCGGCTTCATCGGCCATAACGGCGCAGGTAAGAGTACCACCATTAAGAGTTTAGTCGGTATCCAAACGATATCCGAAGGCTCGATAGAAATTTGCGGTTACGATATCGCTCGCCAACCGCTTGAAGCAAAACTAAACATTGGTTACGTATCCGATAACCACGCGGTTTATGAAAAACTCACGGGTAGAGAATATATAAGCTACGTAGCCGACCTTTATATGGTTGACGAAAAGGATAAGAACGAACGTATTGCAAAATATGCTAAGATGTTCGACCTTGAGGCTGCTCTTGATAGAGAAATAAAGAGTTATTCTCACGGTATGAAGCAAAAGACGATGGTTATCGCGGCGCTTATTCACAATCCCAAAGTATGGGTGCTTGACGAACCGCTAACCGGTCTTGATCCTACCAGTTCTTACCAAATTAAGGAATGTATGCGCGAGCACGCGAACAACGGCAACATAGTATTCTTCAGTAGCCACGTTATTGAAGTCGTAGAAAAAATATGCGACCGTATCGCTATTATTAGCGGTGGTGAACTTTGCAGAGTAAGCACTATGGAAGAAATTTTATCCGAAGGCGAATCGCTAGAACAAATCTATCTAAAATATTCGTCTAAAAAGGGAGTACAAACGGAAGAACCCGCTACCGAAAACGTAGTAGAAGAAGTAGCGGCAACCGTTGAGGAATAATATGACACAAAAGGTTAAAGAAAAGAACAAAAATACCGTTTTACGGAGAATAAAATATCTCACATTGATGCAAATAGGTGAGAAGTTCCGTTTGTTCAAACAAAGCAACAAGAGAAAACTTGCCTTTTCGCTATTTTTAGCGATAGTAGGTATTATTGCTATTACCGCGGCTATAACCTTTGGATTAAGCTATTTAAGCGGGACTTTCCAATTAAAGCCTAGCGAAGATATGTTCGTTACCGTAGTTTTGTTTACGCAAATACTAGGTATTTTTACTTGTCTGGGCAGTATGCTATCCGTACTTTATACCAGTAGGGAGAACACCATACTACTTGCATTTCCTTGTAAATATACCGAAATTTTCGTATCAAAAATCATAGTATTTGCTTTTGAAGAATTCAAGAAGAGTTGTTTCTTCGTCTTACCTTTCTTAGTAGGATTCGGTATAGCAAGCGGTGGCGGAGTGGCGTATTGGCTACAAATGCCTATTATATGGATAATGATGTGTCTATTGCCCGTATTTATCAGTGCGCTCTTAAGTATCCCCTTTATTTATATAAAGAGATTCTTGGAGAACAACGTTTGGCTATATTCAATCGTGCTGGCGGCAATACTCGTAGGCTCGTTTATGTTTATAATTATGGTGCTTAGCAAACTACCCACCCCCATACAGTTGGTCGCTATTTACGGTAAGTTCGTTGCTTTCGTAGAAAAAGCGTTCGCTACCGTTAATAAATTCTCGCTATGGTACACGTTTATGGGTAAAATGGTGTTTGGTAGACAGGTTTATTTATATTTACCCGTAATGCTATTGGTTTTTGCAACGTTCGGGGCGCTCTGCTTCTTACTTGCTATGCCTTTCTACTTTAAGGCGGTAAGCAGTGCAACCGAGCATAGCCGTATGAAAAAGCATAAAGTTCGTCATCCAAAGTTACAAGGGTTGTTCTTTACCTTGTTGCGTAAGGAATTCAAACTCTTTTTCCGTTCTTCTAAGTCGGTTACGTCCGCTATCACTATCGTACTAGTGTTCCCCATTATTTCGTACGTCCTTAACTTTATTTTGGCGGCGATTAATACTAACACGCTAGGCGATATAATGACGGTAGCCTTTAACGTTATGATTACCTTGAGTTTATTAGGTACGCATAACGCCAACTGCGCTATGGAGATAAGCAAAGAAGGCTCGGAATTTGCGGTGCTCAAGGCGGCACCTTCTAAGACGATGATAATTACTTGGGCAAAAGTAGTGGTGGCGGCAGTTATCGACGTAGTAGCGATTATTACTACTATAGTAATGCTTGTAGTAACTACCGAATTAACCGCGCTTAATTTATCACTTATGTCTTTATTTATGCTAATTGTTAGTTTAGGACATATCTTCTGGAGTTTTCAAATGGATATAACCAATCCGAAAATTAACGATTACGCGGTAAAAGGCGATAACGTAATAGACAATACCAACGTGGCAAAATCTATTGCCGTAGGCTTCGGGATTGCCACCGTAATGGGCTTATTGTGTATGTTCATGCTACTGGAAGGCGCGTTGAGTGGTTGGTTAAAAATTATGCTCATAGGTATTGCATTCCTAGGAGCAAGACTTTATCTATACAACAGTAATCTCAAAGTTTACTTTGACGATATACAGGCATAGTAAGGAGATATTTTATGAATAAGAAAATCGTAGTTATCGTAGTTATCGTAGAATGTATCCTTGCAGTGCTTTTGGTAAGTTTCTTTGGTAAGGCTATCGAGAATTTCCGTAGACAAACGCTCGTTCAGGATATCTATTTTACTTATGAAAACGGTGAAAAGATAGAAGACGAACAAGTTCTTACCGTAGAAATTACCGATAGTAACTCTAGCGTAAGGCTTTATTATACCATTATTAGCGAAAAGGCTGCGGAAAAGACGGTAGAATTTTCTTCCAGTCACCCTAGCGTACTCGTTGATAGTACGGGCGTAGTAACGTTTTTGGATAGAGTAAGTGTAGAAATAACCGTTCGCGCAACGGACGGCAGTGAGAAGTACGACAGTATCCGACTAGCCATCAAGCAGAGCGATGGCGGTGACGTCGATATTTAATATAGAGTTCGCGTTCTAACACCTAATAGTGGTGAAATCTCAAAGGGCGCGAAAAAAGGAACAGATTATGAAGAAGAACAAGACATTGAAGATGCTACTTATCGTAATGATTTTTGCGGTAATAGCGTGCACCACTCTTGTTGCTTGCGAAGAAAAGGTCACAGTCACCTTTATGGATGGCGAGAACGTCCTATCGACTGTAGAAATTGAAAAGGATTCGGCTATTACGCTACCGACTAATCCTACTAAGGGCGGATATTCCTTCGTAGGTTGGTACGTAGATGCGGAATTAACGCAAGCCTATGATGCAGAAGTAGTTACTAGCGTTTCTTCCAACGTTACTCTCTATGCGAAGTTTGAAAAAATAAAACTTTACATAAGCGTAGTAACCAACGGCGGAACGATAACTATTGACGGACAAGAGCAAAACGAGCGTGGAGTAGTAGAAGTATCTAACGGTGGTCAATACACCCTTCCTACCCCCACCAAAGAAGGATATACCTTCGCAGGTTATACCCTAGACGGCGAAGATTTTGCTATTAGCGGAACGTACGCTAGAGAGAACAGTATCACCGTTAGAGCACAATGGGAACTTAACGCATACGTTGTTAGCTATTTCGACGGCTCTAACAAACTAGCAGACGTTAACGTAAACCACGGAAGCAAGGTTGTTTATTCGGGCGCAGGCAGCAGCCTAATTAAGACCGGTTATACCTTCGCAGGTTGGTACACCGATGCAGAACTTACTAATGCATACGACGAGAACACTCTAGTTACCGGTAATTTCAATCTTTATGCAAAATTTAGCGCAAATTCTTACGTAATCAACGTAAACGCTAACGGTGGCGATGCAGTTAACGCAGTTAACGTTGTTTACGGCGGTGAATACACCATTCCCACCCCCACCCGTACCGGTTATACTTTCGCTGGTTACACCCTAGACGGTGACGAATTCGCACTTACGGGCACTTACGATAAAGCAAGTAACGTTACCGTAAGAGCACAATGGACGCTCAACGTTTATAACGTAACTATCGACGGCAATAGCCAAAACGTAAACCACGGTGGCAAGGTAGTTCTTCCTACCGCACCCGTAGGTCACACCTTTGCAGGTCTTTATACCGATGCAGAATTTAATACCGCATTCGATAAAGATACCGCAGTTACGGGCGACTTAACACTTTACGCAAAATACACCGCTAATGCTTACGTAATTAACGTAAACGTAAACGGTGGGGACGCTATGCCTGCAGTAAACGTAGTATACGGCGGTGCTTACACTATTTCCGTTCCTAATCGTACGGGTTATACCTTCGCTGGTTACACCTTTGACGGCGAAACGTTTGAGCTTAGCGGAACCTACAACAGACTTGGTAACATCACGATAACCGCACAATGGACGCTTAATTCTTACGTTGTTACCATCGATGGCGACGAACAAAACGTAAACCACGGCAGTAAGGTAGTTCTTCCTACCGCACCCGTAGGCCACACCTTTGCAGGTCTTTATACCGATGCAGAATTTAACACCGCATTCGATAAAGATACCGCAGTTACGGGCGACTTAACACTTTACGCAAAATACACCGCTAATCCTTACGTAATTAACGTTGTACTCGTTCGTAACGACGCTAGTTTGGAAGGCGGAGTTACTATCGACGTAGTTTTCGGTGAAGAATATTCAGTTGCTGATCCCACCACCACTAACGCTAACTACGAATTCGTAAAATACACCTATGGTGGTGTAGAATTTAACCAAGAAGGCACCTACAATTATGCAACCGATATCACTATCGTAGCAGAATGGACCACCGTTGAAGGATATTATAACCTTGACGTTGTATTCATGAACGGCAATCAAACCGTAGTTTCTTTCGAAATTGAAAGAATAGACGACACCGCAGTCGTTATTGATCCTACCCTTATCCCCGAAGATCCCACCAAAGTTGGTTACACCTTTAGTCATTGGTCGTTAACGGAAAACGGCACGGCAGTTGATCTAACCGTAGCAATCGATAGTAGTAAGGTTTATTACGCTTGCTATACCGTTAATAATTATACCATTGGTTTTGACGCTTCACTTACCGAAGAATATTACGTAAACGGCATTACCGTTGCTTACGGTGCAAGCTACGCTATCACCGCACCTACCAAAGACGGTTACACCTTTATAGGTTGGACGATAGAAGACGAAGAAGGATACGTTAATGCAAACGGCGTTTATGAATATGAGTATGATATCGTTCTTATTCCCGAATGGCAAATCAATACTTATGACGTTAAGTTATTCATCGACGGTACCTTGTTTGACACTATCGAAGACGTAGAATACGGCGCAATCGTAGCAGAACCCGTTATTAGCGAAACCAAGGAAGGTCACAGCTTAGACGGTTGGTACACTACGCAAGCGTATGCAACGAAATACGTATTCGGCAATACTATGGGCACGGGAGATATTTATCTATATGCACGCTTTGTTGTTAATAGTTATACCATTAGCTTTGTAGGCGGTATAAAAGAGGATATCGTCTTGAATTACGGCGCAGGCTATGCTATCACCGCACCTAGCAAAACAGGTTACACCTTTATGGGTTGGGTAGTTGTTGATACGGATAATCCGTTCGAGGCTAGTGGCGTATATAACGTTGCTGACAACGTAACTCTCGATGCAGTATGGCAAATTAATAGTTACGACGTAGAAGTTTACGTTGACGGCGAACTTCGTGACGTCATGGTTATCGACTACGGCGACGTTATCACCGTTCCTACTATTAGCGCAAAGAACGCAGGCTACACTCTAGACGGTTGGTATACCAACTCCGCTTGCACTGCCGAATACGACTTTGATACTCTAGTTACCAAAGAATTCAGTATCTACGCTAAGAACGTTGCTAACACCTATACCATTACCGTTAATGCAAGCGACGTAGAAGTTGTTAACGCAATCGCTCCTATCGAAGTTACTTACGAACAACCTTATAGCGTTGGCGACCTAGTAGCAACTAACGCTAACTACGTATTCAACGGTTACACCCTTTACGGAAACGAATTTGCGCAAAGCGGAATTTATAATCACGCAACAAATATAGAAATCGTAGCCGTATGGCAAGCAGAAGACGTAAGTAGCGACTTGTTCGTTGCTGACGAAGTTAACGGATACTTCAAAGAAAGAGATAGCGTTAACGAGTTATTCACCTACGTATTCTTAGTAGGTAATACCTATAACTTCAACGTAGAGAGCATCGTATTCCCCGATGGAATACCTAGCGTATACGTAAACCAAACCGAACTTTACGGCACGAGCTTTACCGCACTTAAAGCAGGCGAATTCACTATGACGGTAAATAAGGCTGATGCAGAACCCGTTGTTTACGACGTAAAAGTTGTTGATAAGGTTAACTACTTCAGTGCAGGCACCGATTACAACAACGCTTGGGGCGTAAGTTATAACAGAACTTCCTTCCGTAACCAAGATAAGGGCACTCTTACCGCAGGTAACGAGAACTTTATCCCCGACCTAGTAGCGCGTGACGTAAACAGTAATAGTATTGCTTACTCGGCAATCAACGTAGACCTAATTGAGGCAATCGATAGCGAAAGCAACGATATTTCTTCCGATATAAGCGAAGTTGACGGAGTATTCACGCTAGACAGTACCTTAGTTGGTAAAACTATAACCCTTTCGTTCAGACCTAGATACACCTTTATAGACGATACCGTTAGCATGACTTTCGTTGTAAATAACGGCGTTAACGTTTATAACAATGCAGAACTTAAAAAAGCATACGGTGATTTAGCCGTAAGAGAAATCAACGTACTACGTAATATCAAGGCAGAACTTAGCGCAACCGATTACGTAAACAACGATCCTAACACGGGCGCACCCAAGAACGGTGGTTATTATAGCCGTGGTTACGAACACGGTGTATACACCCGTCTAGCAACGACCGCAGGCGATACCCTAAAAGTAAACGGTAACTTCTTCACCGTAGACGGAACCGACCTCCCTTATATTGATAACACCATTGACGGTGGCGGTAATAACGTAGAAGCATGGGAAGTAATCGCTAACAACTATATCGTTGCATTCGTTCAAATAGGTATATTCTTGTACTATAGCGCACCTACCGAATTAGAGGCTTGTGCGGCAGGCGGACACGTTGACAACAACGGTGACAATTACTGTGACCACGCTTCTTGCAAGGGAAGTATGATGCGTCTAAGTAGAGAGAACAAGTATCACAACAGCACACTTACTATCGATAACCTTAACGTAAAGGGTAACTACGACACCGCGCGTAGTAACGAGGTAAGAACTGTTGCCGGTAAGACCTCTAACGGCACTGCTAAAGACGGTAGTTTGATTACTATGAGCGCATCAATGCTCGGTATCGTTAACCGTGGTGGTACTATCAATATGGATAACGTAACCGTTACTAATACGTTAAGCGCAATGTTTAGTGAAAGCACCGCAGCAACTAACGACGGTAACCACGACGTTCAATGGAACGTAAAAGACTGTATTCTAAAGGACAGCTGGCACGCAAACAGTTACGTTTACGGCTTAACCAAGATTGATTTCCAAAATACCTATATGGGTGGATGTAACGGCGCAATTCTACACTATGACGATAGAGCATGGAATAATGCAGCTTGGACAAATCAATACAACAGTATCCTTACCGTTGACGAGAACTGCGTATTCGAGAACTATATTACCGGTGACGAAGCATGGTTCGTAGCTTTCGGTCAATCTTCAACCGCAACTACTTTGAAGACGCAACTAGAAGCAACCGTAGGTGAAATTGACGCAGGTATTAACGCTCAAATCAACGGCACTGCAGGAATCGACCAATTAAAGGCTTATTTAGGAATTACCACTAGCACTTATATTGATAAGAGTATCATCCATAGCAAGAAGACTGGTATCGGTGAAGATTCTTCCACCGTAGACACGATTAACTTCATACTTGTTGTTAGATCTGCCGACTACGACGGCGGTAATAGTACCGATTGGACGTATGAAGGAGCAGGAGATACCGAATTTGATATGTCGAGTATGCCTATGATAGAACATAACATTCCTACTTACTTCACTATCGACCTTGCAGCAGGTGGAATAGGTAGCACGTTCAATTATACGAGCAACTTTATCCCGTTCATGCAACCCATACCTACAGGATCGGGCGACGACTTCAACAAGATTATGTCAGGTATAGTACTTGGTAGAGATGCAACAATCAACTACGTCCCTACCATTTTGGAAGCAGCTGCACAAATGGGCTAAAATTAGTATTTGACTAAGGTCAATAAAAAAGTGCGTTGGGGGAACCCAACGCATTTTTTATATATGATGTAGTGGCTTTGCCACAATGATGTAACTTCGCGTATGCTCATAATGATGTATTTGCTTCCGCAAAAATGATGTATCACCCGTTGGGTGAAATTAAGGATAAATATATTAATTAAGTTTTTTTGGGGAAAGGTATGGAAAACCCCTTTTTTATCGAAAAAAAGGGGTTTTCCATATATTCACTAAAAATAAACTACATATTAAAGCCTAATTCAAATGCTGTTACGTTGATTTCGGTAAGTTTTGCGGGAATACAAGCAAGAAGTGCAGATAGCATTTTTTCCTTGTCTAGGCCCATAATACGCGTGAACGCGCCTAGTATTACCGAGTTAGCGGCTTTACTGTTACCTGCCTTTTCTGCTAAAGATAAAGCGTCTATCGCGTGACGGTTAGTAGGGAGTTTGCTTTCTATATCGCTAGGATATTCCGCTGCACCGATAAGTACGGGCATAGGCATTATCTCTTGCGTGCTATATAGGATAAAGCCGTCATTCTTTAAGTAGTGTGCGTAGCGCAATGCTTCTAGTTTTTCAAAAGCAAGTATAACGTCCGCGCTTCCCGTATCAATGATAGGTGAGTTTATCTTCTCGCCAATTCTAACGAAAGTTATTACACTGCCACCGCGTTGTGACATACCGTGTACTTCACTTAATTTGCAGTCTAAATTCATATCAAGCGCGTATTTACCTAAAACACGGCTTGCAAGTAACGTACCTTGACCGCCTACGCCTGCGATTAATATATCCATAATTTACCTCCTATCCCTTGATAGCATCGAATTTGCAAACCTTTTGACAAAGTCCACATTCGGTGCATAAAGAAGTGTCGATTTTGATGCCGTCACTAGTTACGCTAATAGCAGGGCAACCAAGTTTTGTGCATGCTTTACAATTCTTGCACGCGTCTTTATCTACGCAGAAGCCTTTGTAAAGTTGCTTTTTCAATAGTACGCAAGGACGCTTAGAAATGATAACGGAAACACCACCCTTTAGCATTTCTTCCTTAACGGTGTTTTCAAACAACTTCATATCGTACGGATCAACCACGTTTACGCTGTCTACGCCAACGGATAGGCATAGTTTTTCTAAATCAAGTTCGAAAGTTTCACTTCCGTTGATCGTCTTGCCGTTAGCGGGGTTATTTTGATGTCCCGTCATACCCGTAGTACGGTTGTCTAGGATGATTACCGTCACGTTAGCTTTGTTGTATACCGCGTTAATAAGTCCCGTTATACCGCTATGAATGAAGGTGGAGTCGCCGATTACCGCAACGGTGTTCTTGTGCGCCTCTTTATCCGCCTTGTCCGCACCTATTGCCATACCGATACTAGCACCCATACAAACCGTGCTATCTATCGCTTGCAAAGGAGCAACCGCGCCTAAGGTGTAACAACCGATATCACCCATAACGTTGACTTTTAGTTTCTTAAGAGTGAAGAAAACCCCTCTATGCGGACAGCCTGCACAAAGCACGGGGGGACGTCCGGGTACAACGGCAGGTTGCGGAGCATTATTAACACTGCTACCTAGCTTTTCTCTAATCATATTAACGGAGAATTCGCCTTGAATGCCAAAGATATTCTTGCCTTCTACGTCGATACCGTTGAGCTTGCATAGTCCTTCGATATGCGGTTCTAGTTCTTCAACGACTACGCAACGCTTTACTTTAGAACGGAATTCTTTGATTAAGTCGTAGCATAGGGGATAAACGAGTCCAAGTTTCAATACGCTCGCGTTAGGTAACGCTTCTTTTACGTATTGATAAACACCGCCCGCGCAAATAATACCTAAATCGGTGTCGTTGTATTCAACCTTGTTGATAGCGAAACTGTTGGAGTCAGCTGATAAAGTCTTTAATCTCTCTTCAACAACCACGTGACGCTTTATAGCGTTAGCAGGCATCATAACGTACTTAGCTATGTTCTTTTCGTACTTCTTGCCGACCTTTTCTTCACGTTCACCGATTTCTACAAGGCTTTGCGAGTGCGCTACGCGAGTGGTTATGCGTAAAATCACGGGCGTGTCGTACTTTTCGCTTAAGTCAAAAGCAAATTTAGTAAAATCTTTCGCTTCTTGACTGTCGCTAGGTTCAACAACGGGTACGTTAGCAGAGCGCGCAATTAGACGCGTGTCTTGTTCGTTTTGACTACTGAACATCGACGGATCGTCCGCTACGGCAATAACGAGCCCACCGTTTACACCGGTGTAAGCAATGGTGAATAGCGGATCGGACGCTACGTTAAGACCAACGTGCTTCATACTGACGATAGTGCGCGCGCCGAATAGAGAACTTCCCATACCAACTTCGAGCGCAACCTTTTCGTTAGGCGACCATTCGGAATAAATATCGCTATATCTAGATAGTTCTTCGGTGATTTCCGTACTAGGAGTACCGGGGTACGCTGCGGCAACGTTTACGCCTGCTTCATACGCACCTCTCGCTACTGCAAAATCACCCAATAGCATTTTTTTCATAAGTTTTCTCCTTTTACCTATTTAATTTCTGTTGTAATTAGCGGTTCTTCTTTCTTTTCGGGCGGTAGGGGCGGAATGCCGTTCTTATAGAATAGCGTGCCACCGCGCTTTGCCTTGCGAACGGATAGGAATACTATTAACCCTATACAAATCGCCGCAATTACGTAGCAGAATACCATTACTAAGTTTACGCTAGAGCCTTTATCAATGGTAGAGCTTTCGCTACGGATAAATTCTAGACTGCCACGAACAAGACAGTACCAACCGAAATAACCGAGCGTGCCGAAACCCTTGACGTCGAATCTTCTTACGAATACCGATAGAAGAACGAATCCGATTATATTGAGCATGCTTTCGTAGAAGAAAGTCGCTTGGAAGAACGCGCCTTCGTCGGCAATATAAACGGCGTAGGGGAACCATTGTAGACTCTCGTTAGTTACCATTTGACCATAAAGTTCTTGATTGAAGAAGTTTCCCCATCTACCTATCGCTTGCGCAAGAAGGACGGAAGGAAGAACGATGTCCGCTACCTTGAACACGTCTTTTTTGTAGATCTTCGCCCAAATAAGCGCACCTACGACACCACCGGGCACACCCCACATAATGGTAAGACCACCTTCCCAAATAGCAATGGTATCAACGAATGCTTCCCAGTCGTACGGACTTACGAAATACCTTGAATAATTGCTTAACACGTATCCAAGTCTAGCGCAAACTACCGCAATCGGGATAGCAATAAGGAAAAGCATAAGCATATCGTCGCTCGACACGTTGATACGCTTTACGCGTCTGATTGATATAAGTAGGGCAAGCACCATAGCGGAAGTAATGATTATACCATACCACGCTACGGAAAAATTACCAATACTGAAAGCGGTACCATCCACTTTACCAGTCCAATGCATAAAAAAACCTCCAGGTTTTGACTACCTATTATCATACACCAAAACCCCGACTTTTGCAAGTGCGCGCACGCATTACGTGCGTACGTAGCGCATTAAATCATAATTTTATGCAAAATATAGCAAAAAAGCACAATTGTGCGCATATTGATACAGTTAATTTAGGAGTTCGTTTTTAAGGTTATTTTTATAGGAAGGATTAATTATCTCGTCGTATTGTGTAGCATTGCAAGTAATCTGGATTGCTAAAAAAATTATACAAGGAGGAAAAAATGAATTCAGGTTTAAAAAATTACACAAAACAACTAAAACACAGCGTTGGCAAAGCAACGGCACACGTTAATCTATTCAAAAGAGATGCGAATTTGCATATCACCGTTCCTTTGATTTCTACTAAAGGACTGAGCCCATTCGAAACAAGTCTAATCTACAATTATCAGGATAGGAACGAGTACGGATTTTTTGGAAAAGGATTTAAGTTAAACTATCATGCAAAACTGCTGGAATATGAGAATAGTGTTACTGTTCAGAATTCAGACGGAAGCATGGATGAATATCAGCTTAATGAATGGAATAATTACACTCAAATGAAAGCAACAAGAGTGCCTGAAAATGATAATATGGATTATCATACAGAATTTGAAGATAGGAATGGGAACAAAAAAATTTACGATGTAAATATAATGTATCCTTGTCAAATTGTTATGAAATCGGGAGATATTATTAACATAGATATGTCGTCTTCTAGGGTGGATGAAATTAGTAATGGCAAAGGCGATGTTATTACGTTCATTCCTAATTCAGTAGGTAGAGCAAAAGAAATAATTTACAGTTATAACAATACCGTTCTAGAAAAGGTTAAATTACTTTATAATGGAGAATATATCGAAAGCATTGAATATCTAACTCCAGATAACGTAGTGATAAACAAATTAGAATTCACGTATTCGACTACCCAAATTGCGATTAAGGATACCTTTTCTAAGTATAATAGTATATTTAATGTATCAAATAATGCTATTTCTTCCGTTGTTGACTATTACGAAACTGTAGATGAAAACGGTCAAAATGTAACAAAGGCATCACATACAACGTCAATCGATTATTATATCAATTGGACCAAAGTAACTTCTTGGGATGGAACGTATGCAGAATATTATTTTGATAATACAGGTATACCACTTTATCAAATGGATAGCAATGGGTATGTAAAAGAGACAGAATACAACAATCAATCTAAATTATTGGTTGCAGAGAGTAATGCTTTTGCATATAAGCATTTAACTGACGATTATTTTAGTGGTCAGTCAATTGAAGATTTTACGCTAGAGAACGTAACAAGAGAAAGATTAACTCTAGATGAAGAAAAATGGCTAGATATATTAGGTAATGTCATTTATAAGTTTTCACATAGTGGGAACAGTACCATTGGACGTGTTATGTTTGATGTACCTGTTAATTGCGTTGCTACAGATAACGTTGTTGCACTTTTATGGGCTCGGCAAAAAACAAATTTTGATAGCAATAATGGGGTAGGTGTTAAGATTAATATGAATATTGGTGATAATGATGTTGATTTTCTTAAAAAACCGATTGCGGATGACAACTTTGAACTAATTATTTTAGGAGCAAACTGTAAAAAAACCGAGCCTACGGCTAGTTTTATAATAGAAATGTATGGTGATAGTTCGTTCGAACTTGGTGGAATTAAGGTATTAAGACAAGACTTTGGCACGTTCTTTGAATATGACGAGAACACCAATAATATGACGTTAGTTTCCAAAGCGGGCGAAAATGCAAAAATGAGTTATGATTCGGATAATAAACTCAAAAAAATGAGTAGCTTTGATTCTACCATCTATAATTTTGAATACAATGAAGACGGTTATCCGACTAAATCTACTAGCGCGTACGGGGTTAAAATCGAGAATGAGTATAGCACAAGTTTTCCTAGCCGTTTAGTTAAACAAACGCTAAAAGATAGAAGCAACAGTAAGATAATGGAAACTCAAAAAGTATATTCTACCGATGGTCGACATTTGCTTGAAGAATATGACGAAATGGGTGCTCGCGTTTTATCCGCAACTTATACATCGGACGATAAATTACAAAAACTTACAGACCCCAATGGAATGATTACTTTGTTTGATCGGCAAAATGATTTATTAATGAACCTATTTTTATTTCGAACTACTCCATTTGATCCGTTATCTATGGCTACTTATGAATATTATGACGATAGAAAACTAAAATCAATAACGTTGAAGAATGGCAGTAAGTATGAATTCTTCTATGATTTTAGAGGAAACGTTACGGAAATAAAACTAAACGGTGTTCTTGTCTTCTCTTACACTTATTACGAGAATACAGGCAATGTACAATTCCAAAAATATGGTCCGACTGGTGATAAGTATGGCTTTGCTTATAATGAAGATAATCTTTTATCGAAAGTAAACTATTATACTTCTGCAAGTTCTTCACCTACGTTGCGTTTTTCTTACGTATACAATACAAAAAAACAGCTGGAAAGGATAGTGGATGAAATAAACAACTTTTCATATATTTATACGTATGATGCTGACGGAAATGTATCAAAGATTACTAATTCGGCAAGTGGATTCCTATCTTATACGTATGATAATCTCGGCAATATAAATACACTTTTACGTATGGTACAAAATAATAAAATTCACGAGTCGTTTTCTAATGCGTCACGTTCTCAAAGTGAACACCCGCAAAAAATGAAAGATAGATTTGGTGCTTCGGATTATTTTGGTTTGTTTGACGAAAACACCGCAACTCTTACGTATGGCGAAACCGAACTTAATCCTGTATCAACAACAAGCTTTACTTATAGTAAAGAAGGTATGATGCCGTATATTAATATGAGTGCTGATAAACCGCTATCGTATCGCTTAACCGATGACTACGTAGGTAATTATGAAAATGGTTGTGTAAAATTTTGGTTTAAGCCTACACAAATAGAAACTACGCAATATTTATTCGGGATACAAGGAACTAACGGCGATTATATAACAGCGTATTATGAAGAAGGTCGCATATTTGTAGAAATAAAAGAAAATGGACAAACTATAAGAACCATATTAGCTAGTCGCAATAGCATTATTAATCATAGGTGGAATTTCTTTGCGCTTAATTTCTATCTAAGACACGACGAAGGAACTTCAGCAAATGGAGAAATAAGTCTTACGCTTAATGCTGATACACAATTTTATACTACGACTGGATATTTGCCCAATATAATAGTTGACACCAATCCCACGTATCATATTGGAAGAAAATACAATGGTGTTGATAGCGGTGCATTTGTTGGCGGAATAGCTTGCCTTGCTATTGCACCTAGATGGTATTCGTCTTACGACAATATTAAAAAGTATTATACAATAACGAAAGATTATATAAATGATTGTCAATTTGTTGATGGTAATTTGCAAACCTTGGACGTAAGTGAAACTGTTACATTGAATTTAAGTAACGCTATTACCAACGAATTTGAAGTATATCCGCTTAACAATAACGTAACGTCTATTACAGGGAAAAGACCAATAGGCTTTAAGAAAAGAGATGGCGTAGCGGAAGATAAAGATAAATCATTTAATTTTAATATAGGCACCAAGCGTTATGCATACGTTGCTGATGGTTCAGAACTCGTTTATTCTTTCGGGCAAAGTAACGCAGGTACTATACTTATGCGTGCCTATACTGAGGCAATAAATAATAAGCAATACCTATTTGAAGGCAAGGATGCTAATGGTAAAAAGCTAGGCTTATATAGAGATGGGAATAACCGTATTCATATAGTGTGCGACGGTGAAGATACCAATACAAATTTATCTATGTCTAATAACGTATGGCATACCGTAGGATTGACGTTTTTGAAAGATTCTTCTAGTAGTATAGTAGAAGTATATCTTGACGAACAGTCTAGAGAGTTTTCTACGCCTATTGATTTTACAGATATTAAGGTATCTATAGGTAGACGATATGACGAAGAAACCGTATACCATCATACTGGGAACTCGCACGAATGTTATCCTTTTTATGGACAGATAGAAATGCTTTGTGCAAGTACCACGTATGCCGACGTAGGTGACTTAGATTCGCTTGGTGCAGCAATTAACCCTATTACAAAAACGACAGAATTCGACGATTTTGGCAGAGTAAACCAAAATTGTATCTACAATGCTGATAGTGAAGTATTAATGAATATTGTTACGTATGGTACACGTACGAACACTCAATATACTTCTCAATACGTAAATAGCGAAGAATTTTTATTGAACAATACGAGTTTTACAAGATCGTATACGTATGATGCTATGGGTAGAATTAATTCAATTACTGATAACACCAACGGATCACATACCTATACGTACCACGATAACGGTTATCTTAAGACCGAAGACACTACTGCGTTTACCTACGATGACAATGGTAATATTGTTAAAATTGGTACTACTGGATTAACTTATGATAGCACAATCAAAGATAAATTGGTTAAGGTAGGCAAAAATGTCATAACCTACTCCAACACCAATCCCCTTATACCTAAAATTTATAAAGGTTACACGTATACCTTCGAAGGAAGAAGATTGGTAGGTCTCGCTAAGGCAAGCAGTAGTGGAAACCAAGCATACACCTACGTTTATGACGACCAAGGCTTGCGCGTTATGAAAAAACTACCCGATAACAGTAGAATAAAATATATGTATAACGGTAGTCAACTTATGTCTGAAATAGGTCCCGATTATAGACTTGACTTCTTATATGACGAGAATGGGCAATTATATGGATTTATAAAAAACGGCACTAATAAGTATTTCTACGTAAGAGACATACTAAAAAATATCCTAGGTATTATTGACACTCACGGTAATCTTGTAGTAAAATACAATTATACGGCATATGGTAATTGTACGGTTACGCTAGACACTGACGATGGTTTAGCAAATCTCAATCCTTTCCGCTACAAAGGCTATTACTACGATAGAGAAAGTGATATGTACTACTGCCACAGTAGATACTACGTACCCGAATGGTGTAGATGGCTCAATGCTGACAGCCCTAACTTCCTACAACCTGAATCGCTAAACGGTATGAATCTATTCGCATACTGTGGAAATGATCCTGTGAATAAGTACGATCCCGAAGGATGTAGTGCGATTGCCTTGCTAATTGCATTCGGAATAGGTGCAATTTTGGGTGGAATATATGGTGGATTGTCCGCGGCAGCAAATGAACAAAATGTTTTAGAAGGAATAGCAATAGGTGCTGTTGCTGGCGGTTTAACAGGGCTTATTACAGAAGTTGCAAGCGTGCCATTTATGCTGATGGGAACATTTTTAGTAGGTGCAGGTGGAGATGTTGCATCACAAATGATTTTGGAGAAAAAGACAATTGGAGAAGTTAATTTAACGTCTACAATTGGAGCAGGTATTACTAACGCTGGGCTATCTCTTATTGGGAAAGGCTTATCGAAAGTTGATAAAATGGCAGGTTTATCTAATTCAGGAAGTGTTGTATTTGGAACAATTACTAATAGTCCGCTCTTAGCACTGGGTAATGCAATCAATATTGGTGTATCTAGTTATGCCACTACTTATACTATTAATGATTTACATAACGATGTTGAACAATTAGTGAGTAAATGGTAAATATGATTTTTAAGCAAAAAGTTCTAAAGGAAGAAAAAATTAAATTTGGAATTTCTATGAGTGTTATTGTTTTTGTATACGTAGCACTTGCGGTTATCATTGTGGTAAATCAAAACGATTTATACGCGCTTTTGATATTAACTCTTATTTTTCTTCCTTGGTTCTTAACGTCACTATTGGTAGCACTTTACTATTTAGAGTGGTTTTGTGTTTATGAAGACCGCATAGAAGTGAAGACTGTTTTTGGTATAAAAAACTCGGTATATTACGATAAAGTTTGTTATATTGAAGAACAGAAAATTAATTTAACAACAAGGGGATTAGTTAAAGATTTCTATATATTTAACGACGGAAGAAAAAATACTAATAATACGCTCGACGTTAATTCTTGCTACAATAATAAAAAAAGGAACGTAAGAATTTACAAAACAAACGAGTTAGAAAATTATATAAACGTTGCGTTAAGAATAAAGATAAATAACTAGCCTCGTTATTTAGTTAGCCCCAAAAGGAGAAGAATGATAGTATTCAAAGGTGAATTATCCGACAAAAATAAAAAAATATTAAGAAAAGGAATGACAAAGATACAGTTAATGGCTATGAGTATTGTATCATTGCTTCTTTGTATTCCGATAACCTATTTAACCATTAATTACGATACTATTTTTGCTATAGCATACTTGGCACCTGTTATATGCGTTTGCTTGTCGGGCATTCCTAATCCTATATCGATAAAAAATAAACAATTGCCGTATTGTCCTAAGTCAATAACAATAGACGACGGATTTGTCACGATAAAAGGGGATTCATTTTGTCAAACAAGATCTTTAGAAAAAGTTAAATGCGTATATGATAATGGAGACCATTATAGAATTATTTTCTTTTTTCCTTACAAATCATTCCATTGTTTATGTCAAAAAGACTTAATTACCGAAGGTACAATTGAAGAATTCGTACAATTATTTCCCGACAAAATAGTAAAAGGAAAACAAAGCGCGAACAAAAGTTAATAGTAGATAAACACGATTTATTTATATTTTGTATGGGTGCAGTCGTTTGACGGCACCCATATTTTTAATGAAAAGTCACCGATAGATATCCTAGAGCTATTATTGACAGTTCAAGCGACCTTATTGTAGAATATAGTTATACGGCATACGGTAATTGTACGGTTATATGTGAAAACTAAAGCGATTGTAATAGGTACAAATACGAGAATGTTTTCTACGGCAGTTACACAGTGTATAATTTATTTACTATTGCTGATATTAGCGTAGCGTTTGGCTTATTTTAGCAACGTTGAGGGTATCATACGTGAATAGAAACAAGTTTATTGGAAATATTGTGTTTATAATTGCATTGATTTCACCTATGATATCATTTGGTTTGGCAAGTATTATCGGAGAAGCTGATTTTTTTGGAATAGGTGGTATAGTAAGATATTCATGGATAATGTGGTTATTTATCCCTATTGGAATTTTGTCTATCATAGTGGGAATAAAACTTAAAAAAAATAACCTACGTTACAAGAAGAACGTTGTTATTGGTATCATTAGTGTATTGTTGCTACTGATTCTGGGCTCGTACGTTTTTATTTTTGATAATGTTTCATATAACGCTGAAGGTGTATCTGTTATTGAAAAAAAAGTTAATCTAGATCTTCCCAACAAAGTAAAAATTACTACGATTGACTTTGAACTTTATAAAGTAAGTTATGCAAAAATTATCAACGACGAAGATATAGAAAAATTTGAGACCGAATTGAAAACAAACCAAGTGTGGCAAGAGAAGACGAGTTTTACAATAAAAAGTTTGTTACCACATGATATTCAATATGAAGTAGATACTTTAGATTATTGTGTGTTCTACAATATTACAAATGCAGAATATAACGTGTTTCAAGGTGAAGGTGAGTGCAAATATATCTTTATTGGCTATAATCAACTACAAAAAAGATTAATAATAGTAGACGAATCAAATTTTGATTAAAAATAATTTCTACATAATAAATAAATCCCTTAATGTTCACATTAAGGGGTTCATTTTGCATTATTGACAGCACAGGTATCTTGTAGTAAAATACGATTATACGGCATACGGTAATTGTTAGGATTACCATCATGGCAAGAATGGAGCAATAACTATTATTATGTTAGACCATGGGGAATTACAGCGGATGTATTTGGTGGTGTTACGAGAAAAGAACATACTCAAAATTACATTAAACGTGGCTTCGGATATTTGGTGATTTCAAGTTTATTTGGGTTATTTGCATATAGTTTTATACCTAGTGAATACTGATTAAAGAGTAAAAGATAATATGAAAAAAATATTGATTTTGTTTCTTTGTTTGTCATTTTTGTTTATTTTGACGTCTTGTGATTATAACAAGCCGTTAAGAGAAAGAATGCTAAAGTATTATGGATGTGACGACAATTACGTGAAATTAACAGGAGAAATAAAAAGCCTTAAACACTACGAAGAAAGTGATGCTTTATATTTAGAAATCAGTATTATAGATGGAGAAGATAAAGTCGATACGGATTTTTATACGGGATATGCAACGTTTTCATTTGAGAATTGGTCAAAATATCAATGCGAGTTAGCGGTTGGTGATGTGATTACGTTTACGTCCGCGCCCGATTATTTTTATGACGGTCATACAAAGCCAATTATCCATTTAGAAAAAGATAATCAAGTGCTTTTATCATTTGAAGAAGGCAAGAATAACTATCTTGAGTGGATCAAGGTGACCTTTGAAGAATATCCCTTATTCAATATGATTTTGAATTGGTTCAAAAGTAAAGATTGATAAAAATAGAGAATTTTTGTAGACACATCTACTAGCAGTAGGTGTGTTTTTTTATTGTGTTAAAAAATAAAGCCTAATCAAAACGATTAGGCATGCTCAATCAGAACTGATTGGCGTTGCTCCCATTCGGAACTAATATCATTGTATGCAATTAATTACAAATTGTCAAGTAGATATTCATATTGACAGCATACGTACGTTATTGTAAAATAAAACGTAGGCAAAGGAGACAACGTGGGCAATAAGAATGATATAAAAAAACGAAATAGAATGACCAAACTTATACTATTTATAATACTTATGGTGTTGGGTCTAGTGTTTGCAGTATACAGGGTATATAGTATGAGTACGGGTGAAGTTAGAGAGTGGTTAGCACCATTTTTTGGAGATATAAACGAACTTGACACTGTAGAAGAATTAACTTTGACGTCACAACAAAGCAATTTTGAAGAAGATGATTTAGAAATTGTAGAAAAAAGAACCTACGATTGCTATATTGACGGCAAGTTAATTGAAGTGGAAGCGTATATTTTTACCGACGCAAAATTCTCACAAGCTAAATATTATCAATGCCTAAAAGGAGAAGTTGTAAAAATAGATACTTCGCTTGATCCATTAGAGAAATGGACAATGAGGACTGTTTTGTTTAGATCAAAATACGTTGCTTACAGAGATAATTATTTCCTTTATGCAAAAACCTATCGCGGAGACAAGACAATGGAAAAACTATTAAAAATCTTTGACGAAAAGTTAAGTGACGATTTCGTTAAGAATAAAGATAGCGGTGATTAATTTATAGTACGGGTGCAGTCAAGTGACTGCACCCGTATTTTTATAGTTGATTTAGTAAGTCGATAAGGTCTTCTTCCGATATTTTATCCATATTGCTATAATCGTCGCTACTTATTATTGCATCGTAGTTAAGACTAGGCTCGTCGTCTAGTCTTTTTCTCTCGCTTAGGTAGTCGCTCATGGGCGCGCCTAGGTCGGCAGATATCGTGTTTTCCATATCAATTTGCCACTTTTTTAATTCGGAATACGCGTTGTCGTAGCTTTCGATAAGTGCTTCTTTTGAACGGAATTTTTCTAGTTTTTTTCGCATTGACGACACTCTTTCACACTCTAACGCGTATTTAACGCGAATGGTATTTAGGTATTCTTCCCCCTTTTTTCGGGCAAAATCAAGGGTGGCTATTATATCCTTTTCCTTTTCGCGATAAATAGTCAGCGCGCTTTCTAGCTTCTTTACTTCTTCCTTCAATTCGGCAATTCGCGCGTTTTGTTGCTTAATTAATATTTCGTTGGCGTTTTCTACGATTTTTTTGTTCTTTTTCAGTTTCATACAATGATTATGGACGTGAAAAAGGGTAATATTTTGTTTTATTTTGTAAATGATTGTCATATTGTTGTTTTTTTGATATAATTCAAGAATAAACAATCATTAGGAGAAAAATTATGAAAGCAATAGTATCGGTAATAGGCACCGACAAGCGCGGAATTATCGCCAAAGTCACCACCGCTTTGTGGGAGCTTAACGCCAACGTAGAAGACATTTCGCAAACCGTCATGCAGAATTATTTCACTATGATAATGCTAGTAGACCTATCGGAAGCAACCGTAGGTTTTGCGTGTATAAAAGAGAAATTAAACGCGCTCGGTGAAGAAATAGGTGTAGAAATTCGTATTCAAACGGAAGACATCTTCAACGCAATGCACAGAATTTAAGGATAATTATGATTAGTATCAACGAAGTTATAGAAACTAACAAAATGATATCGAGTCAGCACCTTGACGTGCGCACCGTTACTATGGGTATCTCATTACTTGACTGTATCGGTAGCACGGTGGAAGAAACCTGCCGTCTTGTCTACGACAAAATCACCACCAAGGCAAAAGACCTAGTCAAAGTCGCTAACGAAATATCCGACGAAATAGGTATTCCCATCGTCAACAAGCGCATTTCCGTCACCCCCGTTAGCCTTATCACTGCAAGGACGGGTGGCTCGATAGAAGTTGCCAAGACTCTTGATAAATGCGCCGAAGTGTGCGGAGTTGACTTCATAGGCGGTTATAGCGCGCTCGTGCATAAAGGCATGACCGAGTACGAAAGGGAATTCATTAACACCATTCCCGAAACACTATCTATCACCAAGAAACTCTGCTCGTCCGTCAACGTAGGCTCTACCCAGAGCGGTATCAACATGGACGCAGTGCGCCTTATGGGTGATATAATCAAAAAAACCGCATACCTAACCAAAGATAACGAAAGCATCGGTTGCGCAAAACTAGTTGTTTTTGCTAACGCGGTAGAAGACAACCCCTTCATGGCGGGTGCGTTCCACGGAGTAGGCAAGAATAATATCGTAATCAACATAGGCGTAAGCGGTCCCGGTGTTGTCAAGGTAGCGTTAGAACACGTAAAAGACGCGGACTTAAGTGAAGTGAGCGAAACCATAAAGAAAGTAGCTTACAAAATAACGCGCGTAGGACAATTCGTTGCTAAAGAAGCAAGCAAGCGCCTTAATGCAAACTTCGGTATAGTAGATTTAAGTTTAGCCCCCACACCCGTTATGGGCGACTCGGTAGCGCATATTTTAGAAGAAATCGGATTAGAGAGCGTCGGCGCGTGCGGTACTACCGCCTGCCTAGCACTACTTAACGATGCCGTCAAAAAAGGTGGAATTATGGCTACCGGCCACGTAGGTGGACTAAGCGGTGCGTTCATTCCCGTAAGCGAAGATATAGGTATGATCAACGCGGTAAAATGCGGTGCGTTGCCTATCGAAAAACTTGAAGCAATGACCGCGGTATGCAGTGTTGGCTTAGACATGATTGCCGTGTCCGGGGATACCGAAAGTTCCGTTTTGGCAGCCTTAATTGCCGATGAAGCTGCTATCGGAGTAGTTAACAACAAGACTACTGCGGTTAGAGTTATACCAGTATACGGTAAGCAAAGCGGAGAGGTTAATTTTGGTGGACTACTCGGCAAAGCGCCTATAATGAACATAAGTAAGTATTCGCCCGCGAAGTTAATTGCGCGCGGTGGACGTATCCCTGCACCCGTATGGGCACACAAGAATTAAAGGAAAAAGTATGCAAAGAATAGCGAAGTTCGAGAAAGTAAGCTATGCAGAATTCAGCAAGGTGAAGTTATTTGACGAAAGCACCTTGCGTGATATCTACGACAATATAAAGTTACCCACGCGTGCAACCGCGCATAGCGCAGGGTATGACTTTTTTGCGCCCTTTGATATTACGCTCAAAGTAGGTGAAGAACTTGCCGTACCTACGGGCATACGCGTAAAAATGGAAGACGGTTGGGTGTTAAAAATCTATCCACGTAGCGGTTTAGGGTTTAAGTACAGACTGCAACTAAACAACACCACGGGCATTATTGACGGTGACTATTATTATAGCGATAACGAAGGGCATATTTTTTGCAAAATCTTCAACGACGGCAGAACTAACAAAACGGTAGAAATCAAACAAGGCGACGGCTTCTGCCAAGGCATTTTCTGCGAATACGGCATCACCTACGACGATGACGCCACCGCCATCCGCAACGGTGGTTTCGGCAGCACCGACGGCGGTCGGAGCGCAGTTGGTCGGTAAGGTATTATCTACTAAATAAAGTAATTACGCGTGATAGGTTTTGTGCTTATCACGTATTTTTTTGGCAGGTGAGCGACCTGCAACGGCAAGGAGTGTCCTTGCATGCAAGTTGGATAGTTAAGTATTATCTACTAAATAAGGTAATTACGCGTGACGAGTGTATTTTTGTCGCGTTTTTTTTGAGCAAGTGAGCGGTTGTGGTGACGTTGGTGGTCAAATTCTTTAATTAGTATCTGAATATAAAAAAAATACGGCCGTTAAGACCGTATTCTTTTATATTGGTGCCGAAGGCGGGACTTGTTTTGCAGTCGCGCGCTTTGGTTGTGATGCTAATGCATCTTTAGGGTTGTTATTACGTCATGGCTGTTTTTATCGCGAATGTGGATTTTATAAAAAGTTTATTAAATAAAAAGACTCAATACCAATGGATTTGAGTCTTTCTTGGGATTTACCCTTAATTTAAATTTACTATTTATTGTTTTTTGCTGTATTCAAAGAAGCAATCAATAATTTTTTGACTTCTATACATAAATCTAAAATATCTCTTTCAGAATAATATTCACTTTCAATCAAAAGTTCCAACCAATATTCACTTTCTGAGCATTCTTTTAACGCAATTTGTAGTTTTGCAATAAAATCCGCTTTACCGTGTGCATAAAATGCTTCTCTAATATTAGCACCTACGCTTGTACCTGAACGAATTAGTTGACCTGTTAGTATGCTCTCTTTTTTTGTGTTTTTGATTTTATTACAAACTCGAATAATCTGAAGAGCAAATTCTTTTGACTTTACAATTAATAAACTTTCTTGCATTTTTGTTACCTAACGTTCGCCATAGTTTTTCACTATTCACTATTACTTATTACTTTCAAAATCGACAAGTTTTAGTGAAGAGTGAAGAAATAATGAGTAATAAGTAAAATCGACAAACTCTGTGTAAAAGCTTGTCGATTTTTGGTGCCGAAGGCGGGACTTGAACCCGCACGATGTTGCCATCAGCGGATTTTGAGTCCGCCGCGTCTGCCATTCCACCACTTCGGCTTATTTTGAGTGTCTATATATTATCACAAAAACGTTGCTTTGGCAAGCATATTTTTGCAATAAAACGTTGCTTTTTTATTAATCTATCATTAATTCGGTATAGGTGCGATATACTTCGGGCGCGGATTCTTGCCATTTCGTTGCGATACTGTTGGCTTTTGCTTTGTTAGGTACGTTGAACGTGAGTTCGAATAATGCTGTTTCGTTATTGCATACCATACATTTTACCGTATACGTGCCGTCGGCGTTTTGCTTTTGCGATACGACGAATTCTTGCTTCTTGCGATAGCGAAGTTTGTTATTCTTGACGTAATCTGCTACGTCGTCTCTAACGGACTTGAAGATATTGCTATAAAAATAACTTAGACACACCTTTCCGCTTTCGGTAATGGATAGAAGATTGTCGTCTTCGTGCCTAGGATCCGCCTTTGCAGAAATAAGTTCCGCTCCGCTCAATTCGTCCACAAAATGCGCAAAGCAAAGGTAAGGCACCCAGTTGTTGTCTACGCAACACATTTGCGTAAGCAATTCTTGACTGATAGGTGTCTCGTACTTGTCTAGTATGAATAGAATAAGCAGTTTAGTCTTTATATCTTCATCAACCATAGTGAGTAGATTATACTTTTTTTTTGTCGATTTGTAAATCGTTTGTCGAAATTAAAAAAATAAAAAAATACCGCACCACAAGATATGGTGTTTCGTTTTTTTATAAATCACAAAAGCATCAATCTAATAAAAGCAGAAACGAAACGGTTACGGCTTTTTACTATTTATTGACCGAAAAACGTATTTGTGTTAAAATAAAAGTAATCTAATTTTGTTGGCGGAACTTATAATAAGGTAAATCAACAATAATAAGACTATAGCGGAGATAGCGTATCTTCACTTATTTAGATAAAAAGGAGTCAATACTATGGCAAACAAGATAGTTACTTTTGGTAGTTATCCGCAAAATTTAGTAACGGACAGTGCACTTATTTCGGCACTAGGCACGTACGACGGTAGTTGGAAAAGCTACGGCTACGTCCTTGGCACGATAGAAGAAAAGAGAGTGCCCCTTTTTGAAGACTATGCGTACTATATAGATAAAACCTATAACGGCAAAAAATATAGGGGAGTTTATTTTACGAAATTCCGTACCGACACCCCTGTACTAGAGAGCCGTCCGTCATGCACCCGCCAATTAAAGAACGGATATAATATAAACACCGCATATTGGTTTGAGTATGCACCCATTACTTGGGAAGTAGTAGGCACTAAGGGTGGCGGTAAAGTTTTACTTAGCGAAAAAGTTCTTGACAGTCAAGAGTTTTATTATAACGCAGGCTCGGATATGCGCGTAAGAAGAGATTATCAAGGCGTTTTAGGTAACGTGTACGACAATAACTATCAATATAGCAGTATAAGAAAATGGCTTAACGTTGATTTTTACGATACCGCGTTCAGTGCTAGCGAGAAGGCAAAAATCTTACTCACCACGCAAGATAATAGCCCGTCCACCACGGGAAAAGAGAACAACACTTTCACTTGTGCGGATACGCAAGACAAGGTTTTCTTGTTGTCTACAAAAGAAGTTAAAGAGTATATCCCCGAAGCAAAAGAACGTCTAAAATACGGCACGGACTATGCAAAATGCCAAAACCTATGGCTCATATCGGGTAAATGCGGTAGTTGGATGCTTCGTTCGCCCTATTACCTTTACGAATCTTCCATTGAATGTATCTTCTTCAATGGTAGCGTAGACACAATGGGCGCATTCGGATCCACTTTTGGCGTAGTAATGGCTATAGTAGTTAAATAAAACCAAATATATAAAGGAAAAATTATGAAAAAATCATCGATTATTTTGAAAATATCATTAGTTATGGCAATTTGTCTTTTTGCTTGCTTAATTACCGCGTGTGGAAACAAAGTAGTAACCACCACTTACGAAATCACCAATGAGTTCGATAATATCAAGGTAGACGTAGACACCGTAGACGTAGAATTTCTCCCGACCGAAGGTAAATGTAAAGTTGAATGTACGGAAAGCAAAGAAGGCAAATACGTTGCCGAAGTTATCGGTACCGAGTTAAGAGTTAGGAACGCTAGTAGCGGTGGTTTCGTAATAGATTTAGGCATAGGCAAAGAAAAAATAAAAGTATATCTACCTAACAAAGAGTACAAGAATATCGTTGCTATGAGCGACACGGGCAAACTCGATATAAAAGACGTTACGTGCAGAGCGGTAGATTTTGATACCGACACGGGCAGTATTATCGTCAAGAACGTTCAATGTAATAGAGTCGTTCTCGACACCGACACGGGATATATGTCGGTAGAAAAAACCACTTGCAAAGCTCTCGACGTTGAATCGGACACGGGCGCATTGACGGTAAAAGACTCTTCAACCGGTATGGTAATAATAGCTCTCGACACCGGCAAAACCACCTTTAATAACGTAACTTGCGAAAGCGTTGATATCGACGTAGACACGGGCGACGTCAATCTAAACGACGTTATTGCTAGTGGTAAGTTTGATATCAATACCGACACCGGTTGCGTCAATTTTAAGTCGTGTGACGCAGGTGAAGTTTTCGTTAAGACCAACACGGGCGACGTTAAGGGAAACTTCTTAACCGACAAAATAATCTTCGCTACTACCGACACGGGTAGCGTCAATATACCTAAATTAACGAGTGGTACAAGGTGTGAAATCACCACCGACACGGGTGATATCGTAATAACCATTAATTCGTAGTTAAGATAACCCAATTAATAGTATTTAGCACCCAAAATACCGATTTGTTAACGCAACTTCGGTATTTTTTATTTGTCCAATTATTGACGCTTGTCGGTGTTGAAAAATAAAATAGGATGTGGTATAATCGTAGTATGGATACCTTCTTAATTATCGACGGCAACAACCTTTTGTTTCAAATGTTCTACGGCATGCCGAGTAAAATCTACAATAAGAGTGGCGATACTATTCACGCGACTATCGGTTTTATTTCTTTCGTTTTAAAGCAAGTTAAGTTTTATAACGCTAGTAAAGTTTGCGTAGTTTTTGATAGCGACTGCTCGGAAGAAAGGAAAGAAGAATATTGTGAGTATAAGAGTAACCGCTTCACCGATTGGGATAGTTTAGAAAAAGACGAAGTACCGTTTTTTGAAGAAGAGAAGATAAAAAAATGCCTTGACTTTTTAGAGATAAAGTACGTAGATTCTCTCAATATGGAAGCGGACGACTTGATAGCGTCTATTACTAGCCTTTTTGCTCGCGACAACAAGATAATCATATCTTCTTTTGATAGCGACTTTTTCCAACTTATCGACGATAACGTTTCCGTCCTTAGATATAGAGGCAAAGCATCGGTGGTTTTCGACAAAAACACCTTTATAGAAAAAATGGGCTTTTCGCCCGAAAAATACCTTTTTTATAAGTCGTTAGTAGGGGATAACTCGGACAATATTAAGGGTGTAAAGGGTATCGGCAAAGTAAGAGCAAGCAAAATAGTCAATTCTTGCACCGATTTTGACGATTTTTTCAACAGAAAAGACCAATTTTTACCCAAATCAATCATACTTGACGAAAATAGCAAAAAAATCTACGAACGCAACGAAAAATTGATAAAACTTCAATACCGCGATTCCGTCAAATACGCCATAGAAGAATTTAACTACGATTTTGAGAAAATAAACCTTACCAATTCGCAAGTGCTATCCGCGTGCAATATTTTCGATTAAGTTGCGAATTTTAAGAAAAGCAAACGACGATTAACTAAAACACAACAATTTATATATTTTTTTGCAACGCTAAGAGTTGCATTTTTTTATAAAAAATGATATAGTGTTTTTAATAGGGAGATTTTCCTAAATAACAAAAATATGTATGGAGAGAAAAAAATGAAAAAGTTATTGGTATTTTTGCTAGTAATATCCGCGTTTTTCTGTTGCCTAACCGCTTGTGCTGACAAGAATGATGATGGTAGCAACACGGATGGTCCCACCGGCGATACTCAAACACCTACCTATACCTATAATGACTTTACGGATGCAGAAAAAAGCACGTATACCGATCAAATAGGTATATCCATTCCTTTCTTCAAGAATAACGAATACACCGTTAGTAAGTATGAAGAAAATGGATTAAAGGGTGTTAAGTTCGTAGCAACGTGTGATAGCGAAGCAACGTTCAACGCATATCGTACCGCTTTGTCCGCTTTTGCAATCGACGGCACCAAGACCGACGGTAACGGCAACGTTGTTTATATGTATTCACAAGGTGACGTTCTCGTAGACGTTAGTTTCTATGAAGAAAACGGCGTTTCTTACGTTAAGATTGATGCTTATATTGATTCTAACGCTGACGAACCTTACGAACCTGAAGATCCCGCTGACCCTGAAGATCCTGCTGATCCCGAAGTTCCCGTAGATCCCGATTTTGCTTACACTGCATTCACTCAAGCAGAAAAGGATCTATATATGGATATCGTAGGTCTTATCGTTCCTTACTTTAACCATAACGATGACGAATACTACGTAGAATCTTATAGAGATATCGGATATGAAGGCGTTTATTTTTCGGTAGTATGCGAACTTAAGGACGACTTCGATGCTTATCTAGAAATCCTTGATGCTACTTATACTAACGATGGAGAAGAAGTTGACGAATATGGCGATACCGTTTATTACTATTCCAAAAACGACGTAACTATTACCGCTTGCTATTATGAATACGAAGGCGTTAAGTACGTAGACGTTGACGCATACGTAGAAGCAACCTTCACCGAATTTACCGCTGAAGAAATTGCTACCTTTACCGATACCGTTGGATACGTAATTCCTTTCGTAACCAATATCTACTACGCAGTTACCCCTTACGACGATGGAACGGCAGCCGGCGTTTACTTCTCGGCAATCACCGAAGATGCAACGGCATTCGAAACCTATCACGCACTTTATGCTGAATTTACCAGCACGGGTACTTACGAAGACGAATACGGCGACACCGTATACTGCTATACCAAAGACGAACTTACTATCGAAGTTTGTGGATACGCTGCTGCAGAAGCAGGTTACTATGGTATTGACGTAAACGTATACGTTGCTTCCGAAGGCGGTAGCACTGAAGATCCCGAAGATCCTAACGAAGGCGGTGACGGCACTGGTTTTGAACAAGCCGAAAAGGATATTTATACTCAAACCGTAGGATTCGTTATTCCTTATCTAGCTAACAACCAAGGTTACTACGTAGAAGCATACGAAGAAGACGGATACAAGGGCGTTTACTTTGCAGCGCTTTGTGGTGGCGACAGTGAATTAACCGCGTATTTAGCATTATTCACCGATTTTACCAACGAAGGCACCGATGAAGATACGGAAAATGGTATCACTTGGTATTTATTCTCAAAGGACACTGTTTACGTTGACGTTTGTGGTTATACCGATTCCGAAGACGGCAACTACTACGTTATCGTTGATGCTTATTATGAAATAGGCAACGAACCCACCATTCCTGAGGATCCCGAAGATCCCGAACAACCCGAAGTTATCACCACTATTGCAGGCGCACTTGCAGGTAGCGAAGGCGCTAGCGCAAGTCTTAGCGGTACCGTAAGTGGTATCTACCAAGCTTGGAGTGATCAACATAGCAATATGTCTTACTACCTAACCGACGGTACCGACACCATTCTCGTTTTCCGTGCAGGCGGAGCACAAGTTGGTATTGGTGACGAAGTAAGCGTAGTAGGTAACGTTACTGATTACAACGGCACCAACCAAATTGCTCAAGGCGGAACCACTACTTTGGTTAACGCTCACGTATGTTCTACCTTTACCGAAGCAGATTGCTATAATGCAGCAGTTTGTACCGTTTGCGGTGAAGTTAACGGCGAAGCGCTCGGACACACCGAACCCAATGCAGAAGGCAACTGTGATAGATGTGGTACCAATATAGAAAGTGCAGCAAGCGAAGTAACCGTAAGCAATACTATCGCTAGTATTGCAGACCAATTAGGTTGGACAAACAGCACCAAATATGCTAGTTTTGCTCTTGACACCATTGTTACCGTAAGTAGCACGGGTACTACCAACACTGGTAAGTATTATACCAGTGGTGAACAATACAGAACTTATCAAACGGAAAATCCCACCCTTACTATTAGCGCAACAGAGGGATATACCATTGTTTCTGTAAAAATCACTTACACCTCTAAGAATACTGGTACGTTGACTCTTAATGGCAACAACGTTGCTTCCGCAGTAGTTACCGCTGTTAACGCTTCAAGCATTACGTTTGGAGTAGGTAACACTGGTTCTGCAACGAATGGTCAAGCAAACGTAACGGCAATAGAAGTTATCTACAGAGCAGTTGGCGGTGGTTCTCAAGAACCCGAAGATCCCGAACAACCCGCAGAACCCGTTGTTCTTGCTACTCCCGTAGTAACCGTTGACGACAATGGTACTGCTAGTTGGGAAGCAGTAGCTAATGCAGTTAGCTATGCATACGTAATCAACGAAGGCGCAGTAGAATTAAGCACTACCGACCTTTTTATTCAACTTACCGACGGAGATAGCATTAAAGTAAAAGCAGTAGGCGATGGAACTAATTATACCAATAGCGCATATAGCGCAGTAGTTACTTACACCGCTACTACCACCGAACCCGAAGATCCTCAACCCGAAGATCCCGTAGTTCCTGGCGAAGCAGTTACCATTAGCAAAACCGCATTAGAAATGGCTGCTATCATTAACGTTACCAACACTTCCGGTGGTGTTATGTCCGGTAGCACTATCGCATTCGATAACGTTATTTCCGTAGAATTTGCAAAGAATGGAGCAGGAACAGAACCTTCTCTTTATACTGATAAGGTTCGCCTATATCAAAATGGTTCAACCCTTACCGTTACCGCAGCAAGTGGTGCAACCATTCAATCTATCGTAATCACCGCAGATTCTCAATACAACGGCAATGGATTACTAACCGTAACTGGAGGAACTCTTGTTGCTAACGGTACCGAACTTACTATCACCGCAGACAGTGGTGCAACTTCCGTTGTTGTTACCGTTGCAGGTACTGCAAAAAGCGATAGACTTTACGTTGCTAGTTTAGCAGTTACTTACGGTGCAAGTGGTTCTACTGAAGAACCCGAAACCCCCGTTGAACCCGAAGATCCCGAACAACCCGAAGAACCCGTTGTTCTTGCTACTCCCGTAGTAACCGTTAATGAAAATGGCGTTGCTTCTTGGGAAGCAGTAGCTAATGCAGTTAGCTACGCATACGTAATTAACGAAGGCGAAGCAGAATTAAATACTACCGAACTTTTTATTCAACTTACCGACGGAGATAGCATTAAGGTAAAAGCAGTAGGCGACGGAACTAATTATACCAATAGCGCATATAGCGCAGTAGTTACTTACACCGCTACCACTACCGAACCCGAAGATCCTCAACCCGAAGATCCCGTAGTTCCTAGCGAAACAGTTATCGTAACTGCAAAATACACCGATACTTCCGCCACCACGAATATGACTGGTAATAACGACGCTGCGATGGTTGGACTTGATGCAACTATATTTAATGTTTTTTCCACGCTTAATGGAAACACTGGTAATCACGTTGGCCTAAATAAAGCAGGCAATATTCGTATTTACGGAGGAAACACTGGTTGCTATCTAACAATTTCTATGATAGATGGTTATACGATTGCAATTATAAGAATTACTTATAACTCTTCTAATGAAGGAACTCTTGTTGTTACAGATGGAACTAACACCATTACAGGAGTAGAGAGTACTTATGTGATTAACGGAAGCACGGCGGTTCTTTCTGTTAGCGGATCGACTCAAGTCCGTCTTGATGCCATAGAAATCGTTTATACCGTAGCAGGTGGTTCTCAAGAACCCGAAACCCCCGTTGAACCCGAAGATCCCGAACAACCCGAAGAACCCGTTGTTCTTACCGCTCCCGTAGTAACCGTTAATGAAAATGGCGTTGCTTCCTGGGAAGCAGTAGCCAATGCAGTTAGTTACGTGTACGTAATTAACGATGGAGGAGAACAAACTACTACCGAACTTTCCGTTCAATTAGAAAACGGCCAGAGCATAAAAGTTAAGGCAGTAGGTAACGGAACAGAGTACACCGACAGCGCTTTTAGCGCTGTTGTTACTTTTACGGCACCTAGCGTAGAACCCGAAGTTCCTACCTATACCAACACCGATTTTACCAACGTAGAAAAAGACCTTTACGTTGACTACGTGGGTATCGTTATTCCCTTTATCGCTAACAACGATTACGCAGTAGGCGAATATGCAGACGATATCGAAGGCAAGAAGGGCGTTCTTTTCCTTACCACTTCTACCGAAGAAGAATTCGAAGCATATCTTGCTCTTTATACTGAATATACGTTAGTAGACGAAGTATTAGAAGACGAAACTATGATTCTCGTTGAATACACCCAAGGCGACGTTATCGTTGACGTAAGCTTTGATAAAGAAAGCGGAGAAGTAGAAATCGACGCATACGTAGCATGGGACGGACAAGAACCCGTTGTTACCACCGCTACCGTAACCAAGACCGCTGAAGAAATAGCAGGTATAATTGGTGTTACCAATACCGGCGTAAGTGTTGACGGTACTGTTATTAACCTTGATAGTTTCATTTCTGTAAAATTTGATCAAAATACTGCAACAACCGAATCTAAATATTATGCTGACGGAATACGTCTTTATCAAGGCGGTTCGACCCTTACCATTACAGCGAACAATAGTGCAAAATTAAGCTCTATCGTAATCACTGCGGGTGCTTCTAAGGCGGGTAACGGAAAACTTACCGTAACCGGTGGAACTCTTACCGTAAGCGGCTCTACATTGACTATCACCCCCGATAGCGGTGTTTCCGTAGTTGTTGTTACCGTTGCAGGTACGACTAGCGACGATAGACTTTACGTAGCGTCTTTAGCAGTTACTTATTCTGCAGTTGGCGCAGGCGTTGAGCCCGAACAACCCGTAGTTCCTTCTGACCCTAACGGCGTACGCAAAATCGACCTTACCGACGCAACTAACGTTGACGACGTAACCGACCTAGGATATTACGTTGACGGTTGTCCTACCGTTGGTTCTCCCGGCGTTCTCGTTATCCCCGTAGAATTTAGCGATATCACCGCTAGTTCCAAAGGCTACAGTATTGAAAAATTAAAGAGCGCTTTCTATAAGGATGGCGAAACCGATTACTATTCAGTTTACGACTATTTCTATACTTCTAGCTATGGTAAGTTAACTCTTGATATTACCGTACTAGACAACTGGTTTAAGCCCCAATACGCAAGCACCTATTATGCTAGCCAAACTATGGATTACTACGGTAACGACCAGCTTATCGGTGACCAATTAGTTATGGACGAAGCACTCGCTTATCTAGAGGGGATAATGGACTTATCTGAGTTCGATAGTGACAACAACGGTATTATCGACTCCGTTGTTCTTATTACAACTCTTAATATTAACTATGACAGCGACTTCCATTGGGCATATAGATATTGGAACATCTATACTGACGAAAATGAATATTATTACGAATACGACGGAGTAAGTGCTAACGACTACCTATGGTGTCCTTACCAATTCTTACACGACAATGACGAAAGCGGTTATAACAACGATCCTAACGGTATGAATACTTATACCTTCATTCACGAATTCGGCCACGTACTAGGCGCAGACGACTACTACGATACCGCATACGTTGATCACCCCATGGGCGGTCACGATATTATGGATAGCGAAACTGGCGACCACAACCCCTACACCAAGTTTAACTATGGTTGGATTACCGAATCTCGCCTTATCGTTACCGAAACCACCGTTACCGTTACGCTACAAGACTTTGCAACCGTAGGCGACACCATTATCCTTGCTAACAATTGGAGCGATAGTTTGGGTGCATATCAAGAATATTACGTCCTTATCTATTACACCAACAACGGCCTTAACGCAGGCAACGGCTTCGGCTACTTTGAAGAAGAAGGTATCCTAATGTACCACGTTAACGCAACTCTGGAATATTTGCAAGGCGGCTACTATATTAAGAATAGCAACACCGATGCTTCCGACACCGAATACGGCACCGAAGACAACCTAATCGAATTCGTAGATTCTCGTAACTATGATGAAGTTTACGAAGTAGGCGAATACCTCGGCACGGTAAAAGACGATAATAACGTAACTTTACCCTATACCTTCACCGTAGACAGTATTGCAGACGGCGTAGCAACCCTCACCTTCACTAGGAACTAAAATCTTTTATCTCTCACAAAATAAACACAAAAATACGGTCAGCCTTGACCGTATTTTTTTTATCCCATGTATCATCAATAACACTATCCCCAATAGGAAAAACCCCAATTTCCGCGGTATAAGACAATATCACACATAGGGAAAAGTATGACTTATACTGATTGACTGTGCAATTCCACCAACCTCGACCACTAAAAAAATAGCAATGACATAATCATTGCTATTTTTCGTTTATCACCAATTGTTATTTGTTTTTTTAGCTCGCTTTGTCGTAGGCGAATTGGTAGTCGCCGTCGGAGTCGAGGGTGAGGATGACGTTGCCGTTGAGGTCGGTGCGGTAGAGTTTTACATTGTGGGCGTTGAGGCGGGAGAGGGCGGCTTCGGTGGGGTGGCCGTAACCGTTGTCGTTTTCGTCTACGCAGATGATTCCGTATTCGGCGTCAATGTAGTCAAGGAATGCGTTGCTAGACGAGCCTGCACTGCCGTGGTGACCGACTTTTAGGAAGTCTACGTTCATGTTTTCTCTTGCGGTGTAGTCAATGAACCATTCTTCGGTGCCGTCCGTTGCATCACCGGTAAGAAGTAGCTTTCTTCCGCCGTAAGTAAGCAAGCACATGATAGACATTTCGTTAGCTTGAGTGCCTTCTTGCGGGAATCCGTCGTTGCCGGCAGAGTAGAATCGTAGACTACATTCGCCTACTTGTAAATCGTAATAACTATCGTTAGTGGTACTAATTACCACTCTGTCGTCCGTCTCTTTTTCGGCATTATCCATAAAGGTTTGATAGGTGCCAGAAGCCTTATCGTAATCGTTATAATATATCTTGCCTACGTCGTATCTTTCTAGTACACCGCTTAACATATTGACGTGGTCACTGTCGGGGTGGGTGGCTACTAAGTAGTCGATTTTGTCACCGTCTATCACGCTATCAAGATAGTTGTAATACGCATCTTTCGTTTCGCTATCAACGCGAGTGCCACTGCCAGCATCGATTACCATGTACTTATCTTCGGGTAATTCTATCACTATTGCATCACCTTGTCCGACGTTAACGAAATGCACTTTGACTAAAACGTCACCGTCTATCGTACCAAAGAAGTCACCCTTTACGGTATCGTCAGTATCGTTACCGCCAAAGGAACTCGATAGCATATCTATTACGTCGTCAAGTTGGTCGGTTACAGCCAAATAGGTAATTAGGGCTACCAAAATAACGATTACAAGCACCGTAATTATAATTATCGCTTTATTTGACAATTTTGCTTTTTTGCGCGCCATATAAAAAATCTCCTAAAAAATATCGAGTAAAAAAATCTCTTTCTTTTACCATTATAGATAATTTTTTCGTAAAGTGCAACACCTTTTTGCGCGACTGTGCAATCGACTTTTAGTAGAAATGATGTATACTTAACGGCAAATGATGTATCCTACGTTGTACGAAATTGTGAAATCTTTATCCTTAATTTCACCAATGGGGTGAAATGCTATTAGCGAAGCGGCATCATGTTTGCGACAGCAAATGACACGTTACCGCGGAGCAACTACATCATGTTGCCACGTGGCAACGCATCATTTCGACCTTAGGTCGATACTTCGTCAATTCATCCGTTTGGTCTATTGACAAGGCATTATTTTTGTAGTATTATTTATGATGTATAAATATTTGCGCGCTACGCGGTGCGCGCATAGGCGAGGTAAAGATGATTTTCAGAACGAAAAAAATAGGAGCATTCCTTTGTGCTATTCTAGCGGTAATGGTGTTGACCGTTACGTTCACTGCTTGCTTTAACGGTGATACGGTAATCAAATTCAATTCTAACGGTGGTTCTCCGGTAGAAGATATCGTGCTTACCGGCGAAGAGGAAAGCATTACTTTACCTATACCTACCAAAGAAGGCTACGAGTTCGGTGGCTGGTATTCTGAGAGAAGTTTAACTAACCGCGTTGACGACGTCCTTACGGGCGAAGATATTCCCACCTCTAGCGATACGTTCTATGCGAAGTGGACGGAGATAAAGATAACCATTACCTTCACCGTACAAGGCGAGGTGATTGATAAGAGGACGGTAGCCTACGGCACGAATATAAAAGTAGAAGACTTCCCGTCGCTCGAAGCATATCCCGATTACGAATGGACCACGGGAGAATTCAAAGCTAACTATGATAGGACGATAGTCGCTACCGTCAAAAAAGAGGCAAGCAACCCTAAGTATAGCGTAACCTATTACGTTTACGACGCTGAGAGCAAAGATTACGTCGAGTATTTAAAATTCGTCGATTACGCAGGTACCGACGTTACCGAGCCTACCACGCCTAGCGCACCCAGCGACGGCAAGAATTATTATTTCTCAGGCTGGTATTTCGATACAAAAGGCGTTAACGCTTGTAAAGAGTTACCCACTAAAATCACCGAAAAAGACGTCGTTCTTTACGCATTATTCACCGAGGTTGGCGACGATTCGCAATTCTTGTATTACGAAGAGGCTCCCGGCGGATTGGTTATCACGGGATTGACGACGATAGGAAAATATCAAACCTCTATCAGCATACCTTCAATTATCGAAGGCAAAAAGGTAATCGCGATCGGGTTCGAAAGCGACGTAAAATCGGTAGCTTCCCTTGCCGTAATGAAATCGGACTTTTTAGAAACCGTCGTTTTGCCCGAAACGTTACAGTTAGTAGGCGACTTTGCATTCCTTAACTGTACTGCGCTTAAGCGCGTAATATTCGGTGGCAATCACCTTTCTTACGTAGGCAAGGGGGCATTCGCAGGTTGTTCTAGCCTAGAAGAAATAACCATTCCCGATAACGTGACGGCAATAGGCGATTTTGCATTTGCGGCAATCACTAACGATCAAAAAAAGGCAGGCGAAGGCGTTGAACAAAAGGTCTTTGACGACGGCACGATGCCGAATAACGCGAGCAAAGAAAAATGGTACGACGTGCCGTCCGCGCTAGCAAGAGTCAATTTAGGACAAAATAGCAAATTGTCGCATTTAGGCGACTACACCTTCTACGGTTGCACTTTCTTGAAAAAAATCACGCTATCCAAAGCAATGCGCGACTTCAACTACCTTGCTTTTGCCGAAAGTGGAATAGAAGCCGTTGATTTTTATAGTGGTGGCAACTTGATTGGCTTCGACGGAGTCGTTTATTCCGCCGATGGCAAAACTCTCTACTACTATCCTAGCTACGGTGCGAGCGAATACGCGGTAAGAGAGGGTGCGCTAGAGATAGCTCCTCACGCATTCGACGGTAACCAAGCGATAAAGAGCGTTACTTTTGATGCACAGTTATTGAAGATAGGTGCATCGGCGTTCAAAAACGCAAAGAATCTAACAAGCGCGGTATTTACCGGTGACGAGGTGACCGATATAGGTGATTATGCTTTTGCAGGATGCAAAGAATTACAATCAGCAGAGCTTCCTGCCGACCTTGTCAACCTAGGCGCTTACGCATACTACGAAGATAGCGCTCTTACTACGTTAAAATTCCGCGGTGGACTTGTAAAAGAGATAAAAGAATACGCCTTTTATCAATGTTCTTCTATAGTTACGCTGAAGATTCCCAATAACGTAACGGCTATTGGAGAATACGCGTTTTATGCGTGCACGGGCTTAGGTGCGCTCACCTTCGGTGCGTACGACAAACTTCTCACCGTAGGCGAATATGCCTTTGCAGATTGCTACACCCTAGGCGAAACCACCCTTCCTTCTTCCATTACGGGAATAGGTCAGTATGCTTTTGCAGGACTAACGAAGAGAATGAATTTAGAAATATCTGACGAAACGGATCTAGGTAGGACGGTAGAATATTACGGTGACTACGCATTTAGCAATACCTCGATTATTAAGTTCACCATGTCCACCGCCGTTAAGAATAACGCAAGCTTTGGAAAGTACGTGTTCAAAGATTGTATTTATCTAAAGCGTGTAAGCTTTTCTTACACCACCACTTACGACGCGGTGCCCGAAGGACTTTTCTACAATTGCAGTGCAATAGAACAGGTTTCTTTCCCCAACAACATAGTCAGCGTCGGTGTATCCGCATTTTACGGTTGCACCAATTTGAGCGAGGTCACCTTTAACAAGGTAGTATCTATCGGAGAGAATTCTTTCGCTAACTGCATTAATCTCGCTAACCGTGGCGACACGAAGAGAATCATGCCCGTAGGCGCGACGTACGTAGGCAAGCGCGCGTTTTACAACTGCGACGCAATTACCGAAATAACCGTACCGTCGACTTTAACCATTCTTAATGAAGAAATCTTCGCAGAGTGTGATAACTTGGCTAATATCTACTATGATGCCAACACCACCGTAGATACTATTGGAGAGGGTGCTTTCGCTAATTGTATTGCCATAGTCAATGCACAGCTTCCATCCACGCTTGTTCTTCGCGACGATAACGATACCACTGGCTTTGTTAAGAATCCATTTATGGGCTGTACGCAATTAAAATCTTTCACCTTCAACGAAGAAAACAAGAACGGCTTGTACGTTGAAGACGGAGTAATATACCGCACACTATACGACGGATTGGGCAACGAATTAGCAGAGCGTGCAATTTATGCTTATCCTACCGCAAAATCTTTCGTTACGGTGAATATCCCTGCTAACGTTTCTATCATAGATAGATATGCTTTTGCAGGTACTACGATAGAAAAACTCGCTTTCTTAAAGAATGCCGTAATAGAAGGGACGGAAGCGGTTACGCTCATAGATATAGGCGACTACGCGTTCTTTAAGAGCGACCTTATTTCTGCAACGTTTACGTATAGAGTCAAGAGAATAGGTAAGTACGCATTCTATCAAAGTAAAATAGCATCGTACGAACTAGACGATACCTACGTATTCGACGGTTGCGTGGGATACGTCATCAACAACGAATACGATGATTATAGTGACAACGGGCTTAATATAGACGACTATTCGTTTAGCGAAACGCTAGTAGAGAATATCACCATTCCTACGAGAGTATGGCGCGTAGGAAAGGGCGCGTTCATGAACAATTATCAGTTGTATTCCTTCAATATCATCGACGGTGACGTAACCGATTTACTTGTAGACGATTATGCCTTTTACGGTAACGCAAGACTTAAGAAAATCGTAATTCCTGCAAGAGTAACCGATATAGGCGAAGGTGCTTTTGCTTACGACGTCAACGTAACGGACGTAATATTTAACGAAAGAGAGAATGCAATAACTTTGGGCAAGGAGTCATTTGCTCACGTGCATTATTTGTACGAAATTTATTTACCTTCTAATTTGACTGTATTCGGCGAAGGAGTATTTAACGGCGACACGAGATTAAAGAACGTATATTTCGGCGACGTAGAAGATAGAACGGTAAGCGGCGGGTTAGAAATTTCCGCACGCGCATTCGAAGGCGCTTACGCTATAGAAAACGTCACCATTCCGTCCTACGTAACTAAGCTAGGCGACTACGCGTTCTTTAAGACGAAGTTAGAATCGGTGACGTTCTTAGGTGAAATTGACGACGAGCCTCTTACCATCGGCGAGTACGCGTTCAGCGAAGCGATTAATCTAGATACTATCGTTCTTCCCGACAATTTGGTTGCTATAGAGAAGGGCGCTTTTGCCAACAGCGCTATAAAGAACGTCGATATAAGCGATATCGGTTTACCGCTTACCATAGGAAACAACGCGTTCGAGTCGACGAAGATAGAATCGTTCAGCTTCATTGACCGTATAACCGCTATCGGTGAATATTCGTTCTTCAATACGAAAGAGCTTACTAGAGTAGAATTTCTCGGCAATATTAACGAAATAAGCAACGGCGCGTTCAAGGACACTACGCTCTTAACGGACGTTACGTTCAACGAAGCAATTACAAAAATAGGTGAATTGGCGTTTAATAACAGTGCAATAAAAGAATTGTCGCTTACGACCGTATCTACCATCGGTAGCGAAGCTTTTGCTAATGCAGGACTCACTAGCGCGTCGATTGAATTTGACGGAGATTTAAAAATAGGTAGGAACGCATTTGTTGAAAACGATCTCACTTCACTTACGCTAAAGGCAACGGGTAAATTGGACGTAGATGATTTTGCTATTGCACTTAATACGAAACTTTCTACCTTGGATATGGAAGGGGAAGTGATTTCACTTGGTATTGGTTTTGGCGCGGGACTAACTTCGCTTTCTACCAATTTCAACTTCGTTGAACGTTCGGTAGACCACGCGAATTACTATTTTGATAGCGGAGAAAAGGTGCTTTACAGTGCGGATAAGAGTGAATTCGTATTCTATCCTGCAGGTAAAGAAGGCGCGGTATTTACGCTAGAAAGCAACGTCACTACGATAAGTAATTGCGCATTTTATGGTAACGTGCTGTTGATGAGCCTCGTTATTGCTTACGACGGAGTAATAGACGTAGATGAATTAGCCTTCGAAGGTATTGGTAATATTACTTATTACGTTGCCAAAGATTACGTAGATCAATACAAGAACTATTGGGGTATCGACAATATATCTGCACACACCGTAGTCAGTGGCGGATACGTCCTCACGTTGCTCAATTCTAACAAGTACGCGATCAGCGGATATCTAGGTGAAGAAGAGAACCTCGTTATCGATGGCACAATAAACGTGGAAGAAGACGTTTACGAAGTAATCGCTATATCGGACGGTGCGTTCATGAACAACACCATTCTAAAATCGGTAAGCATAACGGGCGGAATTAAGAATATCGGTAAATCTGCATTCCGTAACTGTATCGGACTAGAAAGCGTGTATATCGGCGACGGCGTCAACAATATCGGCAGTTACGCCTTCTATCAATGCTCCGCGTTAAGCGAGCTCACCTTCGTAGAGAACGGTAATTTGACGAGTATAGGCAATTACGCGTTCAGTAACGCAACTAGTCTTGTAGAATTAGAAATTCCTGGCAGTGTAGAGAATATAGGCATATTTGCCTTCGCATTTAATACCTCTCTATATAACTTGACGATTAACAACGGCGTTAAGATTATCGATAACAACGCATTCGAGGGTTGTCGGTCGTTAGTAAAAGCTACCTTACCCGAAAGTATTGAGAGTATGGGAAGCTACGTGTTCAATAAGTGCGATCGCTTGATTTATTTGATATTAAATAGCGAAGAAGTGCCTACAATAAAAGCTAATACGTTCAGCGGAGTTATCGACGGTATATACTTCTTCGTACCATCCGCTTCGGCAAAGCTTTATCGTATGGATAGTATTTGGCGTAGCCATATTGCACAAATAATAGCAGTAGACAATATTTGCGCAGTAACCGATTATGAAAAATACGTCCTTGAACAAACGGATATAGGTAAGTACGAGCTTATCGCATATTTGGGTACCGACCTCGATATCGAAGTGGTAATTAATTCTCAAATAAGCGAGGATATCATAGTAGAAAGCATCGGCGAGTATGCGTTTGGTCAATTTGTCAATAAAGTTACCATCGGCGAAGGCATAAAAGTAATAGGCGCGAGAGCGTTCACGTACGCCGTTAACCTAGATACCGTCATTTTACCCGCAAGTCTAGAAAAAATCGGCAACAACGCATTTGAGAATTTGTCCAAGCTCACAACGGTAGAAATTCCTAATAACGGAACGTTGGTAAGCATCGGCGATTATGCGTTCAATAATTGTCATAGTCTAGAAAGCATACTTTTCCCGACAACCGTTAATGCGATAGGTAAGTACGCATTCGGCTCTACCGACGGTGAAGCAATGAATTTAAACAGCGTAACCTTCTTGCACGACAGCATCAATTCGTCGGGAATAGGTAACACGAGCAATCAAGGAACAAGCACGGAGAACCAAGGAACAGGTACGGACAATCAAGGTACTACCGACACCGAGAATGAAGAAAACGACACTACCGAAATCAAAAAAGCGGTTAACGTATATATCGACAGCTACGCATTTAGCAACAACGTCAACCTACGCAATATAGAGTTTAATTGCTACGTTACGGGAATTGGTGAAGGCGCTTTTGCCGGTTGCACCAATCTTGAAGCTATTTATCTCAACTACGTTGGACCTAATCCCAACCGTGTCGGTATAGAATCGATCACCAAAGTGGAGAACGGTATAAACAACGTATTCGAAGACTGTAATAAGCTATCCATCATAGTTCCTTCCGAAACCTTCGTCGCTCTCTATAAGAACAATTGGAGTTACGTCTACGATGCAAATAGAGTTATTGCAAAAACCTACGTAGTAGACGACGGCGTTTACGGCGAGTTCGCGTATGCAATAGTATCCGCTACTAATAAGACGGTTACGGTAATTAACTATCTAGGCAACAAGAGCGTAGTAGAATTCCCGAGGAGCGTAATAATTAACAAGATAAGCTATAGCGTAGTGAGAGTGGGTAGAGAGAACAACAGCAACCCCAACGTCATTAACGGCTACGTTATCAGCAACAAAGTAACGGAAGTAATTATTCCTACTTCGGTTAAGACTATCGGCGCTGACGCGTTCAGGAATAGCAAGTCGCTTACCAAGGTAAATATCACCGACGTAGCAGGTATGCCGAGTACCCTTGACGTGATAGAAGAATATGCGTTCAGTGGATGTACGCAATTAACGGATATCAATATTCCTAGGACGGTAACACGCATTTCTAGCAACGCTTTCAGTAACTGTATTTCGCTCAATGCAGGACTTGTATTCAGCGATTTTGCCAATACCCCCAACGTACCTACGCTAGCAATACAGCAGAACGCGTTCGAGGGCTGTACTAGTCTAACGAGTATAACGTTCCCCAATCAGCTACTTTCTATAGGTGCGCACGCATTCGAGGGCTGTAACAACCTCTCTACCGTTATGTTCGCAGAAGACGCAGGTATCGACACCATAGGAGAGTACGCATTCGGAAATTCCGCGATAAAAGAGATAACCATTCCTGCCAGCGTAAAAGCCGTCAATAACTACGCTTTCGATCACTGTATCAATCTACGTGCGGTTTACTTAATGAGAGAAATCACTGCAGAAACAACAACGCTTACCGCATCGTTCCGTAACGTATTCAACGGTATCACTAGCCCACACTTAAAGGTCTACGTCCCCGAGAATGCATATGGTTCTTACCGTAACGCAACGGGTTGGAGCCAAAAGACGGTAGTAGTCAACAGTATTACCGAAGATAAGCAATTTGCTTACAAAATCAACGAAGGTGGCAATTCGGTTACGCTTACGGCATATTTAGGCGAAAGTAAAGAACTCGTTATTCCTAGGAATATCAAGATATCGGGTTACGATTATGCAGTAACTGCAATCGCCGAATATTTTGGTAACGAACATATAACGGGCGTTACTTTCAGTGACGACTGTGTTGTTACTACCATTAACGATTACGCTTTCGCAGGCTGTACGTCGCTAGGTATTATTCATATCCCCAACGTTGTTGCAGAAGTAGGTAAATACGCCTTTGAAGACTGTGTATCATTATACGACGTAGTGCTATCGGAGTCGCTTGTAGAACTATCGGAATACACGTTCTTTAATTGCCGTAGCCTTGAAGAAATAGCAATTCCTGCAACCATTACGTCTATTGGTAACGCTACTTTCTATAACTGCGTTAACCTAGTACGTGTAGTAATATTTAATTCCGTTGTCAATCCGCTCGGCAATATGGCGTTCTATAACGTTGCTAACGAGCAAAACAAAGATTTTTGTATCGTAGTACCTAACGCATCTAAAGGTACTTACGAAGCACAATGGATAGACGTAAGCGACAAGATAGTATCCGACACGTACTTAATTGGCGACTTCGTAGTAGAAGATAGCGGTGAGGGAAGTTGGATACTAACCCAATATCTAGGCGACGAATACGAACTAGACCTAACCACTATGACGTTACTTGGTAAGAAGATAACGGAAATCAAACAAAACGCTATTCACAACGATACGACGACGTTCGTTGTAGATGAGAACGTTAAGTTCGGAGAAGAACTAACGGATAGAGTAACAATAAAAGAAGAGGTAAACTAACAATGAAATATTATACCGTGGATATTAATGGAAGAAAAGAAGACTTGCCCATACTTAGTATCGGCGAGAACCTTAATATTGCGTTTTTTAACTTGCACGGCGCGCAAGAATTGACCGAACATTGCGGTAAATGCCTTGCAGAGAGATTAGAACTTTACGAACCAGAAGTAATTCTCACCGCAGAAAGCAAAGGCTTGCAACTAGCACATTGCATAGCAAGAGAACTTGGTCACAAGTTCTACGCCGTATCGCGTAAGAGTAAGAAACTATACATGCAAGACGGTATAGAAACAACCGCTAAGTCCATCACCACCGCAGGTGAACAAACTTACTATCTATCTAGGCATGACGTAGAGTTAATGAAAGGCAAGAGAGTTGCTATCGTTGACGACGTAATTAGCACGGGTGGAAGTTTGGCAGCACTAGAAGAGTTAGTAAGAATGGCGGGTGGTACGACGGTTGCAAAAGCTTTCGTGCTAGCAGAAGGGGAAGCAAAGAATCGTAAAGACGTTATTTTCCTTGCAGAAATTCCTTTGTTGTAAAAAAGGCTCTGTCACAAAGAATGGTTGATTTATAACAAAATTAACGTTAGTTAAAGAAAATTAGTTTAGTATAAATGGCGATAAGCATATATTCACTAGGTAGCGGGTCGAAAGGCAACTGCGTTATCGTAGCGAACGGAAAAAGCAATATTATGATAGACGCGGGGTTAACGCCACGCGCTACTAGGCAAAAACTCAACGAGATAGGTTTGAGTATCGACGATATTGACGGAATTTTGCTTACGCACGAACACAACGATCACGTAAAAAGCCTAGAAGACCTTACTTTTCATATACCGCTTTTTAGTAATTATCAAACGCTACGCGCGGTAGAAAATAGGTCTTTTATCAACGCAAAAAGGGTGATAGAGATTGAAGAAAGCACTTTTACCTTAGGCGATTACGAGATTACACCTTTTTCAATAAGTCACGACGCGGCTAGGCCGTTTGGATTTATATTAAGCGACGGCAAAGAAAAGGTAGGATACGTAACCGATACGGGTTACGTAAGTAAAGGTATCATGAACAAAATAGCGGGCTCGGATATAGTAGTGATAGAGAGTAATCACGACGAGGAGTTATTAAGGCGCGGAGCGTACCCCGAGAGGTTAAAAAGGCGCATACTGTCCGACAAAGGTCACCTTAATAATTACGAAACCGCACTCACCGTCAACGATTTGGTAAAAGGCGGTACGAAAAAAATAATGCTCGCGCATATTAGCGAAAATAATAATTTAAGCGAGCTTGCATACTGGACGACGGTCAAGTGCCTAAATAAAAATGGAATAAGCGAGAAGGATATAGCGCTTAAAGTCGCTATGCAGAGAGAAACGGTAATATTATAATGGCAGAAAGAAGGGTAATAGATCAAAAATTCGCGGTGGTAAGTTATGCTATAGGACTATGCGTTAGCGTGCTAGGCTCTAGTATCGTTGCTGCAACCGTAGATATAAACACAAATCTATTTATCTACCTAAGCTATCTTATTCCGCAAATAGGCTATATCGGAGTTTTTAGCGTCAATTACTTCCGCTATGGTCAAAAATTCACCGATTTACTCAAAAAAGATAACGTAAAAGGCGTTCATTACCCATTAGCGATAGCTCTTGCAGTGGGTGTGCTATTCTTTGCGCTAATGCCCAATTTTTACCTTCAAAAGGGTATAGCAATGATAGGTAGCAATGCTACCACCGTAGTACCTACGATGGAATATTGGTACGATTACGTGCTTTGTACGTTGATTATATGCGTACTTCCTGCTATCGGAGAAGAACTTATCTTCCGCAAAGCATTTTGCGACGGTATGCAAGAAGTATCGGACGTAAAGACGATATTTTTGTGCGCACTAGCCTTTTCTCTATCACACTTAAGCCTTGCACAAACGGTACACCAATTTTTCTTAGGCGTGATACTAGGATTTATCTACGTAGCTACGCGCAATATTACCTTAACTATGGTAATGCACTTCGTTAACAATTTGCTCGCACTATTTTTAGAGCAAATAACGGGTGCGGAATTTTGGACGGATAACGTAGTGCTCGGCGTAAGTATGGCGATAGGTCTAGTGGTAATGGTAGGCGCAATATTCGGCTTTATAAAAACCTCAAAAAAAGTCGATAATAGTAAGAATGGTAGGCTCGATACTCTTACCGTTATTTTGCTTGCGGTGCTAGGACTTGCTTGGGCGCTAACGACGGCATTGAGTTTTATGTAGGAGGGAAGCTTGTCTAAGACTTTCAAACATTGTACTATATTTTTTGTAACCACGATGTTTCTCGTTATTATGAGAATAATTTTTAGCGTAATCAACGTTAGTAGCAACGTGGGCGATTGGCTATTTTCTTTTCTCGTGCAAGTGATAGGTATGGGCGTAATTCCCCTTCTTATGCACAAGTTTTGGGTAAAAGACAGCATTGTCGAGGGGTTTTACGTCAAGCCAAAACTCAACTTCATGGTATACTTTATAGCGGTTGTCCTTGGATTTTTGGTACACTTGCTTATCGTTAACGTGTCGGTAGTGTGGCAAAATATCATGATAATTACGGGATTTACCCCCGCTAATTCGGTTACCACCATTTATTCAGGCCCCGAAGTGCTCGTTATGGATTTACTTTGCACCGCCCTTCTTCCTGCTATGTTCGAAGAACTTACCTATCGCGGACTAGGTATGCGTATGCTGTCAAAAATCAAAGACGAGCGCGTAACGCTTATCTTATTAGCTGCGTTGTTTGGACTAGGACATCAATTCATTTTGCAGACGGGTTATGCCTTCGGCGCAGGGCTTGTCCTTGCATACGTAGCTATGAAGACGCGTAGCATTATCCCCGGTGTTATTATCCACTTTATTAACAACGCACTCAGTGTGATAAGCTCTTATTCCGATCAAGTTAACGGACTTTATTCTCTAGTAGAGAATAAAATTTACGATTTACTCTTCAGTAATTGGATAACCCTTATTATTTCTACCGCGGTAGTTATTTCGGCAATCGTTGCTCTTCTTAAGACGCTCAATAGATTTGTACCCAAGGTAGAAAAAATAGAAACCGAAGAAGAGGGTGCGTATTTTTATCCCAATAGCGCGCAATATATCGACGAATTGTTCGGTAAACCCATGTGGACGGCTAATTACCGTGGCGAGGTGAAGAAACGCACCGCTTGGTACGAATACGCATTCCTATACGGTTCTATAGCAATAACGCTAGTTACCACTTTCTTTACTTACGTTTGGGGTATAATGAGATGATAAAACTCAACGTAATCGTCGTAGGCAAACTCAAGGAGAAATTCTTCACCGAGGCGGTTAACGAGTACGTAAAGCGCATTTCTCGCTTTGCAGAAGTAAAAATAATCGAATTAGCCGAAGGAAAGAGTTTGGACGCAGAAGGGGAAGAAATAATTAAGAAATTAGTTGGTACGGTGGTAGTAACCGACGTGCAAGGGACGCTAGTAAGTAGCGAAGATATTGCAAAAATCATTAAGAATTCCGCCTTGAACGGAAAAAGCACGATAAGCGTGGTAATAGGCAGTAGCGAAGGGCTTTGTGACAAGGTAAAGAAGCTCGCCGACCATAGGATATCTTTTGGTAGAGTAACTTACCCACACCAATTGATGCGCGTAATTTTAGCTGAACAACTCTATAGAGCGATGACTATTCTTAATAACGTAACTTACCATAAATAACCGAATATAAAAAATTCTTCCGCATATCTTGTTGATATGGAAAGAGAAGAATTATTAGTAAGTAAGTTAAAAGAATTAGGCGAAGTAGAAATAATAGGCAAAACTTACCTAGGTAGGAATATACCGCTAGTGAAGATAGGTAAGAATGCAAAAGTACTTCTTATAGCGTCGGTGCACGCAAGAGAGCATATAACTAGCACTTTACTTAACGCGTTAGTAAGTGAAAAAAGCGAGATAGACGGTTGTAACTTCGATTATCTACCTTACGCTAATCTAGACGGAGTATTGCTCGCTAAATACGGATTTGATACGGTAAAGGACGAAAACGCAAGTAAGCAATTATTGAAGATAAACAAAGGTAGCGAAGATTTTTCTTTGTGGAAAGCCAACGCGCGCGGAGTGGATATTAACGTCAATTTTGATGCCGATTGGGGTGAAGGGCGGTATAACCTAACTTACCCTAGTAGCGCGAATTATATTGGCAAAGACGCTAATAGTGAGGAAGAAACAAGAGCGATTATTGAATTATTAAAGCGTAATTACGCGCTAATCGTTTGTTACCACTCTTTAGGGGAAGAAGTATATTGGGGGTACGAAAGTAATTTTCGCCACTACGAAGAAGCCAAAGAATACGCCGACTACGTTGGATATAAATTGAGAAGAATAGAAGATTCTACCGGTGGGATAAAGGACTACTACGCTCTTAACTATTTAGGTTTAGGGCTTACGGTAGAAATAGGCGAAGAAAAGTACGGACACCCGTATCCTGAAGATAGATTAGATTTACTTATCAATAAGCATAAAGGTAGCATTAGACTTTTGTGTAAACTAGGAGAAAGAATAAGTGGAAGAATTAATGCAACTTGCTATTAACGAAGCAAAACAAGCCTACCAAGAAGACGAAGTGCCCATAGGGTGCATTATCGTTGACGGCGATGGTAACGTTATAGTAAAAGAGCATAACACGAAGATACAAGATAACGATTCTACTAGCCACGCAGAGCTAAAAGCTCTCAAAAAAGCGCAAAAAATACTTAATACAAAATACCTATACGACTGCACTATGCTAGTCACGTTAGAACCGTGTGCTATGTGTGCAGGTGCTATCATTAATACGCGGTTAGGTAAACTAATTTACGCATTAGAAGAACCCAAAACGGGTTGTTGCGGAAGTGTATACAATCTACTTGACGAACCGAAGTTCAATCATAAGGTGGTAGTAGAGAAGGGAATAAAAAGAGAAGAAGTGCTAAAAATTATGCAAGATTTTTTTAGACAAAAGAGAGGGAAAGACTGATGATTATCGTTGGACTAGGTAACCCCGGTGTTGAGTACGAAAACACTCTTCACAATATGGGATACAAAGTAATAGACGCTATCGCTAACAAACTAGGCAAGAAGGTGAATAAATTAGAATGTTCTTCGCTTACTTCTATCGTTAAGAACAATCCAAAAATCGTCCTTGCTAAGCCCCTTACTTATATGAACAATAGCGGTGAAGCGGTTAAGAGCTTACTTAGTAAATACAAGCAAGAGGTAAGCGACTTACTCGTTATTTACGACGATATAGATATTGATAGATTCTCTGTGCGCGTACGTAAGAGTGGTAGCGCAGGCACGCACAACGGTATGCGTAGTATCATAGGGCATATCGGCACGGGAGAATTCACGAGAGTGAGAATGGGCGTAGGCAAAGGCGGATACGACCTAAAAGACTACGTACTATCCAACATCCCAAAAGAGGACGAGAAGCATTTTTCAGAAAGCATAGAAAAAATCGCCGACCTAATAATCGAGTATATGGGTACGGGCGACGTTGATAGACTATTAAGAGAGGGTAACGTTATTAAGTAATGAACGTTTTTGACTTCAACCAAGGAAGAATAAAAGAGATCATTGATAAAGTCAGCGCGAATAAAAAAACGCTGCTTTTTTTCGTTGCGCCCAACAATAGACGACATCTTGCTAGCCTATTAAAAAAGCCCTTCCTTTACGTAGCGGGCGACTATATCGAAGGGAAAAAAATCTACGATAGACTTACCGAATATTCTAACAAAAAGTACGCACTTATGCCCGAAAAAGAAGACGTACTTATCAAGAGAAAATCTTGTAACTACGCGTTCTTACAAGAGCGTATAAAAATCCTTGCCGACCTTGTCAACAACCGCCTTGACGGTGTGGTAATTACTTGTGAGAATTTACTCAATTTCTTCCCCAATAAGAAGATTCTTCAAGATAGACTTTTTACCTTAAAAAAAGGTGACGAAGTTGATTTTAACTACCTAATCAATATCCTACCCGAGATAGGTTATAAGCGCGTTGATAGCGTTGAAGACGTAGCAACTTATCGAATCGTTGGCGACGTGCTAGACGTATTCCCCGTAGGTAGCGACACACCGTATAGAGTTAACTTTTTTGGTGACGAAGTAGAGAGAATAACTACGTTTTCGTTAGAAACAAGACTATCCAATAAAGAAATACCGTCAATAGAAATTTTACCCGCAACCGACATTATAGTACCCCAAGAATATAAAGACGGTATCCTAAAAGCTTTACTTAAAGCCAAGAAAGGCGTTGGTAAAGAACTGAGCGAAGTTATTAGCGAAATAATGAGTGACTTTGAACTCAATCCGTCTTCACCCCTTAACACTTTGGTTATTCCCTACCTAGGCGACTTGCAAGGAAGTATCTATTCTTACTTTGACGACGGAGCGGTGCTTATCCTTGACGACGTAAGGCAGACGGAAGACAAACTTAAACTCGTCCGCAAAGCTTTTGAAAATAGAGTAGACGCACTGTACGACGGCAAAAAACTTGCCGTAGCACACTACGACAATATTCTTACTTACGAAGACCTAAAATTGTGGGACAAAGCCATTTTGGGCTATTCGAGAATTAGCGGAAGAATAAGCTTTTTTGAACCGCAAGAGATATTCAATTTGAAGACTTCACCGTTGCCCCCTTACTATAACGATATAGAAGGATTTTTCGTCACGCTCCGTCAATGGATGGTGCGGGGAGTTAAGGTTAGAGTTTACGCAAAAGACGACAATATGCTTAACGCTTTAGTTAAGTCCTTTAACGAGCACGATTTTGGTATAAAAGTTGGGTTTGATAATCATACCGACCTTACTATAGAAATAGGCAAGGTAAAATACGGCTTTGAATATCCTACCGAAAAAGCGGTGATAATAGGTATCAACGATATTTCGCGTAAAACTTTTTCAGAGAAGAGCGATAGGCGCAAACGCGCCGCGTTCGAATTACCTAATAAGGGCGACTACGTTGTTCACGAAAAGCACGGTATAGGTATAAGCGACGGTATGCAAAGACTTAAGACGTCTTCGGGCGAAAAAGACTACTACGTTGTCTTGTACCGCGGTGGCGACAAACTTTATTTACCTGCTGAACAACTTAATACGTTAGAAAAATACAACGGTGGGGATAATCCCACCTTGCATAGATTAGGCGGAGCGGAGTTTGAGCGCGTCAAGAACAGAGTAAAGAATAGCATAAAAGAGATGGCTATCGATTTACTCGACATTTATCGCTCGCGCCATATGAAAAAAGGGTACGTCTATCAAGAAGACACCCCGTGGCAAAAAGAACTTGAAGACGACTTTGAATTTACCGAAACGGACGATCAACTTATAGCTATTAGCGAAATTAAGCGCGATATGGAGAGTGGCAAGATAATGGATAGGCTACTTTGCGGTGACGTTGGTTTTGGTAAGACGGAAGTTGCTATAAGAGCTATCTTTAAGACGGTTATAGAAGGTAAACAGGTGGCGTTTTTGGCACCCACTACCGTTCTTGCACAACAGCACTACAACCTTTTGCTTGCAAGAATGAACAAGTTTAAGTTAAAAATCGAACTTCTTTCGCGTTTTGTACCCAAAGAGCAAATAAAGAAATCGTTAGAGAGAATAAAGAGTGGCGAAAGCAATATCGTAGTTGCTACACATAGAATACTTAGCAAAGACGTAGTTTTTTACGACCTAGGCCTTATCGTACTTGACGAAGAACAACGTTTTGGCGTTGAACATAAAGAGAAATTAAAAGAATTCCGCAACAAAGTCAACGTGCTTTCCCTTTCCGCAACCCCAATCCCACGTACTTTACATATGTCGCTTAGTGGAATACGCGATATTAGTACGTTAGAGACACCCCCTAAGCACCGCTTACCGGTAGAAACTTACGTTACCGAATACACCGACGAACTTCTCACCGATGCGTTAAATAGAGAACTTGCACGCGGTGGACAAGCGTTCATACTTTATAATAGGGTGCAGGGAATAGAGAGTTTTTACAATAGAGTTTGTTCCTTGCTTCCTAGCGACGTAGAAGTGGTCTATGCACACGGACAAATGGAAGAAAGCAGGCTAGAAAGCGCGATTAAGAGTTTTTACGACGGCGATGCGCGCGTTCTCGTATCCACTACCATTATAGAGAACGGCGTTGATTTACCTAACGCCAACACTCTTATCGTAATCGATGCCGATAGACTAGGGCTAAGCCAACTTTATCAACTTCGCGGTAGAGTGGGGAGAAGTAACGTCCTTGCTTACGCGTATTTTACCGTGCGAGAAGGCAAAGTTCTTACGCAAGAAGCGATAAAAAGGTTCGATGCGCTTATGAGTAATACCGAACTCGGCAGTGGGTTCAAAATTGCTATGCGCGATCTAGAAATCCGCGGTGCGGGTAATATCTTAGGACGCGAACAACACGGACAAATGGAAAAAGTCGGGTACGAAATGTATCTAAAACTCATAAAAGAAGGCATTGACGAAGCGCAAGGTAAAGAAGTAAAGCATTACAAAGAGCCCGAATTAAAAATCGACGGCAATTTTGCCTTGAAAGAAAACTATATCACCGATCAAAAAGCACGCGTTGCGGTCTATCGTACCGTTTCTATGCTAGAGAGTTCGGAAGAAGGTCAAAAATATTACGAACAAATAAGCGGTCTTTACGGTCAAAGCGAAGAGCTCAAGAACGTGATAAGAGTGGGCATTATGAAGAACTTCGGCAAGAAGATGGGTGTAGAGAAGGTGGTTATCGGCGAAAGCGGAGTCGCCGTCTATTTTGCCGATAGTAGTATTTTGCAAGACGAAAAACTCTTCCTTGCGTTAGAAAAGTTCAAAAAAGACGCAGTTTTGGCACCGTCTACACCACCGTACGTTGTGTTTAGATTCAAGAATATGGAGCAGTCAAAACGCATAAAACTCGTCAAGAATTTTATAGAAACCGCGTTTACGGGTGAATAAAGTTTGCCTAAAATCACGCGCACGTATAATATATATTTATAGAAATTTGCTTGATTTTCCGTTTAAGGTGTTGTATACTCTTATAGACTAGCGTTATGGCGCGTTTTTTCGCGTACGCGCGTAAGAAAGAAAATCAACCTTCGTAAGGAGATAGAAATGAAGAAGAAATCGCTTATTGTATTGCTACTAGCTATCTGTATAGTATGTAGCATCGTACTGTCTAGTTGCTCGCTAATCAGCGTCAATGAAGAAAGACAGGCTAACAGAATAATGGCTACCGTAACCGTAGACCTAGTTGAAGAATACGGCAACGAAGTCAAAGTTCTTGGTAATGATTGGGATTACGAAGTTTCCCTTGACATTACTCGTAGAGAACTTATTAGCACCGTTAATTACGTAATTAACTACTATTCGCAACTTTATGCGCAATACGGCAGTGCTTATAACTATGATATCGAAGCTTTGCTAGAATCCTCTCTCGACAACATGATTACTCAAAAGTATCAAACCATCGCTGCTATGGGAGAATTGCTTGTAAAAGCTAACGCTACCGGTAGACTTAACGCATTGTATTGCAATACCGACGAATATCAAGCTATTTATGGCAAGACTTTAGTTCCCGAAGGCGTACTCACCATTGCAGAACGTTATGAAGCAATGTCCGGCGTTAATGACGAACTTCAAAAGGCTCTTGACGACTATATCGCAGACGGTACCGACGACGAAAAAGATAGAGAAACTAGCGACGCTAACAACGAAATCAGCAGTCTTTATCTAGAAGGATACTTCGTTGACAGCGTAGCTATCGCTAAGAAAGTCGTTGACGGCGAAACCGAAACTTTTGCAGACGGTCTTTATACTAGCGAAGTAGTAGACGACGCTAATGAAGAAACCACCGACCTTAAGGCAGAAAAAGTTTACGTAAAAGTTACTTTAACTAAGGGTGAAGATAGCAAGGTTGTTTACGTACCTGCAGACGCTACCCAAATCACCACCGCTAACAAGGAAGACGCTGACTTCGTAGGTAAGTACGTTACCGTTAAGACCGCTACCGTATCATTTAGCGGAAGACAATATGCAGAAGTTACTGAAGAGAACGGCAAAGGCTACGAAGTAATATCCTTTACTTCCGAAGCAGTTGATTATAATTTAGTTGCTCCTCGTTCTAAGATTGTTGTTGACGAAGAAGAAGACGACGTTATGGAAACTCTTCGTTACGTTGACAAGGCTACTTGGCTAGACACCGCTAACCACACTGAAGAAATGAAAGATTTGGTTAGAGTTATGTTCAATACCAATCCTGAGAAGTATGCCGACAACGTAGAAAAAGACGCATATCGTCAATTACGTAACATGCTCGCTAAGAACTCCGTTAACTTCGTTCCCGAGAACCCCGGTGAAGATAGCGTTGAATACGTAAGCTACAAATATTACAATGGACTTAAATATTACTACGATGCAGAGTTCGAAAGCGCAGTTAATCGTGCTCTTGAACATGAAGTTACTTTGGACGTAACCGTAGACGCTACCGACGTAGCTAATGAATACGAAATTCTCGTACGCAAAGACAAAGCTAATTACGAAAAACTAAGCTATAAGGAACAAGTTAAGAAGTTCTTCGAAACTATCAAGAACGACCTAAGCGGTGTTTATTACGTACCCGTAGAAGCATTAGCTAACACCACCTACGAAGTAGATCCTACCAACAAAGCATACGCTAGTCTATTCACTCTTGACGCAGACGATAACGTAACTGCTTATAACACCAAGTACGTTAGCGAAAAAGACGGCAAGTACTACGTAAGCTACGCTCACCTTAACGACGACGGAAGTTATACTATCGATATGTTCTACGTAGCGCATATCCTACTTTCTTTCGACAACGTTGACGGATTAAGCACCGCAGTTAAGAGCATTATCGCAGACTTTGACGATGAAGAAAAGATAATGTTCATCGAGAAGATGGTTTCTTTCATTAAGACCAATCCCCAACTTAAGTCTTACATCGACGAATACGATGAAGAAAAAGAATACACCGGTGCAGACGTATTCGGGGAAGCAGAAACCGCAGAACAAGTTATCGTTAACATCACCGCTGCTCTTAACGAAGCATACGCAGCAGGCGACTACGCTACCTATCTAGAAGCGTTCAAAGTTATGATGACCGTCTATAACGACGATAGCGGTAGCCTAAACGGATCCGGATATCTAGTAAGCGCAGGCGAAATGGAAAATGGTTGGTACCAAGACTTCACCGATACCGGACTAGCAGTATACTACAATCTTCTTACCAAGTACGGCAAGGTTATCGGCTCTGGTAACGATAGCATCGCAAGTGGCGACCTAACCGGCAACGCATTCACCGACTACGGTCAACACATCATGTACGTATGCTTTGCACCTTTACAAAACGTAACCGTTGATACTTACGGCGGAATTGGTATCGATACCGCTCTTGACATTGAAGGCAAGACCTGGAACGAAACCATCGAAGAAAATCTACTTTCTACCGCTAAGACCAACAAGTACAACACTTGGAAGTCCGACATAAGCGAAGAAACCGTAGAAAGTCACACCGTACGTAACGAAAAGAACTACAATTCTCTTATCGACGAACTAAAGGACGCACAATAATAATTGACAAACAAAAAAGGCTGTCTAACTAGGGGTATTCTCTAAAGACGGCCTTTTTTAGTAAAAACGGCTCTGTCACAACGATAAATTGAAACTGTTCAAAGCCGTTTAGAAAAAATGGTTACAAAACCGAAATGAACAAGAGCAAATAACAGTTTTGGGAGAAAAAAATGAATTTTGACGTAGAACTCGTGGGCAAAGTAGGCAGTATGGCGCTTATTAATAACGAACACGACGATATCGACTATAACATTATCGCAAGAATAAGTAGGTGCCTTAAGCCCGGTATGATATGGATAACGAGCGGTGCTGCCGAAATAGGCAGACTAGACTATATCAAGCGCACGGGTGAAGAACTAAAGGGCAATAGCGAAGAGATAAAAGCGGACTACTGCGCGCAAGGTCAATCTATACTTATGACGCAATATAGACAGTTCGTTGAAAGCAAATATTCTCTTAGACAACTACTTTTAGAGCACTATCACCTTAACGACGAAGCAAAGCGTAAGCACCTTAAAGATATGCTTTTACGTTGCAAAAGCCAAGGCGCAATACCCATTATCAACTACAACGATCCCGTTAGTGACGAAGAAGTCCGCAAAATGGAAATAAAAGCTCTTCGCTCGGCACACAAAAAAGCGGTAGAATGCGTAGATAATGACGAAACCGCTAGCCAAATTGCTTGTTTAGTAAAACCTAAGAATTTGCTTATACTTACGGGCGTAGACGGAATATATCGCGACAAGAACGACAAGAATACCCTTATTACCGAAATAAAAGGTAAAGATTCTTACGAAGTAATCGAGCATATCGAATATTACCAAAACTTCTGTGACGGCGCGTCACGCGTAGGCGCACACGGAGCAAGAGCGAAGCTTGAATACGTAAAAGAGCCTGTCAAGAACGGCACTACCGTATATATTGCTAATAGTAAATATAAGATCACCGATATCCTTTCGGGCAAGGTAAAATCTACCAAGATTTTCGTAGAATAGGCTTTAAGTATAATATAAGGAAAAGGCAATAGACTTTAAGTAACGGAGGTATATTATGAAGAAGATATTGTGTAAAGTATCCGTAGTAATTATTCTTGTAATAGTACTGATTAGCGCGGTTGCTTGTTCTAGCGCAAGCGATAACTACAACGGCGCACCGGGCTCTGCACCTAGCATAGGCGGTGATTACGATAAGTCCGAAGGTACGACCAACGATAGCGTAGCAGGTGACGACGGCCCAATAGTAACCACCACCGATAGAATGATGGTGTACTACGTTGATATTGCTCTTACGGTTAAAGAAGGTAGCAAGGCTGTAAGCGAGATAAAAGAAAAATTAATCGCGCTAGGCGGATATGAGCAGTCCTCTTATACGGGTAACAACGGCTATTATAGATGCACGCTAAGAGTACCCACCGAGAAACTTGACGAATTCGTCAATTCGGTTACCGAAAAAGGCAAGGTAAATAACAAAACGGTAACGAGTGAAGATATCACCGAGCAATATACCGCGGTGCTAGCTAGGAAGAACGCTTTGCAAGCGCAATACACCTATCTAGAAACCTTACTCAATAGCGGTACGCTAACAGTTCAAGAGAGCCTTCAAGTAAGAGAACAACTCTACGACGTCGCTTACGACCTAGATAGATACACCACACAACTTGATAATTACAAGAAAAAGTCCGACTATTCCACCGTCACTATATCCATATATAAAGAAGGCGAATACGTTGAGCCCACTTTCTGGGACGAATTAGGCGACACTCTACTAGATAGCGGTAACAGCGTAGGCGTATTCTTCGGTGGCTTACTAACCGCATTTGTTGCAGTACTACCGTACCTATTAATAATCGGCGCAGTATTCGGCTTGTACGTCCTTATCAAATTCCTTGTATGCAAGAAGAAAAAGATCCCCTTCACGCTTTTTAAGAAACTTCGCGATAGCATAAAGCTAAAAAAAGCCCACAAAGAAGCAAAAAAACTTCAAATGCAACAAGAAATCGACGAAATCAACGCCAAACAAACGGCAATAGCGCAAGAACAAAACCAAACGCCAAGCGAAGAAAATAAAGATTAAAAATAAATTATGCTAACAAAAGGCCAACAGAAACGTTGGTCTTTTTTATGAGCAAAAACAAACGTCTAAAATAATTATTGACAAATGCACGTATTGATGGTGTTCCTATTGTAGATTTTATTGCTGAATCAAGGATAGTTAGTTATTAAGAAGAAAATTTAAGTTTACAAAGCCCGCGAGATTTCGCGGGTTTGTAAATTCAAAGAAAATTATGGGAGTAATTAATTGTCGGTATAGTATTTTTAGCTTTATATTGACAGTTATATTAATTTTTTAACAAAATGCAAATATTTTGTTAAAATTTGCTTATTATATGGTAGAATAATATAGATAAATTATTTTTGGAGAATATTTATGGATAATAACGTTTCTGCTAGTAAGACCACGACTAAATTAAGTGGTAGAGTATGGACCTGTTGCCTTTTGTTTGGTTTGATAGGACAAATTGCTTGGTCGGTAGAAAATATGTATTTTGCGACTCTCGCGCAAGACATTTTCTCTAACGTACACCGTCAAGATTTAGCGACGATAGTAAGCACTCTTATGATTTGGCTTTCCGCTATTACTGCTACCGCTACTGCGATTTTTGCAGGTGGGTTTATAGACAAAGTAGGTAAGCGTAAGCCCTTCATTGCATACGGTTATCTCGCTTGGGGTGTTACCATTATGCTTTTTGCCGCTATCCCGATGTCACCGTCGGCTAAATCTATCGGTTTAGTTGCAGCATTACTCGTTGTTTTTGACTGCATTATGACTTTCTTCGGCTCTACCGCTAACGACGCTGCATATTCTACGTGGGTAATAGACGTTACCGACACGACTAACCGCGGTAAGGTCAATGCAATTAACTCGGTATTCAGTATTCTCGCTTTCATTATAGTATTCGTGCTAGCAACGTTCCTTTATGATGCGAAAAACGAATCTAACGCGCTATTCTTTATTATATTAGGAATATTCCCCATTGTTGCGGGTATCGTTGCTATATTTATATTGAAAGATTCACCCAACGTTGTAAAGAATAGCAATCCTAATTATCTCAAAGAAACCTTCTACGGCTTCCGTCCGTCGGTTATCAAGAGTAACAAAATGCTTTATATCTGCCTAACCGCAAGTTGCATTTTGGGTATTGCTCAACAAACTTTCTTCTCGTATCTTATTAACTTCATACTTAACACGCTAGGTATAAAGGACTTTATCGTGCCTTTGGCAATAGTTATCGTTCTTTCGGGTGTAATTACCGGTGTAAGCGGTATTATTTCCGATAAATTCGGTAGAAAGCACTTCTATATACCCCTAGTGGTGATCGTTGTATTGAGTACGCTCGGTATATATCTTATGAAATATATGCCACAAAACAGCTACGTTTACGTTTTGGTGATTATAGGAACGCTTATGCTCGGCGCACTTCTTTCGGGCGGTAGCGTGCTTATGTCAAGTTTCCAAGACTATATCCCTAAGGGTAGTGAAGGTAGATTCCAGGGCGTAAGAATGGTATTTAGCGTACTAGTACCTATGTTAATAGGACCGTTAATCACTATGATAATTAACCTTATGAAAGTCGATAACAATAGCGTTGACTACTTACCGCCTTTCGAAATTTTCTTAGCCGCTTCTATTATCGCAGTATTCGCGTTCATACCCATTTACTTTGTACGTAAAGACGCGGATAGATTACGTAATGAACTTCTTAAGTCGGACGCAGAATAATAAAATACTTCTCATGCGTAGACAAGATTAAAAATCTATATTCATGAAATAAAAAATAACTAACAAGCCCACAAAATATCGTGGGCTTGTTAGTTATAACTATTTTATGTATCTTTTATCCTTAACAATCTCACTTGTGAGATTATATCGCGTTTAGGTAAGCAAACATATCGCGTGTAAATACAATTTACACATATCGCATTCGCAACGCGAATATATCGCTTTGCCGTTAGGCAAGTTATATTTTATCCTTAACTTTGTTTGCAAAACAAAACTTCACTTTGCATTAAGCAAAACTTCACTATCAAAGATAACTTCACTTGCTCGCTAGAGCAAACTTCACCACGCAACGCGAATATATCGCTTTGCCGTTAGGCAAACAATACCAGCGGTTTGCTGTCCATAACTTGCAACCCAGTTGCAAATTTCACTCGCGTTAGCGAATTTCATACACGGAGTGTATTTCACTTGCTTAGCAAAGCAAATTTCATTGGTGATAGGCGGTGATTTGGCAAAAATCACCGCCTATCACCCTTATTTCACCCTATTTCACCCTTGCGTGTGCGCGTAGTAAGTAGGTACAATAATAATAATTATTGTAACTTTTCACAAGGAGGAAGTACACAAAGATGAGAACTAAATCGTTAAATATCTTTATCGGCATTTTGGTTGCACTCACGGTAATGCTTGGTGCGACTATGGCGTTTTCGCATAGTGCCGACACTGCGAATGCAGAAAGACAATTAGTTCCGGTTGACTCAAATAATGCTATCAATATGAGCATTGATTCAGACGGAATGCTTAGGTGGGATGAAGTAACGAGCGCAACGGGATACAACGTTTCGTTGTTGCTACGCGACGGATCTCAAGTGAATAGTTGGGATACTAACAATACCTTTTTGCAGTTAGTAACCAATATGGATTCTCAAAAATACGACTCTAATGAGTATATGGTAGAAGTGAGACCGCAAGGAGTAGGCGGTACTTATTCTATGATTTATTACTACGTTAGCCACGTAGATAAACTAGAAGCTCCCCAACACTTAGCGTGGAATGGCAACGTTGCAGAATGGGAAGTAGTTGTCGGTGCAGTAGGCTACTACGTACAATTATTTGGCTTCGAAGGAAGCGAAAGCGGAGTATTCTTCACAAACAACACTTCTTACGACTTTTCTAGTTTTAGTCCCGAAGACGGTTATACGTTTAGAGTACAAGCTGCGACTAACGGTACCCTTAACGAAAAGAGAAATAGTAATTACGCAGAAAGCCCTGCAAAAGGTTCTAGAGTAGAATATATCACCCCCGTAGAATCTAACAATTCGTTCAATATGACTATTAGCGACAGTGGAATACTTAGTTGGGATGAAGTAACGGGCGCAACGGGTTACGACGTAGTACTAGCACAACCTAACGGTTACGAAATTTTTACTTGGTCAACGACTTACACTTTTGTTAACGCATTAACAAATATGAATAACGAAAAATTCGATTCGGGCAATTATAGATTTATCCTTAAACCCCAAGGCGTATCGGTAAGTAGCGATTTCGTTCAAGTCTACTACGTAAGCAACGTAGATAAATTAGAAAGCCCCAATAATTTGAGATGGGACGGAAGTATAGCAGAATGGGACGACGTACAAGGTGCTATTGGATTTACCATTGCTTTATACGACTTCAATGGTCGCGTTACAAGCATCAACGTAGGAACGAGCATTACTCAATACGACTTTTCGGGTAACAACCCTAGCGAAGGTTGGACGTTTAGAGTTCAAGCATATGCCAACGGCACGTTAAATGCTTTAAGAAACAGTAACTATACCGAAAGCCCGAAAAAACTTCCCGTTACCTACACCGTAACCTTATGGCCTAACGGTGGACTTAACGAAGGTACGAGTTTGCCTATCACTATAGAAGGTCAAACTGGTAACTACGTACTTCCCGAATGTACGTTTACCGCGCCCGAAGGTAAAGTATTCTCGCATTGGGCGATAGGTAGCGAATTAGGCGAAGAAAAAATGCCCGGTTCCGCTTACACTCTTACCGAAGACCTTGCAATATTTGCAATATGGAAGCAAGTACCTTTCACGGTTGCACCCACCGATACCGTTTTGACGTCGGGTGACGAATACGTATTTGATTACAAACTTTCCGTTGACGCTACGCAAATCAACGTTCAGTGCTACATCGGCTCATCTTGGGAATATTTTAGTATTCTTGCAAGCCCCGCACCCGCGAAGAACACTCTTACTAGCGGAACTATTGATTGTCCCGCGGTAGGTTGGTCGGGCGAAAGAATTTTCCGCTTGAACGCATTTGACGCGTACAGTAACCAATATTATAGCGATCCTTTCACCGTAATATGGGTGGAAAACGTATTCGTTAAGCACCCCACTAATATTACCGCTCCGCTCAACGTTCCCGTTGTAGTTAAGTTTGGTTTGTCGGCGGAAGCAACGACTTTGGCACTAGAAACCGAAATAAGCGCAGGCGTTTGGGAACACGCAATGGGTATTACCGAGCAAGATTACTTGATTATAGGTGCAATAGAAGACGAAATGGTTCGTAATTTTAGAATTAGAGCAAGCGTTGGCGGAAGCACGTTCTATAGCGAAACCTTCACCATTACTTGGGCAAATACCGCTTCTTACTCTTTCACCACCGTACCTATGGGCGAAACCTTACTCACTCAATGTAGTTCTAACGTAGCTTGGGCGGTTGATTTTGCAGTAACCAAATACGAGATTTTGGGATATATTGACGAAGCATGGGAAGTAGTTGGTGTTTACGAATATATGACGCCTATTGATGCTAATCAAGTAGAAGATATTGATATTGACGAACCTTATAGCGGTATCGGCTCTTACAAATATAAAGTAGTAGCATACGTAGAAGATACCGAAGTTCTCGCAAGTGAAGAATTTTATATAAATTGGGTATCCTACACCGTAAGCTTCGATGCTAACGGCGGTGGCGGTACTATGGCGGACGAAACCGAACAATACGGTGGATTTATTCTACCCGAATGTGACTTCACCGCACCTACCGACAAAGTATTCAAGGCATGGTCTACCACTAACGATAATTATGGCACTTGGTACTTGCCCGGTGAAGAATACGAAGTAGAAAGCGACGTAACCTTCTATGCAATATGGGAAGAATACACTCTTGTTAACACCTATACGTCGTTAGTTAACGCAGTTAACCTACGTAATAGCTACATTAAGTTAACGGCTAATATAACTCATGCAATTTATGAAGCAGATATCATATATCAACATAGATTAATGTTCGAAGGAAACTTCAAAACCGTACTCGACTTAAATGGTTACACCATTAACGTAACTAATTACAACGAGTATATGACTAACACCATACCTTGGATTAGCGTAACTGTTCAACACGAACTAACGATTAAGAATGGTAGTTTGATTTATAGTAACGAAAATGTGAATACCGATCAATCGGCATATGGTGCTATATTCGTAGAAGACAACGCAACGTTAATTACCGAAGACGTCAATATCCGTAACAAGAAAGACGGTAGCGCGGTACGCGCACACGATGATGCAACCGTTATCCTTAACGGTGGTGAAATATACACCTTGAGCGGTTGGGCAGTATTTACTATGCATACTTCTTCTTTGACTCTTGATGGTGACGTACAACTCCATATTGAGAATCCCGGTAGTGCAAGTTCTTCTTTAGCAGGTGGTCTTTACGCTATATCGGAAGGTACGCTCACCCTTAACAACGCCGTTATCAAAGACGGTATGTTGATACATAAAGATAACAAAGTAAGTATTGACACGCACGTTATTTATATCGGTAACGCACGTCATACCAAAGCACTCAACGTTTATGATGGTGACGTAACCGCTAACACCGCAGGCGACGTATACTATTGGAAAGAAACCACTAGCAACTATCTATATCTAGATAACGCAAGCGAAGCTGGTGACACGCCTATAGGTAGCGTTAGTTTCTATTCAAAATCTAAAAAGTACGAAATAGTAGTAAACGACGGTAGCGCATCTTCCGGTGGTAATCCCACGAATAGAGGATATTACACTGAAGAAATCACCATTACCGCAGACGAAATCGAAGGTAAGATATTCAAAGAATGGTTTGTTGAAGTAGAAGACAACATGGATATAATTCTTGACGATTATAACAGTGCAACTACTACGTTCGTTATGACTAGCGCAAAGGTAACCATCACCGCTATTTATACAAATGAACCTATTAGCTATCTAGAGATAAACTTCAATGCGCCCGTTATTGGTGAAATGCTACCTAGACAAGCTACGACTAATAACGTTAACGTACCCATCAATACGCAAGCTAACGACAATCCCGATTGGGATATTCAATGGAATATTATTACTAGCGGTAATCCTAGCGATCCCGGCGAGATACTAAACAACAATATCGCATTCTTACCTGGTGTAATGTACAGAGCACTATTAAGATTAGAAATAACCAATTCTGAATATTCACTATCGGATAGCATAATGGTTAGCGTTAACGGTAGCACCGTAGACGTAAACGTTAACGTAGTTAATGATTTTGTAGCGGTAGTTAACGTTGTTTACACAATGCCTATGTCCGACTTCACCGTAACCTACACCGAAGATACCCGTTTGGGCTTGGGCGGTACGGTAACCGTTGATACTGAAGAACTAGCTAATAACTATAGCGTTATATTCGACGGAACGGAAGAAGTTGAGTATAATTGGTATATTGACGGCGAGAACGCTTACTCTTCTTCTAATAATAGTTACGCTATTAAGTCAAGCGACGCTGGTAAAAAAATATCATTGCTTGTAGTAGCTAGTAAAGACGGCAACGACTATTACGGCTTCGTAGAAGAACAAATTATCGATACCAAATTAATGGTTATCAATATTATAGTACCCGACGTCGAAGCAGACTGCTACGTAAATACCAATCCTATTCATACCGGTATCAAGGTGGCAGACACGCATGCAGAATACGGCGCAGTTAAGATGACTACCTGGTATAATTCTACATATACTGCTAAGGCAGAAGATGTTGAATACTATGCAGTAAACGAAGAAGGTTACGTATTTATTATCTTCCAATACGCAGAAGACATCACCATTCATTCCGAAATACGCATTTCTATTAACGGCGGAGAACTTCTAATGAGCGACGCTTCTTCTCCTGCACAAAGAACAATCAGCATATTTTATGGTTTTGTGGCAGTAGAGCACGAACACGTATACGAAGATGGATTTGTATATAATAGACAAGACGAATGGGGACATTGGAAAGTTTGTACGGTAAGCACCTGCGTAAATAAAGAAGAAAGCGAAACCGAATACGTTTATCACGTAACTCATGACGGCACTTGCGTAACTCCCGGCACTTGTTACTTCTGTGGCGCAACTAACGTATATGGCGAACACGATTTTGAGAATGGTACTTGCGTAAAATACGACGAAGAGTACCACGTTGGTAAATGTGCTAACTGTGACGAAACCAACGGTGACTACGGAGTACACGAAGGCGGTACGGCAACTTGCTATGCTTACGCAGTATGTACCAGTTGCGGAGAAGAATACGGTGAAAAGCTCGCCCACGACTTTAGCGACGGTTGGGAATATAAAGAAGAAGACGGACACGCGCACGTTTGCGAAAACGACGGCTGTAACGAACTTGACGGACTTACCGGACATACTCCCAACATTCCTAACGCAACCGAAGAAGAAGATAAGGTTTGTACGGTATGCGGATATATTATCGAACCCGCACTCAACCACGAACATAACCTTACCTTAGTACCTGCAGAAAGTGCAACTTGTACCGAAGACGGTAATATCGCATACTACACTTGTCCTTGCGGAGAATGGTTCTCTGACGAAAATGGCGAGAACGTTATCGAAAATCATACTAGCGTAGTAATTCCCGCAACCGATCATAACTATGACGGAGTACAATGGACGATAACCGAAGACGAACACTACAAGGTATGCGCTAACGATAACTGTGAAGTAAAACAAGGTCAAGGCGCACACGAAGGTGGCACTAACGACTGTCAAAACAAGAAAGTATGTACCGTTTGTGGCGGTGAATACGGCACTTACGGTGATCACGTATTCGGCAATACTTGGGAACATAAAGAACTTGACGGCCACGCACACGTATGTACCGTTGTAGGTTGTACCGAACACGACGTTTTAGTACCCCATAATCCTAATATTCCTAACGCAACGGAAGACCAAGCACAAGTATGTGAAGACTGCGGATACGTAATGGCACCTGCACTAAATCACGTACATAGCTTAACGCTAGTACCCGAAGTAAAAGCAACTTGTACCGAAAGCGGTAATATTGCTTACTACACTTGCGAATGCGGACAATGGTTCTCTGACGAAAACGGAAACAACCTAATAACCAACCATTCTTCTGTAGTAACTCAAGCAACGGGACATAACTACGACGGCGTAGAATGGACGAAGACCGAAGACGGCCACTACAAGGTTTGCGCTAACGATAACTGCGAAGTAAAAGCAAACGAAGGCGCACACGTAGACGCTAATAGCGATAATACTTGTGACGAATGCGGATATCAAATGGCAGTAAGCGAGCCCGAAGATCCCGAACAACCCGAAGATCCTGAACAACCCGAAGATCCCGAAGTACCCACCGATCCCGAAGTACCCACTGATCCCGAAGTACCTACCGATCCTGAAGTACCTACCGATCCCGAAGTACCCGGTGAAGGCGAAAACGGTGGCAATGCAGGCGGTAACGAAGGCGAAATCATCGAAGAAGAAGGCGGACTATCCACCGGCGCAATTGTAGGTATTGCAGTAGGCGCAACCGTAGGCGCACTTGCACTCGGCGTAGGCATCTTCCTAATCATCTGGATATTCGTTAAGAAAAAATCCATAAAAGATTTACTTGCAATCTTTAAGAAGAAATAATCACTTCAAAACACATAAAAAATCGGTGGGTGTACGCTCACCGATTTTTTGTATGATAGGCTAGGTATATTCTCTTGACTTTTAGGGAACAAATGATATAATTATAATATAAAATGTTCCCTAAAAAAATAAGGAGTAAGTATGAAGAACGTTTTTGAGCAGATTCAAGATTTGTTAAGGTCCAAAGCAGAGTATCAAGCAAGGCTTAATTTGATACCATACGATGGTACTGTAGAAATAAAGGAGATTTCCAACAGGAAGTATCTCTATATAAGGAAAAGGGAACTTAATAAGATTAAGTCAACCTACGTTGGGCTATATTCGGAAGAATTGCATCAAGTTTTGTTAAAGGGAGTCAAAGACGTTAGAGATATCAAGAAGAATATAAGGCTTATAGAGAAGCAACTTGCATCTTTAGGCTACGAACAACAAGAACTATTGCCAGAGGTTGTGCTTAATCTAGATTTTGCAAGAGCCAATATGAAGTCGATAATTTACGACCAAGCAGTGTTAGAGGGTGTTGCAACTACTTTTCCCGATACCGAATTAATTATAGAGAATGGCAAAGTAAATAACGTCAGCAGTGAAGACGTGCAGAAGATTCTTAACTTAAAACACGCATGGGAGTTTGTTTTTGACCAAGACGTTATACAATCACCGTCCACTTATTACGTGTGTCAATATATAGCCAAATTAGTCAACGAAGGTTTTTATCAAGACGGCGGTAGAATAAGGGCAGTCCCCGTCAGTATAGGTGGTACGAATTATTTACCACCGATACCGATAGAATGTGACGTAAGAGAAGATATCGAGCGTATAGTTAATACTAACGACACAGCTAGTAATATTGCTATCAATATCGCGCTATACGTTATGCGTACGCAAATATTTAACGACGGCAACAAAAGGACGGCAATAATCTTCGCTAACCATTATTTGATAGCACGTGGCGGTGGCTTGCTTGTTGTTCCAGAAAGTATCGTTCCGCAATTCAAAAAATTACTTGTTGATTATTACGAAACCAATGACGATACGACAATAAGAAAATTCTTACTAGACAACTGTTTAAAAACTATTGGCTCTGTAACATCATCTGTTTGATTTTTGACGGAAAATTACTGCGTAATACTTCGTCTTGCGCTCAGTTACAGACCGCTGAGGGTATGCTGCCTTCGCGTAAGGCTCGTCTTACTTGTATTTTTCTCGTCAATCTAGCAAAAATAGTTTTGCTATAAATCAACCATTCTCTGTGACATAACCAAAATATTTAATTTTTCTTTTGTTGCAACAATAAAAATTTAGGGAACATTTTGCACTTTTCTAATGTAAAATGTTCCCTAAACTAGTTTTTTATATTTTATCCTTAATTTCGTACGGAGTACGATACGTCATTTGCCGTAAGGCATATATCATTTCGACAACAAGTCGATACGTCATTGTGGTAAAACCACTACATAACTAGCGAAGCGATATAAGAGCAAGCTCCCATAGCGCAATTTGCTCCGTCACCGACTGCAGTGGTGAGTTGACGCACTTTTTTGGTACGGCAGTCACCCGCAACGAATAATCCTGCGGTCTTTGTAATTCCGCTTTCGTCCGCTATTATGTAGCCCGTTTCGTCAAGGTCGACAAGGTTAGCAAAATCTTCATTGTCGGGCACTTGACCGATAGCAACGAAACAACCCTTTACGTTAAGGGTAAAGTCTTCACCCGTTAGACGCTTCTTGAATTGTAGTCCCGTTAGTTCTTCTTCACCGATAAAGGCGGTACAAGATACGTTGGGGATTACTTCAATATTAGGTTGTTGTCTTAGTACTTTTACGTGTGCTTCGTCACCGAAGAATTTATCAAACCACGTACATACGTATACCTTTTTGCAGTAATTGGATAACAAAATTGCGTATTGTAGTGCAGTGTTGCCGTCACCGATAAGCGCAACTTCTTCGCCTTCAAAGAAGGCTCCGTCACATACCGCGCAGTAACTTACGCCGTGACCTATTAGTTTTTCTTCGTTGGGTAAATTGATAGTCTTATGCTTTACACCGCTAGCGATTATTACCGAGCGAGAGTAGTAGATATCACCGTCGTCGGTAAGCACCCAAAAGTCACCTTCGCCGTTTTTCTTTATTGCAATAACGTTGCCGAATTCAAATTCTGCGCCGAGTTCGGTTATTTGATCGAAAAGCTTTTCACTTAGTTCAAGTCCACTTATGCGGTTATGGGTAGGGAAATTCTCTACGCGCGGAGAAGACGCTATCTGTCCACCGATAGTTTCTTTCTCGAATATCTTTACCGTTTTTCCATTTCTTAATGCGTAAAGCGCGGAGGTCATTCCTGCCGTGCCCGCGCCTATTATAATGATATCAACCATAATTATTTTAACGTGTCAATGTATTTTTTGATGTTGCTTGCGTTCTTATATTGTGCTACTTCACCATTCTTGATTACTACTAGGGTAGGTGCTTGAATGATGCCGTATTTAGCAACGGATTCTTTGTCGTCTTCTGCATAAACCTTTACGTAACTAACACCTGCTTTATCTAGCATAGCAGCCGCCATTTTGCAGTTAGGACAAGTTTTGGTTGCGAATAAGATAGTAGCGTCTTCGTAAGCAACGGCAACGACTTCTTCTTTAACTTCTGCTGTATTTACGTTTTCGCGCTTACATACCGAAGTATCGATGTTGTATTCCTTTCTTTCTTCGTATTCTTCGCGCTTGCCGTCGTTCCAGTTTTGAACGGGGCGATAGTAACCGGTTATTCTACTGTATACTTCCGTCTTTCCGCCACAGGTAGGACAAGTGAAATGTTCGCCTGCAATGTATCCGTGGTCTTTACATACCGAGTAGGTAGGAGAAAGGGTGTAGTAGGGGAGCTTGTAGTTCTCTGCAATTTTTCTAACTAGGTTAGCGGCAGCTTTCCAAGTGGGTAGCTTTTCACCCAAGAACGCGTGGAATACCGTACCCGACGTATAGAGAGTTTGTAGTTCGTCTTGAATATCAAGTGCCGCGAAGATATCTTCACTGAAGTCTACGGGTAGGTGCGAAGAGTTGGTGTAGTAGGGCTTTTCGCTATTTTTCGATGCGTTGATGATGTCGGGCCATCTCTTCTTATCGTGCATAGCAAGACGGTAAGTGGTAGATTCTGCGGGCGTGGCTTCTAGGTTGTATAGATCGCCGTACATTTCTTGATAGTCGCTTAATTTATTACGCATGAAGTTAAGAACTTTCTTCGTAAATTCTTGAGTTTCGGTATGTGTTAAATCTTTACGTAGCCATTTTGCGTTAAGACCAACTTCGTTCATACCAACTAGACCGATGGTAGAGAAGTGGTTGTTAAAGGTGCCTAGATACTTCTTAGTATAAGGATATAGACCGCTATCAAGTAGAGTAGTAATAACTCTTCTCTTTATCTTCAAACTGCGTGCGCTTATATCCATCATTTTGGTTAGACGCTTGAAGAAATCTTCTTCGTTCTCTGCAAGGTAAGCTATACGCGGCATGTTGATAGTAACTACGCCTACCGAACCCGTGCTTTCGCCACTTCCGAAGAAACCGCCCGACTTTTTACGAAGTTCACGTAAGTCAAGACGAAGTCTACAACACATGCTTCTTACGTCCGAAGGTTCCATATCGGAGTTAATGTAGTTGCTAAAATAAGGCGTACCGTATTTAGCGGTCATTTCGAATAGTAACTTGTTGTTTTCCGTCTCCGACCAGTCGAAGTCTCTCGTGATTGAATAGGTAGGAATGGGATATTGGAAGCCTCTGCCGTTAGCGTCGCCTTCGATCATAACTTCGATGAACGCCTTATTAACCATTGCCATTTCTTTTGCGCAGTCTTTATACTTGAAGTCCATTTCTTTACCGCCAACGAGTGCGGGAAGTTCTGCTAAGTCGTTAGGTACTACCCAGTCTAGAGTAATGTTGGTAAAAGGTGCTTGCGTACCCCAACGAGAAGGAGTATTTACGCCGTAAATGAACGATTGAATACATTGCTTAACTTCCTTATAGCTAAGGTTGTCTTTTTTAACGAAAGGAGCGAGATAGGTGTCGAAAGAAGAGAATGCTTGTGCGCCTGCCCATTCGTTTTGCATAATTCCAAGGAAGTTAACCATTTGGTTGCAAAGAGTGGATAGGTGAGAAGCGGGTGCGGAAGTTATTTTGCCAACAACACCGCCTAGACCTTCTAGGATGAGTTGTTTTAACGACCAACCTGCGCAGTAACCCGTAAGCATGCTAAGGTCGTGGATATGAATATCCGCGTTACGGTGAGCGGAAGAGATTTCGTCGTCGTATACTTCGCTTAGCCAGTAGTTAGCGGTGATAGCACCTGAGTTGTTAAGGATAAGTCCGCCTACCGAATAAGTAACGGTACTGTTTTCTTTAACACGCCAGTCGGATACTTTTACGTAGCTATTGACTAGCTCTTTGTAGTCGAGCACGGTAGACTTTAGATTACGAAGTCTTTCTCTTTGCTTACGATATAGTATGTAAGACTTTGCAATATCTGCATAGCCAGCTTGTACGAGTACGTCTTCTACGCTATCTTGAATATCTTCAACGGCGATTTTGCCGTCCTTTATCTTCTTGGTAAAGTCACTCGTTACTTTGAGCGCAAGTAGGTCTATTACCGTAGGGTGATACTCCTTTTCTTCCGCCTTAAAAGCCTTAGTTAGTGCAGTGGTGATTTTTGCAATGTCAAATTCCGTAATTTTGCCGTCTCTCTTGATTACTTGATACATTCAGTCCTCCTGTTTGTTCCTTTGTTTCGTTCTATTTTCGTTATTTTTTCTATTTTTTGTATTTTACTCTAAATTCCGCGTAAAACCGCATTGGGTACGTATTCCTTTACCACGTTAAGTAGCGTTCTCATTTCTTCTTCGGATAACCCTTCTGCATATCCAATAAGATTACCGCTATCAACGAAGTTTTGAAGAAAATATCTCTTCGCGCCCTTTATCATTAAGGCAAGTTCTTTTATGCTTTCTTCGGTGTGTAAATTCTTCACTACCGTAGTGCGGAATTCGTAGTCTACCTTGTCACTAATTAGAAGTTTTATGCTCTTTGCGATTTCGTCAACATCAACGCTCGTTCCTACCGTTTCGAGGTATTTTGACAAAGAATTCTTTACGTCCATCGCTACGTAGTCGACGAGATCTTCGTTAATAAGTTCTTCTAGCATTTTAGGATTAGTGCCGTTAGTGTCGAGCTTAACCTTATATCCAAGATCCTTTATCTTTTTTAGGAACGTACCTATATCCTTATTAAGTAAAGGCTCGCCACCGCTTACGCACACCCCGTCAAGGATACCCACTCTCTTATTAAGGAAAGAAAAGAACTCGTCTTCCTTTATAAAATTGGGTTTATCTACAACTAGGCTTGCGTTATGGCAGTATGGACAGCGTAGGTTACAACCGTATGTAAACACCGTGCACGCAACCCTTTCGGGGAAGTCTAGTAGCGTTAGTTTTTGTAAGCCACCGATTAGCATACGCGCGCACCCCCATGTTAGCAGTAAACGCATTGTAGCATAAAAAAATATACTTGTAAAGTGACTTTGTCACAAAACTGATAAATTAATAAAATTTTTTTATTCCACAAGATATTGTGTTTAACCTTTATTTTTTAGCACAAAATATTGTTTCACGGTTAAAGGTGCGGAACAATGCTCCGTAGCGTAGGATACAAAATACAAAGTGCGAAAAAACACCCTAATTTAGGCGACATATAAGGGTGTTTGGGTGCTTAAAAGGTGTTGTTGTGATTTGTCAAGTGGTTTTTGATAAGTTTTACTATTATTTTTCTCTCTTGTATATTGATATTTTCCAACCACTATATATTGTGGTCGGATATTTTTGTTATCTTATAGTCTAAGAAGTATATTTCCGCAAATCTACGGCAATACAATATATATGGATACTAGGGCAAGGGGTGGGCTAGAGAAGGTGCAAAGGCTAGAGAGAGATATTCTTCTTGACTTTGCAACCTTTTGCAATATTCATTCTCTTAAGTATTTTGTAATAGGCGGTACGCTGTTAGGCGCGGTAAGGCACGGTGGTTTTATCCCTTGGGACGACGATATCGACGTAGGTATGCCGAGAGAAGATTACGAACTTTTTTTGAAAATCGGCTATAATTACTTCAATGGAAAAACTAACGGATATTTATTAAAAAATAAAATTTTCGATAATTCTTACGTCTACTATTTTTCGCGAATAATTGATAAAAACTTCACCTTCGTTGACAAATCGGCAACGGTAGAAAAAACGCAAAATCCTTGGATAGATATATTCCCTATAGACGGTATGCCTAGTGGAATAAAGCAGTTTTTTCATAGAATAAGGCTTAATCTATCAAGGTTGTTTTTTCAATATTCAAGATTCGACGAAATAGTCAACGTAAAAAGAAAAGATAGAACGATTATCGAAAGAATTCTCATATTTATTGGCAAAATTTTACCCGTTAAGAAGATTTTTGATAGAGATAAGTGCTTTTATAGGCTTGATAAAGCGTTAAAAAAATATTTATATAACGATTCACATTACGCGGTTAACTTCATGGGCGCGGGTAAGTTTAGAGAAATGCACGAGAAGAGAATTTATGATCTCACCACCGATTTTTACTTCGAGGGGTTAAAAGTAAAAGGCTTATTATTTTATGATAAATGGTTAAAAAAAGCCTACGGCGACTATAACGTTTTTCCCGAAATTAGTGAAAGAAATAAGCACTACACTTATATTGAATAATATGGAAAAAGAAAGAATTTTGGCAATAGTCGTTACGCATAACCGTCTAGAGCTTCTCCGAGGGTGTATAGACGCACTTTTTAAGCAGACGGTGACTAATTTTGATATTCTTGTAGTCAATAACGCAAGTACGGACGGCACGAGAGAATACCTAAACGCGCAGAATAGTCCGCGTTTTAAGTACGTCAATCGCACGGTTAACGACGGTGGCGCAGGCGGGTATCACTTCGGCTTTTCTTACGCTCTCAATAACGGTTACGACTACGCGTGGGCTATGGACGACGACACCTTGCCTAATCTTAACGCGCTAGAAGAATTGATAAGAGCAAGTACCATATTAGGCGACTACGGGTTCTTAGCGTCGCTCGTCCTTTTTAGCGACGGGAGTTTGGCGAAAATGAACAACTGTCTTCTTTCTTCGCGTATCACTACAAAAACCGCTCATTATTATCAAAATAATCTCTATTTTTCGGTAAAAACCGCCACTTTCGTATCGTTTTTTGTAAAAACAAGCACGTTAAAAGAGTACGGACTTCCTATAAAAGAAATGTTCTTATGGTCGGACGATACCGAATTTTCTTCAAGAATATCGAAAGAAAAACCTTGCTTTTTTATTCCGCAAAGCATAGTAATTCACCGTTCAATAAGCAACTACTATCCCGATTTAGTCACGCTAAAAAAAGAAAATTTTTGGAAAATGGAACTCAATATAAGGAACCGTTTTTATATAGCAAGGCGTGATGGTTTTATAAAAATTCTGCGCTTTTTTGCAAGGCATTTTTTGCTTATAATTAAGATTTTTTGCAAAGCAAAAGATAGCAAGTTATTGAGAATATGGGTAGTAATAAAAGGAACTATTTTAGGTTTTTTCTTTTTTCCGTCAAAAAAGAGCGAATAGTGGCAAAAAAGAGTGTTTCTACGTTGACTTAAATACCTTTTTTTGTTAATATAGATATATTAACGAAAATTTTGGAGGGATTATGGGTTATCAAGAAACCGATAAAGTAACAAATACCGTAAAAATAGAAATGGAAAGCGGTGATAGTATAGTAGTAGAACTAGATAGCAAAGTTGCACCTATCACGGTAGATAATTTTCAACAACTCGTTGCGCGTAAATTTTACGACGGACTTATTTTTCATAGAATTATAGAAGGCTTTATGATACAAGGCGGAGATCCTACCGGCACCGGTATGGGCGGAAGCGATAAGAATATAAAGGGTGAATTTTTAGCTAACGGCGTTAACAACACCTTGCGCCACGCTAGAGGCGTTATCTCTATGGCTCGTAGCCAATTCTATAACAGCGCGTCTAGCCAATTCTTCATTTGCCACGCTAACGCATACTTTTTGGACGGACAATACGCTGCTTTTGGTAAAGTTGTAGAGGGTATGGATACCGTAGATAAGTTAGCGACCGTAAGAACGGGTAGGAACGATAGACCTATCGTAGAACAAAAAATGAAGAGAGTTTACTTTGTTAAGTAAACTATTAGGAGAGCAAAATGGGAATTGATCAAGTGACAAGAGAATATTTACAATCAAAGCACGGCTTCGTGTGCGATATGGACGGAGTTATTTATCATGGCAATCAACTTCTACCGGGCGTAAAAGAATTCGTAGAATGGTTAGAGAATAACAACAAGCGTTTTCTTTTCTTAACCAACAATAGCGGTAAGTCGCCCAAAGAGCTTGCAGCCAAACTTCGTAGAATGGGACTTCACGTAAAAGAAGAGAATTTTTATACTTCCGCTCTCGCTACGGCTAAATTTTTGAGTACGCAAGCACCCGGTTGTAGCGCGTACGTAATAGGCGAGCCCGGACTTTTTAACGCACTTTACGAAGCAGGTATCACCCTTAACGACGTTGATCCCGACTACGTTATCGTAGGTGAAACCTTTAATTACAACCTTGACAGTATGTGCAAAGCTATGCGCCTTGTAGAAAAGGGTGCAAGACTAATAGCAACCAATAGCGACCTTACTTACCCCGACGAATACGGCAACGTCCCTGCTTGTAGAGCACTCGTTGCACCTATAGAAATAACAACGGGTAGAAAGGCGTACTTTATCGGTAAACCTAACCCCCTTATGATGCGTACCGCACTTCATATGATAGATAGTCACTCGGCGGACAGCGTAATGATAGGCGACAATATGCAAACCGACATTATTGCGGGTATAGAATCGGGTATGACCACCGTACTAGTACTAAGCGGTGTTTCTACTTTAGAAAATATAAAAGTTCATCCATATCGTCCTACCTTTATTCTTAACGGCGTAGGCGACATCATAAAATAATACTAGCGAAAAAACACGCGGAGGACAAAATGAATAAGTATAAAGGTAAACTCATTATCACCAATATCGTCCTAGCAGTAATTTGTATCGTTGCTATCGTTACCTTATTAGTAGGCGACTTTTGGCAAGTAAAATTAGTGCTTAATATAGACGGCGAAGCGTTAGCAGGGCTAATGCAAGGCGCGGATAGCGAGAATTCAGGTAACGGCAGTGAAGAGAACGCTAATTTAAGCGAAGGCGCCGAGGACGGCTCGTTAGATATTGCTAGCATGTTAAGTAACGTCAATTTAACTATACCGCTTGATATTAAGTTCACCCCTATGGGACTTATAGGAATGCTCACGGGCAAAGGTGAAGAGAACGTAGCTAATCTAGTTAGCTCCGAAATGGGTGAAATAATAGACGTGCTCATGGTGGCGGTTGACGACATAATGGCTAGCGTTACCACGATAGTCGTTGATATGGTACTAGAGGAAGCGAAGCAAGAAATAGAAAGACAACTCACCGAGCAACTTCAAGGTGAAATCACCGAAGAAGATATAATGAATACGTTAGAAACGGAATACAATATCACCGAAGCGGATATCGAATCGTTAAAGGGCGACGTAGTCGACGCTACCGAAGGTCTTATTAACGGTAATCCCGAAGCTATTACCACCACCTTACAAGATTCGGAAACTTTCGAAAAGCTTATCGCTATCTACGCAGCGCAAGAACTAGAAATGGAAGGCATTGCTAATCCTACCCAAGAGCAAATAAACGAAAAGACGGCAAACTTAAAAACGGAGATCATCGAAGAATGCGATAAGGGCATAGAAGAAATAAGCGGTGGTGAAGAATTCGATAAAGACGCCGTAGTCGTATCTCTTATCAAAGAATCGGGTATGGTATCCGAGGAACAGGCTAACAGTGTACAAACCATCGACGACGTCAAGACGATAGTTGCTAACAATATCAATAGCCAAATGGACGACGAAACGAAAGGTATACTAGTTATCATCGGACAAGTTTTTGCAGCGATACTCTGTATTACCATTTTATCTTGGGTATACGTACTCTTAAAGCTTATCGATAAGACGTTATTCATGAAGAATAAGGGTGTAGGTCTTCTCGTGCCCAAGATGCTAGGCTGGGTACCCCACGTTATTTTCGTAGGCTTACCTCAATTATTCTTCGGCAATATGGACCTTATACTCAATACGCTTGCAAGCAATCCCGAGCTATCAGGTATGGCTGATTCCATCACCGCTATTGGTAACATGTTCAGCTTACAAGCAACGTCACTAACGTACGTAAGCGCAATTTGTTCGGTACTTCTTCTCATAATAGGTATACCTTATTACACTTGGCGTAGACGTTATAGAAAATTGCTTAAAGATTTCCCGAACGGCTAATATGGGAGCCTAAATTTAGAAATAACACAACGTTAAGTTTACGTTATCTAAACAAAAAATCAACAAAATATCAACTCAAAATTAACCAAAATCTAATCAAAAACCAACGAAAAATCACCGTTTTCGCTGGTTTTTTTTGTTTACAAAAAAAGTTTTTGCTTATCCTACCCCGTTGACAAAGGAACAGAAGGTAGTATATAATAATAGTAACTGTACACAATACTTTTTTTCGCGCGCGTACGTTATTACGTGCGAGCGAGCGGAGGCAGAATGAAAAAGATATTAATAGCGGTGCTTTTATGCGTTATGACGACGGGACTCTTTACCGCCTGCGTAGGTGGATTTAGCCCCGATCTTACCGACGACAACGACCTAGTCGATAGCGGTGTCGTAGACGTGGTAGGGGACAATGCTTTAGGTAGCGTTGACAAAGAAGATAAGGAAGAGGTTTCTTTCCCACAGAATGCAGGGGAGGACGGTATTTTCACTTTCAAATATCTAGGCTACGTCTATTACGGGACGTATCCGCAGACTATAGCGCACAAGAAGGCTGTCAAAGAAATGAGCGAAACCACCGATAGCACGGGTTACTATCATAGCACGTACGACGATTGCCATTACGAAAAAATAACTTCTGCTAACGTGTATGGAAAGAAGTACGAATTCAGCGACGAAACGGTAATCAAAGAAGAAAATACCTACTACTTCAAAGTAGAACCTATCAAGTGGAAAGTTTTCGGTCAATTCAATCTTAACACCGGTAGAATACAACTTTACCTTCTCAGCGACCTCATTCTAGACAGCATGTGCTTCAAAGAAATTTACACCGAGAGTTTCGTAGACGGCAACTGGTACGGCAACGAGAATCAGCTCGCCAACAACTGGGCGTACAGCGACGTAAGAGCATGGCTTAACGACGATTTTTACAAAATGGCATTTACAGAAGAGGAGCAAGCGTCTATCGTAGAGAGAGAAACCAAAGAGGTTTGTACTATCTATAACGAAGAAGATCCCACCGAAAAGGTATATTGTATATCATACGAGCAAGCGGTTACGCTAGGTGAATACACGCTCGCAAAGGTGTCCGATTACGCGCGCTGTAGAGATACCTTCATGGCAATTAACCCCCAAGTTTACGGCAACGGTAGATATTGGCTAACTAACGCAGGTACCGAGTCATATCAAGTAGCATACGTAAGTAACTACAACAATATCGTCAACGGTAGCGGTGAGAGCGCAGGTTCCGAATTCATGGGAGTACGTCCTGCTATGATTATAGACGTAGACGCTATGTTCGAGATTTTACAAGAAGAAGAGGAAGAGGAAAAATAATTTTTTATGAAATACGTAGTAGTTTTGGGCGACGGAATGGCGGATTGGAAGCGTGGACCGTTAGGTAACACCACCCCGTTAGAGGTCGCGAAGAAGCCACATATAGATAGACTAGCAAGAGAGGGCAGAGTGGGCTTAGTTAGCACCGTTGACGAAGGCTTCAAGCCGGGTAGCGATATTGCTAATTTGAGCGTAATCGGTTACGATCCCAAAGAGTGCTATACGGGTAGATCACCGCTAGAAGCGCTCAGTATCGGCGTCGACGTAGGCGAAGAGGACGCATGCCTTAGGACTAATCTCGTCACGTTAGGCGAAGCGGACGCATTCGGCGAACGCATAATGCTAGACTATTCGGCAGGCGAAATCAGCACCGAAGAAGCGTCGGAGATTATTAAGTGCGTCAACGACAACATGAGTAACGGCATTATAGAATTCCATAGTGGCGTGAGTTACCGTCACTGTGCTATTTTGCACGACAATAGAGATCTAGACGTTGATTTTACCCCACCGCACGATATTAGCGGAAAGAAAATCGGCGAGTACCTTCCCAAGGGCGAAGGCGCGGACGTATTCCGTCATCTTATAGAAAAGTCTATAATCATTCTCAAAGATCACCCCATTAACGTAGAGCGCAAGGCAAAAGGCAAGCACGTAGCTAACGCAATTTGGTTTTGGGGTAAAGGCACCAAGCCAAAATTACAGAATTTCCAAGAAAAATACGGACTAAAGGGCGCTATGATAAGTGCAACCGACCTACTAAAGGGTATTGCGGTAGGCACGGGAATGGAAGTAATAGAAGTTGAAGGCGCAACGGGTACTTTGACTACCAATTTTATGGGAAAAGCGCAAAAAGCACTAGAAGCATTAAAGACTAACGATTACGTTTATATCCACTTCGAAGCACCCGACGAATGCGGTCACCAAGGCGACGCCCAAGGCAAAATTAAGTCGATAGAAAGAATTGACGAAGTAGTAGGGTATCTACGCGAGAATTTAGAGAATATGGGCGAAGAATTTTGTATGGCGGTGCTACCTGACCACTTCACGCCACTATGTATAAAGACTCACGTAGGCGATCCCGTTCCCTATATCGTTTATCATTCCGCGCACCCTGCAATGAGTGGACTACGATATACCGAATCGGAAGCACAAAAAGGCTTGTATTTAAGTAATGGAAGAGCAATAATGCAATTAATGAAAAAAGGCTAATATTAAGGAGCATAATAATAAAAAATGAAAGAACTAACGACAGTACAATTAAGAGAACAATATCTTAACTTCTTTGTAAACAAAGGCCACACGCTTATTCGTAGCGCATCGCTTATCCCCGATAACGATCCTACCGTACTATTTACCACTGCTGGTATGCACCCTCTAGTACCTTATTTACTAGGCGCGAAGCACCCCGGCGGTACTAGACTTACCGACGTTCAAAAATGCGTAAGAACGGGTGATATTGACGAAGTAGGCGACGCTACTCACTGTACGTTTTTTGAAATGTTAGGTAACTGGTCGCTAGGCGACTACTTTAAGAAAGAAAGCATTAGCTACAGCTACGAACTCCTCACCGAAGTACTAGGAATTCCTTCCGACAGACTAGCAGTAAGCGTATTTAAGGGCGACGAAGACTGTGCACGCGATACTTTTAGCGCACAAGTTTGGGAAGAAAAGGGAATTAAAAAAGAAAATATATTCTACCTACCCAAGAAGAACAACTGGTGGGGACCTGCGGGCATTACCGGACCTTGCGGGCCTGATACCGAGATTTTCTTCATTACCGGCAAAGAAAAATGTTGTGAAGAGTGTTCACCCGCATGCGATTGCGGTAGATACGTAGAGATTTGGAATAACGTATTTATGGAATTCTTTAAGAACGCCGACGGTACGTATTCACCTTTACAACAAAAGAACGTTGATACGGGTATGGGATTAGAAAGAACGGTTGCTATGCTTAACGGCTATCAATCGGTTTACGAAATCGACGTATTCAAGCCCGTTATGGAACTTATCGAAGCAAAAAGCGAAAAAGGTAAAGACGACGTACGCGCAATGAGAATAATTGCCGACCACCTACGTACCGCTACCTTCATGCTAGGCGACGAGAAGGGCGTTACCCCCAGTAACGTTGACCAAGGCTACATCTTGCGTAGACTTATAAGACGTGCCGTTCGTTTTGCTCGTACTATAGAAATGGACACTTCCGTTCTTGCAGAAATCAGTGCAAAATATATAGAAATTTACGCACCTTACTATGAAGAACTTAAGCAAAATAGCGAGAAAATAATTACCGAACTAAATTTAGAAATCGAACGCTTTAATAAGACGGTTAGCCAAGGCTTGAAAGAATTTGAAAAACTTCTTAAGTATATCCAAAACAATCGTATGAGCGGAAAAGCAGCGTTCAGACTATACGATACCTTCGGTTTCCCGATAGAAATGACGGTAGAACTTGCTAACGATAACGGTATCACCGTTGACGTAGAAGGTTTTGAAAGAGCGTTTAAGGAACATCAAGAGAAATCTCACGCAGGTGCAGAACAAAAGTTCAAGGGCGGACTTGCAGATAACGGCGAAGCAACGGCAAAACTTCATACCGCTACCCACCTTCTTAACGCAAGCCTAAAGAAAGTACTAGGTGACGACAATATCCAACAAAAGGGTAGTAACATCACTGCAGAAAGACTACGTTTTGACTTCAACTTCCCTAGACCTATGACCAAGGAAGAAATTCAAGCGGTTGAAGATATGGTTAACGATATCATATCGAAAAAAGTACCCGTTGTTTGTGAAGAAATGTCGGTAGAAGAAGCACGTGATAAAGGCGCGGTAGGCGTATTCGGAAGTAGATACGGCGAAGTAGTTAAGGTTTATACTATGGGCGAATACTCTATGGAAATTTGCGGTGGCCCGCACGCTACTAACACAGGTGATTTAGGTAAATTCACCATCACCAAAGAACAATCTTCTTCAAGCGGAATAAGAAGAATAAAGGCTATTCTTTCGTAAAATAAGGAGAAATATGCGCAAAGCAAGATTATTTAAGTTATTTACTACGTTTATTATCGTACTTATGCTAGGTACGCTACTTTGCGCGTGCGAAATGTTCGGTGGCGGTTCCACTGTCAATAATAATAGCACGGGTAACGAAAATAAGAGCGAAGCAAAGCCTGCTATCAATACCGTATTTGCGTCTTACGATAAGGTAGACGAAAAAGGCTCGATTGCTACTATGGAACTTACCTTTACGCTATACGTACCGCTCAATGGCGAGATAAACGAGTACACCTTTGGTGTAAAGAACAAGCTAGAGCGTAAAGACGACGACGAAGAAGTTTACGTAAAGACGGATATAGAGCCTTTTAAGGTAGACGATAGAGCGACGGGACTTATCTCGGGTATTAAGACGGCTATAGGGCTTATGTTCGATACGGGTATAGGACTTCCCGAAAGTAAGTCTGTACAAGCCAAATTAAAAGAAGCAACCGAATATCTTGACTACGTCAAGGCGTTCTTACTCAACAAAATCGATCTAGGTGTAGAAATTGGCAAGAAGAACAAAGATTACAACGTAATAGCTAAGTATATCGATAGTTCTTCCGGTAGTAACGTATCGGAAGAAATCTATATGGGCGCATCGGAAGAAGGCATACAAGAGATGCTTTCTCTATCCCCCGGCACGAAGATTTTTTACGATACCTTCATTACTAGCGCGCTGTTTGAGGATATTGCCAAAGATACCACCGTGCATAAACAAGACAGTGCAAAAAAAGTTTTCAATTCCGATGGCAAAGCCTCTTACGATATTACTTTGAAAGAAAGCAAGGTTTTTGACGCACTGAAAAATTTCGTTCTTGATGCAATCGGACTAGAGAATATAGAGTTAGGCGAAGATTTTAATAAGTACGTCACCGTAAGTAAGGCGGATATGGAAGTACAAGTCAACAAGAATAAACTTCCCGACTTTATGAATACAGGCACGAAGCTTGATCTTAATATCCCCGTAGACGATATAACCGATATGATAAGCGAGGCGCATTCGGACGGCAAAATTGATGAAGAAACCACCGAATTCGTCAACTTCTTATTCAACCTTCTCGGTAAAAGCGTATGCGGAGTCAATGGAGAAAAAGAAACCATAGGTTTTACGGTAGAACTTAACACGCAAGAAGTATTTGGATACAAAGTAAACAATTACGACACCGACGACGAAGACGATAGACTATTTGAAGAGATGGACGAAAAAGTTGACGGCCGTCTTGATATCAAGAATATTCTCGACAACGCGGTAGAATTGCCCGTTGAATATCTAGGCGAATTCCTTACTTTGGTAACCGACCAAAAGGTTAAAGAAACGCTCGTACTTAACGCACTAGACCTTCTCGAAGGTGGCTTCTTTGGAATTTATACCCAACAAGAATTGAAGACGGCATTGCTTAATGCACTCAACGATTACCAAACGGACGACGAAACCTTGAAGGCAATTTTGGAAGAAATAAAACTCGGACTTAATTAAAAATGGCAAAACTAATTATTGACGGTAGAGAATATGGAATAAACAAAGGAGCGCGACTAAAAGACGCGCTCATTGACTGTGGTTACGCTTTTCCTTGCGGTGGAGAAGGTCGTTGCGGTAAGTGTAGGATAAAGACGGATGATTTGTCCGTTACTAACCTAGACAGAAGATTTTTGACGGAAGATAATATAAAGAAAGGCGTCAGACTCGCTTGCGACAAAGTAGTAGAAGACGATATCTACGTCGTTAGTCACGAATTAAAACGCACCGAAAAAATGCGTGAACTTACTAGTTGTAACTTGCTCGCGTCTATCGGCGTAGAAGAAATAAAAATCGCCATTATGGACGACGAAATAGCGGAAGTAATCACCGTGCCTAATCCTATTATTAAGGACGGCTTTAACGCAATATCTGATAAATATACTGCTAGCAAAAGTGAATTAACCAACGCTCTTCGTGCAATTTTAGCAAAAGAAAGTATAGAGCTTCTCGAAAAATACGCCCAAGCAAAAGGCGAAACCTACGCAATAGCAACGAGCGGTATTTTTGCAAAAATCCTTATGGGTAAGGACCTTAATGAAGAAATAGCAGACTACAACGCGCTTGACGACGGATACCACTACGGACTTCCTTGCGAAGAAGTTTACTTTTTGCCCATCGTAGACGGCTATATTGGTGGTGATATACTAGCAGAAACGGTCAATCATAAAGACGGCACCCTTATTATCGATAGCGAGAAGATTTTTACTGCGATTAAGATTGACAGTGAAGACGATATCGCGGTAGAAATGTGGGGAGTAGAGTATAACGAAATGGACTTGCTCGCTATAAAGAGCGCACTACTTACTTTAATTAGCGAAGAAAAGCCCTTTACCTACGTTTACGGCAAATATGCAGAACTTCTAGAAGATACTTTGCTTAGTCTTAACCTTACTTATAGCATAGTAGAAAAAAATATCAACAACGTTGCTAAAGCATGCCTATTCTTACGCTATCGCACGAGAATGAACAAAGAAAAACAAAGAATAAGCGTCAAGAATTTACTTGCCGACGAAAAATTCCACGCATATTTAGCAGGGGAAGAATAAAAATTTTGAGAATGAAAATAAAATAAAAAAGGTGAACGAAAAGTTCACCTTTTTTGATATTCATTATATATAAGGTTACAGCTCGTCCACTTTTTCGATAGAATTAATAAAAGAATAATTTTTAGCGATATCATACAATTCTTGCGGAGTGAAGGTGTTGTCGGTAGCTACTTCAATATCCGCGGTAATAGTGCCGTCGCTATGGTTGACGGTACGCACTTTTAAGAATTTCTTCGCACCGAAGATTTTTGTAATTTCGTCATACACGTTGTCCGCTTCTAACTTGATAGAAACCTTTATTACGCTCAACACTTTACTCTTCATTATCTTCAAAGGTTTATGCAAGATAACTTGTAGCACTACGATAAATACGGTACATACGATACCCATTATTATCATACCACCACCGATAGCAAGACCGATACCGCTAGTAGCCCATATACCTGCCGCGGTAGTTAGACCGTGCAAGAAGTCGCGTTTGTAGAAGATAATACCTGCTCCTAAAAAACCGATACCGCTTACTACTTGCGCAGCGATTCTTCCCACGTCAGAACCCCTTTCACCGGCGAGTATTTGGTCGCTAAAGCCGTATTTTGATACTATCATCATAAGAGCAGCAGCAAGACAAACTATGGTATGCGTACGAATACCTGCTTCCTTTGATCTACTCTTTCTTTCCCAACCGATAGCAAAACCGCAAGCCCCGGCAATAAACAATCTTATTAGCCAATTGACCGCTTCTATATTCCAGTCGAGAATACTAAATTGAAAAGCTCCGAGCATAATAACCCCTTAATGTAATTATTATATAATTTATTAAGTTACATTTTATACCAGGTATTGATTTTTGTCAATAGGCAAGGTTGCAAAAAGTGCCTATTTTAGTCATTTTGTGCTGTTATAATTGAAAAAAAAGTTATTATGATGTATAATAAACGTTAGATACAAGAGTAAGGACAGTATGGGTAAAAAAGAAAGCAAAAAAAGCGGTTTTTTAGGCAATAGAGAAGTTTTTATTTACGGCTTATCGGCACTAGGTCAAGGCATGATCTATGCCGCTATGAGTAGTTACGTATCCGATTTTTATCTCAACGTAATGGGACTTGCGCCCGTTTTCGTATTGCTACTTATGCTCTTTGCCAGAGTGTGGGACGCAATTAACGATCCCTTGATGGGAATGATTGCCGATAGGAACAATTTCAAAAAAGGCGGTAAGTACAAGCCCTACGTACTCATTTCGGTAGTGCCTATTATGCTACTTACTTTCTTCATGTTCTTCGTGCCCGACTTTGCGGATAAATCGTCAGCACACTATGACGAAACTATCACTTACGTTTACGTATCCATTATCTACGTTGCGTGGGGTATGATTTATACCGTAGGTGACGTGCCGTTTTGGAGCCTTCCTAACACAATGACACCCGATGCTAACGAGCGCGGCTCTATTATAAGTCTTGCTCGTATTTTCAACGGCGTAGGTAGCGTAATTCCTATGGGACTTATCATGTTCCTTGGCTATGCCGATATAGATTACCAAACGCGTTATATCATTATGTCGGGCGTTTCTTCCGTTTGTGGCGGTATATTATTCATCACTTCCTACTTTATCACGAAAGAAAGGATTGTGATACCAAAACTCGTTATTAAAGATACCAAACAAGAAAGTTCGCTCAAACTTATCTTCAAAGAAAAGCAACTTATGTTAGTAATTTTGACGGGTATATTATCGTGGGGAAGATATATGTATCAGTCGTGCGGTATACACCTAGCGCGCTATACTTTTTTCATTGACGGAATGACGGTTAGCGCAAGCCAATCTACCGTACAACTCGTCTTTTCTATATCCACCGCGGTAGGTATGTTCGGCACAATGCTACTTACCCCATTACTAATTAAGAAGTTTAGTTATAAGAGTTTAGTTATCACCACTTCGCTTCTAGGCGCGGGCGTAAGTATATTAGGGTATCCGGTAGGAGTATTCACTAACTACAATATTTGGTTCCAAATCCCCGTGCTACTTTTCGGAAGTATCCCCGTAGGCGTAATCAACGTAGTATCGTACGCAATGATAGGCGACTGCCTTGACTACATAGAATTGAAAAAAGGTAGGAGAGAGACGGGCTTAGCGTCCGCTTGTCAATCTTTTATTAATAAACTAGGCAACGCGCTTGCAACCACTATGATTATACTTATGTATCTAATACTAGGGCTTAACGTATCCGATATGGCTACGGCATCGGGCGGTGGACTAATCGATCCCACAACCTTACCCGACAGAATAAGAGATGGAATGTTCATGCTCGTTACCATAGTACCAGCCCTAAGTCTAGTAGTTGCGTGCATACCTATGTTCTTCTATAAGATAACGGGTAAATACCGCGACGATATGATCGACAGCCTAAAACAAGCAAGACTAGACCGCGGAGTTATTATTGAGTAAAATAGTGCTATTGCACTAATGACGTTGTGTCTTTGCCACAATGATGTATCGACCTATGGTCGAAATGATGTTTTGTTCTGTTGGACAAAGTGATGTATCGTACTCCGTACGAAATTATGGATAAAAATATTTAGAAAGTAACTGCTTTCATTTGTATAATTAGATCTGCATTACGAGAGTAAAAAAAATTAACGCAAGGCATTCCGCCTTGCGTTAACTTAATTTAAGAGTTCTTTAGTTAGTTTTTGGTAAACTCACTGTTGGTGCACTTAGGGCACGGGGGCATTTTGTCACTAGCGTCAAGATTTACGCAAGTATGACAGTTGGTACAACAATAAGTGCCTTTACCGGGCTTTTGACCGGTTCTTACGATACTTTTTTTCATATCAGTCCTCCTTATCTTTATACTATTATTGTGTTCCATTATCTATATTTTTATCCAAATTATCAGCATTGTTTTTTACGTATTTTATTCCTTTTTTTGGTGGGTAGTAAGAGGTGCGTAATATTTCTCTCTTTACTTCTCTGCCGTTTTGATAATAAATCCTATGCGTCCTATACAGATATCCGTTCTTTGGTAAGATAACTTTCTCTTCTTCACTCGTTTCTATAACGTCGTATTCGTCGCTTATATAACTTTTTAACAATTCGTTTTTTAATTCAACGTCGTAGTCGCTTTTTTTGCCGTATAATGTAATGGTAATAATTTTGCCATCGTGATACGTATCGAGATAAATAGGGCACGGGGTAGAATTAGTAAGAATTAAATCGGTATCGTCACTTACCATTGCGTCGAAGCCCATCTTCACGTAGCTAGACGGAATAGAGTGACAACGCGAGTATTCTACCATAAGAGAAGATAGTAGCCACGCGTTATATAAGGTGGTAGAAACCTGACATACCCCACCGCCTACGCCCTCGACGTACTCACCGTTATTAATTACCGTCGCGTTAAAAAAGCCGTTATTTACCGTGCGCTTACCGACTATATTATTGAAAGATAAATTAGCATAAGGCTCGATAACAATATTGTCTAATTTGTCTAAAGCAAGTTCGATATTGCGTTTCCTTTCTACAGTTGACTTTTCGTAAGAAGTGCAAAAACTTCCCATTTTTTTAGTGAGAAGTTTTAACTTATTTTTCGTTACTACGTCTTCGTCTATTATTATCGGCAAATTAATTACGCCGTTTTTGTTAATCAAGAGAAAAGAGTATATTTTTTCTTCGTCTACTTTTTTACCTATAATTGCGTCTTGATAGACGAAATTTCCGTTACAAAAATCAACTACGCAAGCATCTTTTTTCTCAACGTAATAAGCGCTTACTATTTTGTCAATATCCGATACTATTTCACTATTAAGGCTACCGAAAAAAGTTTTTGCGTTACCCATATTACTATTTTCGTACATTTTTTGATAATTACCACCATATCGGAAGAATAGTGCTAACGACGGTAAATAATCAATAGAATAAGTCCTATCCAAAATTATATTTTCTTCGTCTTTTATCGTGACGGTTAGCTTGCCTAAATTAAGGCTAAACGCGCACAAAAGCAGGATAAGCGGTATGATTATGAGTAAGATTATCAACGCTTTTTTCATAAAAGTAGTATGCTCGAATATAATTTATTAATGCAAATTTACGTCAAAGTATTGACTTTTTTTCGCGTTTATTTTAAGATATTAGCGTATTATTGAGAATAATACGGAAAAATAAGATTTTTTAGGAGTGATTTATGTTAGCGTTGTTTTCCCTTTTGGCAATTAATTTTAACGACATTTGGCAAAAAGTATTAGATTTTCTTCTTACCGAATTGACCATTACCGAAGGCGTTGTCCTTAATTATTGGCACCTTGTAGTAGCTGCAGTAGTCGTAGTTATACTCATTATCGTTATCGCTTGTTGTGCTGCAAGCGCAAGCAAGAAGAAGAAAAAGAAAAATAGTGAAGAAGTAGTCGATACTACCGACGAAAATACCGAAGAGATTATTTCCGCTAACGCAGAGAATCACGTATCCAAATACGAGAACGTCGTTTCTTCCGAGCAAGTAGCAAGCGAAGAAGTTGTCGCTGAAGAAACGACTCCCGAAGAACCTGTTTCCGAACCCGTACAAGAAGAAGTTGCGGTTGAAGAAGTAGCAGAAGAAGTAAAGGAAGAGCCCGTAGTTGAAGAAGTTCAACCTGAGCCCGTAGTAGAAGTAAAAGAAGAACCCGCACAAGAAGTTGCTGCAGTAGAAGAAGTAAAGGAGGAAGCACCCGTGGTAGTTAAGAAAGAAAGCGCAGTAGTAAGGAAGAAGGCTCCCGCTCGTAAGCCCGCACAAAAGAGAGAACCCGTAGTTGAAGAAAAAGCAACCGTAGTTGAAGAAAAAGAACCCGTTGTTATCTATCGCGGTAATTCTTTCAACGTAACCGGCAAAATTGAGATTTGCAACGATAATCTCGGTGGTTACAACTATATCTTAAAAGCGAATAACGGACAACTTCTTTACGAAAGCAAAGCTTATAAGACCAAAGAAGGTTGTACCGAAGCTATCGGTAAGTTCATTGAAGCGGTAGCACAAGGTAGATTTACCGTAAGAGCGGACAAGTTCAAGAACTACAAGTTCATTCTTAAGAGCCCTACCAGCAACACTCTTCTATACGTAGGCGAAAGCTTCTCTACCGAAAGTTCTTGCCTAAATAACATCGAAAGCGTTAAGCGTTTTGCTCTTAACTCACCCGTATACGACGTAACCGAAGACGACTTCGTAGCTGAGTTCGAAGTTTACGAAATCAATCCCGACGTTGTTGCAGCCGTTGAACGCGGTGAAGGCGCAGTAGGTAAGTGGGAAATAAGCCAAGTAAAAGAAGGCAGCAAGAACAGTCCTTACGTATACCTTCTATACGCTAACAACGGACAACTTCTTTACGAATCTCGCGACTATAAGACTTACGCAAGCTGTAAGAACGGTCTAGTTACCTTCGTTAACACTGTAAAAACCGGTAAGTTCATTATCGATCCCGATAAGACCGGAAGATATAAGTTCGTTCTTAGAAGTAAATCCGCTAACTCTTCTTCAGAGTACATCGGTCAAAGCTACTCGACAAAGCAAGCTTGCGCTCATAGCATAGAAAGCGTATATCGCTTCGCTTTACGTTCTAGCTACGAAGAACTATAAAAAATAAAATGGGTTGTTACGTTGAGTACTATCTCGAAGAAAAAACTATCAGTTTTCGCATAGAACACTATCATAATACGGGTTATCACTACGCGGATTACCTACTTAGCGAAGAAGACACCGCGCTTCTCACTACTTCCTTAGGTTTTTACGCGCCCATCGATACCGTCAGATACCTTACCGAGAAGTATTCAACTAACGACGGCGTGTTCGCACTCCTAAATGAGCACTCCGTCCGCCCGTTCAAAAAATCCGCCGGCTACTTCGACGGCTCGGCTGATATTTAGAGTTTTGTGTAATGCATGGAAAACCCCTTTTTTTCGGCAAAAAAAGGGGTTTTCCAAACCTTTCCTCAAAAAAACTTAGTTAAGGTAAGTTTTTATAAGAGTTTATCATTATATCCACAACTTGCACCTTGTGTGCAAATTTCACTCGCGAAAGCGAATTTCACACACGAAGTGTATTTCACTTGCGCAAAAGCGCAAATTTCACTGGGGAAGCGCACCTAGCGGTTGCTCACCGCGCCTTTTTATCAAAAAAATGTTTATAGTTTATAAAAACTATATAAAAAATAATTGACATGCACCAACGTAGGTTTTATAATTCAATTGTTTAGAAAAAATAAACTTTTGATTTAGTATGTAAATATTTATCAAACTCAATGTTTATTTTTACGTAACTTGGGGTGAAGTATGGAAATAGGAATAAAAATTAAAGAATTAAGGCTCAAGAATAACCTTACGCAAGAAGAACTTGCCGATAGGTGCGAGCTTACGAAAGGGTACATAAGTCAACTTGAGAACGACCTAACTAATCCGTCTATCGATACGCTTGACACAATGCTCGTTGTGCTAGGCAGTAGCCTTGGAGAATTCTTTAACGACAATACTACCGAGCAGATAGTGTTTAAGAAAGAAGACTATATATCTAAGGATTACGAAGATAGCGTAACTACTTGGCTAGTGCCGTCTTCACAGAAGAACGCGATGGAGCCTATCATTATAGAGCTTAACGGTTTAGGTAGCAAAGAGAGCGATATGCCACACGAAGGTGAAGAATTTGGTTTCGTATCCGAAGGTAAGATAAAACTTACGGTAGGTAAGCGCAGTTTTATCGTAGAGAAGGGCGAAACGTTCTACTTCAAGGCGGATAAGAAGCACTCTATCGAGAACGTAACTAACAGTAAAGCAACGGTAATGTGGATTAGTTGTCCACCTAACTTTTAATTGATAATAACGACGAATACGAGGAATACCTATGAAGAATTTGCTTAAGAAAGAAGAAGCTAATCAAAAAGTTAGCAAAAAAGGTGATCAAAAAGTGGCACAAGAAGTAGTCGCTACCAAAGTTCCCCAAAAGAAGGGAGAGAAGATTATCGAAGTAACTAACATTGTCAAAGAGTTTGACGGTGTCACCGTGCTTGACGACGTTAGTTTGAGTATACCTAAGGGTACTTTCGTCACTCTTTTGGGACCGTCGGGCTGTGGCAAAACCACCCTTCTTAGAATAATAGCGGGCTTCGAACAACCGACCAAAGGCGAAGTTAAGATTTTAGGTAAAGACGTAACGAGCGATCCACCTTATCGTCGTCCCGTCAACACGGTATTCCAACGCTACGCGCTATTCCCCCACCTTAACGTATTCAAAAACGTTGCTTACGGACTAAAAATAAAGAAACTTGATAAGAACGTTATCAAAGAAAAGGTAACTTCTGCTCTAAAACTCGTTAACCTAGAAGGCTACGAACACCGTGACGTAACGAGTCTAAGCGGTGGACAACAACAAAGAGTAGCGATAGCAAGAGCACTCGTTTGCGAACCTTCCGTTCTACTTTTGGACGAACCTTTGGGCGCACTTGACCTAAAAATGCGTAAAGAAATGCAAAGCGAACTTATCTCTATGCATAAGAGACTAGGTATTACTTTCGTATACGTAACGCACGACCAAGAAGAAGCGCTAACTATGAGCGACGTGATAGTTGTACTTAACGACGGCGTTATTCAACAAATCGGTTCACCGAAGAAAGTCTACGACGAGCCCGCTAACGCTTTCGTTGCTAACTTCATTGGCGAAAGTAACATTATAAGCGGTGTTATGCCTTGCGACTACACCGTTAACTGTCTAGGCGTTAGTCTAAAGTGTATGGACAAGGGTTTTGAAAAGAATGAAAAAGTCGACCTTGTTATTCGTCCTGAAGATATCACCGTTTACGCAGAAGATAGCGAAAAAGGTCAATTCGACGGAGAAGTTCTTTCTTCGGTATTTAAGGGCACCTATTTTGAAATGGAAATAGTAGCTAACGGCTACGAATTCACCGTTCAAAACAACAAAGAATGGGCGGTAGGCACCAAAGTTAGACTAGGCGTTAAACCCGACGGTATCCATATTATGAAAAAACTTCGTAGCATCAACGAATTTATCGGTGAAGTAAGCGGAGAAGATACCGTTTGGATGTGCGGTGGCGATTTTGAGTTTAACAACGAAAAAGAATTAGAAAAAGGCACGCAAGTTAAGATAAAGATAGGTTTTGACGCGGTTACCCTTACCGACGACGAGAGCGACGGCACGATTGGTGCTAACGTTACGCAAACCTTATATAAAGGTAGCTACTACCAAGTACAAATATACACCGACACCGACGAAGACTTCTATATCGACACCGTTGACGAATGGGATATAGGCGACAGAGTAGGCGTCAAAGTAGACAAGAACAAAATAATCGTAGAAGAATATAAGGAGCAGGATGAAGAAGAAGCTTAAGTTAAAATTCCATAAAGAATTTCTTGCTTTTCCGTATACGGCGGTCAGTATCATATTCGTAATCATTCCCCTTATATTGATACTCGTATACGCTTTCACCGACACGACGGGAGATTTTAGTTTTGACAATTTCGAGCGTCTAGGTGATATTACGGTTTGGCAAACGATGGGTAGAAGCGCGCTAGTAGCTTTCCTTACCACCGTTATTTGTCTATTGCTTGCATACCCTACTGCAGTAGCTTTGACCAAGCTAAAAGCAAGCCGTAGAGCAATAGTGCTTATGGCATTCGTTATGCCTATGTGGATAAACTCGCTGTTAAGAATATACGCGGTAAAATTACTTTTCGGCGATATTTTCGGAATGGAAAGAGGGTTCTTACTTACCCTTATCGGTATGGTGTACGACTTCTTCCCATTTATGCTACTACCTATCTATAATATTTTAGAAGATATGGACAAAGGCGTGTTAGAAGCGTCCGCCGACCTAGGAGCTAACCCCGTAAGGGCATTCTTGACGGTAAAACTTCCGCTATCCGTACCCGGTATAGTAAGCGGTGTGCTTATGGTATTCATGCCTACGGTATCGTCCTTTGCTATATACGATATTCTAGGTTACGACGGCGGTAGCGCAGGATTTTTGGACGGCAAACTCTTCGGTAATATCGTCTATACGTATTTTGAAAAAGGCTACTACAACAGCGGTAGTGCTTTAGCGCTAATCTTGCTCGTACTCATCTTAATTTCTACCGTGGTAAGCAATATTGTTACCAAAGGTAAAGCAGGCAGAACGGGAGGTACTATATCGTGAAGAAAAAAAGAAGTATTATCCTAAGTATAGTATTCTTAGTAGTGATGATAGTAGTCACTTACTTGCCCGTTGCTATTCTAACGGTGTATTCCTTCACCGATTCGTCTACCATAGGCGTTTGGAATGGTTTTAGCTTCGAATTATACAAAGATTTATTCAATAATTCGGAAATTTTGGAAGCACTAAAAAATAGTATAGTTATCGGTTTACTCGCTTCGCTATTTGCAGTAATACTAGGTACTCTAGCAAGTATCGGTATTCATAGCATGAAAAAAATTCCAAAAATGTTAAGCGAAGGTGTTAACCAAATAACCATGGTTAACGCGGATATCGTTACGGCGGTTGGCTTTATGCTACTATTCTTGTTCGTTATCGTTATTCCTAGCGACTACATTACGCTAGTTATCGCACATACGGTAATTTGCACGCCCTACGTAGTAATGAGCGTAATGCCTAGACTTACCCAACTTAACCCCAACGTCTACGAAGCTGGGCTAGACTTAGGCGCGTCGCCCATGCGTGCAATACTTACTATCATATTGCCACAGCTTATCCCCGGTATCATTTCGGGCTTCGCGCTCGCGTTTACCATAAGCCTAGACGACTTCACGATTAGCACCTTGGTAAGCAGTAGTGTAGACACCATACCGAGATTCTTATACAACAAGTTGAAAGTAAAAGGCGTTATGCCCGTACTAAGATCGCTATCGGTAGTAATCATGGCGGCGGTCATGCTCGTACTCGTACTCGTCAACGTAGCAACCGCTAGTGTAGAAAAAAAGAAAAAAAGAATGGAAAAATCTTTGGGAGGTAAATAATGAAAAAAATCGTATCTATTATCCTAATTGCAGTTTTGGCAGTTTCTATCGCGTCCGTACTAGTTGCGTGCGGTGGAGATAGAGAGAACGAACTTCGTATCGCTAACTGGGGCGAATACATGTCTAGCGAAGTATACCTTGGCTTTGAAGAATGGTATTTAGAGAAGACGGGTAACACCATTAAGGTTCAATACGAAGAATTCGACACTAACGAGAATCTCTATACTTGGATTAGCGCAAAGCACGAAGATTACGATCTTATTTGCCCGTCCGACTATATGCTTCAAAGAATGAAGACCGAAGGTCTTTTGCAAAAACTAAGTGACGAAACCATTTCCGTTCTTAACGCAAAAATAAATCCCGACGTTATCAATATGGTTAAAAATTCTTACGATAGTGAATTCGCTTACACCATGCCTTACGTTTGGGGCACGCTAGGAATTATGTTTAACGTTAATTCCGATGGTCAAGCGGGGCTTCAAAACGAACTTGACGTTATGTCCAATTGGTCGGTTCTTTGGAACAATTCTTACAAAGACAAAATATTTATGAAAGATAGCGTTAGAGACGCGTACACTGTCGCAACCATATACGATAAGAGCGCACAACTTAACGAATATTTAGGTGCGGACAAGAATTACGATAACGCAGATTATCAAGCGCTTCTTCAAAGCATCTTCTCGACCACCGATGCTAATATGATAGCAAGAGCAAAGACCTTGTTGCTTCAACAAAAAGCTAACGTATACGACTACGAAGTAGACTCGGCAAAAGACGAACTTCTTCGCGACGTAGACGGCAAGAATGGAAGACTCGGCTTATTCTGGAGCTGTGACGCAGGCTATATCATGAACGGTGATAGCACGGTTAATAAGAACCTTTATTATACCGTACCTACCGAAGGTAGTAACGTATGGGTAGACGGCTTTGCTATTCCCAAATATTCCGTTAACCCCACCGCCGCTAACATGTTCTTACAATACCTATGCGAAGCGGATATTGCTTACGACTGCATGGACTACGTAGGCTCTACCACCGCGGTTATGGAAGCTGCTAATAACTATAAAGCAGACGTAATTGCAGACGAAGACGGTTTCTTTGCTAACACTTACGAAGGATTTAAAGAAATGTACGTAGAAATGATGTTCCCGTCAAGCGAAACTTTGAAGCGTTGTGCTATTATGAGAGATTTTGGCTCATATAACAAAGACCTTGACGAAATGTGGATGGACGTTATTTTAGGATAGAATTATGATAGGAATTATTATTGCTATGGATAAAGAACTCGCGCCTTACCTAAGTGGGCGCGAGTTTGTTAAGAACAATTTGGGCGGATTAGACTTTTTTAGTCTAAAAATAGGGGATAAAGACTGCGTTATCGTAAAGAGTGGTATAGGTAAAGTCAACGCGTCTTATGCAACCACCTTACTTATAGAACGTTTTCACCCCGAATATATCGTTAGTACGGGCGTAAGCGGTGGACTAGGAGTAAGCAAACTTTTCGATATCGTAGTTTCTACCAAAACCGTCCAACACGACGTAGACACCACCGCGCTAGGGGACGAATTGGGTTTAGTAAGCACGGTAAATAAGGTTTACTTCGATGCAAGTAGTGAATTAGTAGATAAATTCGTAAAATTCGGTGCAAAAAGCGGAGTACTTGCAAGCGGAGATATCTTCGTATCTAGTAAAGAAAGGGCGGAATTTATCAAAAACCACTTCAACGCTATCGCTTGCGATATGGAAAGCGGTGCCATTGCGCAAATCGCGTATATTACAAACACCCCCTACGTGGCGATAAGGTGTATATCCGATAACGCGGACGACGGTGCGGACTTCGATTACGAAAAATTCGTTCTCGTTGCGTGCGATAAGCTTTATCAAGTTGTAGAACAAGCGGTTCTACAAAAATGATGTATGCCTTACGGCAAATGATGTATCGTACTGCGTACGAAATTGCGGATAAAAAGTATATAGAGAGTAACTATTTTCATTCGTATAATATTGTCCGTAATGTTGCGTAGGAACACGTCATATTTTGGCATAGAGCCAAAATACATCATTACGAGCGAATGCGAAGTTACATCATTGTTGACAAAGTCAACTACATCATTTCGACTGAAAGTCGATGCGCTTACGCGCGTTCGCGCGCAAATTTGGTATTGACAAAAAAAATCATTGTGTTATCATAATGTTGTATAACGATAGTTATACGATGTAAGAAAATAGAAAACAAAAACAATCAAAACGCTTTAGAACAATAGGAGGTTTTATGAAAAAGAATGTTTTGACCAAAGTAGTTCTACTTATGGTTATAGCAATGCTTGCTCTAGCTCTCGTAGCGTGTGACGGTCTATTCGGTGGCAACACTGATGATGGCGGTAAAAATCCCGGCAACACCAACAACCCCGGCAACACCGACAACCCCGGCAACGAGCCCGAAGAGCCTGTAGATGCTGTAGGCAAAATAGTAGAAGTAGTTAAAAAAGCTGGTACTTTGATTGATACCGTTACCGAAATCAACGCTAACAAGACCGTTGGTCTTGACCTTGCAGTTGGCGGATCCATCAAGGTAGGCGCAGACTTTAATCACAGTGCTGCACTTGGACTAAAAGTTAACGCAAAGAGCGTTGGCACAAGAGCAGATATTGCAGTTAAAGTAGACAATGAAGCATACGTAGGACTAGGCTATGGTGACGGCGTACTTTACCTCACCCAACCCCTTAATCTTATCAACTCAAGTAGCACCAGTGCTCGCAAAGTAAAAGTTGATATTTCTGCTCTCGAAGATAGCGTAGACCATATGACTACCGAGGGTATGAAGGCTCTTCAATATATTGCTAACATGGACGCTCTTAAGAACCTTGACTTCGACGCACTTGCTGATAGCTTAACCGGTGGAGAAGAAGGTGAGCCCGGACTTCTTGATATGGTAAGCGAATTACTAGAAATATCGGACGTAGACGGCAAAACCGTTATTGGTCTTAGCGCAGAGAACGTAGGTCACTTGCTTCCCTTCATTACTGGTTTTCTTGGTGAAGGCTTCACCACCATTACCGGTGTTTTCGATACCGTAATGGATACTCTTGGAGTAGAAGTTGAGGGCGAAATCCTTAAGTACGACCTTATCGTAGAAAAATACTGCCCCGGTTTAGCAATCGAAGTTGGCTATGCTAACGACACGATTAGCCAAATCGCAGTTAAGATTATCATTGATACTCTTGACTTTGAATTCGGTCTAGTTATCG
>JAZSMH010000049.1:0-2377 GCA_045535785.1 Clostridia bacterium
TCGTAGGTAAAGAGATGGTTTATGATGGCAATATGCACTATGCGGCTATATCTACAAGCGGTGAATATCTAGACGATAACGTTACGTTAATTGATTTGTTAGGTTCTGACAAAGCAATCGTTGATTATCAATATACTTCCGTTAAGAATGGCGAAGGTACCTTCAGTGGAGCGATTAACGCCGATACCTATACCATTACCGCCACAATAACCATTAGTGGTGACGTAGCTAACAACTATGAAGAATGGGGTAGCAAGACCGTAGAATTAATCATTACGCCGTATGACGTTGACGCAATTTGGACTATGGGAGATGACTATGTCTACAATGGTCAAGATCAAGGATTGACTATTAGTGCTAACTTCGTAAAAGTCAATGGTGCTACTCAAACGTTAGAGATTAGATTTGAAGGAACTTCAGGCAAAGCTCTAGATAGCACTACTTTCAAAGATGCGGGTACTTATACCGTTACCGCTACGTACAACGATCCTTATGCAAGCAACTATAATATTCGTGGTACGGTAAAACAAATAACTATTGAAAAATACACGGTAGAATTATATTTGGTTGATACAACGATAGAATATCAAGCTAAAGACGTATATTTGCTTGCAAATACAATCAATACAGGTAACGTATCCAACGTTTTGGACGATACGATAACACTTGATACGGGCGACGAAATTACTATTACGTACGAAATGACTAAAGTAGGCGGAATGGTATTGAAAGCAAGGAACGTGGGAGAATACGGAGTTACTGCAGTCCTTAATAACGAAGGAGAAAGTAACTACAAAGATTGGAGCGGTTCGGCAACGCTTACCATAATTCCTAAGACTTTAGAATTCAGCGTGGGCACTTTAACCAAAGAATACGACGGTACCGACGTATGTTCGGAAGTTGAAGTAACGGGTATCTACGCAGAAGATGAACCTTATCTAACTTACGAAGCAAAATACGACAACAAGAACGTTTCCGACAGTAAGACCATAACGGTTGAATTGAAGTTAAAGGGCGGAGTTGATAGCGAAGAATATTCTTACTTGCTTAACAACTATGACGCAACGTTCTCAGAGACAGGTATAATAACCGCGCGTAAATTAGTTCCTTCGGAAGATTACGTATGGGAGAAAGAATACGATGGTGGCGTAGGCTACGCACACAATCCTATTGAAAGTTTTGAAGAAAATCAAGGAACGATTGAAGGCGACCAAGTTACGGTAACCGCACGTTACAATTCTAAAAACGTAAGAGAAGCGAATGCTATTGAGTTTATTTTAACCGGAGTAGACGCAGGTAACTACGTTATAGATGGTAAAGAATTTGACGTAGACTTTGAGAATGGAAAATACTTAATCAGTCCGCTATCAAGAGGTATAACGTGGATTAATTACGAACACGTCTACAACGGAAAACAAAGAACGGTATCCGCTTACGTTGAAGTAGTGGGCGAAGATCAATTGTCACCCGGAGTTAGCGAAGGTAGAGCTTATCTAGAAGTAACGCTTATCTATACCCACAATGGTAAAGGGGAAGAAGTAACTAACGTAGAGAAAGAATTCTACGATGCAGGTAGATACGTTGCTACCGCATCCGCGGATAATTTCGACGATAGAATGAAAGAAAACTATGGTATTACCACTAGTGAGAAAATTTGTACCATCACTCCGGCATCTATTGCAGTAATTTGGACGGGAACGGATAACGTAGAATACGTCTATAATGGTACTGACCAAAAGAATAGTATCACCGTTACGGCAGAATTATTTGGTGACGACGTAGAAACGTACGCAAGCACCAATTATATAGTTGCCGATTTCGGTTCAGACGAATTCAAGAACGCAGGCACTTACGATTGTACCGCAACGTTTACTTTTGCAGAACTTGATAACAACTATTCGTTAAGAGATACTGCAAGAACTTTAATAATGAAGAAGGCAGAGATAACCAACGTAAGTTTTGAAGGAAACGACGGTTGGGTTTATGACGGAAGAAAAGTTAACTACTTCGTAACCACAGGCGAAGGTTATGCTACCGAATATGAAGTTATCAAATATCAATACGACGACGTAGAAATGGTAATCAACTACAGCGGTGGTGAACTTCATTATAGCGCTGAAGGCGTCAATATATATAATAACGGCGTCAAGAACGTAAAAGTGGATAGTTATGATAAAGAAATTTCTTACGTAATAACCGCCACCGTTGCAGCTACCGATAACTACGAAGGTTGGAGCGGAAGCGTAACCGTATTAATACAAAAGGGTGTTATTAATAACGTATATCTCGTAGGTTATCGTCCTGAATACAGTGCAGAAAAACATCACTTATATGCAAGTAACACCAATAGTGAAACTGGAGTAAGAAGTTTTGAGAA
>JAZSMH010000053.1:0-5408 GCA_045535785.1 Clostridia bacterium
TTGAGCTATACGGTCAAACTCATATTGTAGATGAAATCGTAGAAGCAACCTTAGCACTTGAACTTGATGACGTTGTTAACTACTTAGCAGACGTAATTGCTGTAATAGTAGGCGAAGAAAACGAATGCTTAGTAAGGGATATCGCTCAACTTATAACCGACGTATTCGGCGGTGAATTAAGCAACCTCGGATATCATACTCAAGTAGAAGTACCCGTAATCCTAGCAGACGTTAAGGCAATAGTAGATCATTTCGTAAAGAACGACGTTGTAAACGCAGTATTTACAGAACTAATCGCACTTTACGAAGGCGTAACCTTAATTAATATTGTTGAAGGCACCTTATCAATTCAATTAAACGATTTAGTTAACTCAATTGCAAACGTACTTGTAGCAACCGAAGCGATTAGCGGTGAAAGCGAATGCCTAGTAAGAGACGTTGCAAATCTAATTAATCACGTATTTGGTGGCCAATTACGTTTAATCGGTTACAACGCAAACTGTGAAGTACCCGTAGTATTAGCAGACGTAAGGGCAATACTAGATCACTTCGTAACAAACGACGTAGTAGACGCAATATTTGTAGAACTAATCGATCTATACGAAGGCGTAACCTTAATTAATATTGTTGAAGGCACCTTAGCAATTGCTATGGACGACCTAACCGCTTCTGTTGCAGACGTATTAGAAGTAGTTCTTGTTGGTCACGAAGAAAAAGTACAACACGTAGAAGAACTAGTTAAATACTTAGTTGCAGGAACAGTTGGTTCACCTGTATTTGAAGAAAAAGCACTAGTAAGCGAAACTGCAAGATTAGTAGAAGCAATCATTGCTGACTACTACATAAGTGACGCAAGTGAAGCAATCTTCAATGAAATCGTTAAATTATACGAAGGCGTAACAGTAGTTGGTATAGTAGACGGAACGTTAGCTATTGAAATCGATGACGTAATTGCATCAGTAGCAAACGTAACGAGCGTAATACTAACAGAACAAGCAGAATTAATAGCAGAAGTAACAGACGTTCTAGTAATTATGCTAGAAGGTAAGCTTCGTGAAGTAAGACTAGACGGAACTCAGTTAGTAGCTGATCTAGTAATGGCAACATATGACGTTGTACTAATCTTCACCGAAAGCGACACCATAATGGCTATGTTTAAAGAAACCGCTAAGTTATACGGCGATACTAAGACGAAGAATATCTTCAATGCAATTCCCGAATTCTTAGTTGATAACGTAATTAGCGCAGTAGCAAACGTAGTTGCAAGCATTGATTCATTAAAGGCTCATAAGGAAGTTATTGAAGGCGTAGCTGAAATTCTAACCATAATGTTAGAAGGCACTTTAGCTGATGCTGAATTAGACGGAAGTCAATTAGTAGCAGACCTAGTAATGGCAACCTATGACTTAGTTGCAATCTTCACCGAAAGCGATACTATTAAAGCTATGTTTGAAGAAACTGCTAAGTTATACGGTGATACCGCTACCGGCAACATCTTCAATGCAATTCCCGCATTTGAAATTGATAGAGTAATCAATGCAGTAACCAACGTAACTGTAACCGTTGATGCGTTAAAGCAATACGCAGAAGAAATTAGGGATATAGCAAACGTATTCGTAGTTCTACTTGACGGTACTCTTGCAGCAGTAACCATTGATGAAAACAGATTAGTTGCAGAATTAGTAGATGCAATTTACGCAGTAGTTGTAAACTTCACGGAAAGCGATACTATTAAGGCTATGTTTGATGAAACCGCTAAGTTATACGGCGATATCAAGATACCCGCTATCTTCACGGCTATCCCCGAATTCTTAGTAGATGACGTAATCAATGCTATGGCAAACGTAGTGGCAACCGTTGACGTATTAAAGGCACATACCGAAAAGGTAAGAGCAGTTGAACAACTTCTTGTAGATATGCTAGACGGCACCTTAGCAACCATCAGATTAGACGGTTCAGTGCCCGTAAGCAAGTTAATTGATGATGCAAACCTATTAACCGACGTATTCTTATACGACAGTGAAACCTTTAACGTATTCTGTGAAGAGGTTAAGGCCCTTTACGGCGATGAAATTGCAAAGAATATCTTCAGTGCAATACTTGACTTTGATGTTGATGACGTAATTGCATCAGTAGCAAAGGTAGCAGCAAGCATTAGCGCAATAAGAGAACATTCAGAAGCAATTTACAAGGCTGCAGACATTCTAAGCCTAACGTTAAGAGGTACTTTATCAACCGTAGAATTAGACGGAACGGTTAAGGTAGCAGACTTAATTATAGCAACTCAAGAATTAGTAGCTATTTACACTCAAAATGCAATCATAATGACTGCATTTGACGAACTTGTTAAACTATACGGTGAAACCATTGCCGGTCACATCTTCAGTGCAATACCTGAATTCTTAGTAGATGACGTAATTGGCGCAGTAGCAAACGTTGTTAAGGCATCAAGCATAGATGAAAAACTGGTTGATGCTGTAGCTAAGCTTCTAACCGATCTATTAGACGGAACTCTTGGCGCACCTGAATTTGTAAAGACTCAATTAGTAACCGTAGTATTAGAAGACGTAGAAGCAATCATTGGTTGTTATTACGTAAGTGATGCAAGTGAATCAATCTTCAACGAACTTGCTAAGTTATACGAAGGTGTAACCTTAGAAGGTATCGTAGATGCAACTCTTGATTTACTCGTTGATGATATCATCGCATCAGTAGCAAACGTTGTTAAGGTATTCGTACCTAACGATGAATGCTTAGTAAACGATATAGCAAGATTATTCATTGATCTATTTGACGGTACTGTAGAAAAAGCAGGTTACAACGGCGAACAGCTTGTAAGCGTAATCTTAGGTGACGTTAAGGCAATCTTAAAGCACTTTGGCTTAAATGCAGCTATACCTGCGTTAGTAGATGAACTAATCATTCTATACAACGGCGTAGCAATTAACGAAATTGGCAAGGCAACCTTAGAATTAGAAGTAGATGCAATCATTGATTCATTAGCAAGAGTACTAATTGCAGGCTTTGGCGAAGAAGAAAAGATTAACGCATTTGCAACTCTATTAAAAGACGTACTTGGCATTACCGTATCAAACTTCGGTTACCACGGTGAAGCGTTAATTAGCACGTTATTAGCAGACGTTAAGGCAATCCTTGGTAGCTTTAACGTAGAAGGCGAATTAGTAGATGAAGTATTCGCTCAATTAACCGCACTATACGAAGGTGCAGTAGTAGATACCTTTGTTGATGCAACCCTTGCACTAGACTTCGATAAGACTGTTAAGGCAGTAGCAAGTGTAGTAGCAGTAGCATTACCTGAAAATGCAGAAACAGTAAACGCAGTAGCAGAACTAATAGTAGACGTACTTGGCGGAACTGTAAGCGCAATCGGTTACCACGGTGACGTATTAGTAACTGAATTAATTTCAGACGTAGAAGCAATCGTTGCAAGCTTCGGTGTAGAAAGCGTAGTAGTTGATGCAGTATTTGCTGAACTAATTAGCTTATATGAAGGCATAATCCTATCAGATATTGTAAACGGAACTCTAGATATTAGACTAGACGATCTAATCGTTTCAATAGCTAACGTATTAATCGCTGCATTCGGCGGTGAAGATGAAGGTGCTGTTTATGCATTAGCAAGAGAATCAGTAGCTAACACCGGCAACAATAACGCAGCAATTATCAGAGCATTTGCACAACTTGCAATTGATTTAGTAGATGGAACCATTGGCGCTCCCGAATTTACTTCAGATCAATTAGTAACCGTAGTACTAGAAGATATTAAGGGCATTATCAATAGCTTTGGCGTGGAAAGCGAAGTACTTGATGAAGTATTCGTTCAACTTGCTAAACTATATGAAGGTGTAACCTTAGAAGGCTTTGTTGATGCAACCCTAGCAATTAAGCTAGATGACGTAATCGCTTCAATAGCAGAAATAGTAGCAGTAGTATTACCCAATAACGAAGCAACCGTTGATGCAGTAGCTCAACTACTAATCGACCTAATTGACGGCACAATCGGCGCACCCGAATTTGTAAGCACTCAATTAGTAAGCGTAGTATTCGCAGATATTAAGGGCATTATCAATAGCTTTGGCATAGAAGGTGAAGTTCTTGATGAACTATTTACTCAACTTGCTAAGTTATATGAAGGCGTAACCTTAGTAGAATTCGTTGATGCAACCTTAGCAATTAAGCTAGACGACGTAATTAGATCTGTAGCTGAAATCGTAACCGTTGCAGTTGGCGAAGAAAACGAAGCAATTGTTGATGCGTTTGCTCAACTATTAGTTGATTTAGTGGATGGAACTATTACTGCTCCTGAACTAATCTTAGATCAATTAGTAACCATAGTTCTTGCAGACGTTAAGGCAATCATTGATAGCTTCGGTGTAGAAAGTGACGTGCTTGATGAAGTATTTGCTCAACTTGATAACCTATACGAGGGTGTAACCTTAGTAGAATTCGTTGATGCAACCTTAGCAATTGAAATTGAAGAATTAGTAAATGCAATTGTAGAAGTACTTGTTGTAGCACTACCTGAAAATGAAGAACTTATCAATGCAGTAGCTCAGCTAGTAATTGATTTAGTGGATGGAACTATCACTGCTCCTGAACTAATCTTAGATCAATTAGTAACCGTAGTTCTTGCAGACGTAGAAGCAATTATTGATAGTTTAGCCGGTGAAATCAAGCTAGTAACCGATATTTGTAAGGTACTAAGCGACCTATACGAAGGCGTAACCTTAGAAGGCTTTGTAGATGCAACTCTTGCATTACCTGTTGATGACGTAATCAACGCAGTAGCATACGTAGTAAGCAATAACGTTCATAACGTAGATGCTATTGCAAAACTACTAACCGACCTATTAGACGGAACTATTACCGCTCCCGTATTAACGGAAGGTCTATTAGTAACCACGGTATTAGCAGACGTTAAGGCAGTTATTGATAACTACTACGTAAGTGATGCGTGTGATGCAGTATTTGAAGAACTTAACAAGCTATACGAAGGCGTGCTAGTAGTAGACGTTGTGGATGCAACTCTTGCATTACCTGTTGATAGCGTAATCGCTTCAGTAGCAAACATCGTTGAAGTATTTATGCCTGAAGAGGTATTAGTAAGTCAAGTAGAAAAACTACTAACCGATCTATTAACCGGTAGCGTAAGTGCACCTGAATTAGAACTTACTCAACTAGTTACCGTAGTAATTGCAGACGTAGAATCAATTATTGATAGTTTAGCCGGTGAAATTCAACTAGTAACCGATATTTGCAAGGCGCTTGGCGACCTATACGAAGGCGTAACCTTAGAAGGCTTTGTAGATGCAACTCTTGCATTACCTGTTGATGACGTAATCAACGCAGTAGCATACGTAGTAAGCAATAACGTTCATAACGTAGAT
>JAZSMH010000020.1:0-33418 GCA_045535785.1 Clostridia bacterium
CATGGCTACGATCCGACTTATACCTATCAGTATGCGGAGAGTGCCGCGAAAAAGTGCCCGCAGATAAAAACTCTAATAATAATCGGCGGAGCCAAGGACGGCTGGCGCGATTTTGACAAGGAATACTCACTCTTCTCCGGAAAATTCGAGAGAACGGAGGATGCTTCCGCAGGGGACGAGACGGCATTGATGTTCTTTACCTCGGGAACGACGGGAAATCCCAAGATGGCGGCGCACAAGCACACCTACGCGCTAGGACACTACGTAACGGCTAAATATTGGCACTGTTGCGAAAGAGACGGCTTGCATTTGACAATCTCCGACACAGGCTGGGGAAAGTCCTTGTGGGGCAAATTATACGGTCAATGGCTATGTGAAGGCGCGGTGTTTGTTTACGACTTCGATAAATTCGATGAGAACGACTTGCTACCGATGTTCGCTCAATACAACATCACCACTTTCTGCGCACCGCCCACAATGCTTCGTATGCTTATCCGTGGCGATTTAAGCAAGTACGACCTATCGTCTATCCACCACATGACTACCGCAGGTGAAGCGCTCAACCCCGAAGTTTTCAACAAGTTCAAGGAAGCAACGGGACTAGAAATCATGGAAGGTTTCGGTCAAACGGAAACTACCCTAGCTATAGCAAATCTCTTCGGTACGGTACCCAAAATCGGCGCTATGGGTAAAGCAAACCCGCAATACGACGTCGACGTGGTTGATGCAGACGGCAATAGCGTAGCGGCAGGTGACGTGGGTGAAATCGTTATTCATACCGACAAATGCGTACCTTGTGGACTATTCAAAGAATACTATCGCGACAGTGAAAAAACGCACGAAGCATGGCACGACGGACTATACCATACGGGCGACACCGCTTGGCGTGACGAAGACGGATACTTCTGGTACGTTGGCCGTGTAGACGACGTAATTAAGTCTAGTGGCTACCGTATTGGACCGTTCGAAATAGAAAGCGTAATAATGGAATTACCTTACGTATTAGAATGCGGTGTATCCGCAGTTCCCGACGAAGTTCGTGGTCAAGTCGTTAAAGCAAGCATAGTTCTTACTAAGGGCACCGTTCCTAGTGAAGAACTTAAGAAAGAAATTCAAAAATACGTTAAGGACCACACCGCACCCTATAAGTATCCTAGAGTGGTTGTATTCCGCGACGAACTACCTAAGACTATAAGCGGTAAGATTCAAAGAAATAAACTATAAGAATTTGTTATGAAAAAGGTATACGTTACGAAAATGCCTAATCATATAGGCGCTTTTTTGAAGGCGAGTAGGGCTTTTTCGGAATTGGGGATCAATATCACGCGAGTGAGCTACAATAAGGCGGTTGATTCCCACACCTTATTCATAGAAGTTGATGGCGAAGAAGAGCAACTAAAAAAAGCCAACGAGAAGTTGAGAGAAATAGGCTATTTACCTAGCGGAGAAGAAAATAGCAAAATAATTCTTCTAGAATTCCGCTTAGAAGATAAGCCGGGGAGCGTAACTAGCGTTCTAGAACTTATAAGTAAGTTTAATTTTAATATTTCTTACATAAGCTCGCAAGAAAACGGTAGTGATTATCAACGCTTCAAGATGGGCTTGTACGTCAACGAAGTAAGCGTGCTTACCGAATTTTTGGCGCAAGCGGAAAAACTATGCGCAGTTAACGTCATCGACTACAACAATTCCGAAAAAGTTTTCGACAACAGCATTTTTTATAATTCTTACGTTGACGGATTGTTAAAAACCATGGGTTCAACGAAGAACAAAGAAGAACTTCTCGTTAACGTGAATTTAGCAATGCAAACGCTTGACGAGCAAGGGCTTTCACCATACAAGACCTTCGATAGCATAAGTAAATTCGCAGAGCTTTTATCCGAATGTAAAGGGGAGAATTTTAATCCGAGAATCACCGAGCATATCGTGACGGAAAGGACGAAAATCACTCTTATAGAGCCCGACTGCGGAAGCAACACTGCGATTATAGAAAGCGATGGCGAGAGAGTTTTCGTTGATTCTGGTTACGCGTGCTACAAGAAAGAAATGCTAGCGTTACTGACACGCCTTTTTCCCGATTTTGGAGAGCAAAAAGAAAAATTAATCGTCACGCACGCGGACGTCGACCACTGCGGACTTTTGAATATTTTTGACGAAGTAATCGTAAGCAAAAGAAGCGCGAGAAGTCTTATAAGCGAAGCGGAAAAACGCGCGGGGCTTAGGGAGCAAAATTATCTACACTTACCCTACGTCAATATTTGTAAAATACTTACAGAATACGAAACGGTGGACGTGAACAAACTAAAACCGAGTTGGAACGAATCGTCGCTCACCGCACCCATAGAGCAAATAGGATTTTTTGCCGTAGGTGAACTTGTTTTTGAAGTCTACGAAGGTAAAGGCGGACATTTACCGGGTGAAATACTCTTGATAGATTTTGAAAAAAAGATAGCCTTTACGGGTGACGTATTCATAAATCTTAGCGATTTAACGAAAAAGCAAGCGGAATACAATCAATACGCGCCCATACTTATGACGTCCGTTGATACCGATCAAAAACTTTGTAAAAGTGAACGCAACGCCTTTTTGCAAAGACTAGGCGCAGGCGAGTGGAGCATTTTTGGTGGTCACGGACAAAAGAAAACTTACTCGCCCAACCACTAGAAAATTGGTGAGTATAGGCAAAAGAAATTTGTTTTCCCAGCCACAAAAAGGAGCAATTATGTATTTTAACGAACTAAAAGTGGGGATGACGGTGGAGACCGCGCCTGCGATTATCGAAAAACAAAAAATGATCGATTTTGCATTGGACTACGACAATATACCTTTACACACCGATGAAGAATATGCAAAAAATACGCCGTTTGGCAAATTGATTGCACCGGGCGTGATGTCCTTTATGTCCGTGTGGGCAAAATACTTAGAGGTAGACTTTTTCGGTGAAGAATTGCTCGCGGGTAAGTCTACGAAAATTGAATGGCACAAGCCCGTCTTTGCTAGTGACGTATTGACGGGTAAGGCGACTATCACCAAACTCACTCCGCGTAACGGTAAGAACGGAATTGCGGAAGTAACGATAGACGCGTATAATCAACGTGGCGAATTGGTGCTTACCGACGTAACCGAAGCCATAGTAAAAATTAAATTATAAATTATCGATTAATAAAAGTAAAAGCACCGAAAAGTCGGTGCTTTTTGTTGACAATAAGCTAGTCTAGTTGATAAATTAACGCACAAGTGGTATAATGCGTAAGTAATAAGTGTTGCGCTCGTAAGTTAATATTAAGCGCGATTTTTATATAAGGAATAACGGAGAAAAAGAGATGGCTATTCAGAAGAAAAATACCGACGGAAGATCGAAGCAAGGCAAAGTTGCAAGTTTGGTAGGAATTATTATAAACGTGATTTTGGGTGTCGGAAAGATAGCAATTGGGAGCATATTCGGTGTAATATCACTATTTGCAGACGGTATTAACAATCTAACCGATAGCGGTAACAATATTATATCTATGGTTTCGTTCAAGCTATCTTCGCGCCCTGCTGATAAAGAGCATCCGTACGGACATGAGCGCGTAGAATATATCTGCGCGCTTGCCGTTAGTTTCCTTATTTTGCTAGTAGCGTTTGATACTATCAAAGAGAGCATAACTAGGATAATCGAGCCTACGGAGATAGAGTTTTCTATTTTCGTAATCGTTGCGCTATGCGTATCGATAGTGGCTAAGTTTGGACTATTTTTCTATTACAGGGGAGTTGCGAAAAAAATCGATTCTTCTATTCTTAAGGCGGGCGCGGTTGACTCGCTCGTTGACTGCATTTCTACCGGAGTGGTACTCATTTCCGTGCTCGTTGGTAAATTTGCTAAGGTTAATATAGACGGCTATGCGGGCATACTCGTTGCGCTCTTTATCGGTTGGTCGGCAATAGGAATATTGAGAGAAATCTTCTCTAAATTGATCGGTCAAGCCCCCGACCAAGAAATGATAAACGAGATAAAAGATAAGATAAAAGGTTACGAAGGCGTGCTAGACGTACACGATTTAGCGGTGTATAGCTACGGCCCCAATAAGTACTTTGCGAGCGTGCACGTAGAAGTGGACGCGAATATAGACGTACTCGTTTCGCACGAATTGCTTGACGATATTGAGAGAGATTTTATAGAAACTACCAACGTAGTGCTTACTTGTCACCTTGACCCCGTAGTCATCGACGACGAACGCGTCAACGCGCTCAAAGTAAAGGTAACCGAAGCAGTCAAGACGCTCGATCCCGACTTTTCCATACACGACTTCCGCATGGTCTTCGGCGAACGCCACACTAACGTTCTCTTCGACGTCGCCATTCATTTCGACACAAAACTAACCAAAGACGAAATCGTCAACTCGCTCACCGATACCATCACCGCCATCAACCCCCAATACCGCGCCATCATCACGGTAGAGCACACGATATAAAGAAAGAAAAAATATTTTTGAAATTTTTTACATAAACCTATTGACAAGGCTCAATTGTTGTGGTATATATGAAAAAAGGGATACCCCTAATGCGGAGAGGCATTCTTAAAATGCATTTCATAAATCATATCGATTTATTTGCGTTATGCAAGTAATTCATTTAAATCGCGATGGATTATGTCTTTTGTTTTATTTGTGCCTAACCTTTGACACACGTGGATTAGTGTCGAGAGTTGGGCTATTTTTATGTCTTCATGCATCATTTTATCAAACTAGGAGAAACAAAAGATGCAATCTTATTATCAAACTCAACACAGCAAAGAAAGAAGTAAAGAACGCAAGAATCTCAACGAAAAGAAAGCGGAGAGAGATATTTATTTGGCATGGATTCGTGGCAAAGAGTATACGCAATTCGTATCGAACAAAGAAAGAAGATACTTAAATCAGGAAGACCAAGAAGACGTTGTTAAGAAAGCATACGATGGCTACTGCTACGTATTCAAGACGGATGGTCTATGCCTTACCATGTACGAATTGCCGAGATGGTTTAACAACAAAAAACGTTACGATGGCAAAAAAAAGATCCGCGATGCCAAGAAATATATCAAGTATTATCCCGAAGAAAACACTTTTTGGCAAGAGCAACTAGCATACTAAGATAACGACGCGAGGTAAACATTATGTTATTAGAACAAGAAAAAATCCAAGAAATAGAACAAAAAATCGGCTACGAATTCGACAATAAATACCTACTTACGCAAGCATTCATTAGGACGTCATACGTCAACGAATCAAAAGAAAGAGTAAAATCTAACGAAGTACTAGAATTCTACGGTGACCGCGCCCTAGAATTCGTCGTAACCAAATTAATGGCAGAAAAATTCGGCAGAGTGGAAAACGTATTTTGGGACGGTGCACCCTTGAAAGATCCAGAAGAAGTATCTTTTGGAATATATAGCTCAGAGTATAGAGAGAACAAACTATCTCAAATAAAGGCAAGTCTAGTAGAGAAGAAAGCGTTAGCTAGCGCTATGGAGAAGCTTGACCTACAAAAATATCTTTATTTAGGCAAGGGTGATATAGAAAGAGAGATAGAAGAAGAAAAATCAGTCAAAGAAGACCTATTTGAAGCAATACTAGGCGCGGTGGCTATCGATTGTAATTGGAACACCGAAGTTCTAACTAAAGTCGTGCTTGCGATGCACAACACTGAAAGGAGAATAAGTAATATTTTCATCAATGCAGAGATAGAACAAGCATTCGAAGAAAGTTATACATCTATAGAGTACAATGTTTACATTGAAGAAACTGAGGAATGGCTTAGTCGCAAACTACTATGGAAAGGCTTCAAAAGCGATATTGAAGTTAACGAGTGGTGGAACTTTCAAAAGAGTGTTACACTGACGATTTGTGACAAAAAAGATAAAATACTTGCCTGCTACAGGGGATATGGAGAAACTAAACAAGAAGCTGTTTCCAATGCCAAAGAAAATGCGCTTAACGGCCGACGTAGTATAAAAGAAATCAATCCTATTTTAGCTTCTACAGAGAAAGTGTCGTTAGAAAATGCTATCAATGTTATACAAGAACTTAATCAAAAAGGTTTTTTAGAAAAGGCGATATACATAGACAACAAAACACATATAGACAAACAGGGCAATCCTAGATGGGAAGTAGAATTAATTATTCCCAAAATTGGTAGATGCATGGCAGTTGGATATGCTTCCAAAAAAGAAGCAAAAAAAGCAGTAGCATATCGAGCAATTTGTGAAATAAGGGATATGCTAAATGGTAAAATTGAATTATTTCCCGATATATATGATGCTTCTATATGTGTACAAAAATATGGGATTATAAAGCCTATAGCAATAATAAAAGATAGCGTAATTTCAAATAAACATTTAGGGAGAAAAAAATACGATAGTTTGATTTGTTCATTAGAAAATGGAGATACAATAAAACTTGATTTTATTAAAGAAACACTGAAAGAACAAGGTTTTGAGATATTAAGCGAAAATAAAGATAAATTAAATAATGAATTAAAGAAGTATTTATCTTTGGTATTGAGAGGAAACGAAGAAGAGTGTAAAAATAGAGAAAACGATATATCTACTTATTATTTTTGCGAACAACTCTTAGATGTTACCATTTGGGATAAAGAATATGGTCAAGGTAAGATTGTTGGATATGATATAGTTAATGGAAGACCTTGGGAGCCAGAATATGATGAAATAAGTTTCAAAGTTAAATTTAATAGCGAAAAGACACCTAAATTTATTGATTATTATTTTACAATAGGAAGAATTTATACGCGAATGGCTATTGAAAAGGTAGATCAAAGAAGATTTTTCTTTGACATAATGATGAAGATATTTGAAATTAAGCCTTTCTATATCGAAGGATACAATGACGAATATGATGTTGACGTAGAAGACATTATCAGAGTGTCGAACGAGATAGGTAATTATGATTTCCGTAACTGTGAATTTCCTGGACCTATGTCTAATTATGAAGCTATTGTTGCCAAGAATAATGTTATTAGTAAAGAGAAGAAAAAAACGTTGAAAGATAAAATAGAAATTATTAACAAAGAACTAGGAGTTAATTTGAACATTTGCGACAATAGTGAGGCATTAGTGCTAGACGAAAATCAAAAAGCAATAAAAGATTTTCTAGAAGAAAGAGGTATTAAGTATCTAGTACATTTTACTGACAAAAAGAATGTACCTAGTATTTTAAAACACGGCATATTAAGCAAGAATAAACAAAAAGAATTAGGCATTTGGATAAATGGTGCATTTAACTCTAATGAAAATGATTCGCGGTGTGTTTCGTTGAGTATAACTAATCATAATTCAAAGTTTGAATATGCAAAGAAGAATAGAGGGGAGATAGGGGACGTAGTATATGTGTATGTAAGAGCGGAAATTCTATACAAAGATAACACACCTAGATTTTATAGTCCATGGAACGCAGCGCAGTATGAAAAAGCTTATGAATTAAGGCGATTTTTAAACTGTATACCCAGTTATAGAAATAATAATGATGTTAACGCATTGAAGAAAATGTTTGATAACGATATTATGTACTCTACATTCACAGGAGAAAGATACGTTAGCAGACAATATAGGGGTTATTTTGATGCGGAAACAACGGATGAACAAGCAGAAGTAGTATTTATTGATAAAGTTGATCCTAAATACATAGCATTTTGTTGGGATGCAAATAGGGGGAATTTTTATGGCATTTAAGATGGTATTTTTTGTAGGAAAGAGTAAAGCGTTTGAAGAGCAAATAGTAGAGTATGAATACTTCAATGGCTTTGCTCTTACGCAAAAGCAAAAGAGTATAGAATCGCTACATAGAGCAATTCAATTAAAGAAACCACAAGCGAAAATTTTGGAAGTCTCTACCAAATCAAAAGACGCAGAGGGAGTGCAACTAAGCGCATTCAATTTAGAACTTGATGGGAGGCCTCTAGAATGTGTATTCCAGTCGTCGAAGGTGTTTGAAGGCGATTTACAGTTCGAAGAGCTATTATACGAAGAACCCGTCAAAGCAAAGCATTTTATCAGGAACGTAGATTTAAAATTGATTGGTTTTAGATACAAAGGCGAAGATTTTCCCCTTGTTCCGCAAAGTTTATTCTACGATTATATTTACGTAAAAGCCTTATTGCAAAGTGAAAAAGATCTTTCGTACGTAAAAAGATACGACGTCTTTACCGACGTAGAATTTAATAACAAGAAGCAAATAAATTGTCAAGCAAGATCTTGCGCAATATACGCCTATATGCTAAGAACAGACACAGTTGATTTTTATATGAAGTCCCTAGATAATTTCAAAACGTTATACAACAATAAGATAAACAAACAGCTATCATTTTTTTAGGAGAGAATTATGACACAAGCAAACGTTGCTGAAAAAATAAAAGAAATATATCAAGAAATTTTAAAAAAGGGAGTACTAACCAAAGAGGAATTCGATGAATTTAGTAAAATGGCTACATTATTAGTTCAAAGTGGTATTTCCGTTGATATAGAGATAAGTGCTGAATTACAAACTATATTACAAAAAAGCCTACAAAGATATAAAGTTAACGACAACACCGAAATAAGAGAAAGAATACGACAAGAAAAAGAAAGAGCACGAAAAGAGCAAGAGAGAATTTTGTTAGAACAAGAAAGACTAATAGAAAGAACGATTTATAAATTTGGAATAACTGAAAGTTACGGACGAGAAACCGAATATGGTGAAGAGATCATGTACGTATCGTATGAAGAAATACCGGAATATAAAACAGCTGGTCATTTTTGGGTGAAAAAAACAAGTGAACTAGCCGATAAAATACGTAATTGTGGTATTGGTGAAGAATTTACACACGGGCATGAGAAATTTTTATTACTAAGCAAAGAGATATAATTTACATTTTTCTGAGATATTGTAATATTTTATATTTCGTTATATAATAAAGTTATGACAACTAATTTAATGGAGCATCAATACATACCTTCTAAAATAATTATTACCAATTTGTTTAATTCGTCAGTTACGCAAAAAGTGTTAAGAAACGTGGCTGATAGAATAGAAGCAATTAAACAAGGATTAAAAAAAGAAGGTGTAAGGTTTTTATTTGCGCAAAAGAACTTTAAGTTATTAGTTGGACATAATAAAATTTTTGAAATCAGATCAAATATTAAAGGACATAGAATTTTATTTAAATTTGCTAAAGATTTAAAAGATAATCTTTCATTAGACAATGCAACAAAATTATTCATAGAAAAGTGCGATGCTTATGACGTGTTTTTTCTTAAATACGTTGATGAACATGACGAAATATCAAAAGCGGCAACAAAAGTTAAGCATGTGCAAATAACAGCGAATCGGATCAATAAAATAAATAAAGTTCAAGAAGATGAGATAATCAAAATAGACGAAACTCAAATAAAAAAACTTTATTATTATCAAAGTTATGAGTATTTGATACCAGTATTAAATGATCAACAGAAAAGCATTGTTTATGATAATGAAAAATACGTTCTTGTGCAAGGAATTGCTGGTTCGGGAAAGACAAACATATGTATTCAAAAGTGTGTAATAGAAGCGCTTAAAGATAGTGAAAATAAAGTGCTATATTCTACCTATTCTAAAGCATTATTAGATTATACAAAAACTTTTATACTTAAAAATTACATTATTCCAATTGAGTCAATAATCAACAAATTTGATACAGTGGGAGATAATGTAGAAATGATAGCATCTATGGTATCTGATTTGAATATAAATGTTACTGAATATGAATATACAAAAGAAACATTTGTTAAATATAGTCAAAGACTGCAAAATATAGATTATTTGATGCTTGCGGATATTGCGAATATAAAAACCATAGATTTTGAACAATTTAATACGTTTTTTAAGTATGAATTATCACACGCGCTTATTAATAATATAAAAAATGAAAACTTAGCAGCGGAAGTGATATTTAAAGATATAGAAGGTATTATTTTTGGCTTTTTTTCACAAAAAAAATGTGATGAATATGATTTATCAATATGGAAATTTAGACATAATATTACAAGTTATGATGAATATTATGATATTAGAAAAAAAGATTTTACATCAAAACAAATCAAGGTTATATATAGAGTAGCTTTAGATTATTTAGATTATTTAGAAAAAGGTAAAATCTATAATAAGCCAACAGATAAAAATATAGTTGCTTTTGAGATATATAAAAATGAACTTTTAAGGAAGCGAAAATCCCCTAATTATTATAAATATGATATAGTTATTCTTGATGAAGTACAAGATTTCACGCAAAAAGAAATTTTAGCATTTAGCAGTCTTGCTACAAAAATTTTTGCAGTGGGTGACACTCGACAAATGATCAATCCCAGTTATTTTTCATTTGACGTGGTTAAAAGACTTTTAAATATTCCGTATGGAGAGTATGAATTAACTTTGAATTATAGAAATACGGAAATGCTAAATTCGGCGGTAAAAGATTTAATAAATTTTGGCATTAATAAATTTGGCAATTGGAATGATTTTACAAATGAAATAGAAACACCAAAAACCAACGATACGTCATATTTGTATTTTTCTAAATATAAGAAAGTTTTAGATGATTTATTAGCGACAGATTTTGAAAATTACGTGCTTATAGTGCCAACAAAAGAAGAAAAAAATAAATTTGATGTAAAAGATTTGTTACAAATACAAACTGTATCCGAATTTAAAGGGAAAGAGTCTGATTTGGTTATTCTGTATAATGTATTATCCACATACAAAAATTATTGGAATGATATTAATAATGGTTTACAAACAAAAAACATGAACGTTAATTCATTGTATAGATACTATTATAACTTGTTTTACGTTGGAATTACAAGAGCGGCAAAACATTTATTAATTATCGAGGATGATTTGCCGGTGGTGTTTAAAGATGAACAATTCTTTAAAAATTTTGAACAAATTGATGAAAATGCATCAATTGATATGCTTAAAGATAAACTTGATTTAAGAATTTATAACGATAAAGAAAGATCATTAAAGATTGATGAATATATCAAAAAGAAAAAATACAAAAATGCATTATATCATATTGATTTAATAAAGAAAGAATCACTTAAGAAGAGAAAACAAGAATATTATAATATCTACGTTGAGTATATGGACAACAAAAAATACATTGAAGCAGTGGATAAATTCTTAGAATTACATTGCATAGATGATGCAATAGAAGTTTGTGCATTGATGGGTAAATATGATGAAGTATTCGTGTTAAATAGCATATATAAATCGGGAGAAGAAGTAAGTTTTGGGAAACTGCTTAATTTGCAGTTTACAACACAGTCCAGTATTATAAAAAAGATAGCTACGGAAGGGTTAAAAAAACAGAGAGAAAAAACTATAACTACTAGTCAAGTAATAAGAGAATTAATGAGGGAGTTTAGAAATGAATGACAACGTACTAATGGATGAAATTTTGCAACAATTATCCGACAATCAAAAAGGCCTTGATTCGGTGTTAAACACGTTAAATGACTTTATAGAAACGTATGCTTGCATAAGAGAAGAGTTAAATCGACTTAATCTTTTAAAGGAATGCAATTTAGAAAATGATTTAATTGAAATTAACGAAAGTTTGGGCGAGTTAAAAGCAATTAGCAAAACTACGACGGAACTAAGTGATATAAAAAATAGATTAATTTATGCAAACAAAATTATTGAAGACAACAAGTTCATTGCTGATGACATAAACGAGCGTCTTGAGAAAATATATAATCAAACGTCCACAATAGAACTAACTATAACTCAATTTGTGTTAATGGTTAAGAGCGTGCAAACGATAGGAAAAAAATTAGATCTGCTTAATATAGATTCACAAGCAAATCAATTAAGGCAATACGGGGATAAATTATGTAAAATTGCAGGGAATATAGAGAATTTATTGCCAGTCGTTCAAACAAATACCGATACAATTAATGATTTGGAATACAAATTAAAAAATGTTAATCAACATTTTTTAAAAGTAGAAAGCAAAATTCCAGAGATAAAATCTGCGATTAACAGCTTAGAATTAATGGCAAAAAAAGTTGAAAACTTACATAAGGGAATAGAATTGTTGGATATAGAAAAGCAGGAAGCAAGACTAGTTCAATATGGGGAAAGAATAAAACAATTAGAATCTACGATAAATAATAAAGTGTTGCCGTTAATTGAGTTAAATAACAATTCAATAGATAAATTCGAAAAAAAATTAAACGTATTATTAGATGAAAGAAAAGAAACACAGGAGGGAATAAAAGTTACGCTTAACGAATTTATTTCTATAAGAAAAACACTAGAAAGCATTCATAGGGTAGGCAATATTGATAAAGCAGTATTGTTTAGTTTATTCGATGAATGGCAGGAAGGAAGAAAGAAAACAGGTAAGAAGAAAAGATGGTAAATATATTTCAGCAAGACGATGTAAAAGCGTTTCGTGAAAAATTTAAAATAGAAATTGTCAAAAATAACGTATATTTTGGACGTTATTCTCTTTTGTCAGTGCTATATCTTTTTAATGCAAAAAAAATACTATTTTACTACGAAAGAATACTTTTAAAATATTATTACAAGCCAAGAAAAGACTTGGGATATAATAAAAAGATAGATGAAAAATTTGCTTTACTTGCAGGGTTAAATATTGTGTATTATTTAGAAAAAAATGATGTTAATCCGATAGAAATATTAATACTACAAAATAGATGCAGAAAAGCAACAAAAATAGAATACAATTTTTGTCTAATAGAAATAGCTGATTTAGAAAATATTATAAAAGCAAACGCATCGCGAAAATGGATAAAAAAAATTAGTTTTTTAATTGATAATGAATTAGAAATAAATGTAAAAAACAAAGAAAAACCTAAGAAAGAGATTATAAAAGTAAAAAAGGAAAGAAAACATAGGTGGAATAAAATAATGTAGAAACTACATTTATATATAAGAGTATTTTTTGTAGGTTAGAATACAGATAATAAACGCCCCAACGAGGGTGTTTTTTTTAGGGAATAGAATTTTTTGTGGGTATTGACAACGAAAAGGGTTTTATTATAGTATTATTATATAGGAATTAATTTTTTTGGGAGGTAGAGTATGAAGAATTTATCTAGCAAGTGGCAGAAGTTAATTATTTGGGTGACGGGGTATTTGAGTATAATTGCTTTCGTTATCGGTGGCGGATATATTTATATGAAGACGGAGGATGCGGACGTTAAGAAGTCGGCAAAAACGGTTTTCTTAATTAGTATAGCTTTTACCGCGCTTGATATTATTTTCCTTATCGTTAGGAATATTACGTCGGCGGCGGGTGATTATCAAGCACTTAACGTTATTAGCATAATAACGAGCATGATTGCGATAGTAGAAGCGATTGTTTTCGTAGTATTCTGCGCTTTCGACATGGTAGGCAAGAAGGTTATACCCGTAGAATTCTTGGACGATAAGCAAGAAGTTGAAGTAAAAACCGAAGAAGTAGTCGCTGAAGAAGTAGCGGATGAAGAAACGACAGAAGAAGCGGTTGTTGAAGAAAATAAGGAAGAAACCGCGGAATAAAGAAGCGCAGTATAAAATATCATTTGATATAGTATAAGACGTTACAAAAAGCACGATTTCGTGCTTTTTGCTATTCGAAGACGGTTTTGTAACGTAGGGTATTGACAATTATTTGGCAAGTATTATAAAATTAACAATAGGGGGAATATTATTTAAGGAGAAAAGATTATGTATAACGACGATTATTATAATGGAGTGGACGTGTACAGAAAGCCGGAAAGGAAGGGCTTTTACGTTGCTTTCCTTATCATTTTTGCGCTTATTTATCTAGCGGTGACGGCGTATTTAGCAGTAGGCTACGTTGACGCGCTCAATAGCGACGGACAAATAAATGAAATACCGATATTCCTTGTGTTTGGCGTTATTATCGTGGGAATTATTGGTTACGGCATTAGCGAATTCTTTGCTTTGGTTGGGCTTATCGTTGCTTGTATTAAGCGTGCAAGTAGTCCCATTCGTCCGCTATTCATTATCGCGCTAATTTTACCTATCGTTACCGAAGGTATATTCATTTTGCTATGTAATTTAGCCTAAATAATTTTTCAATTCGTTGAAAAAAATATTTTGGTATGTTAAAATCTAATTGTCGGCAAGACAAGAATTATTTTGGAGGTAAGATATGAAAAAATACGTATGTGACGCGTGCGGATGGATTTATGATGAAGAAGTAGGTGCACCCGAATTGGGAATCGCCGCAGGAACGAAATTCGAAGACCTACCCGATGATTTTGAATGCCCCCTTTGCGGTGTTGGTAAGGATATGTTCGTAGAAGAATAATTTAGGAGGGAACGAAAGATGATGAACGCAAAAGTAAGAGAACTGCTCAACGATCAAATAAACAAAGAATTATACTCGGCATACCTTTATCTTGACTTTTCTAACTATTTTGAAGAAAGGGGCTTGAACGGTTTTGCTAATTGGTACTATATTCAAGCGCAAGAAGAAAGAGATCACGCAATGCTCTTCTATCGTTATCTTCTCAATAACAACGAAAAGGTAGAACTTGGCGCAATCGCAAAACCCGACAAAGAACTTTCTAGCGATATGGCGGTATTAAAAGCAGGTCTAGAACACGAAGAATACGTAACTTCTCTCATTAACGATATTTACGCGGCAGCTTACGACGTAAGAGATTTCCGCACGATGCAATTCTTAGATTGGTTCGTAAAGGAACAAGGCGAAGAAGAAACCAACGCTAACGATATGATTACGAAAATGGAACTTTTCGGTTCTGATCCTAAGAGCCTTTATATGCTAAACAACGAACTCGCCGCTAGAGTTTATTCCGCGCCTTCTTTGGTGTTATAATTACATAAAACGTAAACTATAGGGGCGCGAAAGCGTCCCTTTTTTCTTTAAGGCTCCGTTACGTCAATCGTGCAAAAAATTTGCTATAAATCAACCATTCTCCGTGACGTAGCCTTTTGTGATTAGGAGATAAAATGAAAAACTTAGGAACGGTTACGCTGGTAACTGATAGGCTTATCTTACGTAGGTTTGAATTAAAAGACGCGCCGTTTATGTTCAAAAATTGGGCAAGCGACGAAGAAGTGACGCGCTTTCTTACTTGGCAAAAGCACGAAAATATCGGCGTCACCGAATGGGTTATTAATTCGTGGATAGAAAATTATACGGACGAAAAATACTACCAATGGGCGATAGTTTTGAAAGAAATCGATCAACCTATCGGCTCGATTTCCGTTGTCAGAATTAATGAAAGCATAGGCGAATACGAAGTAGGATACTGTATGGGAAAACCTTGGTGGGGAAAGGGTATAATGGCGGAAGCACTGATAGAAGTGAAACGTTTTCTTTTTGACGAAGTGGGTGCAAAAAGAATAAAAGCGGTGCACGACGTCAATAACCCAAATTCCGGCAGAGTTATGGTTAAGGCGGGATTTGCGTATTGCGAAAGGCTGCATAAGGCCGACCAAAACAATCAAGGCGTGGTAGATATAGACGTGTATATGATAAAAAAATAAATACAAAGTTTGTCTTACGAGCGCAACGGGAATTAGCCGTTGCGTTTTTATTTGTTAAAACTTTATATGAAATGTATAAAAAAAATAAAAATTATGCAATTATTCAAAAAAATATTCATAAAAATAAAAAATAATTCAATTTTTATACAAAAATGGTTGACAAAACCGTATAATAAGAATACAATGGTGACACGAAACGAAAAATTGGCGGAGGCTAAAATGAAAAATTGTGAAAATATCAAAAAAATCGTATTGGCGTATTCTGGTGGACTAGATACGTCTATTATTATTCCTTGGCTTAAAGAAAACTACAACGATCCCGAAATTATCGCAGTAAGCGGTGACGTTGGACAAGGAACGGAACTTGACAACCTTGAAGAAAAAGCTCTTAAGACGGGCGCGAAAAAACTTATCGTGCTTGACTTAAAGAAAGAATTTATAGAAGACTTCGTTTATTCTACCTTGAAGGCGGGCGCAGTGTACGAAGGCGAATATTTATTGGGTACCGCGTTTGCTAGACCGCTTATCGCTAGAGAACTTGCAAAAATAGCCCTTGAAGAAGGCGCGGACGCAATTTGTCACGGTTGTACCGGTAAAGGTAACGACCAAGTGCGTTTTGAACTTGCTATCAAAGCTTTTGCACCCGACATGAAGATAATCGCACCTTGGAGAATTTGGGATATAAAATCGCGTGACGAAGAAATCGACTATGCTATCGCACACGATATTCCTTTGAAGTTCAAGAGAGAAACGAGCTATAGTAAGGATAAGAACTTGTGGCACCTTTCTCACGAAGGGCTCGATCTAGAAGACCCTATGAACATGCCTAAGTACGACGAAGAAGGCTTTTTAGAAATGGGCGTATCGCCTATGCAAGCGCCCGACGTGCCCACCTATATCACCCTAGGTTTTGAAAAAGGCGTTCCCGTAACGCTAGACGGAAAGAAACTAGACGGTGTAGAAATGGTTACCGCGCTTAACGAACTCGGTGGTAAGAACGGTATCGGGCTATCGGACATTGTAGAAAATCGTCTAGTCGGTATGAAGAGCCGTGGTGTTTATGAAACCCCCGGTGGCACCATTCTTTATAAGGCGCACGAAGTTTTAGAAACTATAACTCTTGATAGAGATACCATGCACTACAAGAAATTAGTTGCACAACAATACGCAGACCTAGTTTACTTTGGCAAATGGTACACGCCTTTACGTGAAGCGCTTCAAGCATTCGTTGATAAGACGCAAGAAAACGTAACGGGCGAAGTAAAACTTATGCTATATAAGGGCAATATCATTAACGCGGGCGTATGCAGTAAGTATTCTCTCTACAATGAAGACTTCGCCACTTTCGGTGAAGACGACGTATACAATCAAGCGGACAGTGCAGGCTTTATCAATCTATTCGGACTTTCTATCAAAGCTAAAGCGCTTATGGAAAAGAAGAACGGCAAATAGGAGAATAGACTATGCCAAAAATGTGGGCGGGACGTTTTCAAAAAGAAGAAGACGAACAAGTTAACGATTTTAATTCCTCCATTTCCTTTGATTGTAGGCTCTACGAAGAAGACATAACGGGCAGTATCGCGCATGCAAAAATGCTCGCGTCTACCGGTATCATTCCCGTTGACGATGCGGAAAAAATTATCGACGGGCTAAATGGTATCCTAGCCGATCTGAAAAGCGGAACTCTTGCTATTGATAGCACCGCGGAAGATATCCATATGTTCGTAGAAGCAACCCTTACCGAAAGGATAGGTTCGGCGGGTAAAAGACTGCATACTGCGCGTAGCCGTAACGATCAAGTTGCTCTAGATATGCACATGTACGTTAAGAAGAGCATACTTGACGTAATAGGCAAAACCAAAGACCTTATCAAAGTATTAATTAAACTCTCAGAAGACAACGTTGATACGGTAATGAGCGGTTATACCCATCTTCAACGCGCACAACCCGTCAGTATGGCGCACTACTTCTGCGCGTACGCTAATATGCTATTTAGAGATATATCTAGGCTCAAGTCTTGCTACGAACGTGCGGACGTAATGCCACTCGGTAGCACGGCACTTGCGGGTACTACGTATCCCATAAATCGTCATATGGTAGCCGAAACTCTCGGTTTTAGTAAAGTTGGAACCAACTCGCTAGACGACGTAAGCGATAGAGATTTTGTAATAGAATATGCTTTTTGTATCTCTCTTATTATGTCGCATTTATCTCGTCTAAGCGAAGAAATTATCCTTTGGTCTACTGCAGAGTTTAAGTATATAGAGCTTGACGATGCGTTCGCTACAGGTTCTAGTGTAATGCCTCAAAAGAAAAATCCCGACGTTGCGGAATTAGTAAGGGGAAAGACGGGTAGAGCGTACGGCAATCTCGTTGCCCTTCTCACGGTAATGAAAGGACTTCCGCTAGCGTACAATAAGGATATGCAAGAAGACAAAGAGTCGCTCTTTGATAGCGTTGACACGGTTGTTAATTGCCTAGTGACTTTCACGAAGATGTTATCTACCGTGACGGTACTAAAAGACAATGCAAAACTAAGCGCGGAGAAAGGGTACATCAACGCCACCGACGTAGCGGACTACCTTACCAAAAAAGGCGTACCTTTCCGTGATGCGTACAAGTGCTCGGGTCAACTCGTTGCTCTCTGCATAACGAAGGACGTATCCCTTAACGCGTTGCCCTTTGAATACTACAAGCAAGCGAATGAACTTTTTGAAGAAGATATCTATCAAGCTATCGATTTGCTTACTTGTCTTAACAAGCGTACTTCTTACGGCGCGCCGTCACCTAAAATGGTAAAAGGACAAATCGAAGAATTGAAGAAAACGCTCGCTAGTATTTAAGTAAGCATTTACCTAGAATATAAGTAGCAAAAAATAACGTAAAGAATAATCACAATATAGATATAATAAGTCACAATTTTTCGTTTACGGAAGGCGTATCTACTACGGTAGTGCGCCTTTCGTAATTTTTGTATAAAGTAATGGAAAAAATATAAATTGTATGTTATCATAGTACTATGCGTATATCCATTGTCAACGGAAGTATAGAGTTCGACGGAGAAACCCTGCTTTCGGAAATTAATTTTGAAATAAACGACAAAGAAAAAATTGCCATAGTAGGTCGCAACGGCTGTGGCAAGACTTCTCTATTGCGCGCATTGACGGGCGAACTAGAACTTATAAAAGGCGTTGGAGAAGAAAATTTCGGTTTTTATACGACGGGTAAGCCTAGACTCGGATATCTAAATCAGGTATCCTTTAACGGAAGTACGGGAACCCTTTATCAAGAAATGCTACTTGCTTATCCCGACGTGATTGCAACGGAGAAGGATATGGAAGACGCGCTTAATCTTTTGCAAAGTAATTCTACCGACGAAAAACTTATATCGAGATACGCGTTACTTCGAGAACGTTACGAAGCGCTCGGCGGATACGTCTATAAGAACGAATGTAAAGTCGCGCTCAATAAGTTTGGCTTTACCGAGAGCGAACAAAATAGATCGATAAGTGAATTTTCGGGCGGACAAAAGACGAAGATTGCGTTATTAAAACTTTTACTTTCTCGTCCCGATATTTTGATACTTGACGAACCGACTAACCACCTTGACGTGGAAGCGGTGGCGTGGCTAGAAGAGTATCTTATTAATTATAAGGGCGCGATGATAATAGTATCGCACGACAGAATGTTCCTTGACAAAATCGTCAACGTTGTGTACGAAATTGAGTATGGCGAAATGACTCGATATAAGGGTAACTACACCGCGTTTAGCGAGCAAAAGAGAATGAACTACGAGAAGCAACTTAAGGACGCAACGAGCAAGGCAAAAGAAATTGCGCGCCTACAAAAAATCGTAGACCGCTTCCGCTATAAAGCGACTAAAGCTTCTATGGCGCAGTCAAAACTTATGCAAATAAAAAGAATAGGCGACGTCAATATGCCTAACGCTTACGACTCGCGCTCTTTTGGTAGTAACTTCCAACCCGAGTACGAAAGCGTAAGAAGGACGCTCGTTGTTAACAATCTAAAATTCGGCTATAACACCGTTTTGGGCGAAGTCAGTTTCGTTTTAGAAAAAGGGCAAAAATTAGGCATAGTGGGTGCTAACGGTTGTGGTAAAAGTACCCTTCTTAAGACTCTAGTCGGCGCGCAAAAATCTCTCGGTGGTGAGATAGTGTTTGGGCTTCATTCAAAAGTAGGATATTTTGATCAAACTCTCACGCAGTCGTATTCGGAGAAGACGGTATTCGACGACTTCCACGACGATTTCCCTAACCTTACCGACACCGAAGTAAGGACGGCGTTAGGTGGCTTCTTGATTACGGGTGAAGACGTCTTCAAATTAGTTAAAGAATTGAGCGGTGGTGAGAAGGTAAGACTTGCCCTTGCTAAGATACTGAAAAGAAGACCGAATATCCTTATTCTTGACGAACCCACCAACCACGTTGACATAGTAGGTAAGGAGACGATAGAAAGACTTCTATCTAACTACACGGGCACGATTATCGTCGTGTCACACGATAGATATCTTATCAATAAAGTGTGTGACAAAATCCTTGCTTTTAACGAAAACGGCATAGAATTCTTCGATGGAAAATATACTGATTACGAAAATAATCACATTCTTAAAAAAGTACAAAACGAGCAAAAAGCAAGAGAAGAAAAAATCGCTAAACCTAAAAAAATCAACGTAGAACGCGAAAAAGGGATATTGACGAAAAAACTCAATATTATAGAAAAACGTATAGCAAGTTACGAAGAAGAAATTGCGGTAATTGGCGAAAAAATGAACGAAGAAGGAATTTGTTCCGATTACCTTGCAATCATGCAATTAGAAGAAGAAAAGGCACTGAAAGAAAGCGAAATGGAAAAACTTATGAACGAATGGGAAGAAATTTCGCTAAAAATAGAAGATTTGTTAAAATTCGCTCTTGAAAATCAAAATTAGATATGTTACTATAAGAATAGTAAAAAATCTAATTCAAGGAGAATTGCTGTTTTATGGAAAATAAAGTTTATCAATATGCTAATGAGCGTAGAGCCGTACCCACCCCGAAAGATATGGTAAAAGACGGAAAGTGCGTATTCGGAACGTTCGACAAAGAATTCGAGACTATGGATTTATTAGGAATCAAGAATCCTACCGCCGCACCCGACTTTTTGAAAAGACTTCGCCTTACCTTGTGGGAAGCAACCGAAGTTCATATGCAACAAGGCGTACTCTTAGCGGTAGTTTGCGACATGGGTATCTTCGGTAAGACACTTAACGTATACTATGATAAGGTTAACAAGAAAGTATATAGTTGGGATACCAATTTAGCGAGTAAAGACACCGTAATTGCGCCTAATCTAATTAACGGTTCGGTAGCGGAAGCAAAGACAGAAGTATCGCACGTACACTATATCAATAATTTCCAAGACGGCAGATGTCACCTTGACGGACACCATACCGACGGCACCAATTCTATCGAGTACGAATTTGATTTAGAAAGAATTAGTTTGCCTGGCGTAGTAAGTATTCCTTTTGCACCGATAGAAAAACGCCATAGACCTTTGTATTCGCAAAAAGACTTCTTCAAGGCGGTAGGTAAGCTTACTTTCAACGGCACGACGTATTATACCGACGAAGTTTCTACCGCTATCGTAGACGACCATAGGGGATATTATCCGCGTAAAGCACACTACGACTGGGTTACCACGATGGGCGTTAACGAAATTAACGGTGAGAAGAAGTGGTTTGCGTTCAACCTAACGCGTAATCAAAGTATCGACCAAGATAAATATAACGAAAACCTTATTTGGTTAGAGGGTGAAACAAGCTTGCTTCCTCCTGTAAAATTCGAACGTAGCGTACCTACTCTAGACTTCGTTGACGGTGCGGAATGGACGATCAAAGACGAATACGGTCTAGTAGATATTAAATTCAAAGTTTATGATATCTTCCGCATGGTAACGCACGCAAAACCCATTGTTAATATCGAATATTTCGTAGCATTTGGTGAGCTTGAAGGCTACATGATCGACGAAAAAGGCAACAAATATATCCTCGACGGCATGATGGGTATGGGCGAAGATAAGACCTTATTGTTGTAAAAAACGGCCTATAACCAATAAAAACGGCAAAAAGCACGGCAAAAACCGTGCTTTTTTGTAGTGAATAATTAATAGTGAAGAGTGAATAAGTGCGGAGCAGCGGGCCGCTGTGGCAGTTAATAAATTTAGCGTTGTCTAAAAATAACAATTATCTTCTATATATTTTATCCTGAACTTTACCGTTAGGTAAAACTTCACTTTGGCGATATGACAAAACTTCACTATCGAAGATAACTTCACTTGCTCGCTAGAGCAAACTTCACCTTAATTAATCGTAGTGACATCACTTATGTTGATTTTGATCGTTAGGAGTCCAAAATCAACATAACCGCGCCTTGTTCTTCTCTACAGATAGGGCAGATATCCCATGCTTTTTGTAACGTTGCTTCGTATCCGCAGGATGCGCATTTCCACTTGACGGGTTGTTCTTTTGCGTACATAGTGCCGTTTTTCATTTGGTCGTATAGTTGCGAAAATAGTTTATTATGGCAAGTTTCTACTTGAATGATATTCTTAAAAAGTGCCGCAATTTCGCCAAAACCTTCTTCTTTTGCTACTCGCATAAATTCGGGATAAATCACCGTTGCTTCGCTATTTTCGTCTTCCGCCGCTATGCGTAAATTTTCTAAAAGATCCCATTTTTCTTTGAAAGGATAACCTGCGCAAATTTCTATATTATCGATTCTTTTGTCCGTAGCTTTTTGGATATAAGTATAGAACATTCTTGCGTGATTGAATTCGTTGTAGACTACGTTATCGATAAGCTCGGCTAACGCCTTATAACCCTTTTCGCGTGCACCGTATTCGATGAATCTATATCTAACGAGTGCTTGACATTCGCCTGCATAGGCCTTTGCTAAATTAAAGTAAGTTTTGCTATTCAATAATTCCATTTTTTTACCTCCATAGCCCCTATTATTGCCACAAAAAATAGCGTTCATACAGCGAGAAGGGAGTGTACTATAATTTAGCCAAAAATTGGTGAAAAAAATATGCAAAAAATGAAAAATACCATATTGACAGTTGCGCGTGTGTGTTGTATAATTTATATAATATTATTTCTATTAATTTTTATGGGAGACGCTTATGAAAATTTTGAAAAAACTTTTGCCTATTCTTTTGATACTAGGCATCGCATGTACTTTCTTTGCATGTAAAGAAGACGATACCACCGACGGTACCCAAGACGGCGTTCAAGATGGTACTACCGACGGCACTCAAGGTGACCAAAATCAAGGCGGATCGGGTTCTTATACCGTGACTTTTGATTACAACTACGAAGGCGCACCTGAAGCGGTAAAAAGCACCGTTAACCATAACGACCGTGCACATAAGCCCGAAACCGATCCTACTCGCGAAGGATACGATTTTACAGGTTGGTACGTTGATTCTGCTTGCATGATTGAACAGACGTTCTTATCTAGCGGTGTAACCAACAGCCCCGTAAGCAAAGTTACGGCAGACACCACTTTTTATGCAGGTTGGATACTACACGTAGAAGCGCCTACCCTTGTTTCTATAAACGCAGTTTATATGGGTTCTGCAGTAGAACTCAACAGCAATCTTAATTCCGCACAAATTAGCGTAACCGCTACCTACGATGATAATAGTAGCAAGGCTGTTACCGATTTTACCGTGTCCGAACTAGACACCACTACCGCAGGCGTTAAGACCGTAACCGTTACTTACGTTGAGAACGAAGTTACTAAGACGGTAGATATCACCGTAGAAGTAATCGATCCTTCTATCCCCGAGAATAACGCAGTTACCCTTTACTTCAAGAGCGAAGTTGCTTGGGCTAACGCTAATATTTGGGCTTGGGAAGGTCAAGTTAACCATACCGGTGGCACGTGGCCCGGTGCTGTTATGAGTAGCGAAGGCAACGGCTGGTTCTCTTACACCTTTGCAGAAGGTATCGTTCCTACCAACGTTATTTTCAATAACGGCTCTTCCCAAACTGCCGACCTAGTTTATGACGGAACCAACAATTACTACGTATTTAACCCCACCACCGGTGCGGGCGCTTGGGGCGCAGACGAGAATATCACCGCTCCCGTAGTTGAAGCGTATACCATTTACTTCAAGAACGTCAATAACTGGTCCACCGTTAACGCATACGCATGGGTAGACGGTGCTGGCGAAACCGCAGGATCTTGGCCGGGAACGGCAATGACCGAAGTAGGTAACGGCTGGTACTCTATCACCGTAAGCCTAAACACCACTCACATTATCTTTAACAATGGTACCGACCAAACGGCAGATCTAGTTATCGATGGCAACAATTTGTATTACAATGGTTCTTCTTGGACCAATAGCATGAACTAACAAAGGAGACAAATTATGAAACTTAGAAAACTTTTAGTTGTTTTATTCGTACTTGTTTGCGTAGTTTCTCTAGCTTGCTTCACCGCATGTAAAGACGGCGGTGACGTAAACGACGACGGCGCAGGCGACCAAATCACCGACGGTGGCAACACCGATAACGGCAATAATAACGGCGACGTTGGCGACAACACAGGTAATGACAACACGGGTGATAATAACCAAACTCCCGACGTCGGTGGAGACAACAACGAAACTCCCGACGTAGGCGGAGATAACACTGGTGACAACAACGAAACCCCCGACGTAGGCGGAGATAACAACGAAACTCCCGATATTGGTGAAGATGACAACGGCGACAATGGCGAAACTCCCGACATCGGCGGAGACGATAATGGTGAAGAACCGGAAACACCCGAAGTCGTACTAGATTCAATATCGGCAGTTTATAACGGCTCTGATATCACCGTTAACGGCATTCTCGACAGTACACTCATTTTCGTAACTGCTTATTACAGTAACGAAACAAGTAGCGCAGCAACCACCTTTATCGTAGGTGACTTCGATAGCTCTGTTGCAGGCGTTAAGGAAGTAACTATTAGCTACACTGAAGGTGACGTTACCAAGACCACTACTATTAGCGTAACGGTAGTTGAAGAAGAATTAGAAGAACCCGAAATCGTGCTTGATTCAATATCGGCAGTTTACGGCGGTGAAGATATCATAGTTGGCGGAACTCTTGACAGTGCACTTATTTCGGTAATCGCTACTTATAGTGATACGAACACCGCGCCCGTAACCGACTTTAGCGTAACGGGATTTGATAGCACTACCGCAGGTGAAAAGGAAGTAACCATAAGTTACACCGAAGGTGACGTTACTAAGACGACTACCATTACCATAACTGTAATTGAAGAAGAACCTGAAATGGAAACCGTTAAGATTTACTATTACAACGGCAGTGATTGGACGGTAGTTAACGCATACGTTTGGAGCGAAGAAACAGGCACTATCACCCCTGGCGCAAATAGCGTAGTGGTAGTTGGCAGTTTCTGTGACTGGGACGTAAATAGCGGTGCAATAATGTCCTACAACCTTGAAAATAGCGAATATTACATCAACGGACTTCAATTATCGGCTAACACCGAATTGAAAATTGCAAAGCTTGACGAGAATGGAGAACCCTTGACTCCTTATTGGGCTGAGTTAAAAGTAGATGGTGAATATGGTGTAGATGCTAGCGTAGCTACTTGGGCTGGCGGAGATGCAAACGTTGCAATCACTAGCGACGGCATTTACGATATCTACTATAAAGTTGCTGGCGACGATATCGGTATGTGGATAGCACCCACGGGTGAAGCCGTAACACCTAATCAAGGCGTTATTTCTACACCCATTAGTGAAGCATGGCCCGGCTCGGCAATGACCGCAGTTGAAGGACAAGACGGTTGGTACTATATCGAAGTAAGCGCAGACGCTGAAAAAGTTATTTTCAACGACGGCGTTAACCAAACTGACGACCTTATCTTAGACGGAACCAATTACTACTATAACGGTACCGAATGGACGGACGGCTTTAACGTTGAAGAACAAGAGCCCGAAATCCCCGAAGATCCTGAAGATCCAGAAGATCCTGAAGATCCCGAAACCACCGCGGTTACCATTTATTTCAAGAGTGAGAATAATTGGGTTAGCGCTAATATCTATACTTGGGTAGGCTCGGGTGCTAGTTCAACTTATCCTACCGGTGCATGGCCGGGAAGTCCTATGACTTCTATCGGTGACGGTTGGTTCTCTTACACCTTTGCAGAAGGCGTTGTACCTACCAATATCATTTTCAATAACGGTTCTGCTCAAACCGTTGACCTAGTTTTCGACGGCACGAACAATTATTACGCATTCAATGCTACAACCGGTGCGGGCGCATGGGGTGCTGACAATACCGTTACCGCACCCGAAGCGCAAACCTACGTTATTTACTATAAGAATGTAAACAACTGGAGTACCGTTAACGCTTATACCTGGGGTACCGCTGGTACGACGAGTGGCTCATGGCCTGGCACTGCAATGACCGCAGTAGGTAATGGCTGGTACAAGATTGAAGTAAGCACGAATGCCGCTAACATTATCTTCAATAATGGCTCTGGCTCTCAAACCGCTGACCTTACCATTGACGCTAGCAATCTCTACTACAACGGTACCGCTTGGACCAACTCAATGAACTAAAAAGTAGTTTATGAAAAAAATATTTATCGCTCTATTGATAATAACGTGTATACTCACCGTCGCTTGCCTAAGTGCGTGCGACGGTGATAGCGCGTCTAACGGCGACGTTGATAACGGCACCAACGGTGATAATATCAACCAAGACGGCACGCAAAATACACCCGACAACGGTACGCAAGAAGGAAATGGGGATAACGACCAAAATACCAATTATCCCACTATCCCCGACGACGAGCCTAGTAATCCTAGCGACGATCCCGAAGAAATCCCCGGAGAAAGTGGCGGTAGCGAGCCCGGTTACCCTGGTGACGACAACGTTACCGACGAGCCCGAAATACCGAGCGAGCCCGAAATCGACGAAATAGTAGGAATAACGGCTTCGTATAACGGCACCGTAAATCTAGGCGGAGCGATAAATAAGAACAATTTTGTGGTAAAAACCAAAAAAGAAAGCGGTGAAGAAGAAACCACGAGCGATTTTAGTTACAGTGCGCTCGATACGACCACCGCGGGACTAAAAAAAGTTACCGTTACAAGCGGTGATTTTACAACGGAAATTATGATAAGAGTATCAAAGCCTGTCGGCAATCAAAAAGTGTATTACACCAATAGTTCTAATTGGACTAACGTTTACGCATATTGTTGGAATGCCGAGTCGGGCGAAAATAATGCAAATTGGCCTGGCATTAAATGTACCGATTCTACTACTAACGGTTATGGCGAAACGGTGTATTCTTATACCGTTGATAAGAAATTCGATAGAATTATCTTCAATAACGGTAGCGGTAGTCAAACGCTAGACCTTATCGTGACCGAATGTACTAGCGCATACTACGGTGAATACGGAGTTTACACCTATGGTGTAAGCGACTACGGCACCGTCAATACGGTTACGCTATCAGATAGCAATTTCAGTAACAAAAAAGTACATATCTACACCCCAAGCGGATACAACCCAAGTGGTGACGTCAATTACGGCGTTCTTTATATGTTCGATGGACAAAATATCTTCGTAAATAACGGTAGTTACGTTTGTTCCGCGGGCAATTCTTGGGCGGTAGATAGAGCGGTAACGTCCTTTATGGCCAACAACAATGAAGGAATTATCGTAGTAGGTATCGATAACGGCAATTCTAACCGTGATAGCGAACTTACTATGAGTCTTGAATTTGGCGAACTCACGTCTTTAGGCGCACCGCAATACGGCTCTTTCCGCAACGGTATTCTTGACGAAATGGGTGATTTTATTACCGATACCGTTATGCCTTACGTCAACGCTAATTATAAAGTTGACACGGCTAGAGAAAAGACGGGTATTGCAGGAAGCAGTTCGGGCGGACTAGGTGCGTTCTACGTAGGTTTACGCGAAAAGGATATTTTCGGCTACGTAGGTGCTTTTTCACCCGCAACTTCACTATTCTATAACAATGCTTGGCAAAAATTCCTATCTTCCCTTAATTTGAGCGAAATCGACCAAAAAATGTACATCTATTGTGGATACAACGCGGACGAACTAGAAAATATGCTCTACACTAGCACGGGGACGGAAGCAACGAGTGACGAACTAAAATCTCTTCTCGTTAACGCAGGATATAAGGCAAGCAATATAAAAGAATACTATTGGAATGGTGCAACGCATAACGAAATCTACTGGCGTATAGCCTTTATGGATTTTTTGTCGTTCGCACTTGCTTAACTAAGAAAGTAACTCGCACCTAAACTATTTAGGTGCATAACCATAAAAATTGAAAAAATAAAAAAGGAAAATAAATTGGAGGTTTTGGTATGAGCAAAAAATTACTCGTAATGATAGCAGTAATTATGGCGATCATTTGCGTTCTTTCCTTTACCGCGTGTAAACAGGAAGAAGAACCGCAAGACGTTAAGTTTACAGTAACTTTTGATCTTAACTACGAAGGCGCGCCCGAACCGTTCTTGGTAACCGTAAATGAAAATGCGGTAGTACCTACGCAAACGGCTCCCGTTCGTAATGGTTATAACTTCGGCGGATGGTACACTGACAAAACGTGCACTACCGAGTTTACTTTCGACGCTGTCGGAAGCACCGCGGTTATAGTCAAAGATATGACTCTTTATGCAAAGTGGACGGCAAAGGAAATTATTGACCCCACGCCCATACTATCAACGATAGTCGCTTTTTATAACGGTGAGAATATTTTCGTTGGGGAAGATCTTGACGTAGCAGACATCGTAGTAACCGCTACTTATACCGATACTAGCAAGAAGACGGTAACGGACTTCACTGTTAGTGGATTTGATAGCGAAACCGCAGGCGTTAAGACCGTAACGGTAACCTATACCGAAAACGGCGCAACGAGAACTGCTAACGTTGACGTAACCGTAGTAGAAAAAGTAGTGCTTGTATCAATAAGCGCGGTTTACGGTGGCGGAGATATTTTAGTTGGCGGAACTCTCGATAAAGCGACCATCGTAGTAATCGCTACTTATAGTGACGAAAATACGAAAGCGATAACCGACTTTAGTATTAGCGGTTTTGATAGTGAAACCGTAGGTGCAAAGACGGTAACCGTAAGCTACACCGAAGGCGAAATCACCAAGACTGACGACGTTGTTATCACCGTAAAAGAATGCGAACATACTGGTGGCAAAGCAACTTGTAAGACTTTGGCAGAATGTACCGAATGCGGAGAAAGCTATGGTGAATTGGACTTAGATAACCACGAAGGTACCGCAGAATGGACGATTACCGAAACCACCCACGCGCAAAGCTATACTTGTTGTGACGCAGTTGTAGTTGCAGAAGGTAACCACGAAGGTGGAACGGCAACCTGTAAGACTTTGGCAGAATGTACCGTTTGCGAAGAAAGCTATGGTGAATTGGACGCAGATAACCACGAAGGTACCGCAGAATGGACGATTACCGAAACCACCCACGCGCAAAGTTACACTTGCTGTAGTTTAGTTGTAGTTGCAGAAGGTAACCACGAAGGTGGAACGGCAACTTGTAAGACTTTGGCAGAATGTACCGTTTGCGAAGAAAGTTATGGCGAATTGGACGCAGATAACCACGAAGGCACCGCAGAATGGACGATTACCGAAACCACCCACGCGCAAAGCTATATTTGTTGTGACGCAGTTGTAGTTGCGGAAGGTAACCATGAATATGATAACGCTTGTGACACTGATTGTAACGAATGTGGATACGTTAGAGAAGTAGGCGATCACGCATACGACAATGCTTGTGATACTACTTGTAACGAATGTGGAGAAGTTAGAGAAGTAGGCGATCACGTATACGACAATGCTTGTGATACTACCTGTAACGAATGTGGAGAAGTTAGAGAAGTAGAAGGCCACGTATACGACAACGCATGTGATACCGATTGTAACGAATGCGATGACGTTAGAGAAGTAGGCGATCACGTTTATTCTAGTGCTTGTGACACTACTTGTAACGAATGTGGAAATATTAGAGAAGCAGGCGACCATACTTACGATGGCGCATGCGATACCGATTGTAACGAATGCGGAAATATTAGAGAAGCAGGCGATCATACTTACGACGACGTTTGTGATGCAAGTTGTAACGTTTGCGGAACTGATAGAGAAGCACCCCATAGCTATGCTAGTGACTGTGACGAAGTTTGCGACCTTTGCGGAGCGACGAGAGAAGTAGAAGCAGATCACACTTACGAAGACGGCGCTTGTAAAGACTGTGGCGCAGTTGAACCCGCTCCCGAAGTTACCGGTATTAAAGCAACCATTATTGAAGACGTTTATTTCGTAGACACCGAAGTTAATGATACCGTTGATAGCGTATTATCAATATGTTTCGTTATTGAAGAAGTATACAACAATGGTAGCCATGTAGAAATTGCTACAGAAGCATACGACGAAGTAGATATTACGATAAAGAGCGGGAACGAAGCCGTAGCAGGTCCTTGCGTATATACCTTATCTTATAATGGCTTTACTTGCGACGTAGAAGTTACGCTTGTAAGAAAACTTTTAAGCATCGCAGTAACACCCGAATTTATTGAAGACGTAAAATACAACACTGATTTAGAACTCACCGTAACGGCAACTTACGCAGGCGCAGAAAGTAGCGAAGTAACTGATTACGAAATTGTTAATTACGACAAGACTTATACCGAAGACGCTCAAATAGTAACGGTTAGTTACACCGAGAACAATATTACTGCTACCGCGGATATCTACGTACGTGTAGTATTAAGTAATAGTGATATATTTGCAATTTACGTAGGCACTCTCGAGCACAATGCAACAATAGAAGATATAGACGTAGAAAGCACTATTGCTGCTGAGTATGTTCTTGACAATGGTGAACACGGTGAAGAAATTGACAGTGCGGACATTACCGTAACGGCAGTTAACGCAAGCACCGTAGGCGATAACGGTAGCATTACCATACAAGTAGGCGAGTTTACTTACGAAATAACCGGTATCACCGTTGTACGCGTATTCGAAGATTACACCGTTGCTTATAACGGTGGCGAATTAGAAACGGGCGTAGCAATCGACCTTGCCGACGTAACCGTAACCGCTAACTATAGCGACGAAAGCACCGAAGATATCACTGAAGGTATTATTACTTTAGGTGAATATGATTACAACACCGACGGTGTTAAGAACGTAGAAGTAAAACTCAATGGTGAAACCATAGGCACTATCAAAGTAACCTACGTATCCTACAACACTATATACTATTACAACGAAAACGGTTGGGATAGCGTTTACGCACATTCTTGGGGCGTTACGGAAACCGCTATTACGCCCAAAGCAGGCGACTATGTAGTAACTGGATCTTTCAATGGTTGGACGGTAGACGGTAGTGTAGTTCTTTGTAACTATAGCACCGAAAATGGTGGACAATACTACTTTGAAGGCTTAAATATGACGGCTAACACCGAATTCAAGATTTGTAAAGTAGTTAACAATAGCGGAACGCTTGATTTAGACGGTTGGTACAACAACATTACTGGCGACACCGCACTTTACACCAAGTCCGACAATATCAAGGTTAAATCAACCGGTATTTATAACATTTACTTCAAGCCTAACCAAAGCAATTCTATTTGGATGGCAAAGGGTAGCGTTGAACACGTTCCTAACGTAAAAATCGACACCGTATTCGACGGCACTACTTGGCCGGGTGAAGCAATGACCGCAATAGGTAACGGTTGGTATTCTATTAAGGTTGACGAACAAGCTAATAGAATTATCTTCAACAATGGTGACGGAGAACAAACTGCTGATCTTATCATAGACCTTGCTAAACCTTATTATAATAAGGGCGTATGGGAAAGCCATATCCACACTTACAGTGCAGACTGTGATACTACCTGTAATTACGAAGGTTGTGAAGTTACGAGAACGACTTCCGAAAGCCACTCTTATCCTAACGATTGTACCGCTACCACTTGTACCGTTTGTAACGAAGTAACGAAAGTTGCAGGCGAACACACTGGTGGCGAAGCAACCTGTAAAACTTTGGCAGTATGTTCCGAATGCGGACTTTCTTACGGCGAATTTAATGCGGATAACCACGAAGGTGATGCAGAATGGACTATAACCGAAACCACTCACACACAAAAATACACTTGCTGCGAAGCGGTTAAAGTAGCAGAAGGTAACCACGAAGGTGGAACTGCAACCTGTATTGCTAAGGCAGTATGTATTGTTTGCGAAACTGCGTATGGCGACTTAGCTGACCATACTTACGATGCTAACGTTTGGGAATCTGACGATAACCAACACTGGCACGTATGTACCGTTTGTGAAGAAGAAGTAACCGATACCAAGGCTGCTCACGTATACGAAGACGGCGAATGCGTATGCGGAAAAGAAGAACCCGAAACAATAACTACCGTAGGTATCCAAGCAACGCTCAAGAACGACCGCGTTTACTTCGTAGACACTGAAGACAACGATACCGTTGACGCTATCAGCGCAAGCGATTTAGTAATCAGCGAAGTATTGAGCGACGCAAGTACGGAATTAATCCCGCAAAGCGCATACGAGAACGTAACTATCACGATTTTAAGTGGTGACGAAGACGTTGCTGGTGTTTGCACTTACGTCGTAGGATACGAAGACTTTACTTATAACGTAGAAGTTACGCTAGTAAGAAAATTAAAGGCTGTTAGCGATGACAACGTCTTCGAATATGACGGTAACGTTGCTTACGGCAGTACAACAATCAACATTCACAATGTTTTAGTAACCTACTACGGTGTAGAAGGACAATTCGACGTAACTGACCAAGTAGTAATAGGCGATTTTGATCCTACCTACGTAACGGGTGAACAATTAGTAGACGTTACTTATACCGAAAATGGAATTACCGCACCGTGGCAAATTTCCATTATAGTTATTGACAATAGAGGACTTACTGTAACGCAAAAAGAAAACGTAGACGCACTTGTACTTAACCATGAACAAACGAGCGTAGACGTTAGCGAAATACTTGCTATCTACGACGTAAAATTCGTATACGAAAGTGGCAAAGAAGAAGCTGTTACTACTGATATCACTATTACCGTATCCGCAGTTGAATGTGGAAACAATGGTTCGATTACCATTACCGTAGACGGACAAAGTGTTACGATAGAAGGACTCACTGTTGTAAGAGTTCTTGAAGAAATCATCGTTGAGTACACTGGTGACGTTGAAATTGATTTAAACAAAGAAATTAACACCGACTATATCACCGTAACCGCTATCTATAGCAATGATGAAGAAGAACCTATCACAGATTACGAATTAAGCGAATACGACTATACAACTGTTGGTACAAAGACCATAAGCGTGCTAGTTGACGGGGACAAAGTAGGCGAATTTACCGTTAAGTACGTATCTTATACCACCTACTACTTCAACAACGTAGACGGTTGGGAAGAAGTTTACGCTCACAGCTGGGGCGTTACCGAAACTCCTATCGCGCCCCAAGCAGGTGACTACGCTATTGTAGGTACCTTTAATGGTTGGGGGGATTCTGTAGCAAATGGCTCGGCAGTAGTTCTTTGCTACTCGAAGAAAGATGACTACGATAATACCGAATACTATTTCGAAGGTTTAGCATTACCCGCTGATGCAGAATTAAAGATAGTAAAAGTTGGTTCTAACGGTACCGTTGAAGAATGGAAGGAAGTTAATCTAGATAGTACTTTAGCAACTGGTGGCGGTTCTAGCAACGTAAAAATAAGCGGTGCAGGCAACTACGTATTCTATTACAC
>JAZSMH010000056.1:0-12313 GCA_045535785.1 Clostridia bacterium
CGCTTGGCCTCCGACTTTAACGCTTCGCCCGAAGTTGATAGTTATAGATGCAAAGATTTTTCTTTTGTAATTCCAAAAAGTACAATGGATAAGGTGAGAGAATTTTGTTTAGAGCATTCTATCAATATGCCCGCGTTTTTCCATACGGTGCTAGGCGCATATTTTAAGAGAATAAAGGGCAAAGATAATTTTTATCTAGGCGTACCGCTTATGAATAGACCGTCCTTGTACGCAATGAATACTTTCGGGCTCTTTATCCACGTAATACCCGTTTTTGTAGAAATAAAAGACGATAATTTTTTGAATAACTGCATGACGGTAGTGGATACCGAGATGACGGCGTACCGCCACCAAGATTTTGCGTCACGAGATATATCTAACCTTATCGACAATCAAAGTATATACGACGTAGTGGTAGACTATCATACGACGTTAGCGGAATATCAATACAAGGCACTATATAGCGACACCCTTTCTATCGGGTTAGAAATTCACGTAGAGGACACGCTTGACGATAGAGTAGATATATACATGCGCTATCGCGAAAGCATTATGAACGAATTCGATCTCAATAGAATGGCAGAATTCGTCAATACCTTCATCGTTAATTCCTTTATTGAACCTAATGCTTCGGTGTTAGAAATTCGCACGCACGAACAAGAATTCGACGCGCTTTTGGTAGGTGAAGAAGTTGATTACGCACCCACTACGCTTTATCGTGAATTTACGAAAATCGCTCGTCAATTCCCCGATAGAATTTGTATTCAAGACGGCGAGATAGCGGTTAGTTATCTAGAATTAGAAAAAAGTTCGCAAAAGATAGCTAACGAATTACTAAATAGCGGAGTAAAACCTAACGACGTAGTCGCGGTATTCGGTGATAAGGGCTATAAGTGGCTAGCAAGCGTTTATGGAATAGTAGCAACGGGCGCAGGGTATATGCCCATTTCACCCGAATATCCAGACGAAAGATTAGCTCTTATGCTAAAAGACGCCTCACCCACCGTAATACTAGCGGAAGCTAAATACGCACAACGTATAAGAGAAATATACGACGTCAAGGTTATTTGTTACGACGAAGATGAACTGTCGTTACCTAGCGAAACTATAGGTTTTTCTTCCCCTGATAGTTTAGCGTACGTAATTTATACGTCAGGCACTACGGGTAAGCCAAAAGGCGCAATGATAACTAACGACTCTATCATTAACCGCCTATTGTGGATGCAAAATAAATACCCTCTTGACGAAAAGTCGGCAATTTTATTCAAGACACCTTACACCTTCGACGTATCGGTGTGGGAAATCTTTTGGTGGTCGCTTTTTGGTGCAAAAGTGGTGATTTGTAAGAACAAAGACCACGTTGACGTCAACAAACTCATTGATTACGTCAATAATTATAAAATTACCCATATCCACTTCGTTCCGTCGATGTTCAGAGTTTTTGCCCCTAACCTAAATGGAAAAATAGGGCTAGAACATCTATTTTTGTCGGGCGAAAAACTATATTTTGAGGACGTAGAAGAGTTTAGAAAGAAGTATCCCGACGTAAAGGTACACAATCTCTACGGCCCTACCGAATGCGCGGTTGACGTAACCTACTATGACGTAGATAGTATATTAGAAGGTGATTTACCCATAGGTAAGCCTATCTTTAACACCACCGCGTTCGTTATGGATGCCTACGCCAACGTTCTAAAAATAGGTGAAGAAGGGGAACTTTGCATAGCAGGGAAGAACGTAGGTTTAGGATATCTAGGTGACGAAACTCTTACTAACGAGAAGTTCAGATATAAGGACGGTATTCGTTACTACCGTACGGGCGATGTAGCCAAGATAATAGACGGCGAAATTTACTTCTTAGGGAGAAAAGACGGTCAACAGAAGATAAACGGCCAGCGTCTAGAATTAGACGATATATACGCTAATGCAAAGGATATAAAGGGAGTCAAAAGCGCCGTAGTAAGAGTAAAAGAGCAAAAAATTTATCTCTTTTTCGTAGGCGATATAGTAGAAGAAAGCGTTGCGGATAAATTGAAGAAAAAACTTCCTTCTTATATGCAACCGCACCTTATCACTAAGGTAGAAAGTATTCCCGTAACCAATCACGGCAAGATAGACGAAACCAAACTTTTCGCGTTAATTAGTAGACAAAACGACTACGTTGCGCCTAGCACGGAAACCGAGCAAAAGATATGCGATATTTTTGCAAAAAGGTTAAAATTAGATAAGTTTAGTGCTAACGGTAACTTTATCGAAGAAGGCGCGAGCAGTATAGACGTCATCAGCGTGCTATGCGAGGATATTTTCAAGGGAGTGACGGTAGATGACGTCTATACGCACCCCACCCCCGCCACCCTAAGCGCCTTCATCGATGGCGACGCGTTCAAGACCGACGCGCTCATACCGCTTTCCGTCAACAAGGATAGCAAGAACACGCTAGTTTTGTTCCCGTACGCCGGTGGCGGAGCATTTTCTATGCATCCTCTGTTTTTGGAATTGAAAAAAATTCTACCCGATTTTTCTTACTACTACGTAGGATGGAATTCAGATGAAAACGATGTGCTAGCAGAACTTATTGCGCTATCCAAGAAAAACACTTTGTATTTTTATTCGCACTGTGCAGGACTAATGCTCGCGTATAGAGCGATAGAAAGAATGCCGTTAGAACCTGCTCTATGCATTTCAGGTGGCGTTATCATTCCGTACAATGCAAAAAAATCACGCAATATTTGGCGCGTTACGCCCGATTTTGTGTTGAAGAGATTACTAAAAAGCGCTGGGTTAAAGCTAGAAAGCAAAGAGGCATTCGAAGATATTCTACGTAAGTTTAGAAGTAATGCAAAAGAATACTTCGATTACTTTAAGGGCGACGTGAACAAGGTAGATACGAAAGTATCGTTGATATACGCAGACCACGACGCGTTCGAAAAAGATATAAGCAATGCGATATGTAATTTTTCTAACTACTTCCAAGGTGGCGTAACATTAGACGTAATAGAATCTCATACACACTATTTTTGTACGGAGAATGCAAAAGAAGTAGCTAAAATAATAAAAAGGAGAATTCAAAATAATGACTAACGACGTTTTGAAAAGAGAAAAATCTATATGGACGGAGCATTTACGTGAAGGTGCCTGGAGAAGCGAGTTTCCCACGGGTTCTATGTTTAGCGTATTAGAAGATACAGCAAAAGTCGTTCCCAATTTTTATGCGCTTAACTTCGAAGGTAACAAGATAAAGTTCAAAGACCTAATCAAGAATATAAAGCACGTTGCTAAGTGCTTCAGCAAGTTAGGCTTAAACAAAGGTGATACGGTAACCATTATTTCGCCTAACTTACCCCAAGCAATATATTCGTTTTATGCAGTCAACTTGCTAGGTGGCGTTGCTAACATGATACACCCCATGTGGTCACAAGCGGAGATAAAAAGGTCGGTTGATAAGACTAACTCCAAGTTTATCGTAATATTGGATCAAATTTTCCCGAAGATTGCAAAATTAGAATGGGAAGGTAAACCCACCGTCATCATTACGCGTGTTATCGACGCGCTTCCTGCATACGCTAAGCCCGTATATGGAATGAAAACTTACAAAAAATTAATTCTAAATCGCGATAAGCAAGTAAGCATATATTGGAATGATTTTATTAAGACGGATACAGCAGACGTAGAGTTACCGCAAGGTAGGGGTGATACAAGAGCAGATGCCGTTATTTTGGGAAGTGGCGGTACCACGGGTACCCCAAAATGGGTGTTGTTGGATAATCTTAGCTTTAATGCGTTTAGCGTGCAGACGTACGAATTATGTGACTATAAGTACGATATCATGTGGGGATGGAGTTCGCTAGCACTTATGCCTATATTCCACGGTTATGGCTTAGGTGTATGCGTCCATTCTATGTTGTGTTGTGGTTTTACCGTACACCTTATCGCACAATTTGATTTTGAAAAATGTATCAAGAAAATATTTAAGAACAAAATCAACATGATTTACGGTATACCGGGCTTTTTCGAAGCGTTTTCTAGATGTCCTGAGATAGAAACTAAAGATTTGTCATTTATAAAAATGCTAGTTTCAGGCGGTGGCAAGCTTCCCGTAAAACTCAAAGAAAGAGTGGATAAACTTCTAGCAAAAGGTAATTGTAAGTCACAAATTAGAGAAGCATATGGACAAACGGAGTGCATAGCAGGAGCAACGATCAACCCCGTTTTTGACGTAAGAAAAGGTACCCCTGGCATTGCTTATCCCGATACGTTGATAAAGATTGTAAAACCGGGCACCACCGAAGAGGTCCCTATCGGCACGGACGGAGAATTGTGTGTTTCTGGTGTTACGATAATGAAAGGGTATTTAGGTGATGAAGAAGCAACGAAAAAAACACTCCAAGCACATTCTGACGGAAGAACGTGGTTACACACGGGCGATATGTTCTCGATTGATGAAGACGGGTATATACATTTTTGTCAAAGGATGAGTCGTATGGTAAAAATCTTAGGCTACAACGTATATTTAACCAACGTTGAAGAAATCGCTATGGAATACCCCGCAGTCAAAGAAGCGGTAGCGGTGGCGGTTGATGCGCCCGTAGTAGGCAAAAAAGTCGTTCTTTACGTAGAACTTTATAGCGAATGTGCCGATGAGAACGTGGTTATAGAAGGCATACGTACAGCATGTAAGAATAACTTGCCCGAGTATTCCCTTCCTTCTCAAATAGTAATCAAACCAATCCCCCATACGCCTATGGGCAAACCCGATTATAAAACGCTCGAAAAAGGAGAATAAATGAAACTTTTTCAAAAAAAAGACAATAAACAAAGAGAAGAAATCTTTGCTAGATTAAAAAAACTTCATGCTGATTTAACAGGTGTCGTTATGGACGATATTAGCCCGAAGAGCAAAATTGATGCTATTGGTCTAACGTCTTTAGGCAAAATCCAATTTATATGTATGTTGGAAGATGAATTCAACGTAGAAGTTCCCAACGTAATTTTGCCAAAATTTAAAATTGTAGATGATATGATTACTTATATTGCCAAATTAAACGCGAACAATGGAGGTAAGAGATGATTATAGATTTTCAAATACCCATTTTCGGATGGTTTACGGGCTTTATAAAATTCTTTGCTTGGCTCGCAATGCTCATTTATAATTTGAGTATGATAAGAGACAAAGAAGAAATACTGAGTTTTCCATCAAGAATGGTATTAGCTGCAAGACCATGGAAAAGATATAATTTTGTCAAGAACGTATGCTTATTCTTAGAGACGATGGCACTGACAAGTTTACTCTTTTTCCCTGGTGTTAATTTAACAAAACCTTTTGGTTCGGTGACCACCAATAATGATAACTACTTCATTATACCAATGGTTACGCCTTTTATATTTATGATACCGGTAGCACTGTTAAGTATGGCACCGTTAAAACATCTTGACCTATATACACCCGGATATGCAGTTGCGTTGGTGTTTTTAAAGCTCGCATGTTTTTGCCAAGGTTGCTGTCGCGGTATAGAAATGGAGAACGGTATGTATAATTACAGCAGCCATCTTATAGAATTTCCCATACAACTTTTAGAAGCAGGCGTGGCACTCTTGATAGCAATCGCCCTCATTATATATAGGAAAAGAACCAAACACGTCGGCACGGTGCTTCCCATGTATCTCATAGTGTACGGTATAACGCGTTTCTTCCTACAATATCTCCGCGTTGGTTATCCACCCATCTTCATAGGCCTCGACGTTTACCAATTATTTAGCATAGGCGCAATTGTTTTGGGTATAATAGAATGGATACTTGTGGTAAAACTCGCGCCCAAATCAAAACTTCTTAACGAGGGCGTAAGATATAAAGTAATAGAAGATTTTTGTAACGGTATCCCTTTCCCAAAAAAAGAAAAAAAGGTAGCGGACGGTAACAATGAATAAAGTTATAGAAATAAACAATCTGTCAAAAAGCTTTGGCGAAGTACAAGCCGTCAAAGACCTTACGTTCAGTGTAAAGAAAGGCGAGTTATTCGCCTTTTTAGGCGTCAACGGCGCGGGCAAAAGCACGACTATATCCATTTTGTGCGGACATCAATATAAAGATAAAGGCACCGTCCTTATCAACGGAATAGATATCGATAAGGATAAGACGATTACTAAGGAACTCGGCGTAGTTTTTCAAAATAGCGTCTTAGATAAAGCACTTACCGTCAAAGAAAACCTTTTTTATAAGGGCGCACTGTACGGACTTAGCAAAAAAGAATGTGAACGAAAACTAGACGAATTAGATACCATGCTCGATATAAAATCTCTCTACAAGCGCACCGTTGGTAAATTAAGCGGTGGACAAAAGAGAAGAATAGACGTCGCGCGCGCCCTTATACACGAGCCGTCCATATTAGTCCTTGACGAGCCTACCACGGGACTTGATCCCGCCACGCGTAAAGCCGTTTGGAACGTTATCGACGTATATAGGAAGCAAAAAGGCCTTACCGTTTTACTAACTACCCACTATATGGAAGAAACCACCGACGCCGACTACGTAGTCATTATCGACAGTGGTTCGGTAGTAGCACAAGGTACACCATATAACCTAAAAAGCATGTATACAGGTGACTTTATTACGGTGTACGGAAAACCAAAGTCCGACTTAGAAGTGCTTGGCTACCCAATGGAAGAAGTTCCGCAAGGATACAGAATAGCAGTACCCAACACTTCTACCGCTACTAGCTTAATTACCGCCCATCCCGATTTGTTCGTTGATTACGAAGTAACCAAAGGCAAAATGGACGACGTCTTTTTACACGTAACGGGCAAGAAAATTATGGAGATGTAATATGCAACAATTTTTAGCAATGGTCGGTAGGAATATAAAACTCTTCTTTAAGGATAAAGGCGTATTCTTTACTTCGCTTATCACGCCCCTTATACTGCTTCTACTATATTCCACCTTTTTATCTAACGTTTACGAAGATTCATTTACGTCATCCCTTCCCGAATTTTTTAAGGTGAGCGACGACCTTATAGGCGGAGTAGTAGGCGGACAACTTATATCGTCTTTGCTCGCGGTAAGTTGCGTTACCGTGTCTTTCTGCGCCAATATGATTATGGTTAACGACAAAGTAACGGGTGTCGATAAGGACTTCCACCTTACCGCTATTAAGAAGCCTACCTTAGCACTATCTTACTACGTAGCCACCACTATCACAACGTTAATAGTTGCATACGTAGCAATGGGCGCAGGCTTTATATATTTAGGCGCAAAAGGTTGGTTTTTATCCGTTGCCGACGTATTTTTGATAATTGCCGACGTCTTTATTTTGGTTACTTTCGGCACCGCTCTTTCTTCGGTGATCAACTATTTTTTAACCACCCAAGGACAAATTTCCGCAGTAGGCACTATCGTCAGCTCGTGCTACGGTTTTATCTGCGGTGCGTATATGCCGATAGCAAGTTTTGGTGAAGGCTTGCAAAAAGCCCTTTCTTTCTTACCCGGCACCTACGGCACTGCGCTTATCAAAAACCACGTCCTAGGCGGCACCTTTGAAGAAATGATAGACCAAGGCTTCCCAAGCGAAGTGGTAGAAAGAATAAAAGACTCCATCGACTGCAATATCTACTTCTTCGGCGACAAAATATCCACGGGCGCAATGTACGGCGTAATGCTCGGCGCAATCCTAATCTTAATAGCCGTCTACGTCCTTCTTCACGTTTTCGACGTAAATTCCCTTCTATCAAAAAGACCAAAAAAATCAAAAACCACCCAAAAACCTAAACAATAAAATTACGTCATATCCCCAAAAACAAAACCGCCTTTTGCAAGGCGGTTTTTTAATGCACGGATAATGCGGATATAGAAAAAATATTTAATTAGACATGTTTTTAAGTTCTTGAAGTTCTTTTTCTAGTTGTGCGATACGTTCTTTATTAGTCGGCTTGCGTTGGCGGTTCTTGAGTTTGGATATGAAGTTGATAATGTTTTTTAAGTCAAGAATAAAAATTACTACAAATAACACAATTCCAACATAGAAACCTACAAAAGGATATGCAGTTATGTAAGTATCATTTTTATATAAAACAAAATATGGAATATAGCTCAATAGATAAAGGATAGTCGATATTAGTGGAAGATGTAAATTCTTTTTAACTATATTGAAAATGCTAATTAACATACAAATCAACATTAGTAGGCTAGGTATTAACGCGACTATAAATCGTGTTTGAGTTATGTCAAAAGATATCATTTCTTTGAAACTAGTAATTATGCCTATACACATAGTGTTAAAATTTAGTTGAGGGAAATTAACAACCAAGTACCAACTAGGAACAAAACATAAAGCAAACTGTAAAATAGATAACGAAATAGGTAAATATTTTTTCATAACAAACCGCCTTATTTTGGGTGGTTTTATTATTACACAAAAATTAAAAATAGTCAATAGGAGCAATTATGCTAGAAAGATTAAAAAATCAAAAGTTCAAAAGTCAAATTAATACGATAGAACTGCTGATAATAAAAATTATTTAGTTAAGAAAATACGTTCCTTTCATAATTTCGCCTTTTTTGTTAGTGTATCCAACTACGTTTATTTCGCTATCGGTAATTTTTACGGTAGAGTAACCAAAATCGTTATAGATAAGGTTGGGATTTTGAATAAGTCCACCGCCAACGAAGGTAGGTAAGGTGACGTTTTCTATTTCTTGTCCCTCTAGAGTGTTAAGTATAATCTCGTGATAGTGACCTGTTAGACATAAAGTTACGTCTAGGTTGCTAAGGATATTAGCGTATCTTTCCGCTTGCTCACCTTTGCAAAATTCAGGGCTATGACATACGACTATATCCTTAACGCCGCTTTGCTTCTCAATACCCGATAGCCAATCTAATTGCTCCTCGCGGTAGTCTGCAAAGCGCACGACGCCACCGTATTCGATAAAATCGTCGTCACCGTCTTCACAACTATCCATTACGGTAAATCTCGTATTGCCGTAAGTAGTTTGATAATAGAAAGAATCAATACCTAGGTTCTCCGCTAAATGGGTGGAATATTGCCCGCGCGTTTCGTGATTTCCGCGTGCATAAATTACGGGTATTTGCCCTTGCGTCAGTATACTAAGCGGTCTTAACAGATAGTTGGTTATATCTTCTTCATACGATATAAAGTTAGCAAAATCTCCTAGCATTATCACAAGATTCGGCATATCGAGTTTTCTTATTCCGTCGTAATAACTTTCGGGTATGTTATGAGTATCCGTTAGTATAGTAATATCCAGCTCATTGGAAGTAGGAGTATCTAAACGTTGCGTAAAAGTAACCGATTTTCCGAGTTTTGGTTCGTAAGCTACGTTTCGCACGACTCTCGTAGCCGTAACCTTGTAGACGTTATTCGATATGTGATTTTTAGGAATAAGAACGTGATGTAGCGATTTGTCCGTTACCATTCTTCCATCGTCTAAGTCGAATATTTCGTATTCCTTTCCGTCATAAGTGTAGGTGACCGAGCCGACTGAATTATAGTTAGTTGACCAAACAACCGAATAATTATCGCCCACGTCAAGCACCACGGGTTCGCTTGTGAATTTTAGCGGAATAACGGATAGTTCGGGCAAAAAATTGTTATCTTTCGAAATGGGCAAAATTGCTCCGAACAATACCGACGAAGCAAGGGTTACCGCAAGGAAGATAGCCAAGAATTTTTTCTTAGGGAGCAAAACTAGGTACGCAAAGACGATGACCGCACAAGTTATCAATATCGCAGGTAAGAGTTTAAGGAAAGGTACCGTCAGCATATTCCCGTGCGCTACGATTAGTTCGAGTATGATTACTGCGGACAAAATTACGCTTAGCAGTAACAACGTGAAATAACATATCCGTAGCCAAGCGATTTTGCATCCGTTTTTCAATTGGTACACGTAGAGATAAACCGCGTTGAATATTGCCGTCAACAATATAAGTGCAAAAATTAAATATCGCATTCCCATAAAAGTCATACCGTCGACAAAATAAATTACGTTGTCGCACAACACGTAGCCGAATACGTTAAAAAGTGCGATAAGGTATGCAAAAATTCTTACGCCTACGTTGTGAAAAAAATTATCCGCTTTTTCCATAAATAAAACCGCCCTACGTTTGATACGATAATTGTATCATATTCATAGAACGGTTTCAATAGCAAAATTTAATTTTACTACCAACTTAGCATAACCTTATGCTGGAAAAAAACTTATGCAAGTACGAGCTTTTGAACAACAAGATTAACGTTTTCGAAAGTCGTATCTGCAAGTCCGGTATTTACCAATTCAATTACGTCACCGTCCGCTACCGTTAGAATAAAGCTACTTGCCATGTTAGCGGTTTCACCACCCGTTATCGTAGCGTTGCTTGCCGTTTTAGGTACTACTGTGTCGTTAAGATATAAAGCGACACCCGCGTCACCCGTGTTAGCACTAGTTGCGTCTACGTCGTAAGCAATAAGGTAAGAGCCTGCGGTTAAAGTTATGCTACTTGCACCTGCGTCAAGGACGATATCGGTAGGCGCGAAATTATTATCTTGCACGAGCGGTATGCTTGTACCTATTGCCAAAGCACCGCTATTCGTTTGATAAAAGTCCGCTATTAAGTTAGTTGCAGACGCACCTGCAGGGCCTTGCGGACCGATAGGACCAGCAGGACCGGTAGCACCCGTCGCGCCCGTTGCACCCGTAGGACCAACAGGACCTTGCGGACCGATAGGGCCAGCAGGACCGGTAGCACCCGTCGCGCCTGTTGCACCCGTAGGACCGATAGGACCAACGGGACCTTGCGGACCAACCGCACCCGTCGCACCAGCAGGACCAACAGGACCTTGAGGGCCAGTCGCACCGGTAAAACCGCGCAAGCCTTGCGCACCCATCGGACCACGCGGACCCATCGGACCAACGGGACCCATAGGGCCCATAGGACCTACGCACTGACTATATCTAAATTGATTATTGCGTTGATTATACCAATATTGATGATTATTATAGTTACAACAATTCATAATTTTTCCTCCTATGTACTTTACTTAGCGCAAGTTTCTCTTTATAATATTGTTATGAAAAAGTATTCGCGCACTGTTACTGCCAAGGAAGAATTTTTTATTCACGGTACCAAAATTTCCGTCAGTTTTCGCAACAACAAACGTAGAATTTTTAGTTCTAGACTAGATCCACTCAATAACGTGCTAAAACTTAACGTCGGCTCTAACGTCAGTGAAAAACGAATGAGATCTTACGTAGAAGAACTGTATCTAAAATATATAAAAGAAGAAAAAATCATTAATTTTTACGACGGCTCACCGTGTCATTTATTTGGTAAACGCTACGTTTTTTGCATACTAGACGGCAAAAAGAACGATATAAAAATCTTCGACGACGTCATTTTATTTACTCAAAAAGATAGACTTGACGAAGCAAAGAATAGAAAATTTTTTATTGCATTTATAAAGAAAGAATTAAAAAAGAAAGTAGAGCTTATGTTGCCTAAATGGGAGCAAGCGGTATCCGTTAAGTTTAATAAAGTAACCTATACCAATACTTTATCACAATGGGGCTCTTGTTATCGTAGGGACAAAAAATTGCAAGTTAGCCTTAAGTGCGCGCTAGAAAGTTTAGATTTTCTCGATATGATTTTAGCGCACGAAGCGTGCCACCTTATATATTCTAACCACGGCAAAGAATTCTACAATTTACTTATAAAAATAGCCCCGAATTATCGGAGCCTAATTAAGCAAAAACGTTAGAATTTATTTTAGTAATTTTTGAGCTTTCGCATATAGCGGAAAGTCTCTTTTTCACCTTTTTCTTTGAGCATAGTAAGGATAGTGTATACCATATTTTTGGTATCTTCGTGCATAAATTTTTCATCTTGACGGTTGACGAAATATTCTAGTGCCGCGCTATCGGTGTAGTCTTTTTTACGGTAAGTTTTCGTTGCGGCAACTCTATCGCATATCATTTCTTTTAGATATTTAAGTGGCATTTTGTATGCGGTAAGGAAAACGCCTTTGCAGTTAAGCTCCGTCCAATATTCGAAGTGGTGCTTATTTTTGCCCTTATGGTGTAGCCACGCAAGGGAGTATCCGCGCTTTTGTTTTTCTTTGTCGTTGGGACTTTTTTTGCCGTCGGTGTAGTTAGCGACGCCGTTAAAGAATTCGACAGGGGCGAACTTACTCATATCGTGCATAAAACCGCGCCAAGGTATCCCTGCTTTTACGCAGTGGACGAAAACGTAACTTTTATGCGTGAGCACGGTTTTTAGATGTCCAAAAAATCTTTTCATAATTGTATTTTAAGTCGGATCGTAGCCATG
>JAZSMH010000003.1:0-16978 GCA_045535785.1 Clostridia bacterium
GGCAAAGCGATATATTCGCTTTGCGTGGTGAAGTTTGCTCTAGCGAGCAAGTGAAGTTATCTTTGATAGTGAAGTTTTGCTTAATGCAAAGTGAAGTTTTGTTTTGCAAACAAAGTTAAGGATAAAATATAACTTGCCTAACGGCAAAGCGATATAATCTCACAAGTGAGATTGTTATGGTTATTATATATTATTATCCATACTTTTTCACTCTTCACTATTACCTATTCACTAAAAAATAGCGTGCTATGTACGTAACATAACACGCATTATTATTTGTTTTGTACATAATACCTAACCGACCAACTGCGCTCCGGTCGCCACCGGTGCATGCAAGGACACTCCTTGCCGCTCCACGCGTAGTGATCTATAAAAAAGCGTGCTATGTACGTAACATAACACGCCTTATTTCTTTATTTCATAGATAACACTTAACCGACCAATATGCATGCAAGGACACTCCTTGCTAAGAAAGGTAGCCTATTAGTGACTTTACAACTAAATTACGCATATGGTCGTAATTAATATAGCGGTGTCTATCGTACACGTATTCGTGCGCAAAAGACTGCACTGCGTTGATACATAAATGCACCCTTTCCATCACGTCGTCTACGTTAACATCGAGTTTAGGCAAAATTTCCGCTATTTTTTGCGTAATATCGTCTTCAAGTTCGATAAATCTCTCGTTTACCTTCTCGTCCGTGTGACGCATAGAGTGTAGAGCTTCGTGTATGTGCGCGTTTTGTTTGTGGATATTGATAGCCATGTCTATCGCTTGATTAGCAAAAGCTTCTAGATTGTCGCTTAAATTAGCATTCTTGACAAGATTAAGGATAGGCGCGTACACGTCTTCCATGTATAAGTCAAGTATCTCTAATAATATCTCACCCTTGTTGCGGAAATATCCGTACACTATACCCGTCGATACGTTAGCCTTTTTCGCAATCTCCGCAGTATTAGTGTTGTAATATCCCACTTCCGCAAAAAGCTCGTAACTAGCGCGAATTATCTTCTTTTTCGTCTCAACCGAACGCGTTTGCTTAGGTGCTCTAACAGTTTGTGCCATAAGATAATTTTAACACTTTTTCACCGTTTTAGCAAGTCCCAAAATATTGTTCTAACCGCTATAAAAAATTAATATACTAAAAATGTGAAAAATATTTCGCATTTTGTTGACAAAGGGAATTTTTACGTGTATAATGGTAACACAATGTGAAATATTGTTCACAATTTAGGAGGATATAATGGATAAGAAACTCAGTGAATTCGCGATAGGACAACGCGGAGTCATCAAAGCGGTATTGGGAGAAGGCCGTATCAGACGTAGATTGTTCGATATGGGCGTAACCCCGGGAGCAGAGGTAACGTTGAAGAAGAAAGCACCGCTAGGCGATCCGTTAGAAGTATCTTTACGCGGATATGAACTCACTTTGCGTATAAGCGAAGCGGAGAACGTAGTAATGGAGGTAAGACGATGAAGAGATTTGCTCTTGCCGGCAACCCGAATAGTGGCAAAACTACGCTTTTTAACAATCTAACGGGGTCTACTGCCCACGTAGGCAATTGGCCCGGTGTAACCGTTGACAAAAAAGACGGTGTTTACAAAAAATGTGAAGAACCTATCACCATAGTCGATTTACCCGGTATTTATTCACTTTCACCATACACGCCCGAAGAAGTTATCTCGCGTAACTACATTTTGGACGAAAAACCCGACTGTGTAATCAATATCGTAGACGTAACTAACTTAGAACGTAACCTTTATCTAACCACCCAACTTATGGAAATCGACGTACCCGTCATCGTTGCGCTCAACATGATAGACGCGCTCACAAAAGACGGTGGTAGCATTGACGAAAAGGCGCTTGAACAAAGACTAGGCTTGCCCGTAGTTAGCATTTCTGCATTGAAAGGCAAGAATATCGACGAATTGATGACTAGAGCGTACGAAACGTCGAAAATAGAGAGAAAGGGTGTAACCGTTCTTTCGGACAAGAACATTCTTCACCTTATCGGTGACTGCCGTATAGCGCTAGAAGCACAAAACGTAGAGAATACCTTGTTCCACGCGATAAAACTTGCAGAACTTGACGAAATCGAAGTGGAAGCGCACCCGAAAGCAGCGCAAATGGTGCAGAACTTCAAAAAAACTTTCTCTAACGACGTATTCGGCGGTGACTTTGAAGCAATAATAGCGGATAGTAGATACAAACACATAACCGAGAATTATTGCAAGGCTTTACACAAAAAAAGCCCCGTAGGCGGACTTACTAAGTCGGATAAAATTGACAAAGTCCTTACACACAAATTTTTTGGTATACCGATTTTCTTAGTAATACTATTCTGCATATTCCACTTGACCTTCTCTGAGAACTTCTTATGGCTAGGCGCAGGACCTTTAGCAGACTGGGTATCGTTAGAAGGTACGGCGTTTGAAGGCGTATTCGGTGACGGTGGACTTAATTCTATCGGCGTAATTCTGTTTAACTTGCTCGATTTGGGCACGTCGTCGCTAGGTGAATTGATAGCAACGGGACTAGAAACCGCAGGTTCGCCCGAATGGCTCATAGGCTTGCTTTGTGACGGTATACTAGGTGGAGTATTCGCAGTGCTATCCTTCTTACCGCAAATTTTATTATTATTCTTGTTCTTCTCGATACTAGAAGACACGGGATATATGGCGCGCGTTGCGTTCATATTAGATAGAATTTTCCGTAAATTCGGCCTAAGCGGAAGAGCGTTCATGCCTATGATAATGGGCTTTGGTTGTTCGGTACCCGCTATGATCAATACGCGTACCTTAGCGGACGAAAAAGAAAGACTTGCTACTATTAGAGTAATACCTTTCTTTAGTTGCGGAGCAAAACTACCTATTCTCACTGCTATTGCAGGCGCAATATCAATGGTATTCAAACTTCCACACACCGACCTAATAACTTACGGAATGTACGTTATCGGTATGGCGGTGGCGGTTGTTACGGTAATAATCATGCGTAGGACGACAATGAAAGGCGAAGTACCCCCGTTCATTATGGAATTACCCAACTACCATATTCCGCAATTCTTTAACCTTATGGTGCACCTATGGGATAAAGCAAAACACTTTATTCAAAAGGCTTTCACTGTTATACTCGCTTCTACCATAGTAATTTGGTTCGTAAGCCACTTCAGTTGGGGCTGGCAATTCCTTGCCGATGACCAAATTGACAAAAGCATACTAGCAGGCATAGGCAAACTAATTCAACCTATCTTCACACCGCTAGGCTTCGGTAGTCAATTAGGTAACAACGGTTGGGTGTTCGTAGTAGGTGCAATAACGGGCCTTATTGCAAAAGAAAACGTTATCGCAACTTTCGGTACTCTAGGTGCTTGTATAACGGGCGCAATGATTGATATTGAAGTGGATGGTGGTATAGCAGCGGTATCCGCTATGATAGAAAGCACGGGTGCAACCGTACCTGCGTTGATAGCATTCATCGCATTCAATATGCTTACCATTCCTTGCTTTGCAGCGGTAGCAACGGCAAAAGCCGAACTCAACAGCAAGAAGAATTTTATCAACACGATTATATTCTGGATAACCACTTCTTACGTTACGTCAACGATGATCTACTTAGTTGGCTCTTGGTGGTGGACGATATTTATCTTCCTAGCACTCGCTGCGGTAGCAATCACCCTTATTGTGCTATACAACAAAGGTAAATTACCAAAAATCAAGATAAACTTACCAAAATTTATCAAAAAACGTCAAAAAACGTCTTGCGGCTGTTCGTGCTCAAACTGCGCTTACAAAAGCGGCTGCAACAAAGAAAACAAATAGAATAGATACTTCCTTTATAAAAATAGCGTGTTAGAAAAAAATGCTTTCTAGCACGCTATTTTTTTAGTGATATTGCTACGCAGTTATATTCGCTACGCGAGTGATATTTTGCTCACGCAAAGTTATATTTTTAGCCAATGGCTAAAAGTTATGGCAGGCGAGCAGCTGCTGGCAGTATTTGAATAATGCATTATTCACTATTGACGGAATTGCTTTTTCATACTAAAATATATATGAAATATATATTTTTTTGGGGAGGGTTTATGTCGGACGGTAACGTTAAGGCAAAGAAAGGTAGCGGACTCGGTGCGAAAACTTGGATAGTTATTTGGGTGGCAGGTCTTGCAGGACAACTCGCGTGGAATATCGAGAATCAATGGTTCAATACCTTCGTTTACGGTAGAATCGGTATGCACCCGTGGATAATTACCACCATGGTGGCGGTTTCTGCGATAATAAGCACGTTTTCTACCTTTGTTTCGGGTGCAGGTAGCGATAGGAAGGGTAAAAGAAAACCTTTCATTGTAGTAGGCTATATCCTTTGGGGCGTATTTACCATACTTTTCGGTGTGCTCGACTTTTTCGCTCTCGGCTCGCTTGCAGGCAATATCGTTGCGCTAGGTACTTTGGTAGTAGTTGCGGACGCGCTTATGTCGTTCTTCGGCTCGCTCGGTAACGACGCAGGATTTAACCCTTGGCTTACCGATATCACCACACCTAAGAATCGTGGTCCTTTGGGTGCGGTAATCGCCGTACAACCCGTTATTGCCACTATCGTAGGTACTCTTATCGGTGGCATAATTATCGAAGAACTAGATTATTGGGGATTCTTCTTTATTATGGGTGCGTTCGTTGTTCTTATCGGCGTATACTGTATCTTTGGCGTTAAAGATTCACCTACGCTTAAACCCAACGTTGATCCAAAAGGTTTTTGGCACCAATTCGCGCAAGCGTTTAACTTCAAACTACTTTGGAAGAATAAACTTCTCATTATCGTATTCTGCATTTTTGCACTATTCTTCATTAGCTTCAATATCTACTTCCCCTACATGACGATATACTTTATCCATTCGCTTGGATATGATACGGGTATCGCAGGCGTATGGCTAGGAATAGGGCTCGTTATCGCTATACCCTTTACCTTGATTGCGGGTAAATTCATTAATAAACAAAAATTTATCCCCGTACTTATCGTTGCTCTCGCTATGAATATAATAGGACTTTGTATCATGGCTTGCACGGGACTTCTCACCGGCACAGGCGCGGATATGACCGCGGTAATAATAATAGCAACCATATTCGTAGGCGGCGGATATATGTGTATTTATCAAGCGCTCATGATATGGTGTAAGAATCTCTATCCCGAATCGCAACGCGGACAACTAGAAGGCGTAAGACTACTTTTCTACGTATGTATCCCCATGGTTGCAGGCCCCGTTATTGCCGATCCTATCGTACAAAAGCTAGGTAGATTCGTTCCCGAAATGGACTACAACGGAGTTATGATATCGGGCTACACACCTACCTACGTACTCTTCCTTATCGCGGCAGGTGCGGCACTACTTACCTTCATTCCTATTATCCTAGCATGGATATATCAAAAGAAACATCCGGATATAGTGGCGTCTTTAGCACAAGAAGAAGGCGAAGTTATAGCACTTGAAGAAGGTGAACTTGTAGTAAACAAAGAACTGCAAGAAGTGGTAGTTACCGATACCGAAAATTAGAATTTAGTAACCCAAAACAAATAAATAAGTAAAAAGGAACAAAATTATGAAGAACTTCAAAGATTTAAGAATAGTAGATAACTTTTATCAAACGTCGTCGTTCTATCCTATGCCCACCGTGCTTTGCGCGACGGTATCGGAGAACGGTATGACTAACCTAGGTGCGTACTCATTATGCTTCCCTTATTATATCGCGGGCAAAGATTATTACGCAATGCTACTAGAATGTAGGAATAGTAGTAACACCGCGCAAAATATTCTCCGCACCAAAAAAGTTACGCTTAACTTTATCCCCGACGATAAGAAGTATTTTAAGGAAGCAGTCAGACTAGGCTTCCCTGGTGACACCACCGAAGAGAAAATGAAAGACTGTCTTTTCACCCTAAAAGATAGCACTCTCGGTAGCGACCGTCCGAAGATGGTAGAAGAATCTTTCCAAATTTTTGAATGTACGTGGGACGATAGTCTAGAAGACGCGTACCTTGATAAAGCGGGTAACTTAGAAGGCTACGAACCGCCTTACCGCAACTTCAACGGTATCACGAGCAAATTCGGCGCGCACTTTATTTTGAAGATTGACAAAATTTGGATGGACGAAAAATACTACTCTTCCATCGTTAACGGAGTTACGAAAAAAGGTTTCCCGCGCGTGCCCGTAGACTACGGCTACCGTGATAGCAAGTATTTTTGGTGCTCGCAATTTAAGAAGCCTTTCTTTGAAAAGATCCCCGAAAAAGGCGGTGACGTCAAGTCGGTTATTTACTGTGCCGAGCGTCTTAACACCGATATAAAATTCACCGAAGAAGCGTGCGCTAAGCTTGTAAAAATTCCGCGTGTTTTCCTAAAAGCCGCACTCACTCAAATGGTGGAGATTGCCGAAAAAGAAGGCATCAAAGTGATCGACGAAAAAGCGCTCGACGTAATCAACGATAAGCGTCGCGAAGAAAAACGCAGGTAAGCGACCTGAGCGCAATTGGTCGTTCAAGTGTTTTCTACAAAATAAAGAGAAAATGCGTGATAGGTTTTTTACTTATCACGTTATTTTTTAGGTAGGCGACCTAAGCGCAAATGTTCATCCACTACGCGTGGTGCGGCAAGGAGTGTCCTTGCATGCATATTGGTTGGTTAGGTGACGTCTATGAAATAAAGAAATAATACGTGATAGGTTTTTTACTTATCACATTATTTTTCAGGTAAGCGACCTGAGCGCAATTAATCATTCAAATTGTTTCTACAAAACGACGAGCCAATTCGTCGTTTTATTTAAAAAAGTCACTATTGCATAGTAGTGCCTACTTATGTTATAATAATATAACCCCTTTTATATTAGGAGATAAGAATGAACGCCATTAAGAAAACCAAGAAACTTTTTAGTAGTATCGTAGGCGGTGTTTTGTCGCAAGTTACGGGCAAGAAAGCGGAGGGCGAAAAGATAATTTTGCCCGAAATGGTTGCGTTAAGCAGGCAGTCCGCGTCCGACGGAATCGTAATGCTCGCCAACGATAACGTTTTACCCCTTGCGTGCGATACCAAGGTTGCCGTTTTTGGAAGATGTCAATTCGACTACTTTTGCGTTGGTTACGGTAGTGGTGGTGACGTCAACGCGTTTTACAAGAAGAGCTTTTACGACGGTCTTGTAGAAAAAGGCGCTTGTATCAACGAGAACGTAGTTGATTTTTATAACGCATGGCGCAAAAAGAATCCCATTGACGAGGGCGTTTGGGGACTTTGGCCGTTTTCTCACGAAGAGGCGATTTTACCCGAAGACTTAGTAAAAAAGGCGAGTGAAGAAAGCGAAGTTGCTATCGTGGTAATCGGTAGAGCGGCGGGCGAAGACAGAGAGAACAAACTTAAAGAAGGCAGTTACTACCTTACTAAGCAAGAGCGTGACCTTCTTAGTAAAGTTACCAAGGCTTTTGCAAAAACCGTCGTCGTTATGAATTGCGGCAACGTGATGGATATGAGTTTTGTCAGTGAATACGGCATAAAATCGGTGCTATACGCATGGCAGGGTGGAATGGAAAGTGGCACCGCGCTAACCGACGTTATTTTCGGCACCGTCAACCCGTCGGGCAAACTCACCATGACGATAGCAAAGAATTACGAAGACTACCCTAGCGCGAATAATTTTGGCAATGCAAAATATAACGACTACGTAGAGGATATTTACGTTGGATACAGGTACTTCGAGACCTTCAAACCGAGCGCCGTCCTTTATCCTTTTGGTTACGGACTTTCTTATACCGATTTTGAAATTAACGCAAGCGCACCTACGCTCGACGGCGACAAAATTAAACTTACCGTTAGCGTAAAGAACGTTGGCAAAACAGCGGGTAAAGAAGTTGTGCAAATCTACGTTAACGCACCGCAAGGTAAACTTGGTAAACCTAAATATAGCCTCGTTGCTTACAAGAAGACGCCTAATTTAAGCGCTGGTGGAACCTACCAATTCGACGTAAGTTTTAGCCTATACGATATTAGTTCTTACGACGACACGGAAGGTAGTAGCACTCGCTCAAGTTACGTACTAGAACGCGGTGAATACGGTGTATTCGTTGGTAATAGCGTAAAGAATCTTAATATGGCAGGAAGTATTAATATTGAAGAAACGGTAGTTACTTTGGAGTGCGAAGAAGTTATGTCGGTAAAAGACACATTTAAGGCTTTGGATAACCAAAATGGCAAAATCGGATACCGTAACACACCGAAGCGCACTGTTGATTTAGCTAAGAGAATAGAGAGTGAATTACCCGAAATAATAGAAATAACGGGCGATAAAGGATATAAACTTAAAGACGTTAAGTACGGCAATATCACTATGGATCAATTTATCGCTCAACTTAGCATTCAGGAACTAGCGCGCATAACTTGTGGCGGTGGCGCAATGAACTCAAAGCTCGGCACGGGCGGCAATGGAGGCAGTATGGGTGGCGTTAGTAAGAGTTTACGCGACAAAGGTATTCCGGCATTAATCCCCACCGACGGTCCGTCGGGAATTAGACTCAATAGGTACGTTTCGCTCATTCCTTGTGGCACCTGTCTTGCGTGCACGTGGGACGATGAACTCGTCGAAGAATTAATGGAAGGTATAGCTAAAGAAATGACTATGCACGGCTCGGATATTTTACTCGCGCCCGGACTCAATATTCATAGGAATCCATTGTGCGGACGTAACTTCGAGTACTTCAGTGAAGACCCCGTTGTCAGTGGCAAGATAGCATCCGCTTACGTTAAGGGCGTACAAAAGAACGGCTTGTCAGCGTGCCCAAAACACTTCGCGTGCAACAACCAAGAGCGCAACCGTAACCGCAACGATTCGAGAGTAACGGAGAGAGCACTTCGCGAAATTTATCTAAAAGGTTTTGAGATTTGCGTAAAGGAATCTAACCCAAGAACAATCATGACTTCGTACAACAAAGTCAACGGAGTATGGAGCCACTACAATTACGAATTGTGCTACACCGTCCTTCGTAAGGAGTGGGGATTCGACGGGCTCGTTATGACCGACTGGTGGATGCAAAATAGCGTAAGCCCAGAATTTAAGAAACTCACCAACAACGCATACAGAGTGCGCGCACACGTTGACGTGCTTATGCCCGGTGGCAAGAGTCACACTTCGGCAAAGATAGATAACTCAATTATTAAGTCTTACCGTAAAGGCGGTATAACGATTGGCGAATTACAAAACACCGCAAGAACTATACTCAATTTAGCGCTCGAATATATTGAATAACAGTGCGCTTACAAACAGCCGCGTGCGTATTATAAGACTACAAAAAATTAACATAGACTCACAAACAATAAACAACGAAGGAATAACCAAAAATTTATGAATAGAGAACCAAAATTATTAAAAAAGATACCCAAAACGTCAGAACTTATGTGGATATTCGGCACGATTTTTATTGCGCTCGGTGTTAGTTTATCAATGAAAGCCAACCTAGGTATATCGATGATAGCTGCACCTGCGTTCATTATATTCGAAGCAATATCACCATATTTTAGTTGGCTTAGCGTAGGCGTAGTAGAGTACGTAATGCAAGGCCTAATATTGATCGTTATGTGCATCGTTATAAGGAAGTTTAGGGTAAAATTCCTATTCACTTTTGCTGCGGCAATCATATACGGCTACGTGCTTGACATGTGGATTTTGATACTAGGCGCTGAACCGTTTGACGAAATATATTTACGTTGGATAATGCTATTTTTAGGAATAATATCCACCGCACTCGGCGTAGCGTGCTTCTTCCGTACGTATTTACCTTTGCAAGTGTACGAACTTTTCGTATCCGAAGTATCAAATAAATACGGACTAAAAATAGGACGTTTTAAGTGGGTTTTCGACTCTTGTTGCTTCGTCCTAGCAATCATTTTGGCATTCACCATTTTCGGTGACGTCACTACTTTCGACTGGTCGAGTATCGCAACCACTAGCTTCCATAGTATCGGTCTCGGCACCATCTGTACCACCATTTTCACCGCGCCTATGATTATGGTCTGGTCGAAATTGTTGTCCAACGTCTTTAGCGACACCGCACTCTTCCCGCGCTTCAAAGAATTCCTAAAAAACGGCATGAAATTGAAGAAAAAAACCACGCCCACCGCAAACGAAGAGCAAACGACGACTGTACCCGAAAATCAAAACGAAATCGCTTCCGAAACGCAAATTGAAACCGCACAAACTCTAGACCAAACACAAACGATAGAAAATAACGAGTAGACCACCTTAATTAAGGAAAATATACTCCGATTTTCTTGCAAAATACAAAAAAATCATATATAATTACACCGCAAAACAAGATTTTGCAATTTCTTTTCGGGCACAGAAAATACAATATTTTTAATAAAACGCCCAATTTAGGTCATTTTGACCGAATATTACACAAATCAGAATAATCTGCTCATAGTTAAACGGATATAACGGAGCCCTCCTAAGGCTCAATTCGGGGTTCGATTCCCTGTGGGCAGGCCATAAGAAAGAAGGACTTGTGCTATTCGAGTCCTTCTTTTTTACAATTATTAGTCTAAAAAATGGATTTTTGATTGATTTTTCGAGATTTGATGATATAATGATTAAAAAAGATTTTTCATAAAGGATGGTGATATAAATGGCTGTCAGTTATAAAAAACTGTGGAAACTTCTTATTGACAAAGACATGAAGAAAAAAGATCTTCGTATTGCTACGGGTATGACTACGACTGCGCTTGCAAAACTCGGCAAAAACGAACACGTAAACACCGAAATTTTGGCTAAAATCTGCAAGGTTTTAGAGTGCAATATTGAAGACATTGTGGAAGTTATAGACGAGGAATAGAGCTTTTATAAATATGACATAAATGTCATATTTAGTATGATATAATTAAGAAAAAATGGAGTTAAATTATGGATAAAAATACTATAGATACAATTGTTAATATTTTACAAAGTGGTAAACCGCTTCCTTCTTCTTATCAAGAAGTTCTATTTCCTATAGATCATAAGGAGTATTCTTTAACATACAAAGAGAAAAAGTCAAAACAAGAAATACTTTCTATTGGAAACGAGCCTCAAGCTGTTCCTTTCCAGATAGAAAAAGAATTTAATTGTAGTGCTACTGAAGATTGGCACAATTTACTTATTTGTGGCGATAATTTTCAAGCGCTTAAAACCATTTATGAGAATAAAGACCCTTTAATTAAGGATAAAGTAAAAGGGAAGGTTAAACTTATTTATATAGACCCGCCATTTGCAACAGAGGGAGATTTTTCTGCTAAAGACGGAGAAAAAGCGTATAGTGATAAGATTAAGGGTGCGGAATTCATTGAATTTATAAGAGAACGTCTTATGTTGGCAAAAGAATTATTAGCCGATGATGGTAGCATTTTTGTACACTTAGATATGAAAAAGTATCATTATATCAAAATCGTTATGGATGAAATATTCGGCGAAAATAATTTTAGGAACGAGATTGTTTGGCAAAGTTCTAGTTCTGGAAAAACTTTGACCAAAAATTTATCTAAAGATACACAATTTATATGTTGGTATACCAAAACAGATAGATATAAGTTCAGAAATGTGTATACAGCCTTGTCAGACAAAACGCTAAAGATGTACAAATATGATGATAATGACGGTAGAGGTAAATATAGGTTGTATCCATTGCAAAAAACGGATGGACCTACGGTTGGAACTAAATATGAGTATGTTGACGAGACAGGTAAAAAATGGAAAGCGCCCAAAAAGGGTTGGAGAATGGTATATGAAAAATTAAAAGCATTAGAACTTGATAATAGATTGTGGATGAACGGAAAAACTCTTCAGGAAAAAGCATATTGGAATGAAAGAGAAAATTCGGGGAAATTAGCTAACAATCTTTGGGTGGATTGTCCAAACTTGCAAGGTAGCAATAAGGAAATCTGTGGTTATCCAACGCAAAAGCCATTATCGTTGCTCCAAAGAATTATTGAAATGACTACTGATAAAGACGATATAGTTATGGACTTTTTTGCGGGAAGCGGAACTACTTTGATAGCATCTGAGAAAATGCAAAGAAGGTGGATAGGTTGTGATTTGGGAAAGTTGTCTATTTACACTATACAAAAAAGATTATTAACACTTAATAAACCAGCTTCTTTTTGTCTTGTTAATGCAGGGTGTTATAATTTAGAAACAGTATTTAATTTAGAAAGAGATAAATACTATAATTTTGTTTTAGATTTGTTCCATATTGATAGGCAAGAAACAAAGATAAATGGTATCAAGATTGATGGGAAGCGTCGTGGTGATTGGGTAAAAGTCTTTACATTTCAGGATTTTGAAAACAATACGGCAATTGATGAAAGTTATATTGAGGAGTTGCATGCGCAATTTGGTGGTCGTATTGGAAAACGTTTTTATTTAATTGCACCAGAAATGAACGTGGACATTATAGGAGATTATTATAAAGTAGGAGACGTAAAATATTATTTGCTTAGAATTCCTTACCAAGTAATTGCCGAATTGCACAAATTAAAATTTAAAAAGCTACAACAACCCAATAAGAAAGAAAATATTAACTCTATAGAAAATTCAGTAGGTTTTTACTTTAATGAAATGCCTGAAGTAAAGTCTAAGCTTAGTACTCAAAAAAATAAAGTTAAAATTGAAATAAGTAGTGTTACGTCACCGTATATGCGACTTGACAAAGACAATAATCCAATTGAGAAAATTTTAGCAATGGTTTTACTAGACACAAGTTCTAACGAGAATTTTATTATGCAAGAAGTTTATTTTGCAGATGAAATTGAAACAGATAAAGGATATGTTATCGAAATTGATTCAACTAAATGTTTGACTAATAAAATGAAATTAATATACGTAGACATTTTTGGTAACGAATTTAAGGAAGTTTTGGAGATAAAATAAATGGAAGGGATAATTAAAACTGATATAAAAAACTTGGTTTTAAAAGTTAGTTCAAATTATAATCATGTAGCCTTAAACTTAGAGGAATGGCAGGATTTTTTGGATATTTTATGTGGTGACCGTGAATATCAAAAAGAAGCAATAAAAACAGCGTTAGTGTTCTTAGCTTCTGACGAATATGACATGATAAATAATTTAGTTGCGGAAAACTATGAAAAGAATGAAGATATTAAGACCATATATTCTTCATTATCGCAATATTTAAAAGATTTACAGATGCCCAATATTTTATCGGCTACTATAGATTTAGCGACAGGAACAGGAAAAAGTTACGTTATATTTGGTATTTGTTTTATTATGATGGCTATAGCAAAAGTTAAACGCACTTTAATTTTATGCCCATCTTTAACAATTGAATCGGAACTAAATAAAAAGTTTCAAAATCTTTTATGTAGAGAAGATTTGCTTAGTGCTGTTCCAGATAAGTATATGCCGTGCGCATTTCAATTGACAAATGCAAATCAAACCATTACAAATGGAGATATCTGTATTGAAAATATTCATGCAGTTTATACTAATACAGGCTCTTCAATAAAAGACAGTTTTGAAAACACGGGTGATGACACTCTTGTTTTAAGCGATGAAGTTCACCATGCCTATAACGGCTCGAATGATTCAGATATAAAGAAATGGAAAGCATTTGTCTCTAGTTTTGATTATGGGTTCAAATATCATATAGGCTTTACGGGAACCGCATATAAAGGAGACACATACTTTAACGATGTTATTTATAGATATTCTTTAAGACAAGCAATTGACGACCGAATTGTAAAAAACATTAACTATGTTGACGAGGACATTAGTGAAAACGATAATGAAAAGTTTCAAAAGATTTATCAAAATCACATAAAAAATAAAAATAAATACACCTCGATAAAGCCGATTTCTATAATCGTAACCGCAGATATTCAGTCTGCCAAGAATCTTGAAGAGGATTTTGTAGATTTCTTAACATCATTTACTAATAGAGACAGGTCCGAAATTGAAAGAGAGGTTTTAATTGTGACCTCTCATAAGGACCATAAAAATAATATTCCAATACTACAAACTGTTGATGAAAAAGATAATCGTGTAGAGTGGATTATTTCTGTCTCTATGCTAACTGAAGGTTGGGACGTCAAAAACGTGTTTCAAATTGTGCCCTGGGAAGATAGAGCGTTTAATTCAAAACTTCTAATTTCTCAGGTCTTGGGAAGAGGGTTACGTATTCCAGAATCTCTTAAAGTGCAGCCTTCGGTAAGAGTATTTAATCACTCTTCTTGGGGTAAGAATATTAGAAAAATTGTAGACGAGGTATTGGAAAATGAAGCAATACTTCCAAGTCGTGTAATCTTAGAAGGAGACCGCTCAAAGCATAATTTTACTTTACACAAATTAGACTATGATAAAGTAGAAACGCAAAAGTTTAATGAAAACTATGACAAAACAGAAACTTTTGATATAAGCAAGCCATTGACACTTGTTACCCAAGAAGAAAAAATTTCACGTTCTGTTACATATTTAGATGCCAAAAATAGAACAGAAGATATAGAATATGAAATTTTAAAAGAAACAAAAACAGTTGAAGAAGTGGCTACGGCTATAATAAATCAATATCGTAGTAGAAAAAACGAAGCGCGTATTCGAAATTTGTCTAATGAGTTGATTTTTAATAACGGCGAAACCGAAATGGATAAATTGCCGACATATCAAGAAATAGTTGATTTTATCAAAAAATCAATGAAAGAAGCCAATATTAACGGTAATAGGTTAACTGCGGTCAATATTGAAAAAATTAATGGTAAATTCACGGGATTGCTGCGTAAAAAGCGCACTTCAGCAGGTTTTGAAAACAAAGTAAAATCTCCTGAAGAAATATCTACAATAAAACTTGATAAATCATCAATAAGGTTTTCATCTTTAAAAAATGGTATTGTTGTATATTATAGTAACGACTATAAAAATGAATTGCTTGATGAAGAAGTTGAGGCTTTTGAGCATTTTATGGATGAATTTCCACGCAAGCAATTTAAGCAATGCAATGTGTACAATTTTAAAACGCCGTTAAGTTTAGTTTTTACTAATCGCGAACCTGAAACAAAGTTTGTTGAAATGATTATAAAAGATAATATGTCGGCAATCATTGATTCTTGGATAAAATCAAGAGATGTAGGTTTTTATAAAATATCATATATATTGAAACGTGGAAGTAGTCCTAAAGATTTTAATCCTGATTTCTTCTTGAAAATAGGCAAACATATAGTTGTGGTAGAAACAAAAGCTGACAGGGATATCTCGAAGGAGAATTATTCGAAGTATATTGATGCAATGAAGCATTTTGCACTTCTTAACAAAGAGTTGGAAAATCAAGGCAAAGATATTCAATATCATTTTAATATATTGTCGCCATCGTCATATCCTGATTTTGAAAAGAAACTGTTGGACGGAACTTATTTTAATGGTTTTAGGTCTGAGATAGAAGCACAACTGTTAGAGGCTTTTAAGAATAAGAACGATTAAAACTTATATAAATTAATAAAATTGATAATAGTATTGTATTCGTGTAAGGAACAAAAGAAAAGGAATAAGTATGGCGGAACTCAATTTTAATAAACGGCCAATCAACTATGAAAGGTTGACAAAACAAAAAATTAAATTCAATCAAGGCACTAAGGATAAGCAAATCTTTCATTATACATCAATATTGGGTTTAAAATCGATATTGGAGAACTCCACATTAAGGTTTACTAATATCGGTTATCTAAACGATAAGGATGAAATAAAAGCGGGATTAACAACACTTGCCAAACTAATAGACTCGCCAGAAGGAGAGTTTATGAAAATAGAAAAATCTTTACGCAATATTGAGGACCAAACTTTTGTATGTTGTTTTTCTTTAGATCAAGATTCTCTTCCGATGTGGAATTATTATACAAAAGAAATCAATAATCAAGGATATAATATTGAATTCAACGATAAACTTTTAGTTGAAAGCATATTGAAAGAAAACGAGTGTTTGGATGGTTGCGAATTGTCATTTGGTGTTGTTGAATATTGTCAAGACGACAAATCTGAATATAGTGAAGCGTTTTCAAATGAATTAATCTCAAACTTTCAGTTGGCTACAATGAAATTATTTTATTCTGCAGCAAAAATTTATTCTAATGAGACATTAGAATTAAAGAAGTGGGAAAATGAGATTAATAAGATGTTTCTTGATAAAAAAGATATAGATATTCCCGTTTATAAATTTGATGGAGATGAGTGTAAATTTAAAAAAGATACATCGGGCAATTATTTGTGTTTTATAAAAAGGGATTGTTTTGCTCCAGAAAAGGAATTAAGAATTGTTGTAACAGTTCCTAAATCAAAATTAAAAGAATTAAAAGATAAAGAAATTTATAAATATAGGATAAGTAATGGGATTCTAATACCTTATTTAGAATTAAAATTTTTTCACAATGCTATAAAATCTTTAACAATTTCTCCTACTACACAAATAGATTTAGCAGAACAAAGTTTACAAGATTTCTTAAAATATTGTGAGTTTAACGTGGAAGATTATTCTAAATTCATCCATAAATCTAATATACCTGTAAGATTTTAGTACAAAAGCGGTCAGATGTACCTAAACGTGGACAATTGGCTTCTGTCCATATTAGGTTTAACAACTTCGTGATATAATCCAAGAAAAACAAAGGAGGAATAAGATGAGTTCAAACTTAAAAACTATGAAATTGACGGTGATATTGAGTGGTTGTTTCCTAATCGTAACTTTTATAATTTGCTTAAATAAGTCTTATGAGTGGTTTAGTATTAAATGGGTATCAAATGATTTTTTGTTAACAGTTTTTGGTGGACTTTTTTCAAGCACTCTTGTAGTTTTAATATGTGAGTGGCAAAAATACTTTTTCAACAAACGGAGCGTTGAAGACTTTTTATGGAATAATACCATTAATTTGTATGCAAAGGTTTTAATTATGAAAAATAGCGTTGATAAGGAATTGT
>JAZSMH010000050.1:0-46615 GCA_045535785.1 Clostridia bacterium
GTGGTGAAATCTACCTTCGGTAGGTTGTGGATATATATATATATATAGTATATGCCTTTTGATTTACATCAAAAGTCACCATTTTGCCCATTGGGCAATATGATGTCGCTTCGCTTATGATGTAGCTTCGCATTCGCTCGCAATGATGCCACTTCGTTAATGATGCCGCTACGCTAATTAAGGATAAAATTATATTGAGTGAAGTTTTATCTATCGAGCAAGTGCAGCGAGCCGCTGTGGCGGTGCTTAAGAACATATTTTTTAAATATAATCATTTCCCTGTATATTTTATTCGCACATAATAAAAAACGCTCATAACCGAGCGTTTTTGTCGTTTTTATCCTATCTTTTTTTTATTTATTTAGAAGTTTTGAGAGTTTATCAAAGGCTATTAGATCGGTGCGGTGGTCGTTAAGCGGTGTAATCGTGATATAGCCCGCGGTAGTTGCATCGCTATCAATAGACAAATCACCTTTGCTTTCGTGCACGCAATAGCCTAGTTGTTGCCACATATCGTTACCGATGTTTGTGAAATTGTCGGTATAAAAAGGTCCGCCTTGTTTTGTAATGCGTATGCCTTTTACTTCTAGCGGAATATTGACGTTAAGTAAGTCGCAAAAGTCAAGAATATCGTTATCTACAATGAATTGGTAGACTTTCGGAAGCCATTCTCTTGCGCTATCAAAAGATTTTACTTGCGTAGAAAACGCAATACCTTTTATATTGCGGTATTTGGCTTCGAAAATTGCCCCTGCGGTGCCTGAATATACGATGTCTTCGCCCATGTTAAGACCGCGGTTTACGCCCGAAAATACGACGTCGTAGGACTTGTTAAGCCCTAACGTTCCGAATCTTACGCAGTCGGCGGGGGTTGAGTCTACCGCATACGCATCTATCGCGCCTTCGTACTCTACTTTTTTTACTTCAAAGGGGGTATAGATATTGATCGCGTGGGACTTACCGCTTTGTTGCTCTTTGGGTGCGCAAACGGTTACTTCGCCTAATTTGCTTGCAAAGTCTACAAGCACGCGTAGACCTTCTGCGTTGATACCATCGTCGTTGGCTACTAATATTCTCATAGCCAGCCCTCGTTGTTTGCTTTGTAGTCAGCGAGTTTTGCATCCGCTTGATCGAGTAATAATTGTATTTCGTCTTTGCTATAAAGGGTTGCGCCACAAGCACATTCGTGACCACCGCCGCGGAAACTTTCGCCTATATCGTTACAGGTAAGGAAGCGAGAGCGTAGTCTTACTCTGATGGTGCCGTCCGCGTTGTCGATAAACGCTATCCAAATAAGGCTATTCTTTATATTCTCTAGCATTGATATAGTTGCGCTAGCGTCTTCACGAGAAAGATTGAATTTATCTTGCATAACTCTATCTACGTGGATATATGCTACGCCGCTTGGTGTGCGCTTTATTTGTTGAAGTGCGTATGCTTTGAAGATAAGGTAGTCGTAATCTTCCATTTTTAGTCTAGCGTATAGCCAATCCATGTCGATACCTACGTCTAAAAGTGCGCCTGCAAGTCGCATGGTGGTACCCGTTACGCTATTGTGTCTAAATCTTCCGCTATCGGTTACCATACCGGTATAAAGGTACGTTGCGGCAGCTTTGTTTATCTTCAATTCGTCTTTGAACGTTAAGTAAAAATCAACTATCATTTCGCATAGCGAAGAACGCCAATCTTCTACCCAACTGATATCACCGTAAGGCTTTATGTCGATGTGGTGGTCGATTTTTATCAATTCTTTGCCTAAATTGAACTTTTTGTTACTAACGCGTTCTTCGGAAGCGGTATCTAGTACGATAACTAGCGCGTCGCTATAAAAACTATCTTCTCTTTGCGCGTCTTCACCGCCTAAGAACGATAGGTATTCGGAATAATCTTCGTTGATAAGATAGATTTCTTTCTCGGGGTAAGTTAACGAAAGAATTTCTTTTAAGCCTTTCGTTCCGCCCGTGCAGTCACCGTCGGGACGGATATGACGAGATATTATTATCTTGTTGTATTCTTTGATTTTACTTAAAATGTTTTTCTTTAATTCTAAACTCATTTTTGTTTCCTTTTAGTCTTGTAATAAATCTAGGTCGGCTAACATAGCCATTGCTTCTTCTCTATTCTTTAGTTTGGCTCCACTTGCTTTTACGTGTCCACCGCCGCCGTATTTGACGGCAATTTGATTTATATTTTGCGTTTTTGAACGAAGTTCACAAAGCACGCCTTCTTCCGTTTCGGTAAAGTTAACCCACGTGTTGACGCCTTTTATCTCCGCCATAGTGCCTACCATACCGCGAGAAATGGTAAAGGTGCTTACGTTAAGCTCTTTCACTTCGTCAAGGGTGGTATATATATACGCTACGCCTTTTTCGGTAAGTTGAATTTTCAAAACGAACTTAGCACGAAGGCGAATCATTTCAAAATCGTCACTGTATAGATTTAGATAAATATCGCTTGCATCAAAACCCGTCTCAAACAAGTAAGAAGCAATGGTAAAAGTGTGCGCGCTAGTAGAGTCGTAACGGAATCTGCCGCTATCGGTAACCATACCCGTATAGAGTGCTTTTGCTCCGTCGGACGGCATAGTCAAGTTAAGGTCGCGTACGATTGATGCAACGAGCCCTGCACAACTTTCGTAACTGGTGTCTACCACTTCTAAATCGGTGAATTTCTCTACGTATTGGTGATGGTCTATTCTTATAGAATATTCCGCTAATTTATATCTATCGTCGCTTACTAAATGGGGTGCCGCCATATCTAACAAAATAGCGAGCGCGCCACTATATACGCTATCGTCGATTTCGTCCATAACTGAGTCGTCTACGAAAGAGTATCTACCTGCATTATCGCCTACTACGTAGATATTTTTACTCGGAAAGTTAACTTTCAATACCTTTTTTAAGCCGATTTGTGAACCGATTGCGTCACCATCGGGGCTTGAATGTCTATGTATGATAATAGTATCGTACTTCTTGATTGCTTCTAAAATTCTTTCTAAATCGTAATTTGCCATATAATTCTCCGTTCTTTTATTCTACCATAACCCTAAACTTCCGTCAATCTTAATAATAAACTCTTTCTTATTAAGATAATATTGTCTTGTAATTTGTCTTCACCTTGTGTTATAATGGATAAAACTACTAACTAAGGAAGAAATATGAATCCGAAACTTTTTGGGTGGCAACACCTTGTGTACATAGCGATAGTGATTATCGTAGGAACGGCGAGTTTAGTTTGCTTTAAGAAATTCGCAAAAACCGACAAGCAAAAGAGAATTGCGCTATTTTGTATGGGAATAGTGCTGTTTGGAAGCATTTTGTTCAATAGATTGTCCCTTGTTTTTCGATACGAAGAAGTCAATTGGATTGCTATTATCCCTGCAAGCATTTGCGGAATGAATAGCCTTGTGCTTTCGTTATCGGTGATTTTTGGCAAAAAGGACTGTCCTATCTATCACTATCTCTGGCACTTAACCCTTGTCGGCGGTGGAATAACAACGTTATGCCCTACTTTTATTGGACAAGACGTATCTTTTCTTTATTTACCGACCATTTCGGGCCTATTGCATCACAGTGTGTCGGTAATCGTGGTAATTGCGTTGCTTATATCGGGGCAAATCAATATCACCTACAAAAAGTGGCATTATAGCGTAATAGGATTCCTTTGCTATATGACTTTCGGAGCGTTCCTTATGACGGTATGCGGACTAAAAGACGCGTTCTCGATGGTGGATCCATTGATAAAAAACACGCCTTTTACGGTATGGGTATTATTGCCTATTTATATTGCAGGCTACGCGCTAGTTTTGTTCATAATTGAAGTTGTTCGCAAAAAACTTATCAAAAAACAACAATAATTGGAGGTAATTATGGAAAAACTCACTATTGTCGGTTGGACGGACTTTGATTCTTCTTATCCTACAAAAGACCTTACTAGAGAAAACAGCGAAGAAATAATCTACTTACTACGCAAAGAAATAGCGGAAAATAACTATCTTTTTTCGGGTGAAGAGCATCAAAATCACTACGCGGGTGCGCCCGTATTTTCCGATGGAACGTGTTTTCGTGCAAGTATGAGATTTTGGGGATATCTAATGGCAAGCACTTGGAATATCCTACTTCAAGACGAAGAAGACTTTGAAGAATTCACGTACATGGACTTTTATATGCCTGCAGGTGAAAGCGAAACGCAACTTCCCGAAAGTTCTGATATCGACGTAGAGCCGAGTGATATAGTACCCGTAACTTGTGGCGCTATAATGAACGAAGACGCGCAGGTTCTTTCGCAAGCGCAAGCAATGGGTATGCCTTTTATTACAACGGACAAGGTTTTGATGGAAATCTCCGATAGAATGAAAGATATAGTTCTTGATGACGAAGACTAAAAATGATAATTGAAGGAAAGTATAACACAGCGAAAATTTTTACCGAGGTGGTAGATGAAATAGCCGTATCGCAAATAAAAACTCTATGCGATTCGGAAATTTTTGCAAGTTCAAAAATCCGCGTAATGCCCGACGTACACGCAGGGGCAAGTTGTACGATAGGTACAACTATGACGATAACCGACAAGATTATCCCCAACATGGTGGGCGTTGATATCGGTTGTGGAATGGAATGTGCGAATTTAGGCAAAGTGGAAATCAACCTAGAAAGGCTTGATAATCTTATTTACGAGCGTATTCCCGCCGGAATGGAAGTTCGTGCCGTAGAACACGAATTTTGCGCTCAAATTGACTTAAGCAAATTAAGATGCTATCGCAATATCAACGAATACCGTGCAAAACTCAGTATCGGGACTTTGGGCGGTGGTAATCACTTCATAGAAGTGGACGTCGACGACGATGGTAACAAATATCTCGTCGTACATTCGGGCAGTAGACACCTTGGTACGGAAGTAGCGGAATATTATCAAAAGGAAGCGTTTAGGCGTCTATCGGGTAATTCTAACAAGCAAATTCAAGAATTGATAGCGAAGCTAAAAGAAGAAGGAAGGCAAAAAGAGATACAATCTACCGTCAAGGCTCTTATGGCGCAAAAAACGAATATTCCCGAGAATATGGCGTACGTAGAAAACGAACTTTTTGAAGACTACGTATTCGATATGAAGCTCGTACAATATTTTGCTAACCTTAACAGAAAAGCTATGATGCGTGAAATCGTAGACGGGTTAAACCTTGACGTAAAAGAACAATTCTCTACCATTCATAACTATCTTGATACCGACTATATGATAATGAGAAAGGGTGCGGTATCTGCAAGAAAGGGTGAAAAGTTATTAATTCCTATCAATATGCGTGACGGTGCGCTTATTTGCATTGGCAAAGGAAACGAAGATTGGAATTGTTCCGCTCCGCACGGTGCAGGTAGACTATTGAGTCGTGGAAAGGCGCGCGCAACCCTTAGCGTGGAAGAATTCGTAAGAGAAATGGACGGGATATACTCTACTTCGGTAAATCGCTCAACTCTAGACGAAAGCCCTATGGCGTATAAGAGCATAGCGGATATCGTAGATAATATTGCGCCTACCGTTGATATAATAAACAGAATTAGACCTATATATAACTTTAAGTCAAGCGAGCAAGTCGACTAAATCTACGATTGCTTCACACGATACGGCTAAAAACTAGATAATAAAAATTAAAAAACGAAAGAGAAAAATTATGAAAATTGAAAAAGTATTAGTGCTTAACGGCAGTCCTAAGGGAAACAACAGTATTACTTTGCAAACGAGTAAATATCTTGAGCTGATTTTCGGTCAATTAAAATTCGACTACTACAACGTAGGTGCTAGAATAAAGGCACTCGAAAAAAACATGGACGAAGTGGTCTCAAAGATAGAAGAAAGCGACCTTATTATCTTCTCCTACCCCGTGTATACATTCATTGCGCCCTATCAACTACATAGATTCATTGAATTACTAAAGGAACGCAAATTAGACCTAAGCAATAAGTACGCTACACAAATATCTACGTCGAAACATTTTTACGATTGGACGGCACATAGGTATATAGAAGATAACGCGTTTGACCTTGGATTCAAATACGTAAAAGGGTTGTCTGCAGATATGGACGACCTAACCACAAAGCAAGGACAAAAGCAAGCGAAAGACTTCTTAGCATACGTATTGTTCTGTGCCGAGAACGAAATCTATGAAAAGAACGTAAAAATCTATACCGAGCCTAAAAAGGTATCCGTAACATATCCTACGGTTACCGAAAATAAAGAAAATGGTGATATAGTTATCATTACCGACTGTGAAGACGACAACAAGCAACTTGCCGACATGATAGCATTGTTCCAAGCGAAAGTATCGCGCAAAACGCGTGTTGAAAACATCGCTAAATTCCCTTTTAAGGGTGGGTGCTTAGGGTGCTTTAACTGTGCGCAAACGGGTAAATGTATATACGTAGATAAATTCGACGAATATCTCCGCAACACCATTCAAACGGCGGACGCTATCGTATACGCTTTTACCATAAAAGACCACTCTATGGGCTCACAATTCAAGCTTTACGACGATAGACAATTTTGTAACGGGCACCGTACGGTGACTATGGGAATGCCCATTGGGTATATTGTAAGCGGTAATTTAAGCGAAGAAGAAAACTTAAATAATATTATCGTTGGGCGCGCTAACGTGGGTGGAAATTTCCTTGCAGGGGTTGCTACTGACGAAATTAATCCCGATGAAGAAATATCTAAAATGGCAAAATCTCTCGACTATGCGTTAGATAACGGATACGTACAACCGCAAAACTTCCTAGGCGTAGGCGGAATGAAAATTTTCCGCGATCTTATTTGGCAAATGCAAGGGCTAATGAAAGCCGATCATAAGTTCTACAAAAAACACGGTCAATACGACTTTCCGCAAAAGAAGCGCGGTAGAATGATAGCAATGTACCTTGTAGGCGCGTTAATGGCTAACAAGAAATTAATGGCAAAAGCGGGCAATATAGTCAACGAAGGAATGCTGATGCCCTACACAAAAGTGCTTAACGAAACGAAAAAAACATTAAATAGTGAAAATATTAATAACGGGAAATAGTGGTTGCGGTAAGTCAACGCAAGCAAAAAAGATAGCAAAATTACTTAACTATCGCGTAATACACCTAGACGATATCGTCTGGGATAACGGAAAAAAGCGTGACGGTGCTTTACGCAAAGAGATATTGTCAAGTTATCTTAATACTGAAGAAAACCAAGTCTTTGAAGGTTCTTCACATAGTGAATGGATGCATGAGCTATACTCTATCGTAGATATCGTTATCTTATTAAAACCACCGATAACTTTATCAAAATACCGTATAGTAAAGAGATACGTTAAGAAAAAACTGCATTTAGAAAAGGGACATAAAGAAACGATACAGTACGTAAAAAAGCTGTTCAAAATATTCGACGAATACGAAAAAAACGTCATTCCGGAAATTATAAATAATCCCTTAATCAAAGATAAATTGCGTATTGTTACTAACGATAGAAATACTTATAAACTCTTCATTTAACAAAAAAAATCCCCGAAAATTCGGGGATTAAATTTTGCTTATTTTGTGCTTTTACCATGAATAATCTGCATAAATGATTTCGTCATTCTGTACTTTTAGCGTATATACGCGGTTCTCGTCGGTTATTACGTATTGTGTTACGTCGCCTTCAACGGTGACGGTGTACGTTTGGCAAAGAATTACTTTTTTCAAAACCGAACTTTCTGTCTCGCCTTTGGCAGGATTACATTGATAAATGAACAATACACATTTTTCTTGATCGTCGACAACGTACGTGGTGAATTCCACCGTTCCGTGGATTATTTCCGCCATTCCTTCAGGAATTGTCCAATTGTTCTTCTCTACGTTAGTTGCGCTCGCTAATTCTTTGTTCGCTTCGTCGATATCGTTTATCTTTATATCGGAATACGTATAAATGTATTCACCTTCAACGAAAGCGCCGAAGGTTGCTTCGTTTATCGTTATCTCGTATATGCGCTCATCCGTTGCGGCTTTTTCGTACGAGCATACGTAGAAGCAATCTTCTCTAGGTACGTATGCGAATTTTTCTTCTCCGTTTTCGTAAAAATAATACTTAGTATCTTCTTTGCCCTTGAGTTTAACTTCTTTTATTCCCTCCGGCATACCATTATAATCACCGCGCACGTTAACGATTAATTTTAAGTTCTCGTCATACACGAAATACGTATAGTCATCTATGTTTTCGCGCTTTATGGTTACGTAGCCATCGTTAAAGTCTACCTTTTCGCCAACGTAGAGAATTGCGTTTTCTTTATTAACAAAAACCGCTTTGCCGTGATAGTACAATCTTAATTCTTCGCCATCTTCGTTAGTTATCACTTGATAAGCATCGTCGAACGTTGCGTTCTCTTCGTCAATACAGAATTTCTTTTGTTCGTTACCGCAGTTAAGTACGACGAAATTACCCTCTTTGGTTACGTTACCGTAATACCATTGAGAGTCGCCCGACTTGCCTTTTATAAAGTACTTACCTACGTTAGCATTAAAGGATAAGCTTTTTTCTGCCTCGTATTCTACGAATTTATCGTATTCGTAAGTTTTCCAAGTGCTATCGGGATAGCATACGGAATTTCCGTAAAAAGTACCTGCTTTTACGTACTCACCGACGGTTTTGCTATAAACTACGCCTGAACCGTTATCATCGGGTACTACTAGCTTGTTACCATCAACAACGTAGTATTTTTTGTTACCGCTAGCAGTAACGAAGGTGCCGTCCTCTTGTAGCGTTACGGTTTCGCCATCGATAATATGCGTGCCTGCGTGATAGCTTCTTGGAGTTATAAAGTTTATCGCGTTGCCTATGCTATAAATTTTTAGCTCGCCATTCTCAATAATAAAATCTGCCACTCCATTGCATACGTTGTAATGCTCGCCGATTTTGATTACGTCGTAAGACATGGTACTGGTTCCATACTTAACGGTAAAGGTTTGATTTTCGCCATTATCAACAAGCTCATAGGTGTATTCTACTCCGTCCATGCTAAACGACATGTCAGCCTTAATGGGATATTCTTCTCCGTCATTACCACCGTTACCGTCGCAAGCAACCAAAACAGCCGTTATACTCAAAATAAAGGTAAGTATAAACACTAACAAAAAAGCTTTCTTTTTCATAGTATGCCTCCTATAGTATTCGTTATTGTAATTATAGCACATAAAGTACCCTCGTGCAATAGGTGGGTGGGACACTTAAAGTTTTTTTAAGGAAAACGGCACGCGTTAACGTGCCGTAATTTTTGGAAAATTTAAGAAAAAAGTCGTATTTATTTCTTAATTTTGTTAAGTTCTACGTTGATTTCGTAAAGCATCTCGGTAGTAACCTTGTCGCCTGCCATGCTTGCTATTCTTTCGATAGGCATACCGCTTACAAGTCTTATAAGGCCTTTGTTTATCTTCATTCCGCCCTTTTCACCTTCGGGTGCGCCTGCCGTCATGATAGCGATAACTCTATCAATAAGGCTCATTACGAATCTTTCGCCTTCTTCGTTAGCCATTACGTCGCCTAGTTTATCTTTGATAGAGAATGCGTCTTCGGGATATTTGAATTCGTACTTAACGCCGTCTTTTTCGAACCAATTCTCTACCTTCTTTACTTCTTGCGGTAAAATATAGTCGGAGTGAGGTTTCATAACGCGCTTAATTTCTATTTCGTCAACGCAATTACCGCTAACTGCTTTTATTTTGGTCGCACCTAGTAAGTTTAATTTAACTTCAAAGTTAAATACGTACTTGCCTTGTTTGGTTTCTTGCTCTTTGCCGTTAACAAATAGCGTCACGCTATCGCAGTTGGAATAAACTTTTACGTTAGTAACCTTTTCCGCGCGATAATAGTATCTTCTGCCCGTCAGGTAAACGAAAGGTTCTTTCGTCCAATATGCTTTGTAAATAAAGTAGCTATCTTTTTTGGTTTTTCTATCGTAAGTAACAAGACCTTTGTTATTCCTACCTGCGACACCGCCTTCGTTACGTCCGTCTACACCGAAGTCGAACATATTCCATACGTGAGTGGACCATAAATAGGGACGATCTGCAAAGATTTTTAACAAGCTTTCGTGATAATACGCTTGATATTCTTCCGAGTAGTCGCCTTGTTTAGGAGCGGAATTGTGCCACTTAAGAATTGCTTCACAACCGTATTCCGATAAGCCTATTGGCTTATTAGGATAGTTCTTGCGGAAGTCGTCGAGCCATTCTGCGTTGCCGTTGACGTCGCCTACGTACCAACCGAAGTAGTGATTGTAGGACATAATATCCGATTGGTTAAGCATGTTAGAGTTGATGTCAAGCATGGTTACGTTAGCCATAGTGGTATATCTAGTCTTATCTAATTCGTGGCAAAGATCGTTCAATCTCTTATGTAAATTATAGATAGGCTCCGACTCTCCCATCATAGTTATTTCGTTACTTAAACCCCAACAAATGATACTTGCGTGATTGTAATTCTGGATAACAAGTTCTCTCATTTGGCTAACTGCGTTCTCGTCGCCGTGGGGTAAATGTGAAGATATATAGGGAATTTCTGCCCATACTACCATACCGTTCTCGTCGCATAAATCGTAGAAATATTGGTCGTGTTGGTAGTGGGCAAGACGAATTGTGTTAGCACCTAATTCTTTGATAAGCGCCATGTCTTCTGCGTGTTCTTTCTTGGTTATAGCCCAACCCATATCTTGTCTATCTTGGTGACGAGATACACCGTGCAAAGGATAACTTCTACCGTTAAGAATAAAGCCGTCTTCGTTCACTTCGAACGAACGAAAACCGAATCTAATTCTTCTTTCGTCAATAACTTCTTCGTTATTTATTATTGACAATTCCGCTACGTAAAGTGCGGGATTATCTATACTATCCCAAAGTACGGGGTTAGCAATATTAAAGTCAAATTCGGTTACGGAACTTGCGTTATTGGTTGCCGAAACTACAACTTCACCGTTATAAACGACGTTACATTTTACTAATGTATTTGCTTGGGGATTAGTTACGTATGCCTTAACGTTAACGCTACCGCTTGCGTTAGGTGTAATCATTACGCCTTCGCTTCCGTAGTAGTCTAGGTCGAATCTAGTGGCGTCTACTTCTAGTAGATATACGTCTCTATATATTCCACCAAAGAAGGTAAAGTCTGCCATTTGGGGATATACGTAATCGCAACTAGAGTTATCTGCAATAACGATAATTTCGTTATCGCCACTATTAATTACGTCAGTGATTCTTGCACGGAAAGTAGAAAATCCGCCTTCGTGATAAACTACCTTATTGCCGTTAACGAATACGGTTGCGATTGCGTTAACTCCGCGGAATTCTAGGTAGTAGTCTTTACCGTCAATTTTGTTAACGTTCAATGTCTTTTGGTAACAACAAGCGTTGCGGTAATAGTCACCGCCGCCGTCCTGTCCGTCAAGGTTATTCCAAGTGTGTGGTAAGTTAACTATCTCACTAGATTTACCACTGATTTCTTCCGCAGTCTTTGCGGTCTTAAAAAATTTCCAACTATCGTTAATTAAAGTTCTTATCATATTTTTTCTCCTATCTTTGTACTCTGCCCGAGCCACCGCTCTTAAGAAGGTTAGTTACTTCCGCTACGGTTACTCTGTTGTAGTCGCCTTCTACCGTATGTTTTAACGCGCTTGCACCTACTGCGAATTCGAGTGCGGTTTGTTTATCTTCGTAAACGTTAAGACCGTAGATAAGTCCTGCTCCGAAGCTGTCACCACCACCTACTCTGTCAACTATTCTTATTGAATAGGTTTTTGAAAAACGAGCTTCGCCATCGGTATAGAGCATTGCACCCCAATTGTTATCACTTGCAGAAATGCTTTCGCGTAAAGTGATTGCTACTGCTTTGAAATTGAACGTATCGGTTAATTTCTTAGCAACTTCTACGTAGCCTTCTTTGTTAAGTTTGCCACTATAAACGTTGGTGTCGGCGGACTTAATTCCGAATACGTCGGAAGCGTCTTCTTCGTTAGCAATACATACGTCGACGTATTTCATAAGTTTAGTCATAGTGACTTTTGCTTCTTCTCTCGACCAAAGTTTCTTTCTATAATTAAGGTCGCAACTAACGGTGATATTTCTTTTCTTTGCTTCGATAAGCGCTTGCTCGGTAATTAAAGCAACGTCCTTGCTTAGTGCGGGTGTGATGCCCGTAAAGTGGAACCAATCTGCGCCGTCGAAGATTTTTTCCCAATCAAAGTCACCTACTTTAGCCATAGCAATAGAAGAATAAGCACGATCGTAGATAACCTTACTAGGACGCATGGACGCGCCTTTTTCTAAATAGTAAATACCCATTCTTTCGCCACCGTAAGTTATATCGCTTACGTCTACGCCAAAACCGCGCATTTCTCTTACGCAAGCTTTTGCAATATCGTTGTCGGGGAGTTTGGTAACGAACTTTGCATCCATTCCGTAATTAGCAAGTGATACCGCTACGTTGGCTTCGCCACCGCCAAAGGTCGCCTGAAATGCATTCTCTTGCATAAATCTTAGATAGCCGTTAGGGGCTAAGCGAAGCATTATTTCTCCAAAGGTTACTACTTTCATATTAAATCTCCTTTATCTTGTTAACCGTCAAAATTGACTTTTCTTTTATCTCTTCTAATGAACCTTTCATCATCCAACTTCCGCCTACGGATAGGACGTTAGGTAAACTTAAATAGTCTAACATATTGTCACCATCGATACCACCTGTGGGAATAAATTTTAGACTAGGGAATACCGAATTAAATGTTTTGAGAGCCTTAACTCCACCATAGAGTGATGCAGGGAAGAACTTAACGATGGGTAATCCCATATCCATAGCGGATATAAATTCGGTAGGAGTTACCGCACCGCCTAAGTAAGGAATATCGTATTCAAAGCAAACGTTACGTACGCTTTCGCTTAGTCCAGGGCCTACGATAAATTGTGCTCCGCTTTCTATTGCGCTCTTGCATTGCTCACTGTTGATTACCGTGCCTGCACCTATAATCATATCGGGGAAAGTTTCTCTTCCTAATTTGATAGCGTCGGAAGCGCAAGCCGTTCTGAACGTAATTTCTGCAACCATTATACCACCTTCTCTAAGTGCGTTAAGGATGGGGATAGTATCTTCTATATTCTTGATAACCACTACGGGTATAACCTTGTTATCCGTTATTACTGAATAGTTCATATTTGTCTCCTTATTATACACCGCTATATGCTGCGAAACCACCGTCGATAGGAAGAACTACGCCCGTAACGAAAGCAGCCTTCTTACAGTCGGACAAGAACATCGTTGCACCTATTAATTCTTCTACTTCACCAAAACGTTGCATGGGGGTAGCGTTAAGAATTTTTTCGGTACGAGCGGTGGGATTGCCGTCTTTATCAAATAGAAGATTTCTATTTTGGTGAGTTACGAAAAATCCGGGAGCAATGGCGTTAACTCTAATTCCTACTTTTGCAAAGTGAACGGATAGCCATTGAGTGAAGTTGCTTACACCCGCTTTAGCTGCGCTGTACGCAGGAATTTTGGTAAGGGGTGTGAAAGCGTTCATAGAAGAAATATTAAGAATGGAACAACCTTCTCTACCTATCATATCCTTTGCGAAAACTTGCGTGGGTAAGAACGTACCTAAGATGTTAAGGTCGAATACGAATCTAACACCGCTTTCGTCTAGGCCGAAGAAGTCTTTGTCTACTTTGCTATCTAGTTCGCAATATTCGTTGTCGGTGGTTGCTCTAGGATTGTTGCCGCCTGCACCGTTAACTAAGATATCGCATTTACCTAAATCGGCATTTATGAGTTCGCGAACGCGTTCTAGATCGCTCTTATCTAATACGCTCACCTTGTAGCCCTTTGCTATTCCGCCGTTAGCTACTATTTCTTGCGCAACTTTGTCCGCTGCTTCACCGTTAAGGTCCAAAAGAGCAACTTTGGCACCTTCAAGAGCATAGGCTTTTGCAAGCGTTCCGCAAATTATTCCGCCTGCGCCCGTTATTACTACAACTTTATTATTTAATGCTTCGTTCATTATTGACTCCTTAATTAAAATTCTTCGCGTCTTGCTTAAATTGTTTTATCGTCTAATGGGTTTTGTTATTTAGATAGTTTTTCGTAGGTTTGCCATACACCGTTTAGGTAGCTAGCACCGAGTGCTCTATCGTAAAGGCCGTAACCGGGTTTGCCCGTTTCTCCCCAAATCATTCTGCCGTGGTCGGGACGTAAATAGCCGTCGAAACCGTTATCAAAGAGCACTTTCATAATGCCTAAAATGTCAAGGGAACCGCAGGTTGCGTCGTGGGCACATTCTTCGAAGCCGTCTTCTACGAATCTAATATTACGTACGTGCATGAAGTGTATTCTACCCATTTTGCTATACTTATCTACTAGCTTAACCATATCGTTAGATTGGCTTGCACCGAGTGAACCCGTGCAGAAAGTAAGTCCGTTGTATTCGTCGTCTACTAGAGATAAAAATCTATCGAGATTCTTTTCGTTAGTGATTACTCTAGGTAGTCCGAAGATAGGCCATGGCGGATCGTCGGGGTGGATAGCCATTTTTACGTCGCACTCCCTTGCAACGGGAATGATTTTCTTTAAGAAATATTCTAGGTTTTGCCATAGTTGTTCTTCGTCAACCGAGCGATACTCTTCAAATAATTTAAGTAAATCTTCTCTCTTGTAGCTAGCGTCCCAGCCTGGTAAATTCATATCGTCAACTAGGGGATCTTTACCTTCTAATTGCTTGCCGTAATAAACTAGTGAAGTTGAGTTATCATCGTTGAGTTTGTCAAGTTGAGTTCTCGTCCAATCGAATACGGGCATGAAGTTATAACAGATACATTTTACACCCGCTTTTGATAAGCGTCTAATGTTCTCACTATATGCTTCAATGTATTTTTCGCGAGTACTTTTACCTAATTTTATGTCTTCATGAACGGGTACGCTCTCAATTACTTCCGCTCTAAGTCCGGACTTTTTTACGAAGTTAACTAGCTCGTCTATCTTCTCTTGTGGCCATACTTCGCCTACAGGGATATCGTAGATTGCGGTAACCACACTGTACATATTGGGAACCTGTCTTATATAATCAAGACAAATTGGATCGTTTTTTCCGTACCAACGGAAAGTCATTTTCATGAAACTACCTCCTATTTATTCTCAAAATAATTCTTTGCGTTGTTGAATGCAATATCGTGGATAAGACGTGCTAATTCTTCTTCGTCCGCGCCATACTCGCCACCTTCTACGTACTCGCCTATAACCGAACAAAGTATACGTCTAAAATAGTCGTGACGAGCGTAAGAAGTGAAACTTCTACTATCGGTAAGCATGCCGATAAACAAGCCTAAACCACCCGTGAACGCTACGTGGCGAAGTTGTTCTATAATGCCGTCTCTATGGTCTGCAAGCCACCATGCTGCGCCTAGTTGTAGTTTGCCTTTTATTCCGCTTTGGAAGTCCGCTATCAAGGTAGATAAGGGATAATAAGCGGTGGGGTTAAGGGTATAGATTACCGTCTTAGGAAGACCGCAAGTAAGTTCTATCTTGTCAAGCAAATTGCGTGCGCCTATTATGCTAATGGGGTCTGCAACGCTATCACCGCCTGCATCCACTCCTACTCTGCGGAAAAGCTTGGTGTTGCAGTTACGGATAACGCCCGTATGAAGAAGAAGTACGCAGTTCTTGTTCTTGAGAAGTTCTCCTAATTTAACTAAAATGCAGAACTTGTAGGTTGCCACTTCTTCGCTAGTTAATTGCTCACCGCGCATAACTTTCACGAAAACTTCGTTAGCTTTATATTCGTCGTACTCCGCGATAGGAAAATCGGTAAATGATATATCGGACGAAAGGCAGCCGTTGTCGGTGAAATAATCAAGGCGCACTTTTAACGCATCGATTAAATCTAATAGAGAATTGATTTCTTTCCCTACCGTAAGCGCAAGAGAATTTACGTATGATATAAAAATATCGTTCTCGATGTTGACCGCTTTGTCGGGACGGAAGCACGGAAGAACGTTGAAGCCTAAATTGCTTTCTTTAATAAGTTTGTGATAACGCAAATCGTCACAAGGATCGTCGGTGGTTATCAAAGTATCAACACCCGATTGACGAATAAGTTTTTGCGCGGAATATTTGCCGTCGGACATCATTTGCTTAGTTTCATTCCAAATGAATTCTGCATTCTTCTCGCAAATGGGAAGAGTGATGCCAAAATATTTTTTTAATTCCATGTGCGCCCAATGATAAACGGGGTTACCTATAAAAGAAGGAAGGCTCTTACAAAAAGCAAAGAACTTACTCTTGTTGTCCGCTTTGCCCGTAACAAAATCTTCGTCTATCCCGTAAGCACGCATTACGCGCCACTTGTAGTGGTCGCCCATTAGCCACAACTCGGTTAAATCGTTAAAGACTTTGTCATTGTAGATTTCTTCAGGTGAAAGATGACAGTGATAGTCGTAGATGAGGTCGCTTTTACATGCGTTATAAAGTTCAACCGCCGTATCGTTAGTTAAAAATACCTTATCGTCCATAAATTTCATAAAAATCTCCTAGATAAGATTATCATCTTATAACATTAACTATACAATAACAATATTTATAAGTAAATTGAAAAAATTGCTTAAATACTTGTAAAAGTTGCTATACTGCGCTATAATCAATATATGGACGAAAAGAAAACCGCAATAAGGGTGTGGAATGCTACTCAAACTATGAGTAATTCTACGTACGAAATTAACCATTACGTCGACAAAAATTTTCAAACGGTGTCGATGCATTCGCACGATTTTTTTGAAGTTTATTTTTTCATAAAAGGCTCTGCAAGTTACATTGTCGAAAACGGCCATTATACCCTAAAAAGTGGTGACGTCTTGCTTATATCTCCCAACAATCTTCACCAATTAGATATACATAACAGTAGCACTACTTACGAAAGAATAGTGCTATGGATAAACATAAACTACATAAAAAAATTGTCGTCGGATAGTACGGATTTAGCAAAAATATTCTATACCGCTAGCAGTACGTCCAATCATATTTTGCGTGATAGTGCTCTGTCGCAAAATATACACAAACTCTTAATTAGGCTATCCGAAATAGAAAATAAGGATACCTATGGTGTCGATATTGAGAAAGAGTGTCTACTTACCGAAATACTACTTCTTCTTAACCGCTCCGCCATCACTAAGACGGAAAACGTGATTCAAAAAATGCCACCGCTTATTGATAAAGCAATAGAAATAATAAATTCTAACCTTACTGAAAAACTCAGTCTTGATATATTAGCGGAAAAATTATTCGTCAACAAATACTATCTATCGCACGTCTTTAAGAACGCAACGAATACTTCAATTCATCGATTTATTTACATAAAACGCTTGATACTAAGTAAGCAACTTATTGAGAAAAACGTACCAATTTGTGAAGTTTATCTTAAGTGCGGATTTAACGATTATTCCAATTTTTTTCGTGCGTTCAAGCAAGAATTCGGGCTAACTCCTAAGCAATATTTACATTCTATTCAATTACAATAGAAGTTTTATTCTGGTAAGCTTTTTGACGATTATCCTATGTTCTTGACTTTTTAGTATTATTACTATATACTTATTTATTATGAATAAAAATATTTACGACAGTTACGTAAAAATCCTTAACGAAGAGTTGCTCCCCGCTATGGGGTGCACCGAGCCTATTTCTCTTGCGTACGCGGCATCGATTGCTAGAGACGTGCTTGGCGTTATGCCGAGTTTTGTAGAAATCGAAGTCAGCGGTAATATTTTGAAAAACGTAAAGAGCGTAGTCGTCCCTAATACGGGTGGACTAAAAGGGGTAATCGCGGCAGTTGCTGCAGGGCTAGTTGCTAACGCGCCCGACAAAAAATTGCAGGTGTTATCTACGTTAAGCGAAGATCAACAAAAGGAAATTCGCACTCTTCTTGACACCGCTAGTTTTTCGGTGGTTAATTCTAACTCGGGTTGCGTGTTCGATATAAAAATCTCGGTAAGCTATGATAATTCTTCGGCAAGCGTGAGAATTGAAGGACACCATACTAACGTGGTGAGCATCGAAAAAGACGGCGAAAAGATTTACGAAAAGACCGCTGTTTTCACTCCCGAAAAACTCACCGACAGAAGTATTCTTAACGTAAAAGACATAGTTAGTTTTGTTGATAGTCTTGACGTAAACGACGTAAAGGACGTTATCAAAAGACAAATTGAATACAATAGTGCGATAGCGGAAGAAGGGCTTACTAATAAGTACGGTGCTTCCATTGGACAGATACTACTTAAGAGTTTCGGCGATTCCGTTAACACCTTAGCAAAAGCTACGGCTTCAGCTGGAAGTGATGCGAGAATGAATGGTTGTAGCCTACCCGTTGTAATCGTATCGGGAAGCGGTAATCAAGGCATGACGGCTTCGCTACCCGTTATCGTATATGCTAAACACCTTAACGTAAGTGAAGAAATGCTAATAAAAGCGGTTACTCTATCCGACCTAATTACCATTCACTTAAAGACGGGTATAGGTAGACTTTCTGCATACTGTGGTGCGGTGAGCGCGGGCGCGGGTGCAGGCGCAGGCATATGCTATCTCTACGGCGGTAAGTATGAATGGGTAGCGCACACCATAGTCAACACTTTAGCAATATCGTCGGGAATTATATGTGACGGTGCAAAATCTAGTTGCGCTGCAAAAATTGCTTCTAGCGTCGAAGCAGGAATACTAGGAATGGAAATGTACCGCAATGGAAGTGAATTCTTGGGTGGTGACGGAATACTAGTTAAAGGCGTAGAAAACACTATCGATAACGTGGGTGTACTTGCTAGAATCGGTATGCAAAGCACCGATGAAGAGATAATAAAATTAATGATAAAGAACTTGTAATTATTATGAAAAATCGCGAAAAAACAATTAACTTAATTAGCCTTATTATCGCAATTATTTTATCGATTATGATAATTGCCGTTGGTATATGTTTTGTCGTAAGTAGCGTGCAAATCTACAAAAGTAGCGACAGCTCGCCTTTTACTTTGGTCGCTATAGAAACGCATTTTCGCAATATCGCGGTACCTTGTATAATACTACTTGTAGTACTCGTTATTTCGATAATATTCAACGCAATATTCCCAAAAAACGATAAAAAATTAAAGGTGGATACTTCGGCAAAAACTCTCTATCAACTGAGTAGTAAATTCGATATTGATAATGCCGATAAAGGTATCCAAAATGCTTTGAAAGGTATCTCTAACGTCAGGATAACATTAAACGTGATACCCATTGTTATATACGTAGCAATGATAGTAGTTACGTTAGTGTTTGCGTGCAATAGAGATAACTACACGTTAGACAATATGAACGGCTCGGTAATAGATATAGTCCTTATCGTACTACCTTGCGTAATAGTAGGGATAGCGATGTATTTCGTAAGTTCTCTTCTAAAATCGATATTTAGAAAAAAAGAGATAAATTTAATAAAAAACGCAATTAAAGAAAATAAAGATTTGTTACTAAAAGAAAAGAAAATTATTGACGAAAAAAATGCAATAAAATCGCTAATATTGAAGGTAAAAAATCTTTGGTATACAAATGAAAATATCGCTTTACTCGTATGTAGATGTTGCGTATTAGTAGTAGGCGTTGTTTTCGTAGTCTTAGGGGTGCTTAACGGCGGTATGGCGGACGTACTTGGTAAGGCGGTAAGAATTTGCACGGAATGTATAGGACTTGGCTAATATGAAAGAATTTTTCGCTAAAATAAAAGAAAAACTTAATCCTTTTTGGCAAAAAGTAAAGAGATTTTTGCCGTCTAAGCGTAGACTCATTCAGTTGTATGCGGCTCTCCTACACAATGCAAATCTAAAGGGATTCAAGACGGGTGTTATTTATCAAGGGCCCGTAAAAAACGTTTGTACTCCCGGTCTTAACTGCTATTCTTGCCCCGGTGCAAGCGGTGCTTGTCCTTTGGGCGCACTTCAAAACGGAATTGCTGCAAGCGGAAAAACCGCGCCTTATTACGTATTCGGAATAATAATTCTATACGGATTCTTATTCGGACGTTGGATATGCGGTTGGCTTTGTCCGTTTGGTTTGTTCCAAGATTTATTATACAAAATTAAGACGCCCAAACTAATAAAGAGTAAGTTTACGCGTGCGTTATCCATACTTAAATACGTAATCTTGGTGCTTTTTGTAGTAGTTATTCCGTTGATTTATTCATTCTGGGATTTTCCCCTACCCGCGTTTTGTAAATATATTTGCCCTGCCGGGACTTTGGGTGGTGCTATTCTTTCTCTACTCACCCCTGCGCGTGACAATATGTTACCTATGCTTAGCGTGCTATTCAATTGGAAGTTCTGTCTAGCGGTAGGTTTTGTAGTAGCATCGATATTTATATACCGCTTCTTCTGTAGATTTTTCTGCCCTTTGGGCGCATTATACGGATTATTCAACAAAATTTCTCTCGTTGGCGTAAAGGTTGATAAGCCTAAATGTATCGACTGTGGACGATGCGTAAGCCATTGTAAAATGGATATAAAATGCGTTGGTGACCGCGAATGTATCAACTGCGGTGAATGTATCTCGGTATGCCCTACTAACGCTATACGATATAAGGGCTCGAAAATCATACTACCCGATAGCGAGATAAAGAAAGCGGAAAGTTTAGATAAATTAGCTTTACAAAACGCTTGCTCTTGCACCGACGAAGTACCTACTTTGCCTACGATAGAAAATACCGTTACGGCAAAAGACCTTGCTTTGACGCCTTTAACTAACGTAGAAAGGGTGCAAAAACGTCGTAGAACACGCGTTACCGTACTACAAATAGTATCAGTCGTACTTATGCTCGCTTTACTTACCGGTGCGCTAGTATATTATAACGCTATCGACGAAATACCCACTATAGATTTACCTACCGATAACGAAAATCCCGACAACGGCAATCAAGGCGGTGGCAATACCGACGGTGGAAATGGTGGAAACGTTGACGACGGCAATCAAGGCGGTGAAGATCAAAAGCCTGCGCCCGTACTTGGCAATAAAGTGGGTAATTTGTGCTATAATTACGATTTACGTCCCGTTTTTGGCACCGATGCGATAAATATCAACGATTACCGCGGAAAAGTGGTTGTAGTCAATTTCTGGGGCACTTGGTGCGGTCCTTGTAAGGAAGAATTGCCCGAATTCAATCAATTCGCAAGCGATTATGCCGACAAAGCGGTGGTAATTGCAATACACTCAAGCTATCAACAAAACACCGCGGAAAGTTATATTAACGAACACTTCCCCGACGGAAATATGATTTTTGCATTAGACGATCCTATAAAGGCAGGTTCTAACGTTGATATTTACTTCTCAATGCTAGGCGGTACGACGGCATATCCTATCACCATTATATTGGACGAAAACGGCGTAATATTACATTGGCAAATGGGTAAACTATCCTATGAAAAATTGGTAGAATACTCGAAGGTTAACGAATAAGTTTTGCTTACTTATAAATAAATCCAAGAGTGGCGCACGTCCACTCTTTTTTTATTCCTTACTACCTACCTAGAAAAAAAGATAAAACGCGTTGATAAAAGCGTTCCCTATAAGGGATTAAAATTGAATAACTTATAAAACTCGACTTTTGATAAGTAGAGTTTCTTTTACCACGCAAAACAAGTTGAGTTATATAAATCTTTTTGATACAATAATTATGTAAATAAGTAAGAATGTGTATACTTCACATGCTTATTGTTAAATCTATTACGTAAATTTCTTAAAATACTAAACGAGATTAAAATAGGAGTGTTTTATGGGATTACTTAAGAAAATAATAAAAGTAGTTGCCAAACCTGTAATTAACAATTATAAAGGTAAAGTTGGAGAATCAAAAGTCAACGCAAAACTCAATCCTTTGATTTTTGGCAAAGTCGAGCATAGACAAATTAATAATCTTATTCTAGTAGATGATAATGGTAAGAGTCATCAAATAGACCATGTTGAGATACGGCAAAATGGGATTTTTTGTATTGAAACAAAAAATTATATAGGCTGGATTTTTGGTAGTTTAAATCAAGAAAAATGGACACAAGTTCTATACAATGGGGAAAAACATCAGTTTATAAATCCTCTTAAACAAAACAGGGCTCATATTTATCATATTAATAAAGCACTTGGAAATAAATATAAAGTTAATTCATTAGTTGTAATGGTTCAAAATAATGCGGATAAAGTTGATATTCCAAATGTCGTAAATTTAATAGATCTTAATAACTATTTGAAGAATTTTAACGATGGTACCCACTACTCATTTGAGGAGATGGATATAATATATAACAAACTCTTAAGTGCTTCATCTAAAATAACAAATAGTCAACATATTCAAAGTATTAAGAATACTCAAACTGAATTAAAGTTGGGTATTTGTCCGAGATGTGGGGGAAAATTAGTTGAAAGAGAAGGGAAATATGGCGTTTTTATGGGATGCTCTAATTACCCGAAATGTAAATTTATAAAAAAGGTGTAGCACACTATACTTACCCCTGTTAAGTTGTGTGTTTTGGTAAGCAAAAATTAAAGACTAACGAAAAAATCGTTAGTCTTTTATAATGTCTTAAAAATCCCTTGTAGGAACTCGATAACTCTACGTAGTTATTTCTATAAAGCCTTGTTATTTCTGTAAAGTCTTGTAAACAAAGTTTACAAAGGCAAATAAAAAGCCCACCGAACGGTGGGCTTATTTATCGTTATCGATAATTTTATTCGGCTACTTCTTCGGGACCTAAGGTTTCGTAATAGTAGCATAGTTTCGTCCAAGAATGTGCAACGTTCTCGAAAGAGTACTTATACATAAGTCCGAGTAGTAATTCTGCAAGTTCTTTGTCAACTGCTACGCAACCGTAGAGATTGAAGTCTTCGCTCTTAGTGTCGTCGATAATATCGTCTAGGTATGCTCTAATAGCTTCGGTCTTATCTTCTTTGCCTGCAATTTCGTTGCCTTCTTCGTCTTTGCTGAAGTCAAAACCGCCCATTTCTATCATGTTTACGATATTCTTGTTGAAGATACCGGGGATCATGGTAAAGTCCGCATAAAGGATAGAGCCGTCTTTGCTTCCTGCATGGTAATAGCCGTCTTCTTCGTTATAAACGGGAGTTACGCCACCTGCAACTATTGCACCGATAGAACCATCGGCTGTTTCGTGATAGGTGTATACTGCGGGAGATGCATATCTAAATACGTCGAGAGTTTCGCCAACGTAAACAACTTGGAAAGGAATAGTTCCCGTTTCGTAAACGTCATAATAAGCTACGTCAACGTAATAAGTTTCACCTGCTTCCATGTATACGAGCATTTTTACGTTATTGATGCTATAATCAGTAATTCTTTCTATATGGTCGAATTCTAAAATTTGTTCTCCATTGCCGTTAAATATCCAACCATCAACTTCGGAATCGCTATCGGTAAGAATTTTGTATACGCCCGAAACTGTGGGTTGAACCTTGAACCAATAACCTCTAGGCATTATGATTTGGTGATAGGTTGCACTATTGGGGAAGTAATCTTCGGGATCTTCTGCTTCGTTGATAATAGTATCGAAAGCGGAGAAGGTAGCAAGACCTTTTATAGGATCTTCTAGTTCTACGCCATTCGTGCCGTAAGCTTCATAATACTTACAAAGTTGTAGCCATTCGTTCTCGTCGTCGTCGAAGCCTTTTACGTCGGTGAATTTAACTAATAGATCGCGCAATTCTTCGGTGACGGGGGTAATGCCGAATAGGTCGGAATTGCCCGAATATCCGCAATATTTCATGATAGCTTCGTTGTAACTAACTCCGTTGATAGTAATTTGGTTATTATAAACGCATTCGTAAACGGAAGTAACGTTACTGAATTGAGTGTAACCCATTAGGTCTACTAAAACTAGCGGACCGTCTGCGGTATTTACGTGGAAATATCCGTCTTCGGGGTTAAGAACGGGGGTGATATAAGTATCGAAACCGCTTCCGTCTTCGCGCTTGTCGGTAGCACAGTAACGCGGAATATGAGTTTTGGTATCGATAGTGGAAGAATCAACTACGCTTAAATTCCTTAAATAAATGGTGTCGTCACCTACGTCGGTGTCGCCGTCCTTTAGATAAATAAGGCTTACGGTGTATTTTGCCGTTTCGTCAGCTACGTAAAGGTAGCAATTAGCCCACGCTTTAGAAACACCGCCTATTGTGTAGATATCGTCGTCGTTAACGATAACGTACATTAAATCTGCTCCACCTTCGGTGGAAGAGAAATATTCAACCTTAACCGCTTGACCTTCGTTTAAGTTAATATCAAAGTGCATGATAGCGTAAGAAGAATCTCTATAAGAGTTGCTTGCCTTGATACAAGTGCCGTCTTTGTCACCTACTACGAAAGGCCATGCGTATTCAGCGTCTCTACCACTTTCTGCATAGAAAGTAGCGCCCGTTGCGTCCGCGTTAAGCGCGGTGGAGATTTCTGCCGAAGTAGGCATGGTTACGTTGGGCTTTTCGATAGGGGTAAGTTCGTCGATACTATTGAGAAGTTTTTGTTCGTAATTAGCTGCCGTGAAGTGGTCGAACATTGCACGGAAGGGCTTTTCGCTCAAAATACCGCCGCTCTCGATAAAGCAAACTACACCGTATCTATCTACGCCTACGGAAGTCGGGAAACCCGTTACGTTGAAGGCGGAAGAAAGAGTAGTCGTATCTCTTGCTACGTCGAAAGAAAGTTCCATATCCGCTTTAAATAGCTTGATTGCTTCAAGAGAATCGGATTGATAAGGATCTAGTGCGATAATTGCAACTTTGTCTGCATATTCTTCGTATACCGCATCCATATAGGGGAACTCTTCAATACACCACGAGCAAGTGGTATACCAGAAGTTAATTAACACGAAATCTTTTTCTTCCAAAACTTTGGACAAAGTGAATTCTTTGTTTTCGGTGGTGGTAACGGTGAAGTCGCGCATAACGTCGCCTAGTTTGTATTGTACGCCACTTAAATTGGTGTCGTCTATGACGCTAGACTCTAACTTGATTTCGGCAACTCTGTTATCGAATTGATAGTAATCGTCAAGTTTGTATCCAACGGGAACTCTGCTCAATTTGATAGCATATCTTGAAGAACTAGGTAGAGAAAAGGTAACCAAACCGCTTGCATTGGTATCCCCAAACGTCTCAAGGTCTCCAAACGTGGTATCGGTATAAATCGATGCGGTAACGCCTTCCATAGGTCTACCTGCTTTGGTTGTAACCTTGACGGTATAGGTAAGCTTAGTAACGGTATCGGTACTACCACCGCCGTTATTACCGTTGTCGGGATTCTCGTTAGTTAACGTAGTTTCGCACACGTCGCAAACGTTATCTCCGTTGTCGTCAACGTGGGTTTCGCAAGGTTTTTCTTCGTCACACGCTACTAGGAATAGGCATGCGAGTAAGGATACAACCATTATTGCGATAAAAAGTTTTAACGTCTTTTTCATAAAGGCTCCTTGATTAAAAATTCTTCATTTCCTTAAAATACACTTAAAGGTATGGTGAAGTTTTTGCAAAAATAGTTAAATTTTCACATAGTTACATTACCACAACAATAGAAAAAAATCAACAGTTTCTAGAAAAAAAATAGTAAAAGTGTGACATTTAGCCATAATATCAAAGAAAATGCGTTCAAATCGCCCTAATGCAACTTTTATTAAAAAAATTGAAACGCACGCGCGCAAATAACTTGCAAAAAAATTATTTTAGGTGTATTATATATACGCATTTATTTATATTTTACATATGCACGCGCGCTAGAAGCGTTCAAAATTTATTCGTCAAAGGAAAAAGAGAATGAAAAAAGTCACGAAAAGTTCAATAATTGTAAGCATTATACTAGCCTTATTAGTTATCTTCACGGCTTGCTCGGCATTGTCCGCTGAAAATAGCGTAGGCAAAATCAATACTTCGTCAAACGGTATATCTTCCGTCGACGTAAAAATCGACGCGAGCGAATATTTCAATAAAGACGTTGTTTTTGAACTCCCTAGCGGAATTAGCACGGGAACGGATCTTAGTCTTATCGTAAAGCTAAACGGTAACTCCATACTTGACGCTTACGAAAGCGCAGACACCGATTTAACTCTCAGTCAATTCGCTACCTCGGATAAAGCGCAAGCAATTCGCAATCAAATCAACTATTCTAAACAAAATCTTCTTGCATCCTTTGATAACGCAAATATCTCTTACACTCTTGGTAAGAGTTACGACACTCTATTAGGTGGATTTGAAATTAACGCGAAAGCACGCGATTTTGAAAAAATAAATTCTCTCGTTGGTTCTCTTGGCACCGTTATTATCGGTGACGAATATGAAGTTGAAGAAACGGTACTCGTTGAAAACAAGGTAAGCGTATACGATACGGGTATATTCGATAGTTCTAACTACGATTACGACGGAAGCGGTATTGTCGTTGCGGTACTAGACACCGGTCTTGACTACACGCACACTGCTTTCTCTATGGATAACTTCCATCCGTCTTCTCTCGGACTTACCTTCGACGACGTAAGCGCGGTAATTAACGACACTCGCGCAAGCAGAATGCAAAGTGGACTAACCGCTTCGGACGTATACATTAGTGAAAAAGTTCCTTACGGATTCGACTATGCGGATAGCGACTCCGAAGTTTTCCCCATATCTAGCCACCACGGTACGCACGTAAGCGGTGTTATTGCAGGTAAAGACGACGTTATTACCGGTGTTGCACCCAACGCGCAACTTGTAGAAATGAAAATATTCTCCGACGTAGAAGCGACTGCGCGTGCGTCTTGGATACTTGCGGCTCTTGAAGACTGCGTTGTTCTTGACGTAGATATTATCAACATGTCAATCGGTACTTCTTGCGGATTCAGTAGAACTACCGACAAAGAAGCTATAAGCGGTGTTTACGATAGAATTTACGACTGCGGTATCAGTATGGTTGCGGCAGCATCGAATAGTTTTAACTCCACTTACGGCTCGGAAAAGAACGGTAACTTAGGTCTTACCTCTAACCCCGATAGCGCAACGGTAAGCTCGCCCGCTACCTACGAAAGCACGTTAAGCGTTGCTTCCATTAACGGCGCGCACACTCCTTACCTACTCTATAACGACACGATTATTTATTTCATTGAGTCTACCGATAGATTCTCCGAAGAAAAGAATTTCGTAAACGATCTACTTGGTGAAGGTAAAGATTCCGCCACCGTTGAATATATCACTATACCCGGTGTTGGACGTGACGCAGACTACACGGGACTAGACGTAGCAGGGAAAATCGCACTAGTAAGACGTGGCTCTAACACCTTCGAAGAAAAGGCTAACACCGCGCAAAAGAAAGGTGCAAAGGGTATCATAATCTACAACAACGTATCGGGTGATATCAAGATGACTGTTGGTGACGCTACCCTAGCAGTATGTTCTATCTCGCAAGACGACGGTGAACTATTAGCAGAACAAGATAGAGGTACTATCCAAATAGCAAAGAGTCAATCTTCCGGTCCTTTTATGTCCGACTTCTCTTCTTGGGGACCTACTCCCGACTTACACATTAAGCCCGAAATTACTGCACACGGTGGTGAAATACTATCGTCCGTACCCGGACAAGATTACGATAGAATATCGGGTACTAGTATGGCTACTCCCAATATGTCGGGCGTAACCGCACTTCTTCGTCAATACGTAAAGCAAAATTTCAGCGATATCTCTAACGACAATAAAGAAATTGCCGCTACCGTTAACCGCCTTATTATGTCTACTGCGGATATAGTACGCAACACTAACGGTTTACCTTACTCGGTAAGAAAACAAGGTGCAGGACTTGCTAACCTCGTTAGCGCAGGCACGACTAAAGCGTATATTCTCACCTACGACGAAGCAGGCAACGCTATGAACAAGTCGAAAATCGAACTTGGCGACGATCCTTTTAAGACGGGTGAATATACCCTCAACTTCTCTATCAAGAATTTTGGTTCTTCCGCGCTAACCTACGACGTAGATACTTGCGTTATGACCGAAGGCGTAAGCGATACCAAAACTAATCACGGTGATACTACCGTTACCGAAGACGGATACTTACTTGAAGGTGCAATCGTAAAAATTGCTTCCGTAAGCGGTGCAGGCTCTTTGAATGGAACTAGCGTGACGGTAAACGCAGGTGGAATCGCTAACGTAACTATCAATATCACTCTAACCGAAGAAAACAAAAAATATTTAGACGAATCTTTTGCTAACGGTATGTTCGTAGAAGGTTTCGTTACTTTAGATAGCAGTGACGAAAGCGTGGTAGACTTAAGCGTACCTTATTTAGCTTTCTATGGTAACTGGCTACTCGCTCCGCTTTTTGATATCGATTATTTTGAAACCGACAAGGACGCGCTAGACGATTCTATCGACCTACTTGATAAGACGTTACCCGATGCATTCGCTACTCGTCCCGTAGGTGGTATTAATAGCGACTACGTATCTTACCTTGGTTCCTTTAACTACGAACAAAAGCCTGGTTCTAAGTTAATATCCGCAGACAGAAAGTATATTTCTATCTCTAACCATATCGATTCCGTTAACTCGGTACAATACGTATGGGCAGGTTTATTGCGTAATGCTGCGGAAATATATATCACCGTAACGGACGATGCTACCGGTGAAGTGGTATACGAAACGGTGGAAAGAAATATCCGTAAGTCTTACGGTGACGGCGGTACGATTAGACCCGCTAACATTGACGTAGGATTCAGTGCAATAGACCTTAACTTAAAGAACAACGCAACCTACACGGTTACTTTGAAGGGTGCTCTTCACTATGGTGACGGCGGACTTGACGTTAACTTAAATAACGAATTCTCCTTCCCCGTTTACGTAGACTTCCAAGCGCCTACTCTAACCGGTTGCGAATATTATACAGAATACGACCGTTCGGAAAAGAAGACTAGACTATTTGCAAAAATGTCTATCTACGACAACCATTATTCTATGGCTGCTCTCCCCGGATACGTAACTTACGACGCAACTAACGGTTTTGCTTTTGAAAATCTAGACCGTTACGTAACGCAAATTTATTCCGACTACAATACTAATTCTTACCTAATCGTTGAATTAACCGACTATATCTATCAAATCAAAAACGGTTCTTACAATAATTCTATCGCAGTGGTATTGTTCGACTACGCTTTGAACCAAGCTACGTACGAAATTCCTCTTCCTGCCGACTTCGTAGATTTTTATTTCAACGAAACTACGGTAACTCTTAGCCCGAATCAAACGTACGAACTAATTCCTAACGTTTATCCCGAAACCGAGTGGCCCGAACTTCTTGAATTCTCTTCCGCTAACGAGAACGTGGCAAGAATAGTAAACAACGAAGTTCTTGCACTTGCTCCCGGTAGTTCGGTAATAAGAGCTTCTTACCTAGTTAACGGCGTAAGAAAGACCGCCACCTTTACTTTGAAGGTACTTGGTCAAGGTGAAGAAGGCTATCGCAGAGTGGATCAACCCGTTGTTAACACTTTCGAACTAACGGGATACAAGATAGACAAAGTATTCTACTTCGTTGATTCTAACGAACGTGACCTTGGCGAAAAAGCGGGTGACGTAATGAAATTCGTGGGAAGTAACTACAATTTATCATTCTATCCGTCCGAATCTGTAACGCTACAATACGACCTAGTACCCTATTTCCCCGCCGATACCGAAATTAAATTCGAATCAAGTAACTCTAACATAGTTAAAGTTGATGCAAACGGTACTATCACCGCAGTTCAAGAAGGATTTGGTTCTATCGCTGTAAAAGTATACAAGAACGGTAAATCTACTTACTATTCAAAATCACTTAACGTTACGGTAAAGGATCCGTACGAAAATAGCGGTCCTACCCTAACGCATTACTTCGGTAACGGTGGTTTGGTAAGCATACCCGACGACCTTGCTATTACCGAAATAGGCTCTTTCGCGTTCTCGAACTATAACTATGTTCCTAAAGAAGATTACGAAATCGACGAATACGAAGCACCCGAACTTACCAAACAATGGTATTTAGGTGAAAATACTATTGAAGAAATAATCATACCCGAAGGCGTAGAAACTATCAATTCTTATGCTTTTGCAGGGCTTACCGCTCTAAGAAAGGTAACTTTACCTAAGTCGCTAACTATGATAGCGCAAGGTGCGTTCTTGGGATGTACTTCTCTTACTACCGTAAACGGTATCGAGAACGTAAAATTCTTCAACCAACAGGCTTTCGCTAACTGTAACCTTACGGGCGAATTGAAATTAACGGAAGCGGTTGCTTTGTCGGACTACGCATTCGCTAACAACAAGAAGATAACGAAAGTTACCACTTCTTCAAAAACTCAATCTATCGCGTCTTACGCATTCAGTGGCAACGTTGGTTTGACTACCGTTAGCGTAGGTGCGGACAAGATAAAATTAGGTCAATACGCGTTCAACGGTTGTACTTCTCTAAATAACGTAAACATCAACACGCAAGTTATTCCTACCGGTGCGTTCAACGGTTGTACGTCTTTAACTAATATAACCATTGGTAAGGACGTAGCGGTTATCGGTGAATACGCATTCCGTCAAACTGCAATTAATAACTTCACCGTTGCAGAAGGTAACGCAGTATATAAGGCGCAAGATAGTAAGCCTTATCTACTAAATAAAGCCGGCAACGAAATCCTTATCGTGGCACCTGCTACGAAAGAACTTATCGTAACCGATACTAATATCGTTTCTATCGGATACGGTGCGGCTGCAGGTAACGAAAATCTACTTACCGTAAGTGCACCTAGCGTAACTAAGCTTAACGATTATGCGTTCAGTGAATGTTCTAACCTATCTAGCGCAACCTTCGGTACCCTTACTCTTATCGGTAACTACGCACTATGCAAGACTAAGATAGACGAACTACCTAGTTTTAGCGCGGTAAATAAGCTCGGTAACTACGCATTCGCAGGCACGAAGATAACCGAAGTAACCATACCCGACGGTATGACTATCGGTAACAACTGCTTCGAAGAATGTTCTTACCTTGCTACCGTAACTATCGGTAACGACGTAACTATCGGTAACTATGCGTTCAGATTCAATAGAAATAACAACTTCAAGATTGAATTCTACACCGTAACGGAAACGGTGGACGGCAATCCTATTGACGTACAATATTTCTATTACGTATACACTTCACCTCTTCATACTTTAACTATCGGCAACAATGCTACTATTGGTAGCGGTGCTTTCTTCGGCGCGGCTGAACTTACCGAAATAACTTTAGGTAGCGGTGCGGTAATTGGAAGTGAAGCTTTCTACAACAATGATAAATTAGAAATAATCGATCTTTCGGAAGTAAAGAGAATCGATAGAAGCGCGTTCAGTGGGGATATTATTTACGAATATATCGATCAAGATTGTACGATAGCAGCTATCGACGATACCGAGAATTATATATATAGGTATTACGCGCCCGCGCTCGCAAGCGTAGATATCAGTAAGGTTGAATACCTTGGCGCTTCCGCGTTTGCATACAACACCGACCTAGTAAGCGTTACTATCGGCGGTAACTTAACGAAACTACTTGACGATACATTCTTAAGTTGTAACTCGTTAAATAGCGTTAACCTTGATAACGTAACCGATATCGGTAATAGCGTATTCGCGGAAAACGACTTCACTACCGTTGATTTACCTAAGATTAAGACTATCGGTGACTACGCGTTCTTACAAAATGAAAATCTTACCACCGTTACTTTGGGTGGCGACGTAACTAGCGTTGGCGAAGGTTCTTTCTCTTATTCACCCGTACTAAACGCGGTAAACGGCATTGCTAACGTAAATTATATTGGTGATTACGCATTCGCATACACAGCTTTAACTAACGTTGACTTAACTAACGCGGTAAGAATCGGAACGCACGCGTTCATGAAAGAAAACCTAACCGACTTCACGGTTAAACTAGGTAACCTACTTGAAGATATGGGCGACAATCCTTTCGCTATGTGTAAACTTGCGCCTTTATCTACCGTTGAAAAAGAATCGTTCAATAACGTTGAATACGAAAAAGTTGTTCTTACTTACGACTTGACGGAAAATATCCGCATTATTGACGGCTCTATCTATAGAGTTGTACCTAACGGACTAGAACTTATCACCTACGTAGTAACTAACGCTACTAATAGCGTAGTTGCTGAAGGTACGGTAAGAATTGGCGCAATGGCTTTCGCTGGAAGCGACGTTGTTACCGCTATTCTACCTTATACCCTAGTTAATATCGGACATAAGGCGTTCTTTAACTGTGATAAGTTACGTACCGTTGTGTTCTCTTCTTACAATGCACCTAAGCTCGAAGAAGAATACGATATCTACTACTTCTACAATGAAGACAACGTACCTGGTAAAGCAGAATTAGGCGGACTAGGAATCGTAGACTTCAATATGTTCAACGTACTAGACTTCTCTACTAACTATTACTACGGCGCTAACTTCATTGATATCATCGGACATATCGACAACAAAATAACGATGATACGTCCCGTTAACGGTAAGAATTACGGCTCGTTTATATTCGGTCAATATTTCGACGTAACTATTAACGGTGCCGCTGCTGCTGACGACGTAACGCTCGCTGCTATAAGCGCTATCGCTAAACTACCCGAGGTAGTACAGTTAAAGGATAAAGAACTAGTGCTTGCTGCAAGAAGTGCTTATGATAAGATATCTACTCTTGAACAAAGATCGCTAGTAGCTAACTATTCTACCCTTACTCAAGCGGAAAAGAGAATTGCGGACCTAGAATATCTCAATAGTGATACTCCTACGGAAGAACCTAAGGACGAACCTATCGCCGACAACAATACCGACTTAGCTATTATAATTGGCGGTGCTGTAGGTGGATTCGTTGGACTCGTTGCTATAATAATAGGTCTACTCTTCTTAGTTAAATTCCTTAAAAAGAAAAAGGCAAACAAAGAAGAAGTCGTTGAAAATGAAGAAATCGTTGAAAATGAAGAAAACGAAGAAATCGTCGAAGAAAATCAAGAAGTAAGCGTCGAAGAAAATCAAGAAGTAAGCGTTGAAGAAGTTGAAGAAAACGTTGAAAACGAAGTTCTTGACGAAGAAACGGTGGAAATAGTTGACGAAAAAGAAGAAATAGTGGAAGAAACTGCTGACGTAACCGAAGAAACGGTTGAAGAAGTTAATGAAGAGACCGCCAACGAAACTGAAGAAACGGTTGAAGAATAATTTTTCGATAAATATTGAAAAGAAGGATAAAAATGAAAAAGAAAATTGTTTTGTTAACGATAACCCTACTAACGTTCGTGCTAGTGCTCAGCGCGTGCTCACAATGGGATACTCCGTATGAGAATCTTGACGATGACGGCAACAGCATTAGTGTAAAATTCTTGGCGAATGGTGGAATGTTCGCAGGAACGAACGGCGTAACGGTGGTTGACGTATTTGCACTCGACACAAGCAAGAGTTTTATGAATATAAAGCTTCTTACCCCCGACGACGGCAAGCGCGGTAATAATGCTTTTGAAATATCCAACTCGGGATACTCGCTAGAAGGCTGGTACGTAGTAAACGGCGTTAGAAAAAACGCAAACGGTGAGGAGCTTGATAGCGAAGGTAACGTTGCTGCTGTAAGCGGTAAGCCCGTTGCTTACGACCTCGGCAAAAAGTGGGACTTCGCTAGTGATACTTTGCAAATTGATACGTCGAAAAAGTACAGTTCTTCCACTCCCGTACTTACCCTTTGTGCTGTTTGGGTACATTATTTTACCTTTAATTTCTACGCAAAGAATGAAGAAGGAGTCTTTGAGCAAATTGATACCGAACAAACTTTAAGGTTGGAATATCCTACTTGGAGTGAAAAGACGGGCACGCTTGACTCGAAAAAATACCCTGAGTTAAAAGACAAGACTTTTAACGGAGCGTTCTACGATCAAGCAATGACGCAAAAAATCGAAGGTACTATCACGGGAGAGGTTGAATATGACGAAAACGGTATTCCCGTTGAGCCTACGCCTATCAACGTTTACATAGATTACGTTGACGGAGAATGGTACAAAATTTATACTGCAGCACAGCTTAATAAGAATGCAAGCAACAAAGGCTGTTATGAATTGATGAACGATATCGACTTCACTGGCGCTATATGGCCTAACGCGTTCTCTTCTAGAGAATTCGTTGGACAAATCAAGGGTAATGGTCACGTCATTAACAACGTAAACGCTATACAAAGCACTTCCGTAACCCGTACTGAATTCGCTGGACTATTCGGCGCTATCGGTGACACGGCGGTTATCGAAAACGTTACTTTTGAAAATTGCTCTTTTAGAGTAAACGGCTCCGTATATACGCAAAAGGTAGAAACTGCACCTGGATCGGGCAATTATGAAGACGTTTTTGTAGATACTTACTTCGGACTTTTTGCAGGTGTAGTAAGTGATGCGGCTACGCTCAATAGCGTCGCTATCAACAATTCTAAATTAATTCTTGACACCGAACTTTGCACCGATATAAGCTTCTTGCCCGTATTCAATAACGACAAGATACATATTGGACTAGTAACGGCGGAGGGATATATTACTTCGGTAACATACTCGAATTTAACCTGCGAACATAGGGTAGAAAGCACTAACGAAATAGCCGGAATCGTTATTAACGACGATGGTACGGTAAACGTAGCTTTTAACGGATAAAAAATAATAAACATTTAGATATATTTAGGAGGACATCATATGAAAAAGAAAATTGTTGCTATAACGCTATGTGTTGCGTTATGCCTAACAATCGTACTGCCTCTTGCTGCTTGTAGTGAAGATACTACAAGGCCTGACGCTCTCGTTATTATGACGGAGGACTTGGACGGTCTATTCAATCCTTTCTTCTCTACTACTGCTGCTGACAGCACGATAGTATCAATGACTCAAATCGGCATGCTTACTACCGGTTATAACAACGGAGAAGTTGACGTTGCTTGCGGTGACAACGAAGCGGTTGCTGTAAAAGACTACGACATCGTTCATAACGATATCGATAATACTACGACTTATACTTTTGTAATCAAGAACGGTATTAAATACTCTGACGGTCAACCTCTTACCATTGAAGACGTTATCTTCAATATGTACGTTTATCTCGATCCCGTATACACTGGTTCTTCCACCATGTATTCTACCGATATCGTAGGTCTTGCTGACTACCGTAGCCAAACTTTCGGTGCTGACTCCGACGTTGACGACGAAATCACCGAGCAAGCTCGTACTCGCGCGAAGAACCGTATCAACGAACTCGTTAACCTATATAGACAAGTAGGTAGAACTCAAACCGAAGGTACTTTCGATGCTGATTATGCAAAGATGAAGGCTGCTATCAACGACTACACTCCTTCTAACGGATATATAGAGGCTATCAGCAACAATCCTAGCGAAGTAACTAGCGCAAATCTTCTTGCAGACTATGAGTTCACACTAAAAACCTTCAAAGAGGAATTGGAAACCGACTATATTAGCGCAAAGGAAGCTTATACCGAAGAGCCTTATAAGTCTACTGGTGAATTCGACGAAATCACCTCCTTTATGTGCTACGAGGGTTACGTTACTATCGAATACGAAAAGGACGAAAACAATAAGGACATAAAATCTCAAATTAAGGAAGTTATTAGAAACTACGGTGCTAACGTAATTACCACCAAGGAACAAGCTATTAACTACGTATATAACGACAAGATTAATTCTCAACTTGACCAAATATTAAAATTCTGGGGAACCTCTAACACGCTAGAAACCGAATATCTTGCAAAGGCAAAGGAAGTTATCCTTACCGCTAACGTAAGTGGTGACGGTCTACTAGTTAAGAACATCTCTGGTATTCAATCTCTTGGTCATACTACCCAAATAAACACCGTAACCTGCAAGAACGGTACCTACAACGTTGCTCACAGTCATAACGCTGACGGTACTCCTACTAACGTAAACGAATACGACGTTCTACAAGTTACTATCAACGGTGTTGACCCCAAAGCTATATGGAACTTTGCATTCGCAGTAGCTCCTCAACACTACTATGCAGAAGGCTATTCCGTAGATATCGTTAATAACAACTTCGGCGTAGATTTTGCATCCTATAACTTCATGACTAACGTAATTCAATCTGTTCGTAATATAAAGGTTCCTGTTGGCGCAGGTGCGTACATTGCTACTAACGCTGCTAACGAGGACAATCCTAGTGGAACGGAATTCTTCAAGAATAACGTAGTTTATTTCAAGGCTAACAACAATTTCTTACTCGGTGCTCCGAAGATTGAAAAAGTTCGTTATCAAGTTGTAAGTGCAACTAACGCGCTTAATGCATTAGAAAGTGGCTCTGTTCATTACGTAACGCCTCAATTCACGCAACATAACATTGATATAATCAATGGTTTGAAGAGCAAGGGTATTGCTAGCACTTATACCGATCAACTTGGTTATGGTTATATTGGTATCAACGCAGGTAAGGTACCTAACATCAACATTCGTAAAGCAATAATGACCGCTATGAATACTAGCATGGCACTTAGCTATTACAGCACTGGTATGGCAGAAACCATCTACTGGCCGATGTCCACCGTAAGCTGGGCTTATCCTAAGGATGATAACGGCAATAACGACCGTGACAATCTACACGATTATCCTGCAAAGAACTTCAATAGAGCAAGTGCAAAAGAAGCTATCGGTGAATACATGGAAGCTGCAGGCGTATCCGCTGGTGATTCTTCACTAACTATCAAGTTCACCATTGCTGGTGCAAGCTTAACCGACCACCCCACTTACGCTACTTTCCAAAGCGCGGCTGACCTTCTTAACGAATGTGGTTGGGATATCGAAGTGGTTGCTGACACTCAAGCACTTACCAAACTATCCACCGGTTCACTTTCCGTATGGGCTGCTGCATGGGGCTCTACCGTAGACCCTGACCTATATCAGGTATATCATAAGAACTCTACCGCTACTAGCGTGCTTGCTTGGGGATATCGTGAAATACTTGCTTCTCCCGATCAATATCAAGAAGAAAACGCTATTCTTAACGATCTCAGCAACGTAATCGACGAAGCTAGAGAAACCGAAGACAAAGCAACGCGTACTGCATTGTACGAAGAAGCTCTTGGTTATATTCTTGACCTTGCAGTTGAACTTCCTGTATATCAAAGAAAGGTTCTTTATGCATACAACGCTAACGTAATTAGCAGTGATTCTCTTCCTGCTACGATTAACCCCTACACTTCCCCTCTTGACAGAATTTGGGAAGTTGAATTTGCCACCAAATAATATTTGAGGAAAAACTAATGTTAAAATATATTATTAAAAGACTTGGTTTGTCTGTGCTAATATTGCTCGGTGTATCCCTTATCATATACGTATTGATAAGGTGTATGCCTGTGAGCTTCATTGACGACAAGATCGCACAGATGAACCAAGGTGGTGCTACTATCCCTCAAGAGACGATAGATAGCATGAAAACAATGTACGGACTGGAAGACGACAGTTTTGTTGGAATACTAAAAGGTTACGGTACGTGGTTGTTATCGTTGTTACGACTTGATTTTGGAACGAGCTTTAAGTACGGCGTGCCCGTTGTTCAAGTAATTAAGGACTACATGGGCGTATCTTTTGCCGTAGCTCTTATCGCTACCCTATTCGAATTCATGATTGCTATTCCTCTCGGTATCACCGCTGCAACCCATCAATATTCTATAAGAGACTACGTAGTAACGGTGCTAGTTATGATTGGTATATCGTTACCTTCGTTCTTCTTCGGACAACTACTAAAAGACGTCTTTGCAATGAAGCTAGGTTGGTTCCCACCGAGTGGACTAGAGGATGCAACGCAGACTTTGACGGGCTTTGCAAAGATATTAGACTACGTAAGGCATATGTTCATACCTATACTGACGGTAGTAATATTGAGTATCGGTGGACGTATGAGAATGACGAGAACGAATATGCTCGAAGTGCTTAATTCCGATTACATAAGGACTGCGCGTGCTAAGGGTTTGAAAGAAAAGACGGTAATTTATAAACACGCTTTCCGTAACACCCTTATACCGCTAGTTACTTCTCTTGCAGGCTTGTTGCCTACCCTATTCTCGGGTGCAATCATAACCGAACAAGTATTCGATCTACCTGGTATCGGTAACAAAGCGTTCCAGGCGATGATGGCTGCGGATATACCGCTAATCATGGGATATAATATGTTCCTTGCGCTATTATCGGTACTAGGCGTATTGCTTGCCGACCTTATGTACGCCGTGGTTGACCCACGAGTCAAACTTACTTCTTAGGAGGGACTTATGGATAACAATACTACGGAAAAATTAGTACTTAATGAAGAAGTTAGCGTAGAAAACGCAACTAACAATGAAGCAACCGAGGTAATGGCTGACGATTCTATCGAAAAGAACGTGCGTCTAATGTCACCCGGTAGAATGGTATTGCGTAGATTCTTCCGCTCAAAATTAAGCGTGGTTGGTTTAGTAATTATCATCGGGCTATTCCTATTCTGCTTTATCGGGCCCCTTATTTATACACAATGGGATGCTGACGATGCGGACGAAGGCGGTAAAATAGAATACACAAAGGTTGAGATAACCTACGTTGATGAAAACGGCGTGGAGCAATCTTTCTATCAAGTTGTAGAAACTGAAAAACCTCTTAACGCTCTTGCTGCTCCCAGTGCGGATCACCCGATGGGTACTGATAAGAACGGTAGAGACGTGCTTGCACGTATAATGAGTGGCGGTCAAGTTTCGCTTATAATTAGCTTCCTTGCAGTTTTTGTAATCACCCTGTTTGGTATTATTTTCGGCGGAATAGCGGGCTATTTTGGCGGTGTAGTCGACAATATCATAATGAGAATATGCGATATACTTCTATGTTTGCCCGGATTCCCTATCCTTCTTATAGTGGGCACAGTAATTGAAGCGGCTGGAATTGACTTACAGTTCAGAATATACTATCTAATGGGCTTCCTTACCCTTATTTCTTGGCCGGGAACGGCAAGACTCGTGCGTGGTCAGATACTATCCTTAAGAGAGCAAGAATACATGGTAGCTGCGGAAGCTATGGGATATTCTACACCGCGTAAAATATTCAAACATCTCGTACCTAACGTTATGCCACAGCTTATCGTATCGATGACGCTCAGCCTTGGTAGTATGATACTTTATGAAGCATCGCTATCTTACCTTGGACTAGGCGCACCCGAAAGATATGCTGCTTGGGGTACTATGATTAACTCTGCTAACGACACTAATATTTTACAAAATTACTTCAACGTATGGGCACCGCCGGGACTATGCATAATCCTTGCTGTACTTGGCTTTAACTTCGTTGGAGACGGCTTACGCGATGCGTTAGACCCGAAAATGAGGAGGTAAGGTATGAAGATTTTTGACAAAATACTAAAAAAAGAAAAATCTACCGACAATCATTATTTATCGGGTAGAGAGGTACGTGCTATTGCCAAGGAAAATGGCAAAATAATGCGTACTTTAGAAAAGAAAAAGTTTAGAAAAGCGCCCGAAAGTGAATACGTTACGGAAATGCGCGATCCTAGCAACATACTAGAAATAGACGACTTACATACCTATTTTTTCACTGATCAAGGCGTAGTAAAAGCTGTTAACGGTGTTACTATAGACGTTCCTACAAACTCTGTAGTTGGTATCGTTGGCGAATCGGGTTGTGGTAAGTCGGTAACTAGTATGTCGGTTATGCAACTTTTGCAAGGACCTACGGGACAGATTTTTTCAGGCTCTATAAGATTCAAGTCGCTTGACTTCAAGCGTGACGAAAAAGGTCATCCTATACCGATTTATGAAAGGGATGAGGAAGGAAATATTCTTTCTACCGTAAAAAAGGATAAGAATGGCAACGTTGTATTCAACAAAGACGGCTTCCCTATCATGATACCTGCGCAAGCGGTCAACGAATCGGGCGTATATGCGTATGAAATGGAAGAAAAGGTCTTCGATATCGCGCAAATGCCTATACACGAGGTACATCGTATACGTGGTAGACAAATCGCCATGATATTCCAAGAACCCATGACGAGCCTTAACCCCGTATTTACTATCGGTAATCAGCTTGACGAAGTGGTTTTCATTCACACCCCCGACGCTACCAAAGAGATGGCTAAAAATCGCTCCTTAGAGATGCTTAGCCTAGTTGGTATCGATAAGTCGGAGAGAGTTTATAACTCCTACCCACACGAACTTAGCGGTGGTATGCGTCAACGTGTTATGATAGCTATGGCGCTTGCTTGCGATCCTAGACTTATCATTGCGGACGAGCCTACTACTGCACTTGACGTTACTATTCAAGCGCAAATACTAGACCTACTACGCGACCTAAAGCAAAGAATAAACGGCTCTATCATGCTAATTACCCACGACCTTGGTATCATTGCGGAAATGGCTGATTACGTCGTAGTAATGTACGCAGGACGCGTTATTGAAAAAGGTACGGTACAAGAGATATTCCATAATCCTATGCATCCGTACACTATAGGTTTGCAAAAGTCAAAGCCCACGATGGATTCTAACACCGACACCCTATTTAACATCCCCGGCAACGTACCTAACCCCGTCAATATGCCTAATTATTGCTACTTTAAGGATCGTTGTTCGCGTTGTATAGACAAGTGTAACGGTGATTATCCGTGTATGGTACAGGTTAGCCCCACTCATTACGTGGCATGCCATTTGTATGAGGAGGAAAATAAATAATGTTGAAGAAAAAAGATAACAAAGTTGAAGAAGCGGTTGTTTACGACGAAATCAATCCCGAATTGCTTCTTCAAGTAATGCACTTAAAGAAATACTTCCCCGTTGAAAAGACCATAACCGGTAAAGTAACGAAAGAACTAAAAGCGGTGGACGATATATCCTTTACTCTTAACCCCGGTGAAACCATAGGTATCGTTGGTGAATCGGGTTGCGGTAAAACCACTCTTGGGCGTACTATCCTTAAGCTACATCAACCTAGCGGTGGTAAGATAATATTCAACGGTGAAGATATAACCAACTACAAGAATAGCGAGATGCGTCGTCTTCGTACCGATATGCAAATCATATTCCAAGATCCGTACTCTTCTCTTCCTCCGCGTAGCACGGTAGGTGATATCCTTTCCGAGCCCGTCAAGGTACACAAAATCGTACCTAAGGATCAAGTAAAAGACTACGTACTTAACCTTATGGAAAAGTGCGGTCTTCGTGATTACTATTACGAACGCTATCCGCACGAATTCTCGGGTGGTCAAAGACAGCGTATTTGCATTGCTAGAGCACTTTCCGTCAATCCTAAGCTAGTTATTTGCGACGAGCCCGTTAGCGCGCTAGACGTGTCAATTCAGGCTCAAATCATTAACCTACTTAAGAGTTTGCAAAAGTCTATGAACCTTACTTACCTATTTATATCGCACGATATCTCGGTAGTTAAGTTCATATCCGACAAAATCGGCGTAATGTATCTTGGTAGCATGATGGAATTCGGTTCTAAGAAGGATATCTTCGACAAGCCTTTACACCCCTATACGCAAGCATTGTTCTCCGCTATTCCTAACCCGAATCCCGACGTGAAGATGAACAGAATCGTGCTTAAAGGTGATATACCTTCGCCGGTAAATCCCCCTGCTGGCTGTAAATTCCACACGCGTTGTCCTTATGCAACCGAGCGTTGTGCAAACGAGGTACCCGCTTATCGCGAATACGGTAACGGTCACTACGTTGCGTGTCATCTTTGTGAAGAAAAGTATCTAAACAATGAGCAAAAAGAAGAACAAGAATAATAAGCCGAAAGAAAAAATAATCTACGTCGACGACGGTAGCACCGTCGTTGATATGTCGGCTACAAAAAAGTCTGCTAACGCGCCTAAATCTGCCAATTCTGGCGCAAATAACGGCTATTCTAACGGTGGATACAACCCTAGCGGTAATACGTTCAAGGACAAGGCAAAAACCTATTTTATGGCGGTAAAACGCATGCTAGTGCCTATGTTCGTTACAATGGGGGGAATAACCATTATATTCTTGATAATCTACCTTATATTAGATATTGCGAGCCGAGCTGCGTAGTTAAATTTATTTTTGGTAATGTTTTTGGAAAACCCCTTTTTTTCGACAAAAAAGGGGTTTTCCAAACCTTTCCTCAAAAAAACTTAATAAGATAAAACTTTTTTATCATAAACTTGCTCCGCAACTTGCAAAACCTCTTTCTTTAACAACTTTTTTTGGCTCAACAACAGCGTTGTTGATTCCTATTAATGTTTTGTCGTTGTTAAACAACTTCTCATCATGCAAATCAAAATTGATAACCCATTTTCCGTTCTCTTGCTTATCGAGTTCAACTGCAACATTTTTCAAACAAAGCTTTTTCGAAAACTTTTTGCAAGCCGAAGCATTTGCAGGTTGAACTTCCGCTTCAACATCATTTCCACCTTCAGTTTCAACTTCCTCTTCCGCCGCCTTCCCAATGTCATCAAAACTCATGAACGGCTCTTCTTTCCGAATATAAATTTCATTATCTGATTGATTATTCAACATATGACTGACAAACTCTTCGTCGGTTGCGTCTTCTAAAGAGCTTGAAGCATTTATCACATATATTTTTCCTTCATAAATAGCTGTTATTTTTGCAGTGCCAAAAGAAGTAAATGGTTCGATATTAAGAATTTTTCCTTCGGGCATATTAATATTTTCATGATTTAAAACATATTCACAAAGAGCATTATATTCTTCTTCTGAAACCTTTTCAAGCAACTTACGCTTAGGTTCATTATTTATCTTTCTAGGTTTAACTTCATTAAGCTTTTCTAATGCTTGTTCATATGAAGTGTAAGCAATTTTATCAAACGGACCAAATTTATAAAATTCCACTACATCAGCAACAAATTTTAATTTAACATTTGCATAAACATATCCTGTTTCAATATTGTAAACGACATCATCAATCCCGGTTACAGTTTGATAACCCGTTTTGCCAAAAAGCGAATCTTCTAAAATTTGCTTAATCCTTTCTTCGCAGGCAACTTTAAACTCTTCTTCAGTTGTTGGGACAGCAGGTTCTTCCGGTTCTTCTGGGTTTTCTGGTTCTTCTGGGGTTTCTGGAACATCAGGAGTTTCTTCCTTCTCTTGTTTAACCTTGTTTGGATCATATGGGCTAAGCATCTCTTTCAATGCGTCAAAATTAATGCTTATACCTGAGCATGCGGTCATACATAACGTAATAGCTGTTATTAATAGTCCTGTTAGTAATTTTTTTAACAAGTTTTGTTTCTCTTTCATAAACGTGCTCCATTTCACTTAAAAAGGTATTATTAATAAAATTTTAATAGTCAATTTGACTAGTGTCAAGTCATTTTGACTATATTATGATAGATTATATGTATAAAAGAGTAAAAAAACATGAAATTGCCTAATATATTGAAACAACTACGGTTAGAAATAAATGCGTCGCAACAGGATATTGCTAATAAAATAAGCATACCCGTAAGCACTTATGCTAATTGGGAGCAAGGTAGGCGCGAGCCGTCGCTAACGGACTTGATTATGCTATCAAGAACGTTCAAAGTGAGTACAGATTATTTATTAGGTATAGATAACGAAACGAGTAAATATTAAACGTTATAAAATTAAAGATTTTCTACAAAACAATGAAATAAGGCGTGTTATGGTGTATTCATAGCACGCTTTTTTAGTTATATTGCCTTGCGGCAGTTATATTTGACGTGTAAGTCAAGTTATATTTTGCTTTCGCAAAGTTATATTTGCACCATAGGTGCAAGTTAAGGATAAAATATATAGAAAAAATAGTTATTCTACAGATAAGACTTAACTAAGCAACTGCGCTGCAGGTCGCTCACCTGCAAAAAGGGGGTTTTCCACGAATTTCACAACAAGAATATATAACAAAAAAGAGTTAGGCGATGATTGCCTAACTCTTATCTTTTTGATGCTTCGTTAACCGATTAGTCAACTAGTTCCAAAATGCACATGCTAGCATCGTCACCACGACGGTTTGCAAGCTTGATTATTCTGGTGTAGCCACCGCGTTGACCGAGTTCTTGTGCTCTCTTGTCATACTTGGGAGCGTATTCGCCGAAAAGTTTTTCGCAAAGAGGATGCTTGATATCAGCGGTACGGTTACGGAAAGTTTCTTTACTTTCTTTTTCAAGTTTTACTTCTTGAAGGTCGGGGAATGCAGCCATGATTCTTCTTCTTGCTGCAAGTTTCTTACCGCCGTCGTTAGTGAATTCTACTTGAACTTTTTCGTCCTTTTGATTAACCTTTTCTTTGGTTACTTTTACGGTATCTTGATAAGTATTGATTGCTAGAGTGATATATTTTTCTGCAATTTTTCTTACTTCTTTTGCTCTTTCTACGGTAGTTTCGATTTTGCCATACCAAAGTAATTGAGCTGCTTGGCTATAAACGAGTTCTAATCTTTGGTCGGTTCTTTTACCTAATTTGCGATTTTGTGCCATTTTATCTTCTCCTTACTCGTCTTTGTTATAAAGTCCCAAACCGATATTCTTGAGTTTCATAATAACTTCGTCGAGTGACTTACGACCTAAGTTACGAACTTTCAACATATCGTCTTCGCTACGCTTGATAAGATCTTCTACGGTAGTGATACCTGCTCTCTTCAAGCAGTTAAGGGGACGTACGCTCAAGTCAAGTTCTTCAATACTCATGCTGAGCGTCTTTTGTTGTTCGTTATTATCTTTGCTGACCAAAATGTTTTGGCTGTCCATATCGTCAATTAAGTCGATGAATAGCTTCAAGTGGTCGCTCATGATTTTTGCTGCTAGACTGATAACCTTTCTCGGGGATGATGCCGCATTGGTCTTAACGTCGATGGTTAACTTATCAAAGTTGATGTCTTGCTTAACTCTGGTAGGTTCTACAGCGTAGCTAGCGGATACAACGGGCGAATAAAGCGAGTCAATCGGAATGTAACCGATAGGTTGTTGTTGGGTGGGCTTGTTGTTAGCGCCACTTACGTAACCTCTTCCGGTACCGATGGTAAGAGTCATATCTAATACGTATCCGTCTTCTAGGGTACAGATATATGCATCGGGATTAGTGATCTCTATATCGCTATTAACTTCGATGTCGCCTGCGGTAACTACTCCGCCTACTTCTTTACGAAGCTTTATCTTTTGCGTTTCAAAAGTTTCTTCAGAATATACTTTTACAGCTATATCCTTTAGATTAAGGATGATTTCTGCAACGTCTTCTTTTACGCCTGCTACGGTGCTAAATTCGTGCTTAACGCCTTCGATTTCTACACCAATGATTGCCGCGCCGGGAAGGTCGGTGCAAAGTATACGACGTAGACAATTACCGATAGTCGTACCATAACCTCTAAGTAAGGGTTCTACTACGAATAACGCATGGGATTCTTCTTCGATAACCACTTCTGTCAACTTGGGTTTTCCTATTTCCATCATCTTGGCAAATCCTCCTTATTATTTTGTTAGCAATTATTTCGAGTACAATTCGACAATCATACGTTCGGAGATATTCATATCGATATCTTCACGGGTAGGTAATGCCAAAATGCTACCTTTTAGGAATTCAGGGTTGAATTCTAACCACTTAACGCTGTTGTTAACTTTTGCGCTCTTGAGTTCGGTGAAGAAAGGTAACTCTTGTTTGTTCTCTTTAACTTGGATAACGTCACCAGCTTTTACTAGGTAGCTAGGAATGTTAACTCTCTTGCCGTTGACGGTAATGTGACCGTGGTTAACGATTTGTCTTGCTTGTGCTCTGCTAACGCCGATACCCATTCTGTATACAACGTTGTCGAGTCTTCTTTCGATAAGGATAAGCATGTTCTCACCGGTAACACCGCGAAGTCTTTCTGCCATAAGATAATACTTGTGGAATTGCTTTTCGGTTAGACCGTAGATTCTCTTAGCCTTTTGCTTTTCTCTTAATTGGATGCTATAGGGAGTAGGTTTCTTTCTCATAGCACCGTGTACTCCGGGGGGAGTTTGACGCTTGTTATAAACGCACTTTTCTGAATAACACTTGTCGCCCTTAAGGAACAACTTGCAACCTTCTCTTCTGCAAAGACGACAATCGGGTCCTGTATATTTAGCCATTGTTCATACCTCCTCTAATTACAGTCTTCTACGCTTGGGGGGACGGCATCCGTTGTGGGGTATGGGTGATACGTCTTTGATCATGGTGATGTCAACGTCACATGCCTGTATTGCACGGATACTGGGTTCTCTGCCTTGTCCTGTACCTTTTACGTAAACTTCTACTTTTCTGATACCGTGTAACTTTGCTTCATTAACTGCCTTTTCGGTAGATTGGGTAGCAGCGAAAGCGGTTTCTTTACGAGATCCTTTGTATCCCATAACGCCTGCGGATGCCCAGCTAATGGTGTTACCTTGCATGTCGGTAACGGTTACGATAGTATTGTTATGAGTAGTATAAACGTGTACTTGACCTTTTTCTATACGTTTTAAGTCTTTTCTTTTCTTAATAGTAGATTTTCTTACAGCCATTTTCTACCTCCTACTTCTTGGAACGACTTACTGCGCGCTTCGGACC